>NZ_SRUX01000099.1:0-388 GCF_004791545.1 Mesorhizobium sp. M4B.F.Ca.ET.214.01.1.1
CTTTCTTTGACGCGTCCGGGTGTTCCTTCCTTGCCGCATTCAGTAGTTTTTTCGGCGTCATATCTGGCGTCACAATCCGCATCAGAGTGTCGCTGATCGCCTGCAATTCGCTTGCATCCATTGGGAAACTCCGTCCCTGGCCCCGCTGGCAAGTTTAGCAGAGCGCCTCTGTCAGCTGAAACCGAATTCACGTTACAATCGGAGACCAGCCGGCGCGTTCCGAGGCTGGGTCAGCTGTCTCATAAGGGCGAAAAGCGCTTTGCCGCCATAGCATCAACCAGCTCGCCGGCCGGTGCCGCTGGGAAGATGGCGAAGCCGTGCCGACAGTTCACTCCTTCTTCAAATCTTCGGCTTCGTCTTTGAGCTTGGTCCAGTCGGCACCATGCTT
>NZ_SRUX01000100.1:0-386 GCF_004791545.1 Mesorhizobium sp. M4B.F.Ca.ET.214.01.1.1
CTAATATATTGATGAAGTTCTTATTTTATAAAATTAATAACATGACTCAAATGATACGCATGTGATGATTGTTTAAAATATCCATTTAATAATTTATGAATGAAAAACAATTCAAAAACTAATAAGATGATAATAAAGCATTTTAATTGGGAGTATTTTAAATCTCAAATGAATCAGCAGTTTTCAGAAACAGAAACTTAAAAATCTACAGTCAAAGAAAAATTGATGTAGAACCAGTTTTGGATTCATGAAGGCTATTTTGGGTTTCACTCGAATGTCAGTTTGAGGGATAGACAAAGTCAAAAGAGAATAAGGATTTGTCCTAATGGCATTGAATGTATGGAGAATAGTAGTTCAATGAGCTACACTATTTGATAAAAAAGAAA
>NZ_SRUX01000101.1:0-384 GCF_004791545.1 Mesorhizobium sp. M4B.F.Ca.ET.214.01.1.1
GGCCATGATCTCGATCGGCAGGCAGCCGTCGAAATAGGGCGTGCCTTCCCACTGCTTGAATTCGGTCTTCTGGCCGTCGATCAGCGCCTGTACGAAGGCGAGATATTGGTCCTTGTCCATCGGACAGTTGATGTAGTCCTTGCCGGTGCCGCCAGGCCCGACCTTGTCGTAGCGCGACTGGAACCAGCAGGTATCCATATCGATCGTGTCGAAATGGATGATCGGCGCGATGGCGTCGAAGAAGGCCAGCGCATCGGCGCCGGTCGCCTCGGCGATTGATTGGGCAAGCGACGGTGCGGTCAGCGGCCCGGTGGCGATGATCGCCTGGTCCCACTCCGCCGGCGGCAGCCCTGGCACTTCCTCACGCTGTATCGTGATCAGCGG
>NZ_SRUX01000102.1:0-383 GCF_004791545.1 Mesorhizobium sp. M4B.F.Ca.ET.214.01.1.1
CGCCGAGATCGGCGCGCCGGGGCAGCCTTTCGGCGATCCGGCGACGCCGATCGCCTTCGAGGCGGCGTTGGCCGTCTCGCCGCTAGACGGGTCAACACCCGCGACAACACACCGGCAGTTGTCCATGTCGACCTGGTGCAAGGTAACCAGATTGAGGTCACCATCGCCGCAAAAGGCGGCGGGTCGGAGAACAAGGCACGTTTTACCACCCTCAATCCCAGCGCCTCCGTTTCCGACTGGGTGGTCAATACCGTTTCGACCCTTGGCAGCGGGTGGTGTCCACCTGGACTGATCTCTGTCGGCATCGGTGGTAGCGCTGAAAAGGCGATGCTGCTGGCCAAGGAGGCCATGAACGAGCCCATCGATATGGCGGAACTGATCGC
>NZ_SRUX01000103.1:0-383 GCF_004791545.1 Mesorhizobium sp. M4B.F.Ca.ET.214.01.1.1
CCAGCGTTCCGGAGTTGGTGACGACACTGCCTCCGGTATCGATGACCAGCGCATTCGAGCCGGAGGCGATGATGGTCCCCCTATTGTCGAGGCTGAGCATGCCGCCGCCCAGTTGGCCGGCGCCCGAGATCGTGTTGTCGACGTTGACGAGAGTGACATCCGGCCCTGTGCCGGAAATCATGTTGGCGGCGCTGTCGGATAACAGGATCTGCCCGCCTCCCTGCAAGGTCACGCCGTGCTGGATAACCTGCAGCAGCGTATCGCTGCCGGTCGAGCCGAGCGAGATCAGGCCGCTGTTGTTGATGATGCCGCTCAGCGGCAGCAACGCGCCGTCGCCGATCGTCATGGTGCCTGAATTGTTGACCACCGGTGTCTGGTCGAAG
>NZ_SRUX01000104.1:0-382 GCF_004791545.1 Mesorhizobium sp. M4B.F.Ca.ET.214.01.1.1
GTTGCTTCATCTCTTTCAGTTGCTTGTGTGTCTCTATCTATCATTTCTTTAATAAATCTTTTTCTACTTGTCGCTAATAGTACAGGATAATCCGTAGCTACTAACTCGTCCAAGCGCGCCATTACTTCTTTTTCTTCATCTCTTGTTTTTGCAAAACCAATGCCAGGATCTATCCAAACTTTTTCTTGGGGAATACCTGCCATTTCAGCTTTATTTGCTTGTTTCAATAAATGTAGAAGCATTTCATCCACAACTGGCATTGTTCGATTACCATCACCATTGTGCATCAATATGATCTCGCCTTCATATTTAGATACAATATCAAAGATTTTTTCGTCCTATAATCCAGCCCACTGATCATTAATCATTGTAGCGCCTAATT
>NZ_SRUX01000105.1:0-379 GCF_004791545.1 Mesorhizobium sp. M4B.F.Ca.ET.214.01.1.1
ATGGGGGTCGGGGTGCCCCTCTGGGCGGTGCTGGGAGCCGGGTCCATGTTCGCAACGTATCTGTATGAAGAACTTGCCCAATCGACGACCAAGGGTGGAGCTACCTACACGGTCATCGATGCCGAGAAGGAGGACAGGCCGGCGCCCTCGGGAAAGAGACCGCCCCAAACGCCGGCAGGATAGCCGACGCAGACCGAACCGGGTACGGGGGGTCTTTTGCGCGGGCTGGTCATCTGATCACCCGCTCATAGATTTTTACCAAACATTCCCGACCTCCATTAGCATCACCTAATGGCAACTCATTGGTTCTCTCATGTGGGCCCGGTGACGACCGAGCATATCGGCATCACCCGGAAAGTCAGTTCGGCCGAGGCTGCCG
>NZ_SRUX01000106.1:0-379 GCF_004791545.1 Mesorhizobium sp. M4B.F.Ca.ET.214.01.1.1
TCCTCGTTATCGCGACAAGGCCGCGTCACTTTCAGCGCTCGTCAACAAGGTGCTCGCCAGCAAGGAACTTCTGCCGACTTCCGAGCATAGTCTTTATAGCCTGCGACACACTTTCGAGGACCGGCTGACGGCAGTTGAGGCGCCGGAGAAGGTAATTGCTTGGCTGATGGGCCACAAATGGGTCCGGCCCAAATACGGCGCGGGACCTTCGTTAGCGCAAAAGCGCGAGCGGCTTCAAAAAATCGCTTTTACCCCGCCCGGGCGAATGTGATTGCGGCGCCATCCAGGCCTTGAGAACCAACCTCACGGCTCCAGCTGTCCGAGCCATTTAGGTTGAGCGTGGCCAGCACGCGCTGCGCTCGCTCGCGATTTCCGAGCT
>NZ_SRUX01000107.1:0-377 GCF_004791545.1 Mesorhizobium sp. M4B.F.Ca.ET.214.01.1.1
CCGCCCCATCACCGAGACCGCCTCCGAGGTCGAGGCGACGTCGCGCATCGGCGTCGCGTTGAGCCTGGCGACGAGCAGGATTTCGTCGGCCATGGCGACCAGCGGCAGGACGTTGAGATCGTCGGCCAGCGCGCCGCCGTCGACGACGACGAGCTCGAAACTATGGTTGGCCTCGGCCAGCATGCGATGGGCGAAGTAGAGCGCCTGCGCCTCCTGGAACACCGCGGTCGGCCGGCCGCGGCCAATGAGCGCGACGGAGCTGCCGGGCGCATAGCGGCAGACCGCCTCGAGCGGATATTCGCCGCGCAGCACGTCGAGCACGCCAGGCTGCGGGTTCTTCTGGCCCTTGCCGGCATTGATGTCGATGAACAGCACGC
>NZ_SRUX01000108.1:0-376 GCF_004791545.1 Mesorhizobium sp. M4B.F.Ca.ET.214.01.1.1
GCCCGGCCGATGCCAAGTTCACCGCCAATAATGGCCTGATGCATGTCTTCGAGCATCCCGACGTATCGGTCTGCCTCGGCTCCGAGGTGCGGCGGCTCGACCATGTCGGCGGCACGGTGCGTTCGGTCGCCTTCGTCCATGAGGGCAAGGAATATCAGGCCAGCGGCGACCTCTTCGTTCTCGGCGCCAATGCCATCCAGAGCGCGGCGATCATGCTGCGCTCCGGCCTCGGAGATGAATTCGTCGGGCGCGGCCTGCATGAATCCTATGGCTGGAATTTCGAGGTCTATCTCGACGGCGTCGACAATTTCGACGGCAGCACCATCACCACCGGCCTGAATTTCGGCCTCTATGACGGTCCGCACCGGTCCGAGCA
>NZ_SRUX01000010.1:0-174887 GCF_004791545.1 Mesorhizobium sp. M4B.F.Ca.ET.214.01.1.1
GCCGCATTATCTGGGGCGGTCGTCACGCCGTGCGCAGGGTGGTCTATATGGCTGCCCTCACCGCCAGTCGCTCAAATCCCGTCCTCAAGGCCTTCCACCAGCGTCTCATCGCCAAGGGCAAGGAGCCCAAGGTCGCTCTCGTCGCCGTGGCACGAAAGATCCTGACCATCCTCAGCGCGATGATCCAAAACAACGAACCTTGGAATCCAAACAGGTCCTGACGAACACAGTTGCTCATCCGTCTCGGCGCCGCGCGCCCATTCACCTTCTCCCACAAGGGGAGAAGGAGAGGCGCTACCGTCCCGGCCTACCCGTCTTGCCCGGCCGACGCTTTTCGCGGCGGGCGTCGCCGGGATCCTCGTAGGAGCCGATGCCGGCGCGCTGGCGAACGATTGGTTTAGGGGAATCGTCGCGTTCCTTCGCGCCCCCCTCTGTCCTGCCGGACATCTCCCCCACATGGGGGGAGATTGGCTTTGGTTTCGCCGGCACTTTTCCTTCGACCGGCTTTTCGGTCCGCCGCACCGTCATCTCGTCGAGCGAGTTCTTCTTGAACAATGGTTTGGTGGGCTCGCCGGGGATGCCGAAGTCGGAACCGTGCGCCTCCTGCGCCGACTGCTTCTTGAACAGCGAGCGCGACACGGCACCCGCGGGCGTCGGCATGTCGGTGCCAGGGCCCATGTCGTCGATCGACGGTTTGGCGAACAGTGGCTTCTTCACCGGCACGGCGCCATCGGCGCCCATTTCGTCGAGTTGCGGCTTGCGGAAGAGGTTGGGCCGGGCAGCCTTGGCAGCCGCTTCGGCGGCGCGAGCTTCGTCGAGCCTGCGGAAACGTTCCTGTTCCTCCGCGGTACGATGTTTCGCCACGCCCTTGTTGTGCTTGCCCTTTTCGCGGCCCGAGGCCGGGCTCTGGCTTTCGACTTCGCGTGCCAGCGGGTCGTCGGAGATGGCAAGCTCCATCTCGCGCAGCCGCTTGATCTCGTCGCGGATGCGGGCCGCCTTCTCGAAATCGAGATTGGCGGCGGCATCGCGCATCTGCTTGTCCAGCGCCTCGAGATGGGTCTTCAGATTGTTGCCCATCATCGCACCGGCATCGTCGGTGAACTGCGAGATGTCGGCGCGGACATGGTCCTTCTCGTAGACCGAATCGAGGATGTCGGCGATGCGCGACTTGACTGATTCCGGCGTGATGCCGTTGGCCGCGTTCCACTCCATCTGCTTCTCGCGGCGGCGGTTGGTTTCCGCCATGGCGCGTTCCATCGAGCCGGTGATCTGGTCGGCGTAGAGGATGACCTTGCCGTCGACGTTGCGGGCGGCGCGGCCAATGGTCTGGATCAGCGAGGTTTCGGAGCGCAAAAAACCTTCCTTGTCGGCGTCGAGAATGGCGACGAAGCCGCACTCGGGAATGTCGAGGCCCTCGCGCAGAAGGTTGATGCCGACCAGCACGTCGAAGGCGCCGAGGCGCAGATCGCGCAGGATCTCGATGCGCTCCAGCGTGTCGATGTCGGAGTGCATGTAGCGGACCCGGATGCCGTTCTCATGCAGATATTCGGTGAGGTCCTCGGCCATGCGCTTGGTGAGCACGGTGACCAACGTGCGGTAGCCGGCCCTGGTCGTCTCGCGGATTTCGCCGACGACGTCGTCGACCTGGCTCTTGGCGGGACGCACCTCGACCGGGGGGTCGATAAGTCCGGTCGGACGGATGACCTGCTCGGCGAAGACGCCGCCGGACTGCTCCAGTTCCCAGCCGCCGGGCGTCGCCGAAACCGCGACAGACAGAGGACGCATGGCGTCCCATTCCTCGAAGCGCAGCGGCCGGTTGTCCATGCAGGATGGCAAGCGGAAACCGTACTCGGCCAGCGTCGCCTTGCGGCGGAAGTCGCCGCGATACATGCCGCCGATCTGCGGCACGGTGACGTGGCTCTCGTCGATGAAGATCAGCGCATTGTCGGGCACATATTCGAACAGCGTCGGCGGCGGATCGCCCGGCTGGCGGCCGGTCAGGTAGCGCGAATAGTTCTCGATGCCGGCGCAGGAGCCGGTCGCCTCCAGCATCTCCAGGTCGAAGCGGGTGCGCTGCTCCAGCCGCTGCGCCTCCAGCAGACGGCCAGCCTTTTCAAGCTCTTGCAAGCGGTGCTTGAGCTCTTCCTTGATCGACTTGATGGCCTGATTCAAGGTCGGGCGCGGCGTCACGTAGTGCGAGTTGGCGTAGATCTTGACGCTTTTCAGCTCGCCGGTCTTCTGCCCGGTCAGCGGGTCGAACTCGGTGATCTGCTCGATCTCGTCGCCGAACATGGAGATGCGCCAGGCGCGGTCCTCGAGGTGGGCGGGGAAGATCTCGATCGTGTCACCGCGCACGCGAAAAGAGCCGCGGACGAAGTTGATGTCCTGGCGCTTGTATTGCTGGGCGACGAGATCGGCGAGCAGCGCGCGCTGGTCGAGCCGGTCGCCGATCTGCATCTGGAAGGTCATCGCCGTATAGGTCTCGACCGAGCCGATACCGTAGATGCAGGAGACCGAAGCGACGATGATGACGTCGTCGCGTTCCAGCAGCGAGCGCGTCGCCGAGTGGCGCATGCGGTCGATCTGCTCGTTGATCGAGGATTCTTTCTCGATATAGGTGTCGGTCCGGGGCACATAGGCCTCGGGCTGGTAGTAGTCGTAGTAGGAGACGAAATACTCGACGGCGTTTTCGGGGAAGAACTTCTTGAACTCGGCGTAGAGCTGCGCGGCCAGCGTCTTGTTCGGCGCCAGGATCAGGGCAGGGCGCTGCGTCTCCTCGATCACCTTGGCCATGGTGAAGGTCTTGCCTGAGCCGGTAACGCCGAGCAGCACCTGGGTGCGATCGTTCTGATCGACGCCTTCGACCAGGTCCTTGATCGCCGTCGGCTGGTCGCCGGCCGGCTCGAAATCCGACACCATCTTGATGGCGATGCCGCCTTCCGACTTTTCTGGGCGGGTAGGGCGGTGCGGCGTCCACAGCACGCCGTCCTTGTGCAGCGGATTGCCGGACTCGATCAGCGCCGACAGCGCGGCCACCGTGGCGGTGACGCCGCCGGACGAAATCGACTCGGCATCCTCCAGGCTGATGTCCAGGCCGGCGACCGGGTTGAGCCCCGCGGCCGTACGCTCCTTGGCTGACGCCGCGCCGCCCATCGAGGTGCCGCGCGCCGTGCGCCCGGGCGCGGACGAGCGTTCAGGGATCTTCTTGAGTGCTTTCGCCTTCGGCTGCTTCTCGGCTTCGCGCTCGATCTGGCCGGCCCAGTCGGCGATCGAGCCGGTCAGCGGCGCGCCGGCAAAGTCGGCCTGCGGCGCTTCGGCAAAGCCGCCGGGCTCGAGCGGTTCGGCGGCGTCGAGGAATTCAGTCAGCGGGCTGCGCCGCTTCGGCGCGCCACGGTCGTCCTGCGCCTGCGACGGCGTTTTCTTTTCGGGGAGTTTGGCCATGGCCCGAATATGGGAGGACTCGCCCGAAATGGAAAGAGCGGAGTGTCGGGGCACGCACCCGCCACCGATGCTGCTGACAGCAGGCTGTCAGGAGCGGTGGCGGGCCTGTGTCCTCAATTGAACCACAGCGCGAAGGTCAGGAAGCCGGCGCCGCCGAACTCGCGCTGGATCTGGTCGAAGTCGTCGCCGGTCAGGATCCTGCCACTCTCGAAATAGGGCGCGATGGCTGGGCCGGTGATCGACAGCACCAGATCGAACGTCTTCGGCTCGTCGAAGAAGCGCTTCATGTTGATGCCCTTGCCGGCGACGCGGAAATGCGGCAGCAGCACGCGCCCCTCAAGCAGGTCCTCGGCCATGTCGAGCGTGGCAAGCCAGGCCGTGACCTGTTCCTCGCCGACTTCGAGGCCGGTGAGCGGGTTGGGGCCTTTCTGCTTTGGACCGGGCAGCCATTCGCGGTCGTTGTCGGTCTCGGCGCGGATCGCCTTCCAGTCCTCGCGCGACAGCCGGATCATCTCCAGCAGATGGCGGCGCGCGGCCTGCCGGCGTTCCGGCTCGACCACCGGCCAGTTGACCAGATGCACCAGCGAGATGAAGTCGGCGAAGCGCCATTCGGAAGCGAAGATCGAGCCGCTCATGCCGCCGTCCGGCGGCACCAGCACGTCCTGCAGCGGCAGTTTGGCGCGCGGGAACAGCATGTGGAACGAGCCGTCGAACATGGTCTTGAAATCATGCGCCAGCCAGAAGTCGGCCTGCGCCATCAGGAACTCGGCATAGCCCTGCAGCCAGTAGCCGTCGGCGCGATCGAAGCGGAAGGTCAGTGACGGCGCCGGCCCGTCCGGCGCGCCGCCGCGCGACAGCGCGGCCATGATCGACGCGGCGCTCTCGTCCCGGGCGATGTTGCCGTCCTCGTTGAGGTCGATGCCGAGACGGGTGAGGTCGATGACCATGCCGATATCGGCATCGGCCGGCACGGAGCCCAGCGTGGCGGCGGATTTCTGCAGCCGGTCGCGGAAGGCGACCAGGATGGCGCGGAATTCCTCGTAGGTGAGCGGCTCGGGATTGGGGTTGTCCGGCACCGGCAACCGCATCAAGGGCAGCATGAAGGATTGCGGGCTTTCGAAACCGTGGCGATGCAGGCCGCCGGCTAGGATCTCCAGCGCGGTGAAGAATTCGCCGGCGCCGGCGGCGTATGCCGATGCCGGATCGCTGGGCGCGGCTGCCTCAAGCGCGGCGAGCGCGCTGTTGCGCTCGGTGACGGTCTTGGCCTCGAACAGCGGAGCGGGATCGGGGGCAGCGGCGCAAGGAGAAGCAAGCGGCAGGAGCAGAATGAGCGCAGATGCGACAAGGCTCGGCAATCGGGTCATTTCGGATCCTCCCGTCGGGTCTTCCATCGGCGAGAATACACAGATTTGCGGCGCTTCGTCTGCTGCTTCCTCCTGCCGGGCAGACGGTCTACACAGGGCAAACGAATGGGCATTGCGTGTCGAACTATCCGCTCTCCTACAAACTGTCCTGGCTGCCGCGCTTCCTGCGGCCGTCGCTCGGCGGCGAGGCGCGAGGCTTTGCGCCGCCGGCCGCGACGCTGATCGAGCCGCCGCCGGCGCGGAAGGTGCGGCTGGCCGTCCTCGGCGACATCTCGGCGGTCGCCAACCGCAGTGCGCCGGAGTGCGATCCGGCCCTCGCGGCGCTGCTCGCCTCCGCCGACCTGGTGGTCGGCAATTGCGAAAGTCCCGTCGTCGAGCGGCCGAGCGCCGTGGTCGGCACAAGGCTCGGCACGCATCATGCGATGACGGAGCGCTTCCTTGCCGACACCCTGGCGGCGGTCGGCATTGCGCGCGAGAAACTCGTCCTGTCTCTGGCCAACAACCACATGCTCGACCAGGGCGTCGCGGGTTTCGAGGAGACCGTCCGGACGCTGAAGCGGCTTGGTGTCCGCAGCATCGGCACTGCCGCGAAGGCGCCGATCGAGCGGTTCGCGGTGGGACCGCTGACCATAGGCCTCTTCGCTTTCACGCAGTGGCGCAATGCCGACGCCGCACCGTTCGCGAGCCGCGTGTCGATGCGAAGCGATCCGGGGCCGCGCGACGCGGCCAGGGACGTCGACCTCGTCTGCGCCGTGCCGCATTGGGGCTGGGAGTTCCGGCACTTTCCAAGACCGGAGACACGGTCGCTGGCCGAGCAACTGGCCGGGCAGGGCGTCGGGCTGATCGCCGGGCATCATGCCCATGTCGTGCAGCCGATGGAGCGGATCGGTAAGACGCTTGTCGCCTACGGGCTCGGCGATTTTCTCGGCACGGCCTTTGCCCGCCAGCCATGGCCGGGCCGCATCGGCTCCATCCTCGTCGTCGATGTCGGCGCCGACCTCGGCGCGCGCGGCGCCATAGCGGGCTACCGGCTGCATCCCTTCATGCGGCAGCGCGTCCGCGGCCATGAGCGGCTGGTCCCTGTCGAAGCGCTCAAGGGCCGACTGCGCGGCAAGGTCGAGGGCCGGCTGAAGGCGATCTTCAGCGAGCCGGCCGAGGCCTGACGACTTTTACGCAAAAGCCGCTATCATGGCCGCACGAGGCACAGTCTCTGCGGCGGGGGTGGCGATGGAAGCGGCGGATTTCATGCCGAGCGAGGCGGTGATCGCCGGCATCAGGAAAGACATCGAGGCCTATGAGGCGAAGCGGGCTTCAACCTACGGGCAGGTCCGCTGGCGGGTGCCGCTGTTCGTCGGCCTGGTGCTGGTGTTCGTGGCGCTTGTCGCCTGGCTGTTCAACGCGGCCGCCGACCCCAACGAGCAATGGTTCTCGACCCCGCACGTCTTCCTCTATGTCGGCGGCTTCGGGGCGGCGGTGCTGCTTTATTTCCAGGCGGTGAGACCGGCGACCAGGCTGCAGCAATCGTTCCGCGATACGGTTCTGCCGATGATCTTCGGCTTCGTCCGCGATGTGCGCTACCAGCATGGCGTGCGGCCGAATTCCTTCGACCGGCTGCCGCGCGAGACGATCGGGGCGTTCAACCGGCAGAGCTTCGACGACATCATATCTGGCCGCTACGAGGATTTCCCTTTCGAGCTTTACGAGGCGAAGCTGACGGAGGGCTCCGGCAAGAGCCAGCAGACGGTCTTCAAGGGCGTCATCGTCGCCTTCGAGACCATCGAGCCGTTCCCAGGCATGCTGGTTGCGGCGCGCAAGGCCGGCAAGGTGGTCGGCTTCTTCCGCGGCATGTTCTCCAGCAAGCTGCAGGAACTGGCCTGCGGCGTGCCGGAACTCGACGCCAGCTACGAGTTCCGCACCGACAATGTCGACGCGGCGAGGCCGCTGGTCACCGGACGCCTGGCCAGCGCGCTGACCTGGCTCGGCGAGACATGGCCATATGACCAGGCCCGCATCGCGCTCAACGGCAGCGACGGCTTCCTGCTCATGCCGCGCAGCAAGAATTTCTTCGAGCTGCCGGACATCTCCGTGCCGATCGACTACCAGACCCATATCGCGCCGATGATCGCCGATCTCGGCGCCATGCTGGCGACGGCGGCGCTGGTGCGCAAGATCGGCGCCGCGGACGACGCGGCCGGCTAAAGCGCGTCGTGCTGGAAACGGATCCAGGCGACGCGGTTTAGATCTTTGTTTTTATGCATGTCGTTTTCGCAAAACCGCTGCACACTTTTGCGCGACATGCATTGGCTCTCAGCAGTCGAAGCCGTAATTGCTGCGCAAATCATCCGCATCCTGCTCGGACATCTTCTTCAGCATCACGCAGACGGTGTAGCTGCCGACCTGATGGCCATCCCTGGTGTAGCCCCAGTCGGAAATGTCGTCGCGGGAGAATTCGATATACTGGCCGTAGACGACATTTTGGACGATCTCGGGCTCGTTGGCCAAAATGCCGGCAAAGCCGGTGGTGGTGCGCTTGAAGGGGATGACCCAGAAATGCTCCGTCGCATCGCCATCGACGATCATCACCTTCAGTTTGAATTTGTCGGTTCCTGGCGGCGGGGCCTCGGACAAGGCCAGGAAGTCATCCAGGCTGGCTCGAGCCTGTTCTATCGCCGCCGTCATCTCCGGATCGTCCGACCGCACCGTGACGGTCTTGTCGTCGCCTTGCGCCTGAACATGCGCGGGCGCAAGCGCCAGCATCAGGGACAGCACCGTGCGGGCTAAGACCTTCATGCAACGACCCCTCCACCCCGGCCGGCATCATCGTGCATCAAGTGCCGGTTTTCAACCGAAGCGCAGCTTCATGCCGAGGATGGCGATCACGAACAGGAAGGTGACGCCATTGGCGAGGATGACCGGCCAGGAGCCGATCAGCAGGCCGTAAAGGGTCCACAAGAAGACGCCGGTGGCGATGGAGCCGGTGGCGAACAGCGAGATGTCGCCGGCGCGGCGTTCGCGCGCGACCTTGGCGACCTGCGGAATCCAGCCAAGCGTGGTGATGAGGGCGGCAAACGCGCCGATGATTTCGATTGCGGGATGCAAGGGCGGGAACTGTCGAGCAAGCACCTGATGTGCGGTGCGTCCTATGGCAGATCGACCGAGTCCTGGGAAGCGGGCAGCGCCGCTGGACCAATCAAACTAAGCGGGTCGCCCCGCTTTGTTGCTTAAAGTCCGCTCGGCACGATCCCGGCCAGCCAGTCCGCCGACCGCTTGGCCATGCCGACCGTCGCGGACGCGGCGCGGCTGAGATCGGTCTTGACCACTGCGTAGCCGGCCTTGGTGCGGTAGAGCACCGCGCTGCCGCCATTGACCGCCGCTTCATAGGCGACCGGCTTCGCGGCTTCGGTTTCCGCCACCGTGGCCGGCGAGCCGACGGGAACGCTGGGGCGGTGGCTGAGCTCGGGCGGCAGCGGATCGACCGTGGCCTGCCTGGGTGTCAGGTCGGGCTTCGAGGCTATCGCGGCGAGCTCGGAGGAAGACGCCGAGCCCTTGGCGCGGCAGATGCCTGAAACCAGCGGATAGTTGAAGTTGCGCTCGTGCAGCATCTGGCTTTTCATCGCCGCTTCGCAATCGGCGATCGTCGCCCACTTGGCAGGCGTTTCGCCGATATACTCGCAAAGCTTGGCGTCGCAGTCGCAGCCGACGATGGTCATGGCGACAAGGGCGGTCTTGATCACGGTCTTGTCCTCGGATTCGTTCCCAAATGACCAGTCGCCGGGGAACAAGGCGGGATTTGGCCACGATTGTGATTTGTGCGTGACGGAATGTTTCCGGGGCTCCGGCTGTGACTGAAAAGCCTCAACCGTCGTACACGTGCTCGAGCCTGGCACCGGCTTTGATCAGCGCCGGCAGCGCCACATGCAGCTTGCGCACGGCGACGGTCAGGCCGGTCCGGCGCGTGTCCGGATCGGCCGGGAGCGGATAGCTGAACAGGGCACGCGTCCCTTCAGGCATGGCGATCTCGGCTGGCGAAAGCACGGTGAGCATGATCTCGTCATTGCCGCCGATCTCGACAAAGGAAACGCCCTTGTCGATCAGGCGCGGGATCATCTCGCTGAGCTGACCGTCCTTGGTGACGAAGACTGTGCCATCGGCGCCGAAATCACGCTCGAGCAGCGTGTCCGGCTCGGTGCGCGTCGCCTCGCCGATCGGCCCTTTGGCCCAGACATGGATGCCGGCCGGATCGGAGGCCGGGGCTAATGTAGCGCTGACGAACCCGGCATAGACCTGCTTGACGGTGTCGGCGAGGCCGAAGGCGAGCTTGCGCTCGCCGCTGCGCACGGCGCCATCGCCCGGAGCCGGCTGGACGCCGAACAGTCCGGCGCGCTTTTCGGCATAGGGGAATTGGTACCACGGCGCCCGGTCGAGGAAGCCGGCGTATTCATTCGCCATCCTGGCCTGGTAGCTATCAGTCGCTGTGCGCCTGCCGGCGATCGCCTCGGTGATGCGGCCAACGGTGTTTTCATAGGCCCATTGCAGTGCCAGTTCGACGGTCTGGCCGATGCCGATGACGACCTGCGTCCGGTGATCGGCGACGTTGAATTCGCTCCCCGAACTGGCGCGGATCATCGTCGCGTAGCCCTGCCAGAAGCGGCTGACATAGGACCAGTAGGGAAAGCCGCTCGGCTGGTCTTTGGCGACGAAGCCGGCGTAGTCGCGAGCCGCGTAGACGACCGTCCAGTACGGATAGGCGACATAGGTGGCTTGCCGCGGCTGCTGGTAGCCGGGGATTTCGGCGCGGACCTTTTTCGCGAGGCGGTTTGGCGGGGCGCCGTCGGTGACATCCTCCAAGGGCGTGAGCGAGGGCGTGGTCAGGAAACCGTAGCCCAGCCCGGCCACCGGGATGAGCACGATGATGACCGCCAGCCAGAGGATCGTCTTGACGATGCGTCTCAGCCAGCGGAGCAGGATCATGGCCGTTCAGGCCTGAGCGAAGGGGTCGTGCCCGCGCCTTGCCCGCGCGAACCTCGGCCGTCCTGTGGCATGGGCGATGGCAGGCCTCCAGAACAGCGTCATGAAGCGTCCCCTTCAATCGACATGGAACGTTAGCCGATTCCGGCGCCCGTTGCGAAAGGGAAAGCCCAAAAAACAGTCGGCGCTGGGATTTCTCCCAGCGCCTCCCTGTCAGATCAGGACACGGTCGCGGCAGCAACTCCCGAAAGATGTCGCGCCAAGCCGGCCTTGATTTTGACGGTCCTGCCAGTCGCCACCCGAGGGCAGCGCCCGTTCCAGACCCCGCCGGTCTCCACCCTTGCGGGCTTCGCCCAGCGTGCCATCGAAGGTTTTCACCGGCCTTCATGGCAGCATCGGTCCGCCGTTGGCGTTCGCACGCTTTCCGCGGCCCCGCCGACATCCGTCCCTCCAACAGGCGAGCCTGCTCTCGTTCTGGACCGTACGGGCCTCAGGAAATCCGCCTTTCCGCTTTGCCTTTCGGCTGGGCGATCGGTAGCCGCCTGAGATGGGTTCAACGTACGCCGGGTAAGGGTTTTGGGGAACTGCCCCCAGCCTGTGGATAGCGGGATTATCGGGGACCAAGCCAAGGCGGCGCAGGAATTTTTCGGGAAGCCGACGAAAGAGGCGCGAAACGCGGCCGCGTTGCGCCTGATCCGGCATTGCCGGACATTCGGCGCTTGCCCCGCGAGGCGGCGCGGGCTTCAATGCCGACAAAGGATTCCAGGTGCAAGCGCTCCTGTGATTCCTTCAGGGGAGGTTGCTTGAAGGTCGGGGTTGTTCTCAATCCGATTGCCGGCGGCGGCCGGCTGAAACGGCACTGGCCGGAGGTCAGCGCTTCGCTGAAGAAGCATTTCGGCGATTTCGAACTGCGCGAGACACAGGCCGAAGGCGATGCTGAAAGGCTGGCACTCGACCTCGCTGCCAGCGGCTTCGATCTGGTCATTGCGGCGGGAGGCGACGGCACGGCGAGCGAAACGGCGGACGGACTGCTGCAGGCGTTCGATGAAACCGGCCGGATATGCGAGCTCGGCCTCTTGCCTTGCGGCACCGGCATCGACTTTGCTCGCGGGCTCGGCCTGCCGCACGACATCGATGCCACGCTGAAGCACATCGCCGAAGCCAAGCCGCGCAAGGTCGATGCAGGGCGCATCTGCTACATCGACGATCATGGCGCGCTGGCCAGCCGCCACTTCATCAACATCGCCAGCCTGGGCCTCTCGGGGGCGACGGACCGCGCCGTCAACGCCGACAAGCGCAAGGGCAAGGTCTCGGCCAAGGCGCTGTTCTTCTGGCGCACGGTTCTGGAGTTCATCCGCTATCGCTTCCAGGACGTCAGGATCACCGTCGACGACGGCGCGCCGGTCGAGGCGCGGATGGCGCTGGTGGCGGTCGCCAACGGAAAGTTCTTCGGCGGCGGCATGATGATCGCGCCCGACGCGGAACTCGGCGACGGCGCCTTCGATATCGTCATCCTGCGCGCGGCGAGCAAGCTGAGGCTGATCCTCGACATCCGGCTGCTCTATGGCGGACGGCACCGCAACCATCCGGCGATCACCATCCTGCGCGGCAAGAAAGTGGTTGTCGAACCGCTCGGCGATGTGGAAAAGAACGGCGCGCTGGTCGACATAGACGGCGAGTCGCCGGGCCGGATTCCGGCGACGTTCGAGATCCTGCCCGACGCGCTGACGCTCAGATACTGAATCAAGCCGTTGAGGAATTGATTCAGGCGGTTGCCGGCCTGATTCCGGCGAGCCGCCCAATTCGCTGAAATCGCTCGTAAAGTTTAGCCGCCTCAGGTTTCCAGCCTGGCCGGGAATCCGGGCGCGCGCAGATCGGTGCCGACCGCATCCTCGAGCAGCTTGACGATCTGCGTCGACCAGGCGCCGCCGCCATAGGCTTCCTTGCCCTGTTCGAAAATCGCATTGACGTGCGACGCGAGATCGAGCGGCACGCCGAAATCCTTGCCCATGCGCAGCGCGAAGCCGAGGTCCTTCAGCGCCAGGTCCATGGTGAAGCCGATATCGTAGGATCCGTTAAGCACCAGCTGGCTTTCGGTCTCGTGGACAAAACTGTTGCCCGAGGAGGCGACGATGGCATGGTAGGCTTGGGCGAGGTCGAGCCCGCCCTGTTTGGCCAGCATCAGCGCCTCGCCGGCGGCGACGAGATGGATGAAGGCCAGCATGTTGGTGATGACCTTGATCACCGCCGCCGAGCCGATCGGACCCATCAGGAAGGATTTTGCGCACATCGCCTCGATGGCCGGCCGGTGCCGCTCGTAAAGCGCGCCGTCGCCGCCGACCAGCGCGGTGATCTTTCCCGCCGCCGCCAGATGCACGCCGCCGGTGACCGGGCATTCCAGCGTCTCGATTCCCTTCGCCGACGCCAGTGCCGCGAGCCGCACGATCTCGTCGCGGCCGTTGGTCGACATCTCGATCCAGGCGCCGCCAGCCGGAAGGCCTTCGAGCAATCCGCCGGGACCGGCGAGCACTGTCTCGCTGACCTTGGGCGAGGGCAGGCAAGAGATGGCATTGCCGGCGCGAGCGGCGGCTTCGGCCGGGCTGTTCACGGCGCTGGCGCCGAGCGCCACCAGGCGCTCGACGGCTGGCGGGTCGCGGTCGAAGACGGTGACGTCGAAACCATTGCGGACCAGGCTGGCGGCGAGGTGGCCGCCGAGATGGCCTAAGCCGATGAAGGCGTAAGCGGGCCGCTCGCTCACGGCATCAACGGCGTCTGCATCATCTGCAGATGCAGATCCTTGCCGCTGTAAGGATGCGCGTCGCAAACCGCCTCGTCGAGCTCGACGCCGAGGCCGGGCTCCTTCGAAGGAATGACGTTGCCGTCCTGCCACTCGATCTTCTTCTTCAGCAGCGTGGCATGAAAACCGTCCCACTGCTTCAGCGATTCCAGGATCAGGAAGTTGGGCAGCGTCACCGCCAGCTGGATGTTGGCGGCGCCGACGATCGGACCGCAATAGCAGTGCGGCGCGACCTGGATGTGGTAGGCCTCGGCCATGGCGGCGATCTTCTTGGTTTCCAGGATGCCGCCGGAGCGGCCGAGGTCGGGCTGCAGGATCGTCGCGGCGTGGTTCTCGATGACGCGGGCGAACTCGAATTTGGTCGTCAGCCGCTCGCCGGTTGCGATGGGGATGGAGGTCGCGCGGGCGACCTGCGCCATCACCTCCGGCATGTCCGGCGGCACCGGCTCCTCGAACCACAGCGGGTCATAGGGCTCGATGGCGCGGGCGAGACGCAGCGCGCCCGAGGCAGTGAACTGGCCATGCGTGCCGAACAGGATGTCCGCCCTGTTTCCGACGGCTTCGCGGATCGCCTTGACCATGCGGGCGGAGAGGTCGATGTCGATGAGGCGCGGCTGGTGGCCGTCGAAAGCGGTGTAGGGGCCGGCCGGGTCGAGCTTGACGGCGCTGAAGCCCTGCTTGACATATTCGAGCGCGCAGGCGGCGGCCAATTCCGGGTCGTTGTAGACATTCTTGCCGCGCGCGTCCTCGGAATGCACGCTGCCCGTATGCGGGTAGAGATAGGTGTAGGAGCGCAGCGTCTCGTGCACCTGGCCGCCGAGCAATTTGTAAACCGGCTTGTCGGCTTCCTTGCCGATGATGTCCCAGCAGGCCATTTCCAGCGCCGAGAAACAGCCCATGCCGGAAACGTCCGGGCGCTGAGTGAAGCCGGAGGAATAGATGCGGCGGAAGAGGTTCTCGATGTCGTGCGGATCGCGGCCGACAAGATAACGCTCGGCCATGTCCTCGATCATCCTGGCGGTGACGTGGCCGGAGAAGGTGGCATTGTAGGCCTCGCCATAGCCGACCACGCCGCCATCGGTGGTGAGCTTGACGAAGATGAAATACTTGCCGCCGATGCCGGGCGGCGGGTTGCCGACAACCCAGGTCTTGACGTCGGTGATCTTCATTTCTGATCCTCCAGAACCAGTTCGGCGCCCTTCCATCCGGTCAGGATCGAGGCGGCGTTGGTGTTGCCGGTGATGTTGTCGGGAAAGATCGAGGCGTCGATGACGCGCAGGCCGGCAACCCCGTGCACCCTGAGGCGCGGATCGACAACGGCGCGCGCGGCGTCCGGCCCCATGCGGCAGGTCGAGACCGGATGGTAGACGGTGCCCGAGCGCTTCCTGAAATCCTGAATCAGGTCGGCGTCGGAAGTGATTGACGGACCGGGCAAAACCTCTTCCTCGATGATCTCGGCCATCGCCGGCATCGCGGCGATCTTGCGCACGAACTTCACCGCCGCCAGCATCTCGTCGACATCGGCGTTGGTCGAATAGGCATTGGGCGTGATCCGCGGATAGTCGCGCGGATTGCTCGAGCGGATCATGATCTCGCCGCGGCTCGACGGGCGGCAGTTGGAAAGGCCGATCGAGAAGCCGGGCCACGGGTCGGGGGTCAGGATCGGGCGCTCACCGCTCTTCGGAATGACGGTGGAGAAGGCCTGGAAATAGAGCTGCATGTTCGGCCGCGCCAGGGTCGGGTCGGTGCGGAAGAAACCGCCGGCATTGTTCATCGACAGCGACAGCGGCCCGGACCGGAACAGTATGTACTGCATGCCGACCATGAGCTTGCCCCACCAGGGGCGCAGGATCTGGTTGAGTGTCGGCAGCCTGCCCTTGAATGTGTAGTTGATGCCGACATGGTCCTGCAGGTTCGCGCCGACATTCTCGTTGGCGTGGATGAGCGGAATGCCGAGGTCTCCGAGCAGCGCCGACGGGCCCACACCGGAGAGCTGCAGCAGCTGCGGCGAGTTGATGGAGCCGCCGGACAGGATGACCTCACGGCCAGCGCGCGCGGTCCAGGTCTCGCCGTTCTGCTGATATTCGACACCGACGGCGCGCTTGCCCTCGAACAGGATTTTGGTCGCCAGCGCGTTTGTCTCGACGCGCACATTGGCACGCTTCATCGCCGGGCGCAGGAAGGCGCGGGCGGCCGACATGCGGCGGCCGTTCCTGGTGGTGATCTGGTAGATGCCGACGCCTTCCTGGGAAGCGCCGTTGAAATCCGGATTGAGCGGCAGGCCGGCCTGCTGCGCTGCCGCAAGGTAGCGTTTCGTCAGCGGGTGGACGGCATTTGCGCAGTCGGTGATGTGCAAGGGACCGCCGACGCCGCGCCATCTGTCGGCGCCGGCCTCATTGTCCTCCAGCGCCTTGAAGGCGGGGAGCAGGTCGTCGTAGCTCCAACCTGGATTGCCGGCGGCCGCCCAGGCGTCGAAATCCTCGCGCGCGCCCCTGATATAGACCATGGCATTGATCGAGCTGGAGCCGCCGAGCAGCTTGCCGCGCGGCCAGTGGTCGGCATTGCCGCCAAGGCCAGGATCGGGCTCCGCTTTATAGTTCCAGTTGACGGCCGGGTCGAAGAAGGTCTTGCCGTAGCCGAGCGGCATCTGGACGTAGAAGCGGCGGTCGGTGCCGCCGGCCTCCAGCACCAGGACCGAGAAACGGCCGGAGGCCGACAGTCTTTCGGCGAGCACCGAACCGGCCGAGCCGGAGCCGACGATGATGAAATCATAGGTCTGCATGACTGGTGGGCGGCTCCGGTAATCTGGCCGCAGCCTAGACGCGGCGGGTTCGCCGCGTCGCCGCGCCTTCCGGCATCGGTTGTGAAAAATACGACCGCCGCAATAGCGATGGCTAGCGGGATAACCCGACAATCCCGCTTGATATGCACGGGGTCGAGAGCTTATGCGAAGGCATCGACGAATCCCCGGGAGGCAGGAGATCCAAATGCGTACCCTCTCCGATGCCTTCATCCCGGAACTGCCAGGCTACTACAAGGGCAAGGTCCGCGAGAACTACGACCTGCCCGACGGCAGGCGCATCATCATCGCCACCGACCGCCTCAGCGCCTTCGACATCATCCTTGCCTCGATCCCGTTCAAGGGCGAGATCCTCACCCAGACCGCCCGCTACTGGTTCGAGGAAACGGCCGATATCTGCCCGAACCATGTCCTCGAATATCCCGACCCGAACGTCGTCGTCGGCACAAGGCTGGACATCCTGCCGGTCGAGATCGTCGTGCGCGGCTATCTGGCGGGAACCACCAGCACCTCGATCCTGACCCGGTACCGGAAGGGCGAGCGGGTGATGTATGGAATGAGGCTACCGGACGGCCTGCGCGACAATGAGAAGCTGGCCGAGCCGGTCATCACGCCGACGAGCAAGGCTTCGGATGGCGGCCATGACGAGCCGCTGTCGAAGGCAGAGATCCTCGATCAAGGGCTTCTGACGCCAGCACAGTGGGATACCGTGTCAGATTACGCGCTGCGGCTGTTCGCCCGCGGCCAGGCGCGCGCCGCCGAACGCGGGCTCATCCTCGCCGACACGAAATATGAATTCGGCACCGACAGAAACGGGACCATCATCCTGGCCGACGAGATCCACACGCCGGACAGCAGCCGCTACTGGATCGCGGCCAGCTACGAACAGGCTTTTGCGAGCGGCGAACGGCCCGAGAGCTTCGACAAGGATTTTATCCGGTCATGGGTCGCGGCGCGCTGCGATCCATACAGGGATCCGATCCCGACCATACCGGACGAGATCGTCGAACAGGCTTCGCTGGTCTATGCGCAGGCCTATGAGGCGATCACCGGCAAGGAATTCGCCCCCGACGTTTCCGGGGATACCGTGCTCGATCGCATCCGCGCGAACCTCGAGCGTTACTTTTAGGGTCAAGCCAGCCGCGCTTGCGACAGCATCCGCTGCGCGTTGACCTGCCGGCGCGGTGACGCTACGGGATCATGTCATCGATCTCGGGGATTTTGGCATGGTGCACTACGCGGACGGACGGCCGATCGGCGACCTGACACTGAGGACGCTGGCCATGCCTTCGGACGCCAACGCGGCCGGCGATATCTTCGGCGGCTGGGTAATGGCGCAGATGGACCTTGCCTGCGGCATCCGCGCCGCCGAACGCGCCAAGGGCCGCGTGGTGACGGCGGCGGTCAAGGAGATGTCCTTCGCCAAGCCGATGAAGATCGGTGACACGCTCTGCATCTACACCCATGTCGAGCGCGTCGGCCGCACCTCGATGGCGCTCAAGGTCGAGGCCTGGGCGCAGCGCTATCTCTCCGACCTGATGGAGAAGGTCACGCATGCCGATTTCGTCATGGTGGCGCTGGACGGCGAGGGCAAGCCGAAGGCGGTTCCGGCCGAAGGCTGACCCGGCTCCGGCAGGCGAGGGCCCTGCCGGCGGGCTGCGTGAGCTCCTTCACAGTCGTGCGCAAATTTCCGTGACCAAGTCCGCCCGGGCTTGGGGGAAGACAATGCGTCAACGAACGCTGAACGGTGTTCTTGCGGGAGCCGTCCTGGGCTTGTTCGGCCTGCTCGCCGCAACCGCCTATACCGAGATCAGGCAAGCCGATGCCGGGCTGTCTTGCGCTTCGCAAAATAGCGTCATCGGCAAGCCGCCGGGCGCATGCGAAAAATGCCTGGCGACCGGATGCGACGCCGGCCAGAAACCGCAGACGATTGCCGCGAGCAGACGGCCCGCCGGGCTGACTGCGAGACGATTCACCGGAAGCTGAAAACGGGACGGACCCGCCACCGCGGCCGGCCAGAAAACGGGTCGGCACCAAGGTTCATCCTTCGCGGGCCTTGCGCCAAAAATCCTTGCGGCAACAGGCTTTCAACCGTGCAGACCGTCGAATTTCTCGCGCGCGGCCCTGACCCTGGCGGTGTTCCTGCGCGCCCACGCGCCGAGCGCGCTGACCGGCACCAGCAGCTCGTGGCCAAGCTCTGTCAACTCGTAGTCGACGCGCGGCGGGATGGTCGGAAAGACGGTGCGGATGACGAAGCCATCGCGTTCCAGACCGCGCAATGTGGTGGTCAGCATCTTCTGCGAAATGCCGCCGACGGCGGCGCGAAGTTCATTGAAGCGCAGCGGTCCGTCGCCGAGCTTGCCGACCACCAGAACGGTCCATTTGTCGCCGACGCGCTGCAGGATTTCCGACACGGCGCGGCAGTCTTCGGTGATATGCGGGTGCCTCAGTAACAAAAACGTGCCTCCTTGCACTTCGCTTTTGCGGTATCTCATATAGCGCCGGTATCCAAACGATACCACAATTTCCCGCAAGGAGAGCCTCCCAAAATGTCCAAGCCCAAAATCGCCATTGTCGTCGGTTCGACGCGCGCCGCGCGCTTCGCCGACGTGCCGACCGAGTGGATCGCCAAGATCGCCAAGGCGCATGCCGATATCGACGTCGAAGTCGTCGACCTGCGCGACTTCCCGCTGCCGTTCTTCGACGAGGTCGCTTCCTCCGCCTGGGCGCCGTCGCAGAACGAAGTGGCGCAGCGCTGGCAGAAGAAGGTCGCCTCTTTCGACGGCTTCATCTTCACCGCTGCCGAATACAATCACGGCCCGACGGGTGTGCTGAAGAACGCCATCGACTACGCAGCCAACGAGTGGAATAAGAAGCCGGCCGGCTTCGTCGGTTACGGCAGCGTCGGCGGCTCGCGCGCTGTCGAGCAGCTCCGCCTCTACGCCGTCGAGCTGCAGATGGCGCCGGTCAAGTCGGCGGTCCATATCGCTTGGGGCGATTTCCTGGCGGTTCGCCAGGGCGAGAAGAAGCTCGAGGATCTCGAGCATCTGAACCAGGCCGCCGCGGCGCTCGTCAACGACGTCGCCTGGTGGGCGAAGGTGCTCAAGGCGGCCCGCGCCGCCGACGCAATCACCGCGGAAGCCAAGGCGGCCTGAGCCGTCTACCCGAGACTATCCTCCCAAGGGATATGGGGCGGCGCTTGCGCCGCCCTTTTCAATTTGCCGTCTGCGCGGATTGCCTCGGCCTGATGATGCAGTCCGCCACCCGGTCGTGCTCGTCGAGCTCGTCGGCATGGTGCTGCCCCCATTCGCACAGCGCCAGAAGGATGGGTTCGAGGCTGAGGCCAAGGGGCGTCGCGGAGTATTCGACGCGCGACGGGATCTCGGCGAAGACCTTGCGGCGGACAAGGCCGTGCTCCTCCATTTCGCGCAACTGCTGGATTAGCACCTTCTGGGTGATCGAAGGCACCAGTGCCTTCAGCGACGAGAGTCGCCGGGGACCATCGAACAGGTGGTAGAGGATGACCGCCTTCCAGCGACCCGAGATCACTTTCAAGGCACGTTCCGCCGGCAGCATCGGCAGTCTCTTGATCGGGCCGGCCATGGTCACCTCCTGGTGAGCAGCGGACAAATGAGTGTGTAGTCGAGACAGCGCAGATAGTGGCAATGGACGGCCGATGCCATAGCGATCGGAGTTTGCCATGAAAACCGTCCAGTTCAGCCGCTTCGGCGGCCCCGAGGTGCTGGAAGTCGTCGACGTCCCGGTGCCTTCGGCCGGAGCCGGCGAGGTTCTGGTCCGGATCGCAGCCGCCGGCATCAATTTCTTCGAAGTGCTGATGCGAGCGGATCGCTACGCGGTGACGCCGCGCCTGCCGATGTTCCCTGGCGTCGAGGCCGCCGGGGTTGTCGAGGCTGTCGGGGAGGGCGTGGACCAGCTCCTTCTGGGAAGACGCGTCGCGGCGCCATTGTTCGCCTCCGGCCGGCCGTTCGGCGGTTACGCCGAATATGTGGCGATCGACGCCGGTCTGGCCGTTCCTCTGCCGGATGCGCTTTCCTTCGAGGATGCCTGCGCCCTGATGGTTCAGGGGCTGACGGCGTTGCACCTGCTGCGGCAAAGCCCGGTCGCCGACAAACAGGTGCTGATCCCTGCCGCCGCAGGTGGCGTCGGTTCGCTGCTCTTGCAACTGGCAAAGGCGCAGGGTGCCCGCCGGGTGATCGCGCTGGCCGGCGGCGAGGCCAAGCTCGACCTTGTCCGCTCGCTTGGCGCCGATGTGGCGATTGACCATCGCGCTGACAACTGGGTCGCTGAGGTCAGGGACGCGACGGAGAGCGGCGTCGACACGATCTTCGATACGGTCGGCGGCGCGATGACCAAAGAGTTCCTCGATCTCTTGTCACAAGGCGGCGAGCTGGTGTTTGCGGCACTTGGCCGGTTTCAACTCTCGGCCGCCGATCTGGAGGCGATGATCGGCCGAAACCAGTCGCTGAGAGGTTTTGCGCTGCTGCCGCTCATGTCGCCCGAAGAACTGCGGGCGAGCCTGCGCCAGCTTTTCGATTTGGCTGCTGGCGGCCGGTTGCGGGTGGCGATAGGCGGCCGCATCCCGCTGGATCGGGCCAGCGCCGCGCATCGGCTGATCGAGGAGCGCTGCTCGACAGGCAAGGTCTTGCTGATCCCTTGATCGGACTCGACTAAATTATCCACAAACCGATTTTGGAATTGTCTACTCTACGTCCGACGACGCGCTCCGATGCTGACCAATGTTATCGTCCGTACGGTATGACACCGTATCGGAACAGTATGATCGGCCTTTTGTAGTTGCCGGTTTGCGGGTCCGGAATGAGCTTGTAGGCCTGAACTCCTTCGTAAGTTTTCGCCAGGATTTGAGCCTTTGCCACGGCTGCCGCTTCGCTGGGCTGCTCCATTGGACCGACCATCGCTTGCATGATGCCGTCCTTGTCCCTGCCGTAGGCTTCGACGAGGACGAACTCATCCATCTTAGGCGGATTTTGGGGATCAGGCTCGGATGCCCACTCCCGACAGGAGGCAGGCATCTCTCGGTAAAGCCAGGCCTCGGCATCGATTGCGTTGCCAAGCCGCTCCATAAGTTCCTTGGTTGTTGCCTTGTCCTGTGCAAGGCACGCGAGGCGAGCAAAAATGTTGATGTTCCAGTTCGTCGGATAGTCGTGGACTATCGCTCTAAAGCCGGTCCTTACCCGTGACCAGTCCGCGTCGGTGTCATTAAAGATGACGTCGCGGTAGAAATCGTCAGCGGCTCCCCAATAGGCTCGCGCGTAGCTTGCGTCAGTTCCGGACGCCTTGGCCATGCGGTCGATCCAAAATTCCAGGGTCTGTCGCGTGCCGCCCCATTGCGGCAGGTTCGTTCGCACGATTTCCCGGTAAATCGGTATGTAGTCGGGATGTGCATCAAGCGCTTCACTGGCAAGCGCGTCGAAATCGATATCGGAGCTTGGCAGGCCTCTGGCGACCTTCAGTATTGTCGCATACCACTCGGGGTCTGCGGCAGTACCTTGCTTCACCGACTGTAGATAATCCTTGGCCTGCCTGCTGTAGACGAAGAATGCATTCCACTGCTCGGGAGTCACGGTATTGGCATACCCTTCTCCGCGAGCATTCCAGGCCCGATTGTTCATGACGATGGCCTTGGTGATCCGCGCAGCGCGTGACCCTGGGTAGGACTCGATCCATTTGTCGGCCTGCGCTTCCATCTGGTTCAAGGTTCCGTACGAGTAGGTGCCATAAAGGAATTTCGTACTTTCCAGCACCTCGTAGACTATCGCTGCCTTTATGCTCCCGCTCTCCGTTCGTGCATCGTCCCGCTGATAGGCTTCGATCAATTCATCGAGCTGATCGAATTTTCCCGCCAAATAGGCGGTCTTTACGTCGTTCCATATCCGCAAGACTTCCGGAGAGGGAGATGCTTGAACGGGGATTGCCCAGCTCAGAAAAACAAAAATGGCGAACAATACTGTGCGCATGTTGAACTGCCATTCTATCGAACGATGGGGATTGGGCAGTTTCGTCCGATCCGATTAACTTTCCTTGCGCGAAATGCATAAAATCTCTTGCAGGTTTTCCAACCCAAGAATGTCCTGCTGACGTCGACTCTTGAGATATGATTTTTGGTTCCAGAAGGAGCCGACATTCCAACGTTCCTGATTGTCGCCGAACCCCCTCGCGATGCTCTCTCAGTATGCGCTCAACCAGGCTAGCGAAGCGGCCCTCTGATCGAGGAGCGGCGCTCGACAGGCAAGGTCGTGCTGGAGCCTTGAATGCCGCGGCCGATTCTGGACATCGCTTGCAGCTTCAATCCGCTGGCGCCTTATCCTGGCCGCTCCTACAGCCAGCCACCCGAAAATCCGGCGCGTCGCAGGCCCGTGGTAATGGCCGGCACACGGCGCATCAGTCGCCACGGGAAATCCGACCGGTAATTCTCGATCATAAGGGCGATCGGCCCCTGGTTGATGCCGACATGGTCCGGCGATACCCAGCCGCAGGCGCGGCCGTCGGCGGCGGCGATCGTCGGATTGAAGCTCGCGGTGAAGCAGTAAGGGTTGCCCTCGTGCAGGTCGATCTCGTGGAAATGGCGCAGCGCCGGCAGGACGATCTCCGGCGCAAAGGGCAATGAGGTGATCGCCGCCCATGGCGACAAGGTGCCGTCATCGGGGCCGAAGGGCGCGCCGCGCGCCAGATAGCCGAAGAAGCGTCGGTCACCGATCGTCATGTGGAGTTTTTTCAGGCCCGGGCCGTCGCTGGCGGTGATGCCCCAGCAATTCTCGTCATAGCCGACGAAACCCTTCGGATTGCGGATGGCGTAGTCGCGCTGCAGGTAGCTCGCCGCGCGGCTGTTCTCGAAATAGTCGCTGCCGTGCTCGCGCATGAAAGCGTCGCGGATGCCGCGAAAATCGATCCAGACATGCGAGAACTGGTGGACGAAGAGCGGCCCGGCATAGACCAGTTCCCGGCCATAGATCTTCTTCCATTTGTAGGTGGAGAGCCACGCCGCATAGCTCTCGGGCGGCAGCGGGTGGGTCGGCGAGCCGAGGCCCAGCACATAGAGGATCACCGCCTCGTCATAGCCTTGCCAGCGGTAGCGCAGGAAGCCTTTCTCGGGCCGCCAGCCGTGGGTGACGGTGGCGCCGCCGTTCTGCGCCCAGCGCCAGTCGGCACGGCGGTAGAGCGCATCGGCAAGCCGGCGGATTTCCAGTTCGGCCTCGTCGTCGGCGTCAAAATAGGCACCGGCGGCCAGCACGCCGGCAAGCAGAAGCGCCGTGTCGACGGTGGACAGCTCGCATTTCCAGACGCGGCGGCCGGTCCGCATGTCAAGGAAATGATAGTAGAAGCCCTTATAGCCGGTGGCGTCGGGCTCCGGCCCGTGCGGCGCGTTCCAGAAGAAACGAAGCGTGGCGAGCGTCCGTTCGACGGCGGCGTCACGCGTCATGAACCCGCGCTCGACGCCGACGGGATAGGCCGACAGAGCGAGCCCGACGGCGGCGATGCTGGCGGGCGACGCCGGCGTGTTGCGATCGGCGATCAGTCCGTTTGCCGGGTTGGCCTCCTTGAGAAAATAATCGAAGGACAGGCGCTGGGTGGCCGAGAGAAGCTCTTCGTTCAGCGTGTGGTCGCTCGATGCATCCATGGCTGCCGATATAGGGGACCTTCGCCGCGCTTCCCACCTTTTGGGGCCGGTCAATGATAAGCGAGGAAGGCGAAGGCCGATAGCGAGGAGCGCGTCGACATTCAGTCTGAGACGCTCTCTTCGGTCGCAACCCGGCGCTGCAGCTGATCCGGATTGGACCGCAATTTCGGGCGCACTGCCATCTGGCCCTGCCGTTTGCCCTGAGATATCCGCGGCCAGATGAGTGCAGCCGTGAAGACATCCAGCCTGACAGGCGCCGTTTCCCCGATGGTCCCGGTGCTCGTATGCGCGCTCGCGATCTTCCTGCTGTCCGGGATGGATGCGGCGATGAAGACGCTGGTTATCGCCGTGGGCGTCTACAATACGGTGCTGTGGCGCAGCTTTCTCGCGACAGCAGTCGCGGGCGCAGCTTGGTCGGCGGGGTCGCGCTCGCTGCCAACCATTGCGGTGCTGAGGCTGCATGCGCTGCGCGCCGTGGTTGTCGGCATCGTCCTGATATCATTCTTCTGGGGGCTTGGCAGGCTGCCGCTCGCGGAGGCCGTCGGGCTGAGCTTCGTTGCGCCGCTGATCGCTCTCTTCCTCGCCGCGCTGTTGCTGGCCGAGCGGGTCCGGCGCGAGGCAATCTGGGCATCGATGGCCGGCATCGCCGGCGTGGCGATCATCGTGTCCGGCCAGTTCGGGCAGGCAAGCTATTCGCACGATGCGCTGCTTGGCACGGCGGCGGTGCTCGTATCGACGGTGTTCTACGGCTACAATTTGATCCTCGCCCGGCAACAGGCGCAGGTGGCCAAGCCAATCGAGATCATGTTCTTCCAGAGCCTCGCCGTTGCAATCATCCTCGGCCTCGCCGCGCCCTGGCTCGCCATCGCTCTGCCGGCCAGTCTTTGGCTTCTCCTGGCCGGCGTGACCGCGCTGTCGCTTGCCGGCCAATTCCTGATGAGCTGGTCCTACGCCCGCGCCGAAGCGCAATATCTCATTCCAACGGAATACTCGGCCTTCATCTGGGCGATCGCGTTTGGCTGGTTCTTCTTCGACGAGGCAGTCACATGGACGACGCTCGCGGGAGCATGCCTGATCGTCGCCGGCTGCCTGATCGCCGCGCGCGCGAACCCGAAGCTTGCCGAGCCGATCGAGGCAGCCGTTTGACCGTCGCGGTCAGCGCCTTTCGGAATCGCGAAAGACCCCGGTCTCCACCTCGTGCATGAAGTGAGCGATGTGCGCCGCGCATTGGCGATGGTGCGTCTCAAGCAGCATGTGGCCGCTTTCAAAGACATGGATTTCGATGGCGTGGAGGTCGCGATTGTAGGCCATGATCTCATCCACCGCGAAGAAGGCGTCATGGCGGCCCCACAGCACAAGGCAAGCTGGCCGGTGGTTGCGCAAGTAGGCCTGGATGGCGGGGAAGCGCGCGATGTGTGAGCCATAATCTGTGAAGAGTTCGAACTGAATGTCAGTGTTTCCGGGCCTCTCCAGGCGCTCGGTGTCGAGATGCCAACTCTCGGGCGGAAACAAGACCTTCAGACGTTCGGGAAGACCGCCGATATACTGGTTGCGGGTGCCCTCGAAATTCATCCAGTCCGGCAGCTTGGCGCGGTTGTTGTCCGTCGGTTCGGCGAAGAACACCTTGGGTGCGTCCCAATCCGGTCCCAGCCCCTCCTCATGGGCATTGCCGTCCTGGACGATCAGGCCGAGGATACGATCCGGCCGTCGTGTCGCGAGTTGGTAACCGACGGGCGCGCCGAAGTCGGTGATATAAAGAAAGAACCGCTCGAGACCGAGGGCCTCAATGAATGCCTCGATCGTGTTGGCGAGGTTCTCGAACGTGTAGTCATAGGCGTCGGTGGAAGGGGCGGACGAGAAGCCGAAACCGGGCATATCCGGTGCCACCACATAGGCTGTCTCCGCCAGTGGCTCGATGATGTTGCGATAGACATGTGAGGAAGTCGGATATCCGTGCAGCAGCAGGATTGCCCGGACGGTCCGGGTCGCCTGCATGACGGTAGAAGATGTCGAGGCCGTCGGCACGGATGGTTTCGTGGCGTGTCTTGTAAGGATCGCTTCGCATCGTCTTTCTCCCATGGTTCCCGTGCTGCTGGCGACGCTCTGGCCTTGAAACCGCATATCTGTATGATGGCGGTTACATCGTAACTGTGTAATGCGGTTAATGGGATTATGTTCCATGGCGCAGGCCTACACCGAATGGGTGCCGGAGCACTTCATAGGCGGGCATTCCGCCCTGGACCTGTCGAACGCCGTGTTCGACCGGCGCGTGCCGGCGCCCGATAATGAGCTGTTCAAGTCGACCCAGGATGTTGCCAACTGGTTGATGGCTTCAGGGCTTGCCGACCATCACCAGGCGCAGGCCGTTTCCGAGATCGAAGATGGGCGCTTCGTGGAACGGGTACGCGAAGTCCGTGAAGCGTCTTTTCAGATTTTTGAGCCGATCGCCGCGGGCAAACCGTCCGCGACCGAGCCGCTCAGCGTCCTGTTCTCATGCGCGGCGAGCCCGCTAGCCACCGGGTCGGTCGACTTGCACGACACCAGACCGCAGCCGAGCCAGTGGCGGGACCCGGATGCCGTCACGGCGTTCCTTGCTTTGCTGTCGGTCCAAGCCTTCTTCAGCTTGCCGCGGGACAGGCTGCATTCCTGTCCTCGCTGCGGCTGGCTTTTCCTCGATACGTCGCGCGGCGGCAAACGCCGCTGGTGCAGCATGCGCACCTGCGGCAACCGCGAGAAGGTCTCGCGCCATAGGGGGCATAGCGCCGCCTGATGTCAGCGCGCGATCTGGCGGTGACCATCCGGCAGGCGGGTGGCGATCAGCTTGTCGATGCGGCGGCCGTCGAGGTCGACGACCTCGAAGCGCCAGCCCTGCGCGTCGACGCATTCGCCGGTCGCCGGCAAGTGGTGCAGGTGCGACAGCACATAGCCGGCGACGGTCTCGTAGTCGCGGTTCTCGGGCAGGTCGATGCCGAGCACTTCGGCCATCTCGTCGGCCTGCATGTAGCCGGCGAGCAGCCAGGAGCCGTCCTCGCGCTTGACGGCATTCTCCTCCTCGCCCGCGTCGAGGTCGGAGCGGAAGACGCCGGTGATCGCTTCCAGTATGTCGGCGGGCGTGACGATGCCCTCGAAGTGGCCGTACTCGTCATGGACGAGCGCCATCGGCACGTCGGATTCCTTCAACTTCTGCAGCACATCCAGCGCATCGGCCTGATCGTGGACGATGGGCGCGGCGCGCACATGGTGGCGCGGCTCCAGCACCTTGCCGCCGAGGATCGCGGCCAGGACATCGCGTGTCTGGACGACGCCGACCATGGCATCCACATTGCCGTCGCCGGCCGGCAGGCGCGAATGCTGGGTCTCGATCAGCAGCTTCCTGATGGTCGTCTCGTCTGATTGCAGGTTGATCCAGTCGACCTCGGTGCGCGGCGTCATCACCGCGCGCACGGCGCGGTCGCCGAGCCGCATGACGCCGGCGATCATGCGGCGCTCGTCGGATTCGATGGTGCCGTGATGCTCGGCCTCGGCGACCAGCATCTTGATCTCCTCGTCGGTGACCTTCTCCTCGCTCTCGCCGCGCTGGCCGAGCAGCCAGAGGACGGCGCGGCCGGAAATGTCGAGCAGGAAGACGAGCGGCGCCGAGATGGTGGCGAGGACGGTCATCGCGGGCGCCGCCCGGACGGCGACGCGCTCGGGATCGCGCAGCGCGATCTGCTTCGGCACCAGCTCGCCGACAATCAGCGAGGCATAGGTGATGATGGCGACGACGATGCCGACGCCGAGCGGATCGGCAATGTTCTCGCGGATGCCGTTCGAGGCGAGGAAGGCGGCCAAGCGCTCGCCGAGCGTGGCGCCCGAAAAGGCGCCGGAGAGAACGCCGACCAGGGTGATGCCGATCTGCACCGACGACAGGAACTTGCCGGGATTGGAGCCGAGCGCCAGCGCGCGGCCGGCGCCCTTTACGTTGCGGTCGATCATCGCCTTGAGGCGGGCGGGGCGTGACGAGACGATGGCAAGCTCGGACATTGCCAGAAGGCCGTTCACGCAGATGAGGACGGCCACGGTGGCGATTTCAACGTATAGCATGAGGGGTCAATAGCATTGCTGCAGTGCATTCGAAAATAGCAGCGGCTATTGTTTTTCGGGGCGGCGTGCTGGTGCTGGGCAAAGATTGGCGCAAATACGCTAGGGCAGCGTCTTCAACACCCCGACCACCGCCATGCCATCGGTGAAGTACGGATCGCCGCCGCCGTTGCGTCCGGTCTTCGTCGCGCCGATGCCAGCCATTTCGCTGGTCGAGGCAAGCAGGCCAGCCTTGGCGAGGTCGCCGACGAGGAAGTCGCGCTCGGCGTCGATGTCGGGGGCGATGTGATGGGTTATCGCTCCGGTGTCGTGGCTGAGGCCGACGCCACGGTCGAAGCTCGCGGCACCGAGCCAGAGCGGACGACCGTCATCGCCGACCGTGTTGGTCTGCCAGAAGCGGACATGGTGGCGCTGGTCGGCACTGTCGCCGACCGGCTTTTCGAAGGCCAGGTCCTGGGCGCGGCCCTCGAACAGCAGCCTGCTCATCGGCGCATCGGGATAGGGACGCGAAAACAACACGCTTTCGCCGATGTCGATGGCGGTTCTCAGCGAGACGGCGTCGGCCGTGTCCCAGCCGGCGACGGCGAAGGCGTGCACCACCTCCTTTTCGGTGCCGACAAGGCCGACATTGATCGGGTCGCCCGGAATGCCTTGCGGCGTATGCGTCACCATTTCGAAGTGCTGCGTGCGATAGCCGCGCTCGCGCCAGGTCCAGAATTCCGGCGCGGCGACGTAGGCCAGTCCCAGATATCCGGCGCAAAGTGCCGCCAGCCAGGTCGACGCGCGCCGCCGAAGGCTTCGCTTACTCACGAGAGGCCACTCCCAAACGCATGCGTCACCTTATGCGCCGTTGCATGGGTTGGGCAAAGGGAACCGCTCGTCGTCAGCGGCAGGCGCGGTAGCCGTTCCTGCGGTTCTTGATGTCGAAATGGAAATGGTTGCGGTGGTCGTAATTGTAGCCGGGGCCGAGCACCGTGGTGAAATACTGGCAGCCGTCGGCGCGCACATTGTTGAGGAAGCCGCGGGTGCGGAAGGCGAACAGGCCGGGCTTGCGCACGTCGATGTCGTCGCCGTTGTTGAGCTCGATGCTCATGACGTCGAGCGCGTTGCCCTTGCCGTGCTCGGACAGGACGCCTTCGCCGGCGATGTTGCGGCAGGAATAGCTGGACCCCTGGTGGATGGTCCTGACGCCTGAGAAATAACGCCAGCGAGCGGCAGGCACCAGCTCGTTCCTGGTCCAGGTTGCGAAGGTGGCAGCCATGTTGCAGGTCAGCGTCGCGGCGGGCTTCATCTGGACGCTGCCGATGGCCGAAACCCTGACCGGAAAGTCGATGCCGCACTGGCCCTCATGGATCGGCTGGACATCGGTGTAGGCGACGCCGAGGCGCTTCAGCTCGTTGCGGCAGTCGACCTCGCTGGCCGGCATCTGCTCGGTCGGCGACATCGGCTCGTCCATGCGCGGATAGGCGGCGGTCACGTAGGGGTTGGACGGAACGAGGCGCTGCATGCCGGAATACTGTGGCGTTGAATATTGGGGCACTGAATATTGGGGCGCTGAATATTGGGGCGCCTCGGGGACGGCGGCGGTCTGGTTGCCGACATCGACTGCAGGCTGCAGCGAGAACACGTCGCCGGTGTTGCAGGCCGATACGGTCGCGATGGCAAGCAGCGTCACCAGCCTGGCGGCAGCGGAGCGCGCACGATTGTTCTGTCGCGCCATGGCAAGCACGGCGCCAAGTCTTCCGGCCATTGATAGGCGTCCCGTCCCAGAGCTGATCCCGCAGGGGTCATGCTGCCGATGGCATAAGGTTAATCCGCAAGAGTAAAGGAAAGATCAGCGCCCGCATTCACGCCTGGGGCCGAATTGCGGCGGTCACGAATTGCGGGGTCACTGGCAGAAGGTGCCGCCGTGGCGGCGCGGCTCCAGGTCGAGGTGGAAGTGCAGCGAATGGTCGGCATCGCTGCCCGGGCCAAGCACCGTCTTGAACGGTCCGCAGGCGGCCTTGCGCACCGTGCCCAGGAATTGCGCGTCCTGTTCGGGCGGCGCCGGCCCGACCTCGATTTTCCTGCCGTCCGCCAGCGTGAAGCTGGCAATGTCGAGCGCGTTGCCGAAAGCGTGCTCCGACATCTTGCCTCCGTTGTGGCGCGCCCGGCAGACGAAGGCGGAAGCCTGGCCGATCGACTTCAATTTTGTGCCGAACTTGGCCTCGACGGCAGGCTGGATGATTTCGGCGGTGAAGCGTGCCGCCGCCTCGGCCATCGCGCAGTTCAATTCGGCGCCGGGGCTGATAGCCATGGATTTGCCCAGCGTCTTCAGCACGATCGGGTAGGGGATCGAGCAGCCAATCTCGGGTTCCTGCTCGGCCTTGTGTTCCTCGAAGTCGACGCCCATCGATGTCAGCCGACGGCGGCAGGCCAGTTCCTCCTCCGGCATCTGTTGCTCGGGAAGGATCGCCGAACGAGGATCGGGCGGCGGTTTGTTGTCGCCGGATTCAGCCGGTTTTTCAGGTGGCTTCGGCGCGACGGCGGGCGGCTCGACCTCCGGTTCCGCCTTGTCGGGTCTTTGCGTCGGAATCGGCGCCGCGGCCGGCGCTTCAGGTTGAGTTTCCATCTCTGTTGACGGCTCCGGGGCCGAAGGCTCGGGCCGCTGCCGCTCCTCCTGCGGAGACTTGTCCTGATCGATCCGGTCGGATGCGTCGGCGTCCCTTGGTCCTGCAGCCTTCCGCTCTTCCTTCGTGGCGGCATCGGTCTGTTGCGCTTCCGCGGGACGTGGCTCCGGTACCGAAACATCGGCGGGTAAGGTCGGCTGATCCTGCGTTTGGTGCTGCGTCAGCTCTGACGCGATATGCCGCTTGCCCCGCGATCTCACGCGGTGCTTGCTCCTCGGCCTCAGGGGCTGATCGGCCCGCTGCGTCAACGGCTGCTCCAGACGCGGTGTCAGCGGCTGCCTGTGACGATGCCTGGCATCGGCCGGCGTGATCAGCAAAACCGCCGCTGCCAAAGGCAGCGCCAGCCTGAAAAATCCGGAAATGCTCAGCGTTGCCATCGCCCGGAAACGGCGTCGGCATGGCGAAGTTGCCTTCGAAGGCGCATCCGACCGATCACAATCGGTTACCAACGCGTTACGCGCCGATCGCTTCCAGCCCTTCCTCCAGCCAGTCGGCGAGCAGCGGCATGCCGAGCAGATATTTGGCCGTGCGCTTGTTGGCGCGCTCGCGCGCGGCGGCCAGCGCGTCGGCCCATTCGGCGGCGTCATAGTCGCCGCGGCCGACCCAGGCGAGGGCGATCAGCTCGGCCGCTTCGTCGACATTGAGGTCGTCGATCAGCTCGCGCAGCTCCTCCTCGGTCAGGTTTTCCGAGCTCTCCTCGACGAGACCGTCATGATGGTGGCTGTCGCGGGTGTCGCCGTCGAACTCGATTTCGTGCTCGGCGCCGTCGGCATAGTCCTCGTTGACGGCCGCGCTCAGCGCCTTGGCCTTGAGAATGAACAGGCGCACGGTATCGGGACCGATCGAAAGCTCCCATTCCTTTTCGAGGCGCTGCTGCACTGGCCTGCTCCGCATGCTCCATCGGCCGTTTGCCGGATGATAGCGGATTTGTGGCGCGCGTCACGTCATGTTCGGCCTGTTTCAGGCAAAATGCCGGTGGTGCGCAGGTTTTTCACGCGCTCCGCTTTTCCGGGATGAAAGAAGGCAGGCCCGGCGTTAATATCCCATTGTCATTCTCAAGGAGGCTCCGATGCGCAGACGTTTGCTGATCCAGGTCATGGCTGTTGTGGCTTTGCCGCTCTTTGTGGCGCCCGCCTTCACGGCCGGCGAGGGTGGAGGCGGCGGCAGCCCGACCGAGAAGTGCAAGAAGGGCGAGGTCTGGGACAAGAAGAAGCAGAAATGCGTGACGCCGAAGTACGGCATGCTGGACGACGACAACATCTATGAGGCGGGCCACGATCTTGCGATGGCCGGGCGCTATGACGAGGCGATCGCCGTGCTCAGCCTTGCGGCCAACAAGCAGGATCCGCGCATCCTCAACTATCTCGGCTATTCGCATCGCCATTCCGGCCGCATCACCGTCGGCCTCGGCTATTACGAGGAAGCCTTGCGCATCAATCCCGACTACACGTTGGTGCGCGAATATCTCGGCGAGGCGCATCTGCAGATCGGCGACCTTGCGGGCGCCCGCGAACAGCTCAGCGAAATCGAGAAGCGCACCGGCAAGGGCTCGCGCGAATACGGCATGCTGGCCGAGCAGATCGACCATTTCCTGAGAAGCTGATTCGACCTCGACACCCTTTCCAGCCGGCTGCGAGCGATCGTAGCCGGCTTTTTGTTGCCGCGCCGGCAAAGGAATGCTTTGGCGGCGATCGCCCTTGCGAAAGCAGCGGATGATTTTTCAAAACCGGATTTTTTGGCGTGAAAAACGCGCAAACATTGCTATATTCAGGCAAATTGCGGTGAAACGGTTCCGTTAGCCCAAGGCTGCCGGACCGTTTTCTTTTTGTACCCATCGACAAGGGCCATCCCCGAAAAACGGGGGTGGCGGCAGGAAAGGTCAGGCATATGAACAAGGTCCCGATGACAGGCGAGGGGTTCGCGTCATTGAAGGAAGAACTGCGCTGGCGCCAGCAGGAAGAGCGGCCGCGCATCATCGAGGCGATCTCCGAGGCGCGCTCGCATGGCGACCTTTCCGAAAACGCCGAATACCACGCGGCCAAAGAGGCGCAGAGCCACAATGAAGGCCGCGTCAACGAGCTCGAGGACCTGATCGCGCGGGCCGAGGTGATCGACGTCACCAAGCTCAGCGGCGACAAGGTCAAGTTCGGCGCCACCGTGGTGCTGGTCGACGAGGACACCGAGGAGAAGAAGACCTACCAGATCGTCGGCGACCAGGAAGCGGACGTGAAGTCTGGCCGCATCTCGATCTCCTCGCCGATCGCGCGCGCCCTCATCGGCAAGGAAGTCGGCGACGCCATCGAGGTCAACGCGCCCGGGGGCGCCCGGGGGTATGAGATCGTCCAGGTGCAATTCATCTGAGGGAAGTTGAGGGGGCAGGATTTGTCCCTGAATTGCGCTATTCCAATCCAAGGATGGCGCCGCCCCTCATCGCCCTGCCGGGCACTTCTCCCCGTATAGTGACGGGGAGAAGGACGCCGTCACCTGATGATTTCGCCAACCGGAAACGCTGAAAAGTGGCGCTGAATTTCGCGCTTAGCTCCCTTCTCCCCGTTACTATACGGGGAGAAGGTGCCGGCAGGCGGATGAGGGGCGGCGCTGACCTTTCCAATTGAATTGATTGAATAAATCAATCTCTGTCCGCGCCTGCTCGACCAAGCGCCTGCAGCCCGATCAGCCGCTCGGCTTCCGCCGCTGCCTCCGCAGGGGTGACACGGCCGCCGGGCGCGGCCAAAAGCGTCGACGCATACGGCCCGCGCGGGCCGGTGAGGCCGGGTTCGGTGGCCAGGAAGATGGCGACGGTCGGCACGCCGAAGGCGCTGGCGAGGTGGGTGAGGCCGGTGTCGGCGCCGATGACCAGCGCCGAGCGGCCGATGATCGCGGCGATCACCGCCAGCGGCGATTTGGGCACCAGCACCGCCTGCGGCACGGCCCTGGCGATCGCCTCGGCCACTGCCTTTTCAGGCTCGTTCGACCAGGTGACGACAGGCGTCATTTTCCTCTCGAGCAACAGCCCGGCGGTCTCGATCCAGTCCTTAACCGGCCATTTCTTGTCTTCGCGGCTGGTGCCGTGCAGCAGGAACGCGGTGTTGCCGCTGGTGCCGGCCAGGCCATCCGCCGGCGGCACGATGCCGGACTGGAGGCCGGAGAGATCGGGCTGGTAGCCGAGCGCCAGGCCGAACAGCCGCCGCGTCCGTTCGATGGCGTGCAGATCGCGGGGCACGCCGTAGCGGTGGTCGTAGAACAGCGTCGCCGACGGTTCGCGCGCGCTTGCCCGGTCGAAGCCGGCGACCGGCGCCGCCGCCTGCTTTGCCACCACAGCGGACTTCAGTAGTCCCTGCGCATCGATGACGAGGTCGTAGCCGGCAGCGCGCAGGGCGCGGCGCAGTTTTCCCGCTTCATGCCAGGTGTCGCTGTTGAAAAGCCGCTTGCGCCAGCGCCGGATCGCCACCGTGTGGATGGCGCCGATCGCCGGATGCAGGGCGACGATGCCGGCAAAGGCTTCCTCCACGCACCAGCCGAAGGAGACGTCCGGGCGGTGGCGGCGCGCATCCTCGACAGCCGGGAATGTATGGATGACATCACCCATCGAGGATGTCTTGACGATCAGGACCTTCATGCGGCGGCCGGCATTTCCAGCAGCCGGTCCACTGCTGCCGCGACCCGCGCGACATCGAGCGTCTTCAGGCAGTTGAGATGGCCGAGCGGACAGGTCTTCTGGTGGCAGGGCGAGCAGGAGAGGCCGAGCCACACGAGCTCGGCCTGCTCGGCAAGCGGCGGGGTGTTCTCAGGCGAGGTCGAGCCGTAGACGGCGACGATCGGCGTGCCGACAGCGGCGGCGACATGCATCAGCCCGCTGTCGTTCGACACCGCCAGCCGCGCCGCGGCGATGAGGTCGATGGCGTCCTCCAGTCGCGTCTTGCCGGCAAGGTCGACGGCGCCGGGCGCAAGCGCGGCGATCTCCGCCGTCACCTCGGCGTCGTTCCTGGAGCCGAGCAGCGCGACCTTCAGGCCCTTAGCCATCATTCCGCGCGCCAGTTCGGCGTAGCTTTCGCTCGGCCAGCGTTTCGCCGGGCCGAATTCGGCGCCGGGCATCAGCGCCACGTAGTTCTTCGCGGTGAGGCCCGACCGCTCGAGCAGGGCAGACTGGCTGACGGAATCGACGGTGAGCTTCGGAGCCTGGAAGGTGCCGCCGCGGGCAAGGCCGAAATAGGCCCGCGCCGTGCGCCGCTTTACCGCGTCGGGCAGCGGCACGATGTCGGTCAGCAGCCCGTAGCGCATTTCCCGGAGGTTGCCGACGCGGCGCGGAATGCGGGCGAAGAACGGGATCAGCGCCGACTTCCAGCTTCCAGGCAGGACGTAGGCCATGTCGTAGCGGCCGCGCAGCAGCCGGCCGAAGCGCCTGCGGATGCGGAACTCGAGCGCGCCCGGCTTCAGCGGGAAATCGATCTGCTGGCGTATCTCGGGCATGCGCTTGACCAGCGGTGCCGCCCAGGCCGGCGCCAGCACATCGATCGCGGCGTAAGGATATTGCTCCTTCAGCGCCGAGAACAGGCACTGCGCCATGACCATGTCGCCCACCCAACGTGGGCCGATCACGAGGATCGCTGGGCTTTCAGCCATTCGACATAGTCTCTGACACCGGTTTCGACAGTCCGGAATTGGCCATTGAAACCGGCCGCGCGCAAGCGGGACATATCAGCTTGGGTAAAACTCTGGTAGCTGCCCTTGAGGTGGTCGGGGAAGTCGATGAATTCGAGCCTGCCCTTGCCGAGCGTATCGATGACGGTCTCGGCGATGGCGCGAAATGGCTGGGCGCGGCCGGTGCCGCAGTTGAAGATGCCGCTCGAGCCTCGCTTCCATAGCCACAGATTGACGTCGGCGACGTCGCCGACATGGATGAAGTCGCGGCTCTGCTCGCCGGGTCCGAACCCGTCATAGGCGCCGAACAGCTTCGGGTTTTCGCCGCGCTCGACCTGGTTGAACAGATGGAAGGCGACCGAGGCCATGGCGCCCTTGTGCGCCTCGCGCGGTCCGTAGACGTTGAAATAGCGAAGCCCGGCCACCTGCGAATGATCGGTGTCGAAGACGGTGCGGCGGACATAGTCGTCGAACAGCTTCTTGGAATAGGCATAGACGTTGAGCGGGCGCTCGAACTGCTGTTCCTCGCGGAACTCGCTGCCGCCGCCATAGACCGACGCCGAGGAGGCGTAGAGGAAGGGCACGCGCAAGGCCAGGCAGGCATGCAGCAGCCGCTTCGAATAGGCGTAGTTGACCTCCATCATGTATTTGCCGTTCCACTCGGTGGTGGTCGAGCAGGCGCCCTGGTGGAAGACCGCGTCGACGCGGCCGAGTCCGCCACCTTCCAGGCGCGTCAGGAAATCGTCCTTGTCGAGATAGTCGGCGATATCGAGGTCGGCGAGATTGGCGATCTTGTGGCCGTCGGTGAGATCGTCGACGACGAGGATGTCGCTGTGCCCCTCGGCGTTGAGCGCGGCGACGATGTTGGAGCCGATCATACCGGCGCCGCCCGTGACGATGATCATATTTTTGGCCCTGATACTCGTTTCGCTTGCCGATTCCGGCCCTTATAAGGGAGGCGGGTTAGGCTGTCGATAAAGCAGGCGGCTGCGGGCGGATGTCACAGTGAGGCCGCAAAGCTCCGGCTTCAGTCGGTTCGCGCCACCCGCCGGACCGTGAGGGAAGAAATGCCGTCGAGCGAACTGCTTATCGCCTTTTTCGCCACCACGGCGATCTTTGCCTACATTCCCGGCCCGGCCATGCTCTATGCGGCGGCGCAGACGATGGCGCGCGGCCGCTGGTCAGGTCTGACGGCGGCGCTCGGCATCCATCTCGGCGGCTATGTGCATGTGCTTGCGGCGGCAGCGGGCCTGTCGGTGCTGTTCCACGCCGTGCCGCCGCTCTACATGGCGGTCAAGCTCATCGGCGCGCTCTATCTGATCTGGCTCGGCGTCTCGCTGTTCCGCGCCAGGACGCAAGGCGACGCGGCACTGCCCGCCATCGAGCGGAAATCGGCGCGCCGCGCCTTTTTCGAGAGCATCACCGTCGAAGTGCTCAATCCCAAGACGGCGATCTTCTTCATGGCGTTCCTGCCGCAGTTCATCGATGCCTCGGCGGCATTTCCGGTCTGGCTGCAGTTCGTCATCCTTGGAACCGTCGTCAACCTGATGTTCTCCTCGGCCGACATAGCGTGCGTCTTCCTGGCCGGGGCGATGATCGCGCGGCTGCGGCGTTCGAGCCGCGCGCAGCGGCTGATGCAGCGTGCGGGTGGCGCCGTGCTGGTCGGTCTCGGCGTCCATGTCGCCCTGCAGAAGAGCTGATCGGCCAGCCGGCCTTGGCGGCGACCCGTTCCCTGGCCGCCGTTGCGCTGGCTCGAATTGCGGTATATCGGCTTCGCCATGAACGACCGGCCAGCCATTTGAATCCCGAACCATCCTCAACATCGGCCTTTTCCGCGCGTTGCCAGTGACATGATCAATCATCATCTGCCTTCCCCGGAACCCTTGCACCGTGCCATCGCGCGCTTTGGCGGCGTCACCGTGCTGGTGGTCGGAGACTTCATCCTCGACCGTTTCGTCAGCGGCGTCATCGAGCGGATCTCGCCGGAAGCGCCGATCCCGGTGCTGCACGGGCGTGGCGAGATGCTGGCCATGGGCGGTGCCGGCAATGTCGTCTCCAACATCGTCTCGCTGGGCGCCGCCGCAATTCCGGTTTCGGTGATCGGCGCCGACAAGGCGGGCGACGATCTGATGCGGATGCTTGGCGAGCTTGGCGCGGAGACATTCGGCCTGTCGCAGCAGCGCGACCGCATGACCTCGTCGAAGAGCCGCTTCAGCGCGCTCAACCAGCAGGTGCTGCGTTTCGACGAGGAGGAGGTGAAGCCGCTCAACGCCGCCGAGCGATCGACGCTGGTCGAGCATTTCCGCACGGCCCTCGCGCGCGCCGACATCGTCATCCTGTCCGACTACGGCAAGGGCATGCTGCTCGACGGCGTCGCCGGCGAGCTGATCGCGATCTGCCGCGAAACGGGAAAGCCGGTGCTGGTCGACCCGAAGGGCCGCGACTATGGACGCTATGCCGGCGCGACGGCAATCACGCCCAACCGCAAGGAACTCGGCGAGGCCGTGGGACGCGCCGTGTTTGCCGACGACGAGATCGTGGCGGCGGCGCGGGAACTGATCTCGGCGCATGGCTTCGACTTCGTCGTGGCGACCCGCAGCGAAAAGGGCATGAGCGTCGTCGAGCCCGACGATGCGCGCCACATCGCCACGCAGGCGCGGGAAGTGTTCGACGTCTCCGGCGCCGGCGACACCGTCATCGCCACCTTCGCGCTCGCTCTCGCGGCGGGCGCCGACCGTGTGCAGGCCGCTACAATCGCCAATGCCGCCGGCGGCGTGGTGGTGGGCAAGCGCGGCACGGCGCGGCTGACGGTCGAGGAACTGGCCGGCGCGCTGTTCCGCTCGCACGGGCCGGTCGCGCACAAGGATGCCATCCTCGACGCCGTCGCGGCAGCCAGGATGGTGGCGGCCTGGAAGGAAGAGGGGCTGACCGTCGGCTTCACCAATGGCTGCTTCGACATCCTGCATGCCGGCCATGTCAGCCTGCTGCACGCGGCGCGCAGCCAGTGCGACCGGCTGGTGCTCGGCCTCAACAGCGATGCTTCGGTGCGCCGGCTGAAGGGCCCGGGACGTCCGGTCAACGACCAGCACGACCGCGCCTGCGTGCTGGCGGCCCTTGCCTCGGTGGACGCGGTGGTCGTCTTCGAGGAAGACACGCCGCTGGCGCTTATCGAAGCCTTGTTGCCCGACATACTGGTCAAGGGCGCCGACTATACGATCGACAAGGTGGTCGGCGCCGATGTGGTGCAGAAGGCCGGCGGACGCGTGGTGCTGGTCGACCTCGTCGCCGGCAAGAGCACGACCGGCACCATCGGCAGGATGCGCGCTACCAATTGAGGGTTTCATGTCCGTACTGAACGACTATCTGGTCCGCTCGGCGGCCGCGCTTACGGCGACGGTCGAACGCGACCTTACGGCCGAGATGGAACGCGCCGTGAGCACGGTCGTCACCGCGCTGTCGCAAGGCAAGGCGCTGCTGATCTGCGGCAATGGCGGCTCGGCCAGCGATGCCATCCATATCGCCGGCGAGCTGGTCGGCCGCTTCCTCAAGGAGCGCAAGGCCTACAATGTCATCGCGCTGCCAGCCAATGCTGCGGTGCTGACCGCCTGGGGCAACGACTATGGCTTCGACACCGTGTTCTCGCGCCAGGTCGAGGCGCATGGCTCGCAAGGCGCGGTGTTGCTCGCCATCTCGACCAGCGGCAATTCGCCGAGCATCCTGGCCGCCGCCGAACAGGCTCGCATGATGGGCATGACGGTGATCAGCCTGACCGGCGACACCGGCGGCAAGCTCAAGCCGCTCACCGATATCCTGCTCAATGTGCCGTCGACCTCGACGCCGATCATCCAGCAGGGGCATCTCTGCCTCTACCACTATCTGTGCGAGGCGGTCGAAGCGCGTCTCAGCAATGGCTGACCAAGGGAGCGCTGCGACGCATCCCCTCGTGGATCCGGGTCTGTGGATCGAGCGCATCGGCGCCAAGGTCTTCCCGGCCAATACACCGGCGCTGTTTCTCGACCGCGACGGCACCATCAATGTCGATACCGGCTATCCTGACGATCCGGCCGACATCGTGCTGCGCAACGACATCGCGCCGGCCATCGTCGCCGCAAACGGCGCCAACATCCCCGTCGTGGTGGTCACCAACCAGTCCGGCATCGCGCGCGGCTATTTTGGCTGGGATGAGTTCGCTTTGGTCAACGGCCGCGTGCTCGAGCTTTTGGCCGACAGCGGCGCTTGCGTCGACATGGTGCTGGCCTGCGCCTATCACGACGCTGGCGCCGGACCGCTGACGGTCGCTAACCATCCGATGCGCAAGCCCAATCCGGGCATGCTGATCGAGGCGGCGAAACGGCTTGGCCTCGATCTCAAGCGATCGCTGATTGTCGGCGACAAGCCGGCCGATATGGAGGCGGGGCAGCGCGCTGGCCTCGAGCGCGGATGGCTTGTCGATGGCGAGGCCGCGGCGATTGGCCGGCTTTCGGTTTTGCCGCTCCGAGATGCGCGAGACCTGGAGGGCTTGCTCGCCGCAATACGATCGCTCTGATCGTATCGATTCAAAATTGAGCGCCAAGCCTCTGTTTTCCCGCCGGTTTCATCGGCAGCCGGCGCATTAAGGCGGAAACGCCACCAGACCTTCATCCTTGACGCGACGGATGGTGAGCGCAGTGCGCACCGTGTCGACATTCGGCGCCGAGGCCAGTTCCTCGATGACGAAGGTCTGGAAGGTGCCGAGGTCGCTTGCCACGCAGTGCAGCAGGAAGTCGGACTCGCCCGAGACCATCCAGGCGTCGCGCACGATCGGCCAGCCGCGCGTGCGCTCGGCGAAGGTTTTGAGCTCGGCGTCGGCCTGGTGATGCAGGCCGATCAGGCAGAAGGCAACGACGTCCATGCCGAGCGCCGGCGCGTTGAGCAGGGCGCGGTAGCCGCGGATGATGCCGGCTTCCTCCAGCCGTCGGACGCGGCGCAGGCAAGGCGGCGCCGAAATGCCGACCCGGTTGGACAGTTCGACATTGGTCATGCGCCCGTCTTCCTGCAGCTCGCGCAGGATCTTCCAGTCGATGGCGTCGAGATCGGCTTTGAGCGGCATGGTCGGCTTTCGTGCGCGCAAGAATCTTTCGTGATTTTGTAATTAGACTTTCCGATGCATGCCATCCCTCCGTTCGATGATTTTTGAACGGAGGGTGAGAGATATTGGCGGCTATGCCGCAGCAGCTTTCCGGGGACGACTGCCAACCCGCCTTGCTGGCGGCGCGGGCAGCACTTACATTACGGGCGAATTTGGGCGGGATTTCCTTAATCAAGATCCTTGGCTGCCCTCAGCAGAGAGCTTTCATGACCACCAAGCACGCGCCAGTCCTCATCATTGGCTCCGGCCCAGCCGGCTACACGGCGGCGATCTATGCCGCCCGCGCCATGCTGAAACCCATGTTGGTCGCCGGCCTGCAGCAGGGCGGCCAGCTGATGATCACCACCGATGTCGAAAACTATCCGGGCTTTGCCGATCCGATCCAGGGTCCATGGCTGATGGAGCAGATGCTGAAGCAGGCCGAGCATGTCGGCACCGACATCGTCAACGACATCATCACCGAGGTCGACCTCAACGTGCGGCCGTTCCGGGCCAAGGGCGATTCCGGCACCACCTACACCGCCGATGCGCTGATCATCGCCACCGGCGCGCAGGCGAAATGGCTGGGCATTCCCTCCGAGCAGACCTTCATGGGCTTTGGCGTCTCGGCCTGCGCCACCTGCGACGGTTTCTTCTATCGCGGCAAGGATGTCGCGGTGGTCGGCGGCGGCAATTCGGCGGTCGAGGAAGCGCTTTACCTCTCCAACCTCGCCAAGAGCGTCACCGTCATTCACCGGCGCGGCGACTTCCGCGCCGAGCGCATCCTGCGCGAGCGGCTGCTCAAGAAGGAGAATGTGCGCGTCATCTGGGACACTGTCGTCGACGAGATCACCGGCCAGCCCGGCAAGGCGCCGCTGCCGCCTTCGGTGGAAGGGCTGACGCTGCGCAACGTGGCGACCGGCGAGGTGACGCGGCTCAAGGTCGACGGCGTGTTCGTGGCGATCGGCCACGCGCCGGCGGTCGAGCTTTTCGTCGGCAAGCTGAAGCAGAAGCCGAACGGCTATCTGTGGACGGCGCCGGATTCGACCCGCACCGACGTGCCCGGCGTGTTCGCCGCCGGCGACGTCACCGACGACGTCTACCGGCAGGCGGTGACGGCAGCCGGGCTCGGCTGCATGGCCGCGCTCGAGGCGGAAAAATATCTCGCCGGGATCGAGGTGCATCGCGAGGCAGCGGAATAACGAAACGGCTGAGAGAAGCCGTTTAAAAGCCTGATTTTTCATTCAGACGCCAGAAAACGATAAGAGGGGAAATCATGGCGCTGGACTGGGACAAGCTACGCGTGTTTCACGCTGCGGCGGAGGCTGGGTCGTTCACCCACGCCGCCGAGACGCTGCATCTGTCGCAGTCGGCGATCTCGCGGCAGGTCAGCGCGCTGGAGCATGATGTCGGCGTGGCGCTGTTCCATCGCCACGCGCGCGGCCTGGTGCTGACCGAACAGGGCGAGATGCTTTTCCGCACGGCGCATGACGTGCTGATGAAGCTGGAGACGATCAAGTCGCGGCTGGCCGAGGCCAAGGACCGGCCGTCCGGCGTGCTAAGGGTGACGACCACGGTGGGGCTGGGCGCCGGCTGGCTGACCGAACGCGTGCAGGAATTCATCGAGCTCTATCCCGAGATCAGCCTGCAGCTGATCCTCGCCAATGAGGAGCTCGACCTCACCATGCGGCAAGCCGACTGCGCCATCCGGCTGCGCCAGCCGCAGCAGCCGGACCTCATCCAGCGCCGCCTGTTCACCGTGCATTTCCATCTTTACGCGGCGCCCTCCTATATCGCCAAGTTCGGCAAGCCGGCCTCGATCGCCGAGCTCAGGAACCACCGCATCGTCACCTTCGGCGTGCCGGTGCCCTCGCATCTGTCGGAGCTGAACTGGCTTGAGACGGTCGGCGATTTCGAGAACGGGCAAAGAGTGCCGACGCTGCAGATCAACGACATCCTGTCGATCAAGCGCGCGGTGCAGGGCGGCGCCGGCATCGCCATGCTGCCCGACTACGTGATCAACAAGGATTCGGGCCTGATCCAGCTGCTGCCGGAGACGGAAGTGCCGTCCTTCGACACCTATTTCGCTTATCCGGACGCGATGAAGAACCAGGCCAAGCTGCATGTGTTCCGCGATTTCATCATCGCCAAGGCGCGCAGCTGGTCCTTCTAAGGGCGCATCGAAATCTTGCTAAGGCCGGCCTGACCTGAACCTCCGGTTTGTCGGATCACCCTCGCCACGGCGTCAGCCGCGGCAGCCAGCCGGGGACGGCGCGGCGGTAGGCCTCGTATTCGGCGCCGTATCGGCGGGCAAGGGTCGGTTCCTCGTAGAGCCTGACGAACGAGGCCATGGCCGCGCCGACGATGGCGCCGTAGACGACGAGCGCCCAGCTCGAGAACAACAGCGCCTGGCCGAGGATGATCGACAGCACAGCAACGTACATGGGGTTGCGCACATGGCGGTAGATGCCGCCGACGACCAGCCGTTCGGTCGGGGCCACCGGGGCCGGCGTGCCAAGGCCCTCGAGCGCGAAGCGGGCGAAGGCGTGCAGCAGCATGGCTGCCGCTCCCACGACCAGCACCCAGCCGACAGGGGCGAAGCCCGGCACCGTCGACAGCGGCAGCCGGTAGCGGTCCGTCAGCAGAAACGGCGCCAGCCCGGCGACGACGCCGGGCGCCACGACAAGGAACAGAGCGCTGCCGGCGATTGCCGAAAATCTACGCATCAGCCACCCTTGCCGCAAAAATGGACTTGGGCTGCTCGAATCCACATCATTCGGCGGCGTTCGCATTTTCCCAATTGAATCGACCTCGATGCAGACCTCGGCAATGATTTCGACCCTGTAGCGTGCTCGATTCCGTCGATTTTTCTGGTCCTATCGAGCCTTGGAATAGGTTGGACCACAGCCTCCGTCTTTTTGCATGCGTGTGTTGCAAAATAGATGCTTGTTTCTTGGGCATGATGAGCACATATATAGATCATCTCCTGGGCGCGTTCTCCTCCCATTAGCGCCCTCGAGTGTTCCCCTCTGGAGGTTAGCCTTAACAGGCACTTCCAATCAAACTCAGCCGGATCTTTATTGATCCGGCTTTTTTGTTGCCCGCAGGGCAATGAGGGCGCGGAAAATCGATCGGCAATGCCACGTAACAGTGACATGTAACCTCTGGTAACATGGCGCAGACACACGCTATCGACTAAGCAGACCATAGGACGCGGTTTGGTCGGTTCGGGAGATGGGGGCATCACTCGGACGGACCGGGCTCAGGCGGCTACCGCGTCCGAACCTTTCTTCCGTCGGCTACAGGGCGGACACATGCGGCGGACCTGCCGTTTGCCTCCCAGGAAGACGGTCCGCGATAAACGGCGTCCGGATCACCCGGGCGCCGTTTTCGCATTGGCGGATCGGCTCAGGCAGCCTTGCCGTTGGCGTTCATCGCCTCGTCCGCCAGCCGGCCGGTCAGCTCGGCCATGTGGTCGAAGGCGGCCCGGTAGCTGGCGACGCCGGCCGTCGCCGAGCGCAGCTCGATGATCAGGTCGCCGATCTCCGCCTGCGGCATGGTCGCCTCGACCACATCCCAACCCGGCCAGTCGGGCCGCGCGTCATAACCGAGGATCTGGCCGCGCCGCTGCGGGATCAGGGCGATGATCCTCGACGTCGCGTCCGACGGCGTGACGATCTCGACCTTCATCACCGGCTCCAGCAGCACTGGCGAGCAGGCAGCCATGCCTTCCTTCATCGCCAGCTTGGCCGCCATCTGGAAGGCCATGTCGGAGGAATCGACGGCATGGTAGGACCCGTCCGAGAGATTGACCGCGACATCGACCACGGGGAAGCCGAGCGGGCCGGATTTCAGATAGTCGCGTATGCCGGTCTCCACGGACTGGATGTAGGTCTTCGGCACCACGCCGCCGGTGATGGTGTCGGTGAACTGGAAGCCGGAGCCGCGCGGCAGCGGCTTGATCTCGACCACCACGTCGCCGAACTGGCCGTGGCCGCCGGACTGCTTCTTGTGGCGACCGCGCTGCTGCGCCGATTTGCGGATCGTCTCGCGGTAAGGCACGGCCGGGTTGTGACCCTCTACCGGGATCTGGTTCTTGCCCTCGAGCCGCTCGCGCACGACCCGCAGGTGCATCTCACCATGCCCCGACAGCACGGTTTCGGCGGAGTCCTGGTTGTGGCGCAGGCTGAGCGAGGGATCCTCCTCGGCAAGGCGCTGGATGGCGGCCGACATCTTGACCTCGTCCTTGCGCTCCTTCGGCCGCAGCGCGAAGGCGAACACCGGCTGCGGCGGCTCCAGCGTGACCAGCGGACTGATGCCGCCCTTGGCGGAACTCAGCGTCTGGCCGGTCTTGACAATGTCGAGCTTGCCGAGCGCGACGGTGTCGCCCGCCTTGGCGGAGGCGAGCTTCAGCTGGTCCTTGCCAAGCATCTTGTAGATGCCGGAGACCTTGGCGGCTTCGCCGTTCGACAGGTAAAGCTCGGCCGCGTCGGCGAGCTGTCCGGAGAGCACGCGCGATACCGACAGCTTGCCGCCATGCGCGGTGTGGATGGTCTTCATCACCTGGACGACGGTCTGGTTGCCGTCGGGCGCGCCAAGGCGCTTGCGGGTCGCCTCGATGTCGGGCGCGTCATGGCGTATCGCCTTCAGGAGGCGCAGCACGCCATTGCCCTTCTCGGCGGTGCCGATCAGCACCGGCGTCACCGCGCCGGCGCGAAGATCGGCGGCAAGGTCGTCGAAGATCGCATCCTTCGGCGGTTCGATCTCCTCGAGCAGCTGCTCCATCAACTGGTCGTCGTGGTCGGCGAGCGTCTCCAGCATGGAGAAGCGGGCCTCCAGCTCGCGAGCCTTGTCGTCACCCGGTATGTCGGCGACCTGGCTCTCGGCATACTCGCGGTAGATGTAGGCACGCTCCAGCGCGAGATCGATCGAGCCGATGACGACACCGTCCTTGCGCAGCGGAATCTGGCGCAGCAGCAACGGCACCGAACTTGCCGGCTGCAGCATCTTCAGCGTGTCGCGCACGCCGGCGACCGCCTTGTCGACCTTGTTCAGGAACAGGATGCGCGGCACGCCGAGATCGTCGAGCTTGCGCATGATGAGCTGAAGCGCGGGGATCTTCTTCTCGTCGGCTTCGGCAACGACGACAGCGGCATCGCAGGCGGCGAGCACCGGTTCGGCCTCGAAGGCGAACTCGATAGAGCCGGGACAATCGACGAAGGTGAGCTGCTCGCCCATGAATTCCGTGGTCGCGAAGGTCGCCTCGACGCTCATGGCGTGGGCGCGGGCCTCGGCTGAATGATCGGAAACGGTGCTGCCTGATGAAACGGGATTCTGGCGGGGGATGGCGCCCGTGCGGGCCAGTATTGCTTCGAGAAGTGTCGTCTTACCGCTTGCGAAGGGACCGACTATGGCAATGCATTTCGGTCCCGTGCGTCGTCCTCCGGCGCGAGTACCCATGGCTGACCTCCACTCAGGCGTTTCCCTGGGAGCGGCGGCCGGCCTGTTCGGCCGTCGCGGGCGGGGCTTCTTTTCAATCGCCACCTGCCCAAGGGCATCGTCCCACGGGTTTGCGGGGAGGGCAAGGAAAATAGGAAATTCGGCGGCTTTGCGTTGTCAGGCGCTCAGGGCCAGCGCCATGCCAGCGGCTGCAAGGAAGCCGTTGCGCTATGCTGTGGCGTCAACCAGCCCGGCGCTGGGCCGGCAGGGCAGTATCGGCCTCCCGCGCCGCAACCGTTTCGGCAAAGCGCGACAGCATCGGATTGAACAGATCCGGTCGCTCCCAGAAGGGTGCGTGTCCGGCGCCCGGGACGACGTGGCATTGCTCCCAGAGCGAACCATGGTCCAGCGTGTCGAAGTAGTTGAGCCGGATGAAGGGGTCGTTCTCGCCATTGACGATCGCCACCGGAAAGGCGGCCTGCTCGACGACCTGCTTCTGGTCGGCGCCCTTGCCGGCCATCATCGAGCGCGTCACCACGGCGCGCAGCCGGCCATCCGTGCGCAGGATGGCTTCGCGGAACGACGGATCGGCGCTGTCGCCGAAGCACAGTGTTTCGAAGCGTTCGGCGTCGCGTTCGGAATAGATCTTCTTCGAAGCCAGCAGCATGTCCCAGTTGGCGTGGAAGCCGCGCAGCATGCCGAAGAAGCCTTTCGACACCGGTGGCGCGCCGGTCAGCATCAGTCCGTGGACGGCCGGATGGAAGCTTGCCAGCTCGATCGCGACATGGCCGCCGAGCGACCAGCCATAGACGATGGCGCGGTCGATGCTCAGATCGTCGAGGAGGTGGCCGGCGGCTCGCGCCAGGCCGGTGAGGGTGTAGTCCGCCATCGGGTCGGCGGCGTCCGAGGACTGGCCATGACCCGGGAGATCGAAAGCGACCAGCCGGTGGGCATCGGCGAGCGGGCTGTCGAACTGGCGGGCGAAGACGGCGCGCGAGGCGCCGGAACCATGGATCATCACGATGGGCATGCCGGGGCCTGCCGACTCGCTGACGCGCAAATCGGCCTGCGGGGTGCGGATCGTATGCTCGGCGACGGCCATGATGCATTGAACCTCAGGATTGCGTGACGTCCAGCATCGCATGCCCTGGGTCTACACGGGCTTTAGGTTTCTGGTTAAGGAAGGATTAATCCGCGGCGACCGGCTATAGTGCCTGCGAATCTTCGGCGTTGGCTTGGAAATTTGACGATGGAACGTGGGCTCGACCTTCTTGTCTCGATCATCGGCATCGCCACGGTCGGCCAATATCTGTGGTCGATGCGCGCCCATTTCCAATCGTCGGGCATGTCCTCGGGTGCGAAGATAATTTCGGTCGTCGTGGCCGCGACAGCGCTGTTTTTCCTGGCGATCATCTGGATCCTGCCGCAGCCGCCATTGGCCAAGATCGTCGGGCTGGCGATCCAGTTGGTGAGCTCCGCGCTGTTCTGGTGGGCGATTTCGAGGTCGCGCAAGGCGCGGCTACGCTTTGTCTTCGACGCCGACAATCCGCATGGCTTGGTGACCGACGGACCGTTCTCCTACATCCGCCACCCATTCTACACCTCCTACATCATCTTCTGGGCCGGTTGGGGTATCGCGACCTGGTCGATCTGGGCGGTGGTGCCCGTTGCCGGGATCTTCGTGCTCTACCTGATCGCGGCGCTGGACGAAGAGAAGAAATTTTCGCGCACCGATCTGGCCGGTGCCTATGAGGCCCATCGAAAGCAAGCGGGCCTGTTCTGGCCGCGGCTGCGATGGTGACACGTTTCGCCGCGTCGGGCCGCCCGGGAAGCCGTTGCGCCGCGAGCGGCATCGGAGGAAACTGCCGCCACGATGGCGGGCCGTAGCGCGACGGTTGCCGCCACGGATATGACATCAGTTCGAGGATCGAGACGATGAAGATCATTGCCTGCGGCAGCGTGCCGACCATCATGGCGCCGGAGAAATATTTCACCGGCCGGGTGCTGCAGACCCCGATCATCGAAAAGGAAGCGCCGGCGCGGCTCAGGGCAACCCTGGTCAGCTTCGAGCCGGGCGCGCGCACCAACTGGCACACGCATCCGCTTGGCCAGACGCTCTATGTCACTTCGGGCGCCGGCCGTGCCCAGACCTGGGGCGGGCCGATCCAGGAGATCAGGGCCGGCGACGTCATCTCGTTCGCGCCCGGCGAAAAGCACTGGCATGGCGCCGGCGCGAATACGGCGATGACGCATGTCGCCATGCAGGAAGCGCTCGACGGTGTCCATGCGGACTGGCTGGAGAAGGTCAGCGACGAGCAGTATGGCGGCTAGAGCCTTTGTTTTTGCGCAATTCCGGACGAAAGGCTACGGCGAAGTCGCCGAGCCTGCCGCTACGCACTTTTCCTGGAATTGCTCGGCGACCCAAGAAAAACCCGGCCTGGAGCCGGGTTTTCTTTTGGCGGCGACCTGATCAGGTGAGGGAGGCGGTGAAGCGCTGGATGCGCGTGGAGGCCTCTTCCAGAAGCGTCTCCGAGGTGGCGTAGGAGATGCGGAAGTTCGGGCCAAGGCCGAAGGCCGAGCCGAACACAACCGCCACGCCTTCGGCCTCGAGCAGTTCCGAGCAGAAGGTCTCGTCGCTGTCGATCACCTTGCCGGCTTTCGTCTTCCTGCCGATCAGCCCGGCGCAGGACGGGTAGACGTAGAAAGCGCCTTCCGGCGAGGGGCAGGAGATGCCGCGCGCCTGGTTGAGCATCGAGACGACCAGGTCGCGCCTGCCCTGGAAGATTGCCTTGTTCTTGGCAATGAAGTCCTGCGGGCCGTTCAGCGCCTCGACGGAAGCCCATTGCGCGATGGTGCAGGCGCCGGAGGTCTGCTGGCCCTGGATCATGTCCATGGCCTTGATCAGCGGCACGGGGCCGGCGGCGTAGCCGATGCGCCAGCCGGTCATGGCATAGGCCTTCGAGACGCCGTTCATGGTCAGCGTGCGCTCGTAGAGTTTCGGCTCGACCTCGGCGATGGTCCTGAAGACGAAATCGCCATAGGTGAGGTGCTCATACATGTCGTCGGTCAGGGTCCAGACATGCGGGTGCTTGAGCAGCACGTCGGCCAGCGCCCGAAGCTCGGCTTCCGTGTAGGCGGCGCCGGACGGGTTGGACGGCGAGTTCATCAAGAGCCATTTGGTGCGCGGCGTGATCGCCCTTTCCAGCACCGCCGGCGTCAGCTTGAAGCCGTTGTCGATCGAGGTGTCGGCAAACACCGAGGTGCCGCCGCAGATCGCCACCATCTCGGGATAGCTCACCCAATAGGGGCGCGGGATGATCACCTCGTCGCCAGGGTTCAGCGTCGCCATGAAGGCGTTGAACAGGATCTGCTTGCCGCCGGTGCCGACGATGGTCTGCTCCGGCCGGTAGTCGAGATTGTTCTCGCGCTTGAATTTTTTCGCGATCGCCTCGCGCAGCGGCGCGATGCCGGACACGGGCGGATACTTGGTTTCGCCACGGCGGATCGCGTCGATCGCCGCGTTCTTGATGTTGTCGGGCGTATCGAAGTCCGGCTCGCCGGCGCCGAGGCCGATGATGTCCCGGCCGGCGTTTTTCAGCTCGCGCGCTTTCTGCGTCACCGCGATGGTCGCGGAAGGCTTCACGCGGGAAAGGGCGTCGGCAAGAAAGGCCATGACCTGATATCTCCAAGGGGCGGCGCGGCCAGGAGCGGCCGCGGCGCCTCTCTTGTCGCAACATCCGGCCAAGCGCAAGCGCTGTCGCATGAGCCAGGGGTCAAGCCGCCGTGACCGGCATCGCCTCGGCAACAATAAATTCATCAACGGTCGCTAAAACCGCTGATGGCAGGATCATAAGCCAATTCCGCCAGTCTTGCGGAGCGAGGAACCCTTGTCGCGTAGTATCGGGCTCGCCCACATCATCCGTCATGATGACGGCACCGCAAGCGGTGTCTGGGGCGTCCATACGCTGCAGAGCGCCTTCCAGCCGATCTTCGCCTTCAACGAAGGCAAGCTGTCGATCGTCGCGTTCGAGGGGCTGATCAGGCCGTTTCGCGACGGCGAGCCGCAGTCACCGATGACTTTCTTCAACACCTGCCCGGCGGGCGACCGCCTGCATATCGAGGCGCTGACGCGCACGCTGCACCTGCTCAACGCCGGCGTCTGCCTGCCGGAGGAGGCATCGATCTTCGTCAATTTCGATCCCTCGGTGTTCACCGACCGCGGCGTCGCCGACAAGGCGCTGCGCGACATGCGGCTGGTGCTGCACGAGGCCGGCATCGACCCGCGCCGCATGGTGTGCGAAGTGACCGAGCAGAAAACGGCATCGCAGGAGGCGCTCTACAGCTTCGTCGAGGCGCTGAGGGCCAACGGCTTCCGCATCGCGGTCGACGATTACGGCGCCGACGAATCCGACATCAACCGGATCAAGGAGCTCAAGCCCGACATCGTCAAGTTCGACGCGCACTGGATCACGCAGCTGATGGAGTCCGGCGCCGGCTTTGCCCTCTTGACCACCATGGTGAGGAGCTTCGAGCAGCAAGGCATCCGCACCGTGTTCGAAGGCCTCGAGGAGGGCTGGCAGCTCGAACTCGCCGAAAAATCGGGAGCCTCGATGGTGCAGGGCTTCGTGCTGGCGCGGCCGGAACTGGCGCCGACCAGTTTTCGCGTCTTCGGCAAGGGGGCCCCGCCCGCGGCGGCGACGGGCGCCGGTGTGGCGCCGGCCGTTCCGGGCACGGCACCGGCAGCGCGCGGGGCGCGGGTATTTGGGCGCAGGACCGCATCGTGAGCGTATGGCCGGACAGGCGGCGCAACGCCGCCGAGGCGATCTTTGCCGACGAGATCGGTATCGAATACGGCGTCTATGGCGAGTTCCGGCTGAAGAGCGCCTACCAGCCGATCTTCGCACCACGCGGCCGCTCGCTGGCGCCGGTTGCCGTCGAGGCGCTGATCGAGGCGCAGCGGGACGCGAGGCCGCTCGCGCCGCCGGTGTTCTTCGACGGCGTCCCCTCTCCGGACCGCCTGTTCGTCGAGACGATGTGCCGGATGCTGCATTTGCGGAACTTCCGCAACATCGGCGTCGAGGGGCTCGACCTGTTCTTCAATTACAATCCGCTGGTCAACGATCATCTCGGGCGGGCGCTGGCCGAGATCCGGCTGATGACCAGGCATCTCGGCGAGCTCGACCTCTACCCCGGCATGCTGGTGTGCGAGATCACCGAGCAGGCGGCCGACGATCATGTCCTTGCCAGCCTGGTGCGCGAGATGCGGCGTGACGGCATCCGCATCGCTATCGACGATTTCGGCACCGGCCACTCGACCGAGGCGCGCATCGCGCTGCTTGCGCCGGACATCGTCAAGATCGACGGCGCCTGGTTCGCCGAGTTCTGCCGCCATGCCGCGGCCGAGCGTTTCTTCCGGCCGCTGGTCTCGACCCTGCACGACCGCGGCGCCAAGGTGCTGGTCGAGGGCATCGAGCAGGCCGTGCATCTTCGCGTCGCGCTCGATGGCGGCGTCGACTTCTTGCAGGGCTATCATCTCGCCCGCCCGGCGCTGGCCGGCACGATCTTCAACGAGGAGCCGCTGTCGATCGAGGCGCTGCTCGGCGCCGAAAGCAAGGTCGTGCCGTTGCATCAGCGGCGCTGATGCTCAGGCCAAAACAAATCACTGGATGAGGCGGCTTCCGCCGCGCGATATTGGCGCGAGCCGGAAGGAGACCCGATGATACTCTACAGCATGATCGACAGCGGCAATTGCTACAAGCCGCGCCTGCTGATGGCCAAGCTCGGCATTGCCTTCACCAATGTCGAGGTGAGCTCGCATACCGGCGACACCCGCAAGGCCGATTTCGTCGCCAAGAATCCCAACGCCATGGTGCCGCTGCTCGAGCTCGACGACGGTAGGCGGATCGCCGAATCCAACGCCATCCTGCTCTATCTCGCCGAGGGCACGCGCTTCCTGCCGGCCGACCGCTACCAGCGGGCGCTCGCCTATCAGTGGCTTTTCTTCGAGCAGTACAGCCACGAGCCCTACATCGCCGTGCGCAAGGCGCTGCTCACCTTTCCCGAGCGCGCCAGGGACGCGACGCCGGAACGGCTGGCATTGACGCTGGAGCGCGGCAACAAGGCGCTCGGCGTGATGAACAGGCATCTGGAAGCCAATGCCTTCTTCGCCGGCGATGCATACAGCGTCGCCGACATCGCGCTCTATGCCTATACGCATACCGCCGAGAAGGGCGGCTTCCAGCTCGACGCCTATCCTGCGGTTGCCGCATGGCTGAAGCGGGTCGAAGCGGACAAGGGGCATGTGCCGCTGGAGTGGCTGCCGTAGTTTCGTCGTCACGCCGTCGCCGCTTCGCGGCTGCTCCGGACGGGGCGCGAGTTAACAGTGTTACAGGCGAAAGCTTCAGCGAAGGCGTCCTTCTCCCCGTTCACGGGGAGAAGATGGCGGCAGCCAGATGAGGGGCGGCGCCAACTTTTGTGTTTGCATTGCTGTGCTGCTGCGCCAAGGAAGCCAATTCCGCAGCGTCGCGCCGCCCCTCATCTGCCGGGCACTTCTCCCCGTGAACGGGGAGAAGAAGGCAGCTTCGGCGGTTTCGCCAGTCTTCTGAACTGCGGGCAAATAAAAAGGCGGGATAAATCCCGCCTTCCCATTCCGGTAGCCTGATCGGGAGCGTATGGCCGGGCTGGCAGCTATCTGCTGTTCCAGCTTGTCGGGTCTTTCCGCTCCGGCGCGCTTCTCGCGCGACCGTCAGTACATCCGTGACTTGCCGCGCGCCCCGAACCTTCGTCCGGCGCGCGCTGTTGCTAAATCAGGCTGCCTTGCTCAGAGACCCAGCAGCGGACTTGCCGGTGCGGCGGTCCTGCTCGATCTCGAAGTTGATCTTCTGGCCTTCAACGAGGGTCGACAGGCCAGCGCGCTCGACAGCGGAGATGTGGACGAAAACGTCCGCGCCGCCCGCGTCGGGCTGGATGAAGCCGAAGCCCTTGGTGGCGTTGAACCACTTGACCGTACCAGTTGCCATTCGAAGTATCCTTCACATTTGCTTTAGTTTGACCGGACTAGGTCCAGCCGGTGGTATCGAAATTTTGGAGATAGACGTCAGCAAACGCGAAGATCGCGAGGCCCGATCGATCGGCCGAAATATCAATGCGATGCATATAGGCGGATTTTGCGTTGAAAACAAGACTGTGTGCGAAAGCCCTGATCGCACCGCCGCCCAACGGCCGCCCCAATCGCGTGAAAAATTCGCGACTGGCGTGCGCCGCGAGGGAGGAACGAGCAGGTCTCGGGCGCAGGGTTTGGGAGAGGATCATGAAGACCATACTGCTTGCCGCCTTGATGACGCTGGTGGCCGCCGAGGCGCAGGCGATCTCGCGCTACGACCCGACCCGGATGAGCTGCGACAGGGTGCAGGCGACCATCGCGCGCCAGGGCGCGGTCATCCTGCGCTACCAGTCGACGCGCGTGCCGGGGCTGCCGCTCTATGACCGCTACGTCAGGGACGAGCGCTTCTGCGACCTGGGCGAGGTGAGGAAGCGCGCCTACGTGCCCAGCGCCGATGCGAAATCCTGCCCGGTCTTCGTCTGCAAGCGGCCGGACTTCGATCGGCGGTTCCGTCGCCGTTTCCTGCAATCGGACTGAGGTCCGTCGACATTCAGGCAAGGCTGGCCTGCAGGCCGGGTTCAAAAGCCGAACGAGACCTGCGCCGAGGGCGGCGGGCCGAGACGCACGCCTTCCATGGCCAGCATCTTTTCCTTGGTGGTCGAGCCGCCCGGCGCCGAGAAGCCGCCGATCTTGCCGCCGGCGGCAAGGATGCGGTGGCACGGGATGACCAGCGGCACCGGGTTGGCGCCAAGCGCCGCCCCGGTTTCGCGAGCCAGCCCTTGATGGCCGGCGCGCGTCGCCAGCTCGCCATAGGTGGTCGTCTCGCCGAAGCCGAGCTTGCGCGCCGCGTCATAGATGGCGAGGCGGAAATCGTCGACGCCGGCAAGATCGACCGGCACGCCGGAGAAATCGACGTCCTCGCCGGCGGCATAGGCCTTGATCGAGGCGATCAGGTCCACCACCCATTTCGGCTGCTCGGTGGAGCGGGAAACGCCGCCATGGCGGAACAACCGGCGCTCGACCGCCTCGCGGCTGCGCTCGGGCAGGCAGAGGCGGATCAGGCCTTTCTCGCTCCAGGCGATGCCCATGAAGCCGATCACTGTTTCTAACACTGTGTGGCCGGCCGTGATCGCTTGCGTGGTTTCCATGACGTGTTCCTTTCCGCAAACGGCGAAAAACGGGGACGTGAACGGTACAGATAGGGAACAATATCGCAGTTTGCACCGGCTCCCGCCACCCGAAAACCGCCGGATGGCCCAGATTGCCCACGAAGAATCGCTGGTGTAAGGACTTCTTAACAACCGACAATCGGACCTGCAGGGCTTGGCAACCAAAATCATCCTCACCGCGATCGGCGTGCTCGTGGGCGCGGCTGGCCTGAGCGGTTGCACCTCGACCTCGCAGATGAAGGCCGCGCCCGCATTGGCGGCAGCCGCGACCCCTGCCGTCGAGGACGACACGCCGACCGTCGCGCTGCCGGAAACGGTGGCGGTGCTGCCCGAGCCCTCCGGCCTTGTACCGGTGCAGGTGGCGGCGCTGCCCGCCGATGCGACCACGGCAACGCCGGGCATGGCGACGCCGGGCGAGCCGTTGCCGCCGCCGGCCCAGCCAGCCGCTTTCGCCGGATCGACGCCGCTTGCCGCGCAGCCGGCCGTGATGGCCGGCACCTCGCCGCTCAGCCCGGGATCGATCAAGCAGGCGCCCGCCTATGCAACGGCCGCGATGGCCATGCCCGTCACCGGCCAGGCGGTGAAGGCGGCAACGATGCCCGGCGTCCAGCAGGTCGCCTATGTCGTGCCGCAGAACCCGGCGCTGCTTGCCCCGCCCGGCGAGCCCGAGCCGCACGCCACCGGCCCGCGCGCCGAGATCGAACGGCTGATCGAGAAATATTCCGCGCTCTACGAGGTGCCCATCGATCTCGTGCGCCATGTCGTCAACCGCGAGAGCACCTTCAACCCGAAAGCCTACAATCACGGCCATTGGGGGCTGATGCAGATCAAGCACGCGACGGCGCGCGGCATGGGCTATGACGGGCCGGCGAGCGGCCTGTTCGACGCCGAGACCAATCTCAAATATGCGGTCAAATATCTGCGCGGCGCCTGGCTGGTGTCGGGGGGCGATGAAAAGCGCGCCGACCGGCTCTACCAGAGCGGCTATTACTACGACGCCAAGCGCAGGGGCATGCTGGAAGCGACCGGCCTCGGTGTCGACCGTGCGCGGCGCCGCCTGCAGCCCGACGCCTGAGCGCGATGCCGCGTCCGCCGGCGCCTGACGACATCCGGCTGCGCAAGACCCTCGACGACGATCTGCCGCCGCCGCACTGGCCGGACGGCTTTGTCATGCGCGGCTTCGAGCCCGCCGATGCGCGGCCCCTGCATGCGCTGCTCACCGAAGTGTTCGACGACGGCACGGACGGGCCGTTCGACGAGTGGTGGCCGCGCATCTCCGGCGACGCCGAGTTCGACCCCGCTCTCTGCTTCCTGGTCATCGACGCCAGGGGCCTGCTGGCGGGAGCAGCCCTTTGCTGGGCGACGGCTTTCGTCAAGGATCTCGCCGTCCATCGGCAGGCGCGCGGCCGCGGCATCGGCGAGGCGCTGATGCGGCACGCCTTCATCGCCTTCCGCGAGCGGGGCGCGGCCCATGTCGATCTCAAGACCAACACGGTAGAGAACGCCGCCGCCCTCCGGCTCTACGAGCGGCTGGGCATGATGCCGGTCGACTGGGAAGGGTAGGGCGCTGCTTCCAGGCGGCCCGTCACGCTTTGCACCGGGAAACGGGACAGTTTGTGAACCGCTTCACATAAGCCGCCGCGCGCAAATGCTAACCCTGCGTCATGCCGCGCACCGATCGGGGGGTCGACAGTTTCGCGCGGCATCGGAGCGGTTGCGCCGGCATGTGTCAGCCACTCCACGGCGGGTCCCGAGGCGGGTTCGGGGCCCGCTTCGCCCTGTCTTCCCTTCGCCATGTCTTCCTTCAGCTATCCCTGGTCAGATATCCGGCGCGTTGCCGATCCTGCGCTTGATCTCGAGCGCCCAGGCGCGGCCCTCGTCGCCGCCCCACAACAGCCAGGCAATGTAGCCGGCCGACGGATTGTCCTCATTGCCGTAATTCTTGCCGCGCTTGTCGACCTCGTGGCGGGCGAAATAGCTGACCATGCGCCGGATCGTCGACGGCGACAGTTTCTCCCGGTTCTTCAGTTCGGTGGCCCGCGCCACGCCGATCTCGGTACCGCCGCGGCCGAACTGCTTGCGCAGCCTGAGACCCTTGGCGGCGTTGTCGGCGACAATTTCAGGGCAGCGGAGGTCGATCTCGTCGGGCACTGTCTTCACTCCAGTCTGGCAGCCAGGCAGGACAAGCATGCAGGAGATCTGGGTCGGTGTGCAGGCTAATTCAACGCAACCCCGCCGCCGATGCCGCGTTGGAAATGCCGGAGGGACCGTTCCGGATCGGAGACATCAGATGAAAACCCTTCTGACCGCGACCGTCGCAGCCCTGCTGGCCGGCGCGCCGGCCGCTCTGGCGCAATCGACGAACCAGGTCGCGCCCATGCTTGCCGACAGCAAGGTCGACACGCCGACCTTCGTCACCACCGTGCCCAACGCCAACGAATTCGAGATCCAGTCGATCAGGCTGGCCGAGGAGAAGGCCGCCTCCGACGACATCAAGGCCTTCGCCAGAGAGATGATCGCCGACCACACCAGGGCGGGCGAGGATTTCAAGGCGGCGCTGAGCCAGGGCCAGACCACCGCCTCGATCAAGCCCGCCGGGCCCGCGCTGCAGCCCAAGGAGCAGCAGCTGCTGGACGAGCTCAAGCGCGTCAGCGGCGAGGCGTTCGACCAGGCATACATCAAGATGCAGACCGACGCGCACCGGCAAGCGGTCGCCCTGTTCAGCACCTATGCGAAGTCCGGCGACGACCCGGCGATGAAGGAATTCGCCAAGAAGACGCTGCCGACGCTCAAGATGCACGAGAAGCACGTGAAGGAACTGGCGGTGGCGCATCAGGGGTGAGGGCCGCCGTGGACCTCGCTGTTGTTCGCCGGACGGTTCACCGGGTTTCTGAAGAGCACCTGAAGAGCATCTGGCTGGCGCCGCCCCTCATTGCCCTGCCGGGCATTTCTCCCCGTATAGTGACGGGGAGAAAGACGCTTGCGCCGGTGGTTTCGCCAATCGCCGAAGTCGCAGGAAGTGCGCCGGCGTCGCGGCCAGCTCCTTCTCCCCGTTCACGGGGAGAAGAGAGCTAATCGCCTAAGCAAAATACTCCTGCAGCGGCGTCACCTCCAGGCTCCCGGCCCGCAGCGCCGCGATCGCCTCCGCCACCGCCGCAGCACCCGACAGCGTCGTGTAATACGGCACCTTTTGCATCAGCGTCGCACGCCGCAGCGACTTGGAGTCCGACACCGCCTTCTGGCCGTCGGTGGTGTTGAAGACGATCTGGACCTGGCGGTTGCGGATGGCGTCCTCGATGTGGGGGCGGCCTTCCAGCACCTTGTTGATCTTTTCGGCCACCACGCCGTTCTCGGCGAGGAAGCGCGCGGTTCCGGAGGTGGCGAGCACCTTGAAACCCTGGCCGGCGAGGCGCTTGACGGCGGGCAGGATGCCCTTCTTGTCCTCGTCGCGCACCGACACGAACAGCGTGCCGGAGCGCGGCAGGTCGACATTGGCGCCGAGCTGGCTCTTGGCGAAGGCGAGCGCGAAGTCGCGGTCGAGGCCCATGACCTCGCCGGTCGAGCGCATTTCCGGCCCGAGCAAAATGTCGACGCCGGGGAAGCGGGCGAAGGGGAAGACGGCTTCCTTGACCGCGATATGGCCGGGGTTGCGCGGATCCGGCATCGGGCCGTAGTGGGCGAAGGCATCCTCCAGCGTCTCGCCGGCCATGATGCGGGCGGCGATCTTGGCGATCGGACGCCCGATGGTCTTGGCGACGAAGGGCACGGTGCGCGAGGCGCGCGGGTTCACTTCCAGCACATAGACCGTGCCGTCCTTGATCGCGTATTGCACGTTCATCAGGCCACCGACATTGAGCGCGCGAGCCAAGGCAGCCGTCTGGCGCTCCAGCTCGTCGACCAGGTCCGAGGGCAGGGCGTGCACCGGCAGCGAGCAGGCCGAGTCGCCCGAGTGGATGCCGGCCTCCTCGATGTGCTCCAGAATGCCAGAGACAAAGGTCGCCTTGCCGTCGCAGAGGCAGTCGACGTCGACCTCGATGGCGCCCGACAGATAGGTGTCGAACAGCAGCGGGTTTTTTCCCAGCAGCGTGTTGATCTGGCCGGTCTTGTCGTTGGGGTATTTCTGCTTGATGTCCTCCGGCACCAGGCCGGGCACGGTGTCGAGCAGGTAGGTCTGCAGCATGCCCTCGTCATGGATGATCTGCATGGCGCGGCCGCCGAGCACGTAGGACGGGCGCACCACCAGCGGGAAGCCGAGCTCGCCGGCGACGAGGCGGGCCTGCTCGACCGAATAGGCGATGCCGTTCTTCGGCTGGGTCAGGCCGAGCTTGTGCAGCAGCTTCTGGAAGCGGTCGCGGTCCTCGGCGAGGTCGATCATGTCGGGCGAGGTGCCGAGGATCGGGATGCCGGCCTTCTCCAGCGCGTCGGCCAGCTTCAGCGGCGTCTGGCCGCCGAACTGGACGATGACGCCGACCAGTTCGCCGGACGCCTGCTCGGCGCGCAGAATCTCCAGCACGTCCTCCGCCGTCAGCGGGTCGAAATAGAGCCGGTCGGAGGTGTCGTAGTCGGTCGAGACGGTCTCCGGGTTGCAGTTGACCATGATCGCCTCGTAGCCGGCGTCGCGGAGCGCAAACGCCGCGTGGCAGCAGCAATAGTCGAACTCGATGCCCTGGCCGATGCGGTTCGGGCCGCCGCCGAGGATGACGACCTTCTTGCGCGACGAAACCTGCGCCTCGTTGGCGAGGCTGCCTGCGAACGGAACCTCATAGGTCGAGTACATATAGGCGGTGGGCGAGGCGAACTCGGCGGCGCAGGTGTCGATGCGCTTGTAGACCGGATGGACGTCGAGCTTTTCTCTGACCTTCTGAACCGCTTCGGCGTCGCTCTTCGTCAAGGATCCGAGGCGAGCGTCCGAAAAACCCATCGCCTTCAGCATGCGCAAATTCTCGGCATCCTGCGGCAGGCCGTGCTCGCGCACGCGCTCCTCCATGGCGATGATGCCGGCGATCTGCTCGAGGAACCACGGGTCGATCTTGCACATGGCATGCACGTCTTCCAGCGAGGTGCCCATGCGGATCGCCTGCGCCACCATGCGCAGCCGTTCCGGCGTCGGCGTGCCGAGTGCTGCGCGAATGGCGTTGCGGTCGTCGACATGGCTGGCGGGCGCGCTGCCGTGGCCGAGGCCGGGAATCTCGATCTCGTCCAGACCCGTCAAGCCGGTCTCAAGTCCGCGCAGCGCCTTCTGCAAGGATTCCTGGAAGGTGCGGCCGATGGCCATCACCTCGCCGACCGACTTCATGGCGGTGGTCAGCACCGGCTCGGCGCCGGGGAATTTCTCGAAGGCAAAGCGCGGGATCTTCGTCACCACGTAATCGATCGACGGCTCGAACGAGGCGGGCGTGGCGCCGCCGGTGATGTCGTTCTCCAGTTCGTCCAGTGTGTAGCCGACGGCGAGCTTGGCCGCGATCTTGGCGATCGGGAAGCCGGTCGCCTTGGAGGCCAGCGCCGACGAGCGCGAGACGCGCGGGTTCATCTCGATCACCACCAGGCGGCCGTCGGCCGGGTTGACGGCGAACTGCACGTTGGAGCCGCCGGTCTCGACGCCGATCTCGCGCAGCACCGCGATCGAGGCGTTGCGCATCATCTGGTATTCCTTGTCCGTCAAGGTCAGCGCCGGCGCGACGGTGATCGAGTCCCCCGTGTGCACGCCCATCGGATCGATGTTCTCGATCGAGCAGACGATGATGCAATTGTCCGCCCGGTCGCGGACGACCTCCATCTCGTATTCCTTCCAGCCGAGCACGCTCTCCTCGATCAGCACCTCGGTGGTCGGCGAGGCGTCTAGGCCGGACTGGACGATGTCGTAGAATTCGGCGCGGTTGTAGGCGATGCCGCCGCCGGTGCCGCCCATGGTGAAGGACGGGCGGATGATGGCCGGCAGGCCGACATGGTCGAGCGCCTGGGCGGCGATCGCCATGCCATGGCTGATGTAGCGCTGCTTGCGGTCGCCTTCGCCGAGGTTCCAGCGGGTTTCCAGCGCGTCGAGCGCGGCGTCGAGATTGTCGGGGTTCTCGGCCTTCAGCGCGGCGCGCTCGGCCTCATGCGTCTTGCGGTCGGCGTTCTTGACGTCGGTGGCGTTGGCAAGCATCGACTTCGGCGTTTCCAGGCCGATCTTGCTCATCGCCTCGCGGAACAGCGCGCGGTCCTCGGCCTTGTCGATGGCATGCGCGTCGGCGCCGATCATCTCGACATTGTAGCGGTCGAGCACGCCCATGCGGCGCAAAGACAAGGCGGTGTTGAGCGCGGTCTGGCCGCCCATGGTGGGCAGCAGCGCGTCCGGCCGTTCCTTGGCGATGATCTTGGCCACCACTTCCGGCGTGATCGGCTCGATGTAGGTGGCGTCGGCCAGCTCCGGGTCGGTCATGATCGTGGCCGGGTTGGAGTTGACCAGGATGACGCGGAAGCCCTCTTCCTTCAGCGCCTTGCAGGCCTGGGTGCCGGAATAGTCGAACTCGCAGGCCTGGCCGATGACGATGGGGCCGGCCCCGATGATCAGGATCGACTTGATGTCGGTGCGTCTTGGCATGGTCTACGGGTTCCGTTCGGCGAGCGGCTTGCACGAAAAACCGGGACGGGAGGACCCGGCCGGTTGTGCTTGCGATTCTGGTATCAGGCTAGGAGGGCCTTATAGGGAAGAGTTTTGGCGGATGTAACCCCGAAAATGAGGGATTAGGGAGTAGGGGAGTAGGGGAGTAGGCAGGGTTTCAGGCGCCCAGTGCCTATTCCCTACTGCCTACTGCCTAATACCTATTCCCCCAGCGCAAGCTGGTCCGTGATCTCGAATCGCTCCGAGGTGCCGATCCGGATCATGTTGAGCGTGCCCTCGCGGGTGAAGCGGAATTCGTCTGCCGAGTCCGAACTGGCCGGGAAGCCGCCGTGGAAGGTGATGATGCGCGTGCCGCCATCCGGCCAGGCTACCGTGACGGCACTCTCGCCGCCCGTGTGCACGACGGTTACCTCGCAGCGGGTCATCGGCTGGCCGATATGGCGCGCGCAGGGGATGCCGCCGGAGGCATCGGGGGCGGGGCCGTCGGAAAGTCCTGCCGCCGATGATGTGAAGGCAAGGCCATAGGCATCCTGCATGGCCGTCCTGCCGATATCGGCGGCGGAGCGCGGCGCCGCCGGGTCAGAGCCGCCGAGGCGCGCGGTGATGTCGGCGGCCGGTGCTTCGGGGAGTTGAGGCGCGCTGGCTTCGGTCGACGGCGCGGCGGCATCATCGGGCGCCGGCGCCGGATTGTTCGGGGTCAGGTAGCGCGCGGGCGCCCAGCCACCGACGCGAGGGTTCTCGGTGTCCTCGACCTTGCACCAGGGATTGCCGTTGACTTCGTTGCAGCCGAGATTCTTCACCGCCGCCCCGCCGGGCAGGCGCGCCTGGATCTTTCCGGTCGCCGATGCGGTGGCGCGGATGTTGAGCAGGTCGTCCGGCGCGAGGCCGCTGACGATGGAAATGATGGTGCCAGGCGCGTCCTCGGCCATGGCCGGCGAGGCGGCCAGCGGCAAAGCGACGGCAATCAGTGCCTGCAGCGTCGATCGGAGCGGAACTCTGCGCTTCATCCTTCGGCCATGGGCATGCACGTTCCAAAGCGCGACCGACTCAAGCGCGCCACCTCAAGCCGAGGCGGTTATAGGAGACGATATGGCGCGATGTCATCTGAAACTTGGCGGTGACGGGGCGTGCCGCCGCTCAGTCCGGCATGAAGCCGGTTCTGAGCGCATGCGCCCATTCCGGCCGTCCCGCCTGTTCGGCCTGCCTGGCCGCGGCCTCGTGGTCGTAATCGACGGCGATGGCCTCGAAGCGGTCGGGGCGGCCCTGCTCGCCGAGTTCGACGATGCCGTAGCGCGCATGCGGCGTGCCTTGCTCGGAAACATGCGCCGGCGGCGTGTCATCGTCATAGGCGGGGCAACCGATGCTGCCGGGGTTGAAGATGACCGGGCCGCCGGGGATGCGGATCAACTCGGCGCGATGGCTGTGTCCGCACAGCACGATGCGGCAGGCGGGGTTGAGCGATTTCAGCCGCCGCCGGATCGCGGCCAGCGGCGCGCGCACCAGCTGGCCGTCGGTGATCGCATCGGCGAGATATTTCTCGTCATGGTCGGGGCGGGCGTGGAAGGCGACCACGCCGGGCAGGACCTCCAGCGTCAGCGGCAAGGCCAGCAGCGCCTCGCGCTGCAACCCCGTGAGCCGTTCCTGGGCGTAGCGGTCGGACGGCCACATCGTCTCGTCGGCGGGGTCCTGCGCCACGCGGCGGTCATGGTTGCCGCGCACGGTGGGCAGCTTGAGCGCCTGCAGCCGTTCCATCGTCTCGCGCGGCCAGAGCGGGCCGGAGACGCAGTCGCCGAGATTGACGGTGATATCGGCGCCGCCGCGATGCTTGAGGTCGTCGAGCACGGCGTCCAGCGCCAGCAAATTGCCGTGGATGTCGGCGAGAACCGCAATGCGCATCAGGCGCCGATCTCGATCTCGGCGGCGCCGACCATGGGCAGCGCCTTGTCGTCACCGGCGGCGGCAATGACACTGTCGAGCAGGCCGGGGAAGCGGCGGTCGAGGTCGTCGCGGCGCAGCGTGATCATGCGGTTGGTGCCGACCGCTTCGGTGCGGGTGACGCCGGCCTCGCGCAGCTTGGCCAGGTGATAGCTGAGGTTGGTCTTGGAGCCGAGATCGAGGAACTTGCTGCAGTTCATCGGCACGCCTTCCTTGCTCGCCAGGAAGCGTACGATGGCAAGCCTGGTCGGGTCGCCGAGCACGGCGAGCACGATCGGCAGGCTGATCTGGTCAGCATTGGGGTGAGGCAAGGTCATCCCCGGGAATTAAGCACAATCCGGGCCGATTTCAACGCGTCTCCTTCTGCGGCGGGGGCAAACGATCCGTTGATCGCGGGCTCTGTCCTGACACAGGGCTGTCAGCAGGGTTCAGCTATTTTCCCTTGGCTTCATTGACACCATGCCCTGCCATGTCCAATTGTTCAATAACTTTTGAACTAAAGGACACTCCCCCATGGACAAGCGGATCTTCTGGCTTGCGCTCGGATCGTTCGCGATCTCGACCGAAGGCTTCGTCATCTCCAGCCTTCTGCCCGACATCGCAGCCGATGCCGGCATCTCGATTCCGCTCGCCGGGTCGCTGATCACCGCTTTCGCGCTCGCCTATGCGTTCGGCACGCCGATCCTGGCCACGCTGACCGGCGAATGGGACCGTCGCCGCGTCATCCTGTGGACGCTGGTGTTCTTCGTGCTCGGCAACATCGTTGCGGCGCTGAGCTCGTCCTTCGAACTGCTGCTGATCGCACGCATCATCATGGCGCTGTCGTCCGGCCTGTTCGCCGCGACCGCGCAAGGCACGGCCGTGGCGCTGGTCGACGACCATCACCGGGCACGCGCCATCGCCGTCGTCGTCGGAGGCACCACGGTGGCGGTTGCCGTCGGCGCGCCGCTCGGCGCGCTTGTCGCGGCCGTCGCCGGCTGGCGCGGCACCTTCTTCGCCATTGCCGGGCTCGGCGCGCTGGCCGGCGCGATCCTGTGGTGGCGGCTGCCGCGCGGCATCATCGGCACCAGGCTCCCGCTCAAGGCGCGGCTGGCGGCGGCGCTTCGGCCCGGCGTGATGCCGATCCTTTTGACCACCGCCCTGGCGCTGGTCGGCGCGTTTACCGTCTTCAGCTTCATCGCGCCGCTGGCCATCCAGAGCGGCGGCTTGAGCCCGCTGGCGCTGCCCGGCATGCTGCTCGCCTTCGGCGCCGGCGCCGTCATCGGCAACATCGCCGGCGGGCAGGCCGCCGACCGCTTCGGCGCGACTCGCACCGTCGCCTGGTCGCTGGCGCTGAGCGCTGCCATGCTGGTCACCTTCTCCCTGATCCCGACCTTGCTGCCGCAGCATATCGCCGGGCCGGCGCTGATGGCGATGATGGTGCCGTGGGGCATCGTCGGCTGGGCCTTCCCTCCGGCGCAGGCGAGCCGCATCATCAAGCTCGCCCCGGACGCCGCCCCGATCGTGCTCTCGCTCAACGCCTCGGCGCTCTATCTCGGCGTGGCGCTGGGCGCGGTTGTCGGGGGCGCGGTGCTGCGCTTCGGCGTGCCGGCCGATCTCGGGCTGGTCGCGGCGGTGTTTCCGATCGTGGGCCTGGGTATCGTGCTGGCCGGTCGGGCATTGGCCCGCCCGGTCGCAATGCCGGCCGAGTAGCCGCTGCAAAGCTGGAGCATGATCCCGGAAAGTGGGAACCGGTTTTCGGAAAAGATCATGGTCCAACAAAGAATTAGATCAGGACGACGATTCAACGAAACGTCATCCTGATCTGGATTGGCGGCCGCTTCTTCAGAGCGAAGGAGCGGCCGCCGGCATTTCCAGATCGAGATCAGCCACCGCGTCCAGAGCCGCGCGCAGCTTCGCCGCCTGCTCGGCGCCGACCTTGTCCTCGAACTGCTGCTGCGCAGCGCTCCACAGCTTGATCGCCTCGCCAAGCTTGACGTTGCCCTGCGGCGTCAGCCGCACGCGCTTGACGCGGCGGTCGTCCTTGTCGGCAAAGGTCTCGACATAGCCGTCGCGGATCAGCGGCTTCAGCGTGTGCCCGAGGGCCGAGAGGTCCATGATCAGCGCCTCGGCGATGGTGCCCATTGCCGGCTCGCTGCTGACATGGATCTGAAAGAGCAGGCCGAACTGCGTGCCCTTCAGGCCCGATGGTGCCAGCGCGTCATCATAGAAGCGGCCGAGGCTCCGCGCGGCGCGCCGCAGCGTGGCGTTGTTGCAGCGGCTGAATCCTGGCTTGTGGGATTCGGTCATGTTCGCTCCTTGGCGGCGAAAAGCTGCGCCGGCCTGCCGCAAAAATAGTTTTTGCCGCCGCCGTTGACAAGATAGTGGCATATACCTATTTCGGCAAAAGTGGCATATGCCACTAATTGAAATCGGAGGTTATCGGCGGGTGACATGGTCATCATCGCCGAACCCGAGCGAAGCGAACAAAGGAACGGGACAATGAGCACGAAGGACAACAAGGGCACGGCCGTCATCACCGGGGCTTCCTCGGGCATCGGCGCGGTCTATGCCGACCGGCTGGCCGGGCAGGGCTACGACCTGGTGCTGGTGGCGCGGCGCGCCGACCGGCTGCAGGAGGTGGCGGACAGGCTGGCTTATGCCTATGGCCGCAAGGTCAAGACGATTGTCGCCGATCTAGCCGACGACAGCGACCTGCGCCGGGTCGAGCAGGCGATCGCGACGGACGAGAGCGTGACGCTGCTGATCAACAATGCCGGCATGGGCGGCATCGAGACGGTCGCCGACGCCGATGCCGACGCGGCCGAGAGCATGATCAAGGTCAATGTCGTTGCCTTGACGCGCTTGACCCGCGCGGCGCTGCCGGGGCTGCTGGCGCGCAACCACGGCGCCATCGTCAACATCGCCTCGGTGGTCGCCTACGGCATCGCGGTCGGCGGCATCTACAGCGGCACCAAGGCCTATGTCGTCAACTTCACCGAAGCGCTGCAGAAGGAGGTCGCCGGCACCGCGGTGAGGGCGCAGGTCGTGCTGCCCGGACCGATCCGCACCGAGTTCTGGGACGCCTCCGGGATCAGCCTCGACAGGATCAACCAGGACTGGGTGATGAGCGCCGACGACCTGGTCGACGCCGCCCTTGCCGGCCTTGCCCAGGGCGAGACCGTCACCGCGCCCGGACTTGCCGATCCGGCCGGTCTGGACACCTATCTCGGCGCGCGGGACCAGTTCTACGGCAGCCTGTTCGCCGGCAAGCCGGCGGCGCGCTACGCGGTCTAAGTCCCAGTCGTCTGGCGGCCAGCCTGAGTGTCTGTTCTCCCCAATTCCGGACGGAAACCGCTGCGCAAGTTCCTGGAATTGCTTAGACTGGCCGCCACATCTGCAGGATCGAGGCGGCCAGCAGCAGGCCAAGCACGATGTTGAGGGCGCGCCATTGCCGCTCGGTCTTGAGCAGCCGGGCGAGCAGCGCGCCGGCCACGCACCACAGCGACAGCGAGAACGCCGCGGCAAGGCCGAACACCGCGCCGAGCAGCAGCGCGAGCCGCAAGGGTCCGTCGGCAAGCGCTGCGAAGGATGCCGCGGCGCCCAGCCCCATCGCCCAGCCCTTGGGGTTCATCCACTGAATGCCGGCGCCACCGAAAAAGCTGTTCGGCCTGGCCATGGACACGTCGAGATTGGGCGGGCCGCTGCGGCCGATCTTGACTGCCAGCCAGATCAGATAGAGCGAACCCGCGATCTTCATCGCCAGCTGCAAGGACGGCACGGCGGCGAGCAGCCCGGCAAGCCCGGCGGCACCAGCCGCCGCCACCGTGGCCAGGCCGGCGGCGCTGCCGGCCATCAGCGGCACGGAGCGGCGAAAGCCGAACTGCGCGCCGGAGGCCGTCGACAGGGTCGTGGCGATGCCGGGCGTCGAGGTGGAGATGAGCGCGAACAGCACGAGGGGAAGGAGGGTTTCGGGCATGCAGGCTCCTTGCGCGGGAACCGACATGCTAAGGTTTGCCAGATATCAGTAAATGCAATGTTTGATATGGTTTGCATTAGCATCTATAATGCAAAAATGATCCGCAATCTCGACACCGCCTTGATCCGAACCTTCGTCACCGTCGCCGACAGGGCCAGCATGACGGCGGCGGCCAATGCGCTCAATCTGACGCAAGGCGCCGTCAGTCAGCAAATCAAGCGGCTGGAGGACGTTCTTGGCTGCAGCCTGTTCGAGCGTGACCGGCGCGGCCTGCGGCTGACCCGCGCCGGCGAGCGGCTGTTCGGCAAGGGCAAGCGCCTGCTCGCGCTCAACGACGAGATCTGGACCGAGATGGCCGGCAGCGCGGTTGCGGGGAAGGTGCGCCTCGGCGTGCCTTACGACCTTGTCGGCACGTTGCTTGCGCCGGTGCTGAAAGCCTACGCCGAAGCCCATCCGCAGGTTGAGATTTCGCTGGTTTGCGCTTCCTCGCCGGAGCTTGCGGCGGCGCTTGCGGCCGGAACGATCGATCTCGCCATCATCGAGGAACGAGCCGGCCCCACCGCCGGCGAATGCCTGCTCGTCGACCGACTGGTCTGGGTCGGAGCGAGAGGCGGCTCGGCACGCCTGAAGCGCCCGCTGCCGGTGTCGATGGTGGCCGACACCTGCGCGTTTCGTCCGTCAGTGCTCGCTGCCCTCGGCGCGCATGGGCTCGACTGGCGCACTGTGTTCGAGAACGGCAACATCGATGCCACGACCGCTACGGTCCGTTCCGACCTTGCCGTCACCACCTGGCTGGCATCGACCGTGCCCGCCGATCTCGACATCCTGTCGTCCGGTCCGGACCTTCCGGCGTTGCCGAGTTTCGCCATCAACCTGCATCTGCCGAAGCATGGCATCGAGCCCGCTGCGCGAGAGTTTGCGCGACACATCCGCGATGGGCTCGTGCGGCGGCCGGTGGCCGCTTGAGCTCGAGCAGAACTTGGGTTCCTCTCCCCCGTCGATCGGGGGAGAGGTGTCGAGCGAAGCTCGACGGAGTGGGGGTCGACCTGGGCTCGGGCGTTGTTACTTCAAGCCGGCGCCTCGCCCTTATTGAGGCGCCGCCGCGAGTTGTCAGCGAGGGTGTATTTGAGGAGCGTCTTCCCCCACTCCGTCGCTGCTCCGCAGCGCCACCTCTCCCCCCTCCGGAGGGAGAGGAAAGGTGCCAATGCCCGCCCCGCTACTTCCAGTTCCTGCGCCGCTCGAGCTCGGCATCCGACGGCTTGTCCTGAGCAAAGGAGCCAGTGCGGATCTCGCCGCCGCGCTCATACGTCGCCATGATGACGCCGGTGGTGGTGGCCTGTGACTTGACGAGCTTGAAGGCGGCCGGCATCGCATTGTCACCGAACAGCCGCTTGCCCTTGCCCAGCAGCAGCGGGAAGGTCATCAGCTTGATCTCATCGATCAGCCCGTTGGCGAGCAGCGTCTGGATCAGGTTGCCCGATCCCTGGATGAGCAGGTCGGGTCCGTCTTCCTGCTTGAGCTGCCTGAGCCTTGCGACCACATCGGACCCAAGCGGCTCGGTGTTTTCCCAGGTCAGCGAATCCGGGCGGTGCGTCGCCACATATTTGGTCGCAGGGTTGAAGGCATCTGCGATCTGATCCTTCTGGTACGGCCAATAGGCGGCGAAGATGTCGTAGGTTCGGCGGCCGAGCAGCAGGGCGAAGGGTTTGGAAAACAGTTCCTCCATGGCCACGCCCGCCACCTCGTCGAAATAGTGGAACGTCCAGCCGCCGAACTTGAAGCCGCCAACCGGATCCTCTTCCGGACCGCCGGGCGCCTGCATGACGCCGTCGAGGCTGACGAATGTGGCAGCGATGATCTTCCTCATTGGAACTCTCCCTTTTCGTGATCCGCGCCATCGGGCCGGATCTTGGCCAAGAGCGGCTCGGCGTTTCATGGAATCGCTGATCTGCTCTAAGTATTTGTTTTGACGCAATTCCGGACGGAAAACCGCTGCGCACTTTTCCTGGAATTGCTCTAAGGACGCCTGGACGGGCGTCGGCCCGACAGCGGCCGCAAAAGATTCTGCCGCTCAGCGCGCTCATCCCCGCTGCCGTCGACGCCTCGCGACGAAAACCAGACGTCGCCGATGATGGCAGTGGCGGTGCGGTCCGGCGCCTTGTCGCTGATCAGCCAGATCGAGCGGCTGCGCGCCGCCTTTTCGCGATCGGGGATTTTCGCCAAGGGGTCCGTGGTCGATGCGCCGACGCAAGGGATGAACCACGAGCCCATGAACGGGCGGCAGGCAAAGCCGGATTCCGTGCTGGTCACCAGCACGGCCAGCGCGACGCGTTCGGCAGGGCGCCATGGGAAGACCATGCGGCCGCCCGGCTTCAGCGCCTTCAGCCAGGCGGCCGGAGGCGCTGCCACGCCGGCATTGACATAGACGATGTCGGACGGCGGCAGTGGGCTCGCTACGGCATTGCCGTGGATGACCGTCACGTTGCCAAAGGCGGCGAGGTTCTCCTCGGCCCGGGCGGCAAGTGCTGCGTCAAGCTCGAAGGCGATGACCGCGCCGGGCGCGACCAGCTTCGCCAGCAGCGCGGTGTAATAGCCGGTGCCGGCGCCGATATGGGTGACGACCTCCCCTGGCTTGGGCGCGACCTTGCCGATCCACATGGCGTGCAGGATGGGCTCGCCATTGTTGATGCCCTTGTCGGCATCGAGCGCCACCAGCACGTTCTGGTAGATGTGGGAGGGATCTGCGGTCGGCGTCTCGACCCTGCCGTCACCGGCGACGACGGTCCACGGCCCCGGCCCGAGAAAGGCCTCGCGCGGCACCGTGGCGAAGGCCTCCTCGAGGCGCGGATCGGCCGAGCCGGCATGGGCGGCCATCAGTCGGGCGTAGAATTGGCGGGCCTCGGCGGTTCCGGTCATGGTGGCTTGAGAAGATAGCGCGGCCCGCGGATTTGTCGCGGTGGCGCGGGTCCCCGGGCGTGCCGCGCCTGGAGGAATTCAGGCGGCACGCCTCAAGTCGCTTGCTTTCATGCATGTCGTCGTCCCAAACCGCAGCGCACTCTTGGGCGACGTGCATTGTTCTCAGCCGAAGCCGGCGATGGTGTCGTAGAGCAGCTTGAAATTGAGCACGAGGATGACGGCAGCGACGACCCAGGCGAGCATGGCGACCGCGCGCGGGATGGCGAAATTGCCCATCTTGTTCTTGTCGGAGACGAACTGCACCAGCGGAATGACCGCGAAGGGCAACTGCATCGACAGGATCACCTGGCTGAACACCAGCAGCTGGCCGGTGCCCCTCTCGCCGTAGAGCGCGGTGACTATCACCACCGGAACGATGGCAATGCCGCGCGTCAAGAGGCGGCGGGCCCATTGCGGGATGCGCAGGCGCAGGAAGCCTTCCATGACGATCTGGCCGGCAAGCGTCGCCGTGACCGTTGAGTTGAGGCCGGAGGCGAGCAACGCCACGGCGAAAAGGATCGAGGCGATGCCGAGGCCGAGCAGCGGCGACAAGAGCTCGAAGGCCTGGCCGATCTCGGCGACGTCCTGATGGCCGGTGCCATGGAAGGCCACCGCCGAAACGATCAGGATGGAGGCGTTGACGAACAGCGCCAGGACCAGTGCGATGGTCGAGTCGGTGGTCGCCCACTTGATCGCATCGCGCTTGCCCCGGTCGGTGCGTTCATAGGCGCGGGTCTGCACGATCGAGGAGTGCAGGTAGAGATTGTGCGGCATGACGGTGGCGCCGATGATGCCGATGGCAATGTAGAGCATCGCCGGATTGGTGACGATCTCGGGCGACGGCACGAACATCGAATGCAGGATCGAGCCGACCGGCGGTGCGGCGGCGAAGATCTGGATGGCGAAACAGCCGAAGATGATGATCAGAAGTGCGATGACGAAGGCTTCGAGATAGCGGAAGCCCTTGTTCATCAGGAGCAGTACCAGGAAGGCATCGAGCGCGGCAAGCATGGCGCCGCCGATCAGCGGGATGCCGAACAGCAGCTGCAGCGCGATCGCCGTGCCGATGACCTCGGCGAGATCGCAGGCGATGATGGCCAACTCGCAGGCGATCCACAGCAGGAAGTTGACGGAGCGCGGATAGTAGGCGCGGCAGGCCTGGGCGAGGTCGCGGCCGGTGGCGATACCGAGCCGGGCGGCAAGCGCCTGCAGCAGGATCGCCATCAGGTTCGACAGCATGATGATGAACAGCAGCGTATAGCCGAACTGGGCGCCGCCGGCGAGGTCGGTTGCCCAGTTGCCCGGGTCCATATAGCCGACCGAAACCATGTAGCCCGGGCCCATGAAGGCGAACAGGCGGCGGAACCAGATGCCGGTCTGCGGCACGGTGATGGAGGCGTTGACCTCACGCAGGCTGGGCTGTTCGTCCTCGTCAGGCCGGGCAAAACGCCACGCGGATCTGGATACGGCTTCTGCGTCGGACATCAGGGATTTCCGCTGGAAAGGGTCGAGGTTGGCCCTTATCTATGCCACGGCTCAACATTATGCAATAGGCTATATTTCATTGTTTATGCTTTTGCGACGATGCCAACGGGCGGAGCGACCAGGCTCCTGACCCCGTTGCGCCTGCCGCGGAATGCAAATAAACGGCCAGACCAGCCGGGCTCCGTGCTATGACTACGGGCCCGATTCAACGTTGTTTAGAGGAGCGCGCATTGGCGCTAAGGAACAGACCGGTTCGACGCGAAGAGCCGCTTCCGGACGCCGATGTCCATTCGGAGGGCTTCCGGCAGACGCGCGAAGCGCGCCGCGGCGCGCTCGTCGAGGACTATGTCGAGCTGATCGCCGACCTCATCGAGGATGGCAACGAGGCGCGGCAGGTCGACATCGCGGCCAGGCTCGGCGTCGCCCAGCCGACGGTGGCGAAGATGCTGACCAGGCTCTGCGCCGACGGACTGGTTTCCCGGAAACCCTATCGCGGCGTGTTCCTGACCGAGGCCGGCCGCAAGGTCGCGGAGGAAAGCCGCATCCGCCACCAGACCGTGGAAGCCTTCCTGCGCTCGCTCGGCGTCAGCGCCGAGACGGCGCGCATCGACGCCGAGGGCATCGAGCACCATGTCAGCGCCGAGACGCTCGAAGCCTTCCGCAAGGCGATGATCGCGCCGCGCTGAGCCTCGTCAGCCGCCGTGCTTGGCGGGCGAAACCCCGGAACCCCGATACGTCCAGAACGTTGCTCTTCGGCGCGATAGCCGCGCCAGGGAGGAAGAGATGGGCGTTGAACAGGCACCGACCGCAAAGGGCAAGCAGGCCGCAAAGGGACTGAGACAGGCGGCGGCGAAAGACGAGCGCAAGACCGAAGCCGAGACCGGCCGTCCGCTGGAAAAGGGCGCGGCGCGTTTCGAGGAGCGCTCGAAAAGTTCCGACGGCAAGAGCGCCGGCAGCAAGCAGAAGCCTTGAAGATTCCAGCCGGCGCGTTCACTCCTCGGTGTCCTGCACCCAGCTGCGTGGATGGCCGTCGACGCGGAACTGGAAGATGAAATAGGGCGGGATGCAGGTGCCCTTGCCGGGCTTGGCCTCGGCCAGGTCTTCATAGCCGGCGGTGCAGATATAGTCCTCGCGGCAGGGATGCGTCTTGTCGCAGGCGCGCAGGCCGGCGGTCTTGGTGAATTCCCTTGTGCAATATTTGTGGTCCTTGCCGGAGCCGATGCAGTCGTTGAAGCCGGTCTTGGCGAGCCGCCCGCAACTCGCCTCGTCGGGCAGCTTGTCGCAACTGGCCTTACGCAGCATGCCGCCCGGAAAACCGCCGGTCTTCTGCTCGGGGTTGTCGTAGCGCTGGCGCGCCGCGCCATAGCCGGCAAGCTTGATCGGCGGCTTCTTGTCCCTGGCCGGGTCGATGGCGCAGGCTTTCGCCGTCGCCGGCGAGAGGCGGCAATACTGGTCGCTGCCCCATTTCGACATCCTGATCTCGCCGAACTCGACGGTGTCGCCGACCGCGGTTCCGGCCTCGCTGACGCAGGTGCCGAAGCCCGGATGGATGGCGCTTTCGTGGACGCCGGCGCAGCGCAGGCCTTCGCCGCAGGTCCAGTCCTTGAAGCTTTCATCCGTGCCGCGATAGCAGATCGAGCCCCAGCCATTGTAGAGGTCGGTGCCTTTCAGGGCGTCGGCGAATTTCGCATCCGGACGGGCGGCGAAGCCCTTGCTGAAATCGGGATGCTCGCCGGCGGCGAACTGCTCGACGATGGCCAGGCGGCGCGGCAGGTCGGCGAAGAAGACCGCCGAGCCCGGCACGAACACGGCGTTGCGCCGCGGCTCGCTGGCCGGATCGGCGCCGGTGTAGTGGAAACCGGCGATGCCGTGGGTCTGGTGGCAGCCGGTGCAGCTCATCTCGTTGAGGCGCAGATTGAAGCCGGCCACCGACTTTATGGAGCGCAGCGCGTTGCCCCTGGCGACATAGTCCTTCAGCGCCTTGTCGACGGCGGCATCATCGAGCAGGCCATAGGCGATGTTGTTTTGCGAGCGCGCCATGCCGCCAGGCGCTACCGAGACGGCGCTGGTCGCCAGGAATTTATCGTCGACGATCAGCCGGCCGCGATCGAGATCGTAGATGTTGCGGTCGGTGAGCAGCCATTTGGCGAAGGCCTGCCGGTCCGCCAGCACCGTCTTGCGGTCGATCTGGTTCTCCATCCGCGATTCCTGGAAGGTGGCGGTGGCCGGATCCCATTTGAAGATCTTCAGCAGATATTCGGCGTGGCCGCCGAAATCGCGGCGGGTCGAGGCCGACAGGCGCAGCACCTGCATGTTGAGCTCGACCCGCATGATCTGCGAGGAATTGAGCATGGCGCCCGACAGCGGGCCTTCGTCGGAGCGCAGCCAGGCCGCAAGCTGCTCGGGCGCAAGGTCCTTCCCGCCGGCCGCCAGCCAGCGCCTGGCGACGTCGGCGCAGGACCCATCGGCGGCGCGCGGGCGATCCTTGGAGGCGCGCCCCGTCGCGGCAGTCGGCTTGGCGTTGAAGACCAGGCTCATCGTCAGCGGCAGCCGCGAGGAGACCCGCTCTCCGGGCTTTTCCTCGACCGAATAGTGGAAACGGTAGATCAGCCGGATCTCGCCGCATTCGGTGTGGCCGAGATAGCCGCGATCCATGCGGTTGACGACGCCGGTGAGGTCCAGCGTCGAGCCGTTGTCGTCGATGTATTTCGGATTGAACTTCTGGCTCGTGTCCTTGGACTTGGCCAGTCCCGCGACATAGGGATCGGGACTTGCCGCGGGCTCGTCGGCGATCTCCTGCTTGACCGCATTGCGCACCGGGGTCAGCGCGCGCACCGAAAACAGGCCGCGATTGTCGACGTCGCGCGTCAGGCCGATCGCCGGGCCGAGCAGTCGGCTGATCGACAGGCCGCCGCGCTCGAGCGCCTGCAAGGTCGCGGGGTCGGTGACGGCGACGCTGGAATCGAGCGTGGCGGCAGGCGCCGCCCCAGCGCCGAAACCGGCCAATACCAGCAGAAACAGGAAACGGCCGATCGTCCGCAAGCGCCCCTCGCATCCCCTTGTCCGGCGCCATGCTACAGGCCTTGCGCCGCCCATTCCAGCGCCGGTTTGCGAGCGAAAAATGCTGTGACTTGCTGCAACCATTGGGATAATTGTTTGTTGGGTCTGATTGGCACCAGGATGCCGGCCTGGCCGTTTGGAAATTCGCATCGCGAGGAGTTGCCATGCTCTGGAGAGGCCGCCGTCAGAGTGACAATGTCGAGGACGAGCGCAGCGACACGGGTGGCAGCGGCGGATTCGGCGGCGGCAGCCCGGGCCAGTTCCGCATCCCGATCGGGGGCCGCACCGGCGGCGGCTCAAGCATCTTCATCGTCATCCTGGTTGTGCTGGCCGGCTGGTATTTCGGCTTCGATCCGTCACAGATACTGGGCGGCGGCGACAGCAGCGGCCAGATCACCGACGACAGCGGCAGCGAAGGTGGCGGCGCGGGGGCCCCGGCTTCCGACGAGATGAAGCAGTTCGTCTCGACCGTGCTTGCCGAAACCGAAGACACCTGGAAAGGCATCTTCCAGGCCAATGGCCTGACTTACGAAGATCCGAAGCTGGTGCTGTTCAGCAGCCAGATACGCTCGGCCTGCGGCTTCGCCTCGGCTGCGGCCGGACCGTTCTATTGTCCGGGTGATCACAAGGTCTACCTCGACATGACGTTCTTCCAGCAGCTCGACCAGCAGTTCGGCGCTTCCGGAGAGTTTGCCCGGGCCTATGTGATCGCGCATGAGGTCGGCCACCATGTGCAGAACCTCACCGGCATCCTGCCCAAGTTCAACAACATGCGGCAGGGGATGAGCGAGGCCGACGCCAACCACATGTCGATGCAGGTCGAACTGCAGGCCGACTGCTTCGCCGGTGTCTGGGCGCATTACACCGCGCAGAAGGGCATTTTGGAACAGGGCGACATCGAGAGCGCTCTCAATGCCGCCAAGCAGATCGGCGACGATACGCTGCAGAAGAAGATGCAGGGCTACGTGGTGCCGGAAAGCTTCAACCACGGCACATCGCAGCAGCGTCAGACCTGGCTGGCTCGTGGCTACAAGAGCGGCAAGCTCTCGGACTGCGACACGTTCAACAATCCGATCTGAGGCGGCGCATCGGGGTTCCTGCTACGGCGATCGGCATCGGCCATCGCGGCAACTGATGTCAGGATGAGGCAGTTGCCGTCGTTCCCTCATTGTTCTTGGTGGCGGGCTCGCCTATAAGGTGCACCCGCCTTTGCTGCAAGGCGGCCGAGGAGCTTGACACCATCATGATCGACCCCAAGACCGCCAGGCGGGGCCTTGCGCTCGTTTTCACGACGCTGCTGCTCGACATTATCGGCTTCGGCATCATCATGCCGGTGCTGCCGGCCTATCTGCAGGAACTGACGGGGGTCGGCGTCAGCGAGGCGGCGATCGAGGGCGGCTGGCTGTTCTTCGCCTATGCGGCGATGCAGTTCGTGTTCGCTCCCGTCATCGGCGGGTTGAGCGACCGCTTCGGACGGCGGCCGGTGCTGCTTGCCTCCGTGCTCACCTTTTCGATCGACAATCTGATCTGCGCCATCGCCTGGACCTACCCGATGCTGTTCATCGGGCGCCTGCTGGCCGGCATCTCCGGCGCCAGCTATTCGACGACCTCCGCCTTCATCGCCGACATCTCGACCGATGAGAACCGGGCGAAGAATTTCGGCCTGCTCGGCATCGCCTTTGGCGTCGGCTTCGTCATCGGCCCGGTCCTGGGTGGGCTGCTCGGCACGTTCGGGCCGCGCGTGCCGTTCTATTTTGCCGCCGGGCTTGCGTTCGTGAATTTCCTGATCGCGCTGTTCCTGCTGCCGGAGACGCTCGACGACAAGCATCGCCGCCGCTTCGAGTGGAAACGCGCCAACCCGGTAGGCACGCTCATCCAGATGCGCAACTACCACGGCATCGGCTGGATCGGCCTAGTCTTCTTCCTGATGACGCTCGGACACATGATGTACCCGGCGGTGTGGTCGTTCGTGTCCAACTATCGCTATGGCTGGAGCGAGCAACAGATCGGCTTGTCGCTCGGCGCCTTCGGCCTGTGCGGGGCGATCGTCATGGCCACCGTCCTGCCGCGCGTTATCCCGAAGCTCGGCGAGTGGAGGACGGCGGCGATCGGCCTGACCTTCACCGCGCTCAGCGCCTTCGGCTATGCCTTCGCCTCACAGGGCTGGATGATCTATGCGGTGATCGTCGTCGGCTGCCTGGAGGCACTGGCCGATCCGCCGCTGAGAAGCCTTGCCGCGGCCAAGGTGCCGCCTTCGGCGCAGGGCGAACTGCAGGGGGCGATGACGTCGATCTTCTCGATCACATCGATCATCACACCGCTGCTCTACACGGGGATCTTCTCGTGGTTCACCGGTCCGAACGCCCCGGTCGTGTTCGGCGGCGCGCCCTATCTGCTGGGTGCGGTCTTCCTCACCCTGGCGGTGATCGTCTTCGTCACGAAAGTCGCCAAGCCGACGCCGAAGGAGGTCGAGCGCATGCACGCGCAGGAGGCCGTGACCGATCCGGCTTGAGAAGTTTGATCTGCTAGGCGCGTTCGGCCAGCGCCGGCTCGCCGCGCTTCTCGCGGATGAGGTTGACGAAGCGGCGGAACAGATAGTGCGAATCCTGCGGGCCGGGCGAGGCCTCGGGGTGATGCTGGACCGAGAACACCGGACGGCCGGTGAGCGCGATGCCGCAGTTCGAGCCGTCGAACAGCGAGACATGGGTCTCCTCGACGCCTTCCGGCAGCGAGTCGGCGTCGACCGCGAAACCATGGTTCATCGAGACGATCTCGACCTTGCCGGTGGTGTGGTCCTTGACCGGATGGTTGGCGCCGTGATGGCCCTGATGCATCTTGGCGGTCCTGCCGCCCAGCGCCAGCGCCAGCATCTGGTGGCCAAGGCAAATGCCGAACACCGGGATTTCGGTCTTGAGCAGGTCCTGGATCACAGGCACCGCGTAGTCGCCGGTCGCTTCCGGATCGCCGGGACCGTTGGAGAGGAAGATGCCGTCCGGCTGCATGGCGAGGATTTCCTCGGCGCCGGTCTTGGCCGGCACAACGGTGACCTTGGCACCGAGGCCGGCGAGCAGACGCAGGATGTTGCGCTTGACGCCATAGTCGATAGCAACGACGTGCAGCGACGGCTCGGCCTGCTCGCCAAAGCCTTCGTTCCAGACCCAGGGCGTCTCGCGCCAGACGGAGGATTGCCCCGAGGTGACCTCTTTGGCGAGGTCGAGGCCGATCAGGCCCGACCAGGCGGCGGCGCGCCGCTTCAGATCGTCGAGGTCGAAGACGCCGTCCGGCGCATGCGCGATGACGGCATTGGGCATGCCCTTTTCGCGGATCAGCGCGGTCAGCGCGCGCGTGTCTATGCCCGAAAGCGCGACGATGCCGCGCTTCTTCAGCCATTGGTCGAGATGGCCAGCGGCGCGGTAGTTGGACGGGTTGGTGACATCGGCCTTGAACACGGCGCCGACGGCGCCGGCGCGGGCGGCCGGGTTGAGGTCCTCGATGTCCTCGTCATTGGTGCCGATATTGCCGATATGCGGGAAGGTGAAGGTGACGATCTGGCCGGCATAGGATGGGTCCGTGAGGATTTCCTGGTAGCCGGTGAGCGCGGTGTTGAAGCAGACTTCGGCGACCGCCGATCCGGTGGCGCCGAGGCCGCGACCCTCGATGACGGTGCCGTCGGCAAGCACCAAAAGCGCGGTCGGCTTCTCGGTATTCCAAGGGGCAGTCGTCGTCGCCATGGCGGCACTCCTGTAAGGCTGCGTTACAGCGGGTCTGGGACCAACTGCGCAGCAAACGGCGCGGAGCAGCGATTTCTGCGGCTTCCGCGCGTCAGTTCTTCTCGCTCATGCCGTTTTCCCAAAACCGCTATGCACTTTTGGGCGGCATGAACTCATTGTCTCATGCAGGACCGAGTACATAGGCGAAGGCGCCAAAGCGGTCAATGCGGTGGCCGGAAACCAGTCCCGATTTTGTTTCTCCAGCAATATCAGTGGCTTGCCTGGATTTGCTTTGCGCGCGGGGCAAAGCTATTGTCCGCGCCGTTCGAAGGAGAGAGCACGATGCGCGAAAAAATCGCCGAATCCCTGAAGAGCGCGATGAAGGCGCAGGACAAGCACCGCTTGCCCACTCTGCGGCTGATCCAGGCCGCCATCCACGACCGCGACATCGCCAATCGCGGTGCCGGCAAGCCGGCCGCGAGCGAAGAAGAGATCCTGCAGATCCTGGCCAAGATGGTGAAGCAGCGCGAGGAATCGGCGAAGGCTTTCGAGGACGGCAAGCGGCCGGAACTGGCCGCGCAGGAGCGTGGCGAGATGGAGATCATCCGCGGCTTCCTGCCGACGCAGCTCGACGATGCCGCCGTTACGGCTGCGGCACGCGAGGCGATCGCGGCGACGGGCGCCGCCAGCCAGAAGGACATGGGCAAGGTGATCGGCGCGCTGAAGCAGAAATATGCCGGCCAGATGGATTTCGGCAAGGCGAGCAGCATCGTCAAAGGGCTGTTGCAGTAACCTGCGCTCGCCCGCTTCACGGGGGAGGCGGCCTCACGACCCCTTGCAGATCGGCAGCGGCTGCGGCGGCGGCGCCGGATGGTCCTTCTTGTACTGGGCAATGATCGGCTCGAGGGTCTTCCTCGGCCAGAATTTCGGCCTGCCGATATCCTTCAGGCAGGATGCGTTCCAGTAGGCGCCCGAAGCGGAACGGCCGCCCGCCACGGCGGCGATGTCTCCCGATTCCGGATAGATGTAGAGCGTCGTCGGGTTGCCCTTGACCATCGCGATGAGCTGCGCGGCATCGGTTGCCGACCAGCTGGTGCAGCCATTGCTGCGGCCGCCGGCATAGTCCACCAGCTTGCCGAACGGCACCATGCCGTCATGGTCGGCGTAAGAGCTGTTGGGGTTCTTGCGCAGGCACATGCCGCGCAGAACCTGGGCCGCGTGGCCGCCAATCACGCGCTGCCTGGCATTGGCGGCTTCGCCTTCGCCGTCGAACTGGATGAAGGTGCGCAGGAAAGCCGTGTCCCGTCTTGCGCCGGTGCGATAGAAGCCCTTGAACGAGGTTTTCGCCTCGCGGGTCATGTAGGCGCCGCCGGCGGTCAATTCCGAATCCATCGCATTGCCGAAGTTCCTGGCGCATCGCCTGCCGTTTGAGAAATCGACGGTGCCTTTCAGGTTGCGGCCGCCGCCGTGGCCCGACGAGATCGCGTGAAACGACTGGCTGGCTTCGCAGATGATGTAGTAGCGGCGCCCCAGCACGCCGTTGCCGAGATCGCCGGGGCGCGTCGCATCCATGGCGAAGTAGCAGGGGTTGCTGACGGCGCCGGCGGCCACTTTTTTCAGGTAAAGCGCGCGCGCCCGCTCCAGAACGACCTCTGCGATCTGGCCATCGCCCTCGCCAACATGGGCCTGCAGCCAGGCCGGAATGCCGGACGGTTGCAGGGCGGCGAAAGATCGAGGCGAAGCCGTCAAGGTGACGACAATGGCAAGGAGGCTGAGGATAGCCACACCCAGCGGAACAGATCTCAACCGCACCAACTCATCCCCGTCAACGCATTGTGTCTTGCGATGAATCACCTGGAGGCGATCATAAAAGGTCTCGCGCCAATCTGCGAAACACTTCTAGTTTAGCTGCCCACCCCAAAGCCGGAATGGCATCATGGTTGAAATCGTCAAGCCAGCACTCGAACACCTGCCGTCCTACAAGGCGGCGCTGGAGCGCGGCTGGTCGCCGGACAATGTGCGGCTTGAGGAAGCGACGCGAGAGCAGCTCGCCGCCATCGAACAGGACCCGTTTGCGTTCCTCGCCGGTCTCGACGATCCCGGAGGCAGGGGGCTGCCGATCACGCTGCCGGACGGCACGACGGTGCCACGGCTGCCCGGCTTCCGGCGCTGGATCTGGGACGGCGAGGCCGCCGGCTCGATCGGCTTCCGCTGGCAGCCCGGTACGGCGGCGCTTCCCTCGCATGTTCTCGGTCATATCGGCTACGCGGTGGTGCCGTGGAAGCGAGGGCGTGGCTATGCGACCGAGGCGCTGCGGCTGATGCTCGACGAGGCGAGGGCGGTCGGCCTGCCCTTTGTCGAGATCACCGCCAAGCCGCAAAATTCGGCCTCGCACAAGGTGATCCTGGCCAATGGCGGCAGGCACGTCGGCCGCTTCTTCGAGGACGCAGCCTATGGCGGCGCCGAGAGCCTGCGCTTCCGCATCGATCTATAGCGGACGATGGCAGCCTGACGATCTGATTCAGGAGGGCGCGACAACGCGTTGTTTTGCCGTGTCTTCTGGCGCCGTGGCCGAGGCGTCGCTACTCGGCTGCCGCGGGCAGCGGCGGCGCCACGCGGCTGCGCCCTTCCCAGACTTGCGAGGCCACCGCCACGGCGACCGCGACCAGCATGGCCAGCGCGCCGACCACCGGCAGGCTACGGTAGCCGTAGCCGGCATTGAGCATGGCCGCACCCAGCGAGGCGGCGAGCGCGATGCCGACATTGAAGCCGGAGGGGATGAGCGAGGAGGCGAGATTGGAGGCGTCCGCCGTCCAGGCCAGGATGCGGGTCTGGATCGGCGCGCCGATGGCGAAGTTGAGGCCGCCCCAGATGACGATCGCAACGACCATCGGCACGGGGTAGGGGCTGACGGCATAGATGACGCCAAGCACCAGCGCCTGCAGGAGCAGCATGGTGATCAGCGACGGCATCAGCTTCCAGTCGGCCAGCTTGCCGCCGAGGAAGACGCCGATGGTTGCGCCGACGCCATTGAGCAGCAGCACCCAGGGCACCAGGCTCTCATCGAGGCCGGTGACTTCGAGCAAGGTCGGGGTGATGTAGGTGAACAGGCCGAACTGGCCGATCATCAGCATCAGCATCAGGATGAGCGAGGTCCAGACCTGCTGACGTCCCAGAACGCGGACCTCGTGCGAAAGGCTGGCGGGGCTGTTCGACGAACCCGCCGTGCGGGGCAACAAAGCAAGCATGGCGGCAATTGCCGCCACGCCCAGCGCGCCCATCACCCAGAAAGTGGCGCGCCAGCCCCAGAGGTTGCCGATCGCGGTTCCGGCCGGCACGCCGATGACGTTGGAAACGGTGAGGCCGGACAGGATGACCGCCACCGCCATGCCGCGCTTGTCTTCCGGCACGAGGCCGACGGCCACCACCATGGCGACCCCGAAATAGGCGCCGTGCGCCACGGCGACTGCAATGCGCAGAAGCAGCATCGAGGTGAAGTCAGGCGCCAGCGCGCAAGCCGCCTGGCCGATGGTGAAGGCGATGGCGAGGCCTATGAGCAGGGTCTTGCGGGAGATCGTCTTGGTGGCGAGTGCCAGCAGCGGACCGCCAACGGCAATGCCGCAGGCGTAGCCGGAGACCAGGTAACCGGCAGTAGGAATGGAAACGCCGAGGCCGCCGGCGACCTGCGGCAGCACGCCGGCGATGACGAATTCCGTGGTGCCGAAGGCAAAGGCGGCGATGAACAGGGCAATGAGAGGAAGCATGGCGCGGCAAGCGATCCCAAATGAGATGGCCTCAAACCATGGATGGGCGCCGCCGGCAATGCAGAAAATGTCGATGCCGCTTTAGCTTTTCTTGACCGGCTCAATCCGGTCGGTCAGCTGCCGATGGGGCCAGGAAGGCCGTCTTCCTGCCGTAAGGGATTTTCAGCCATGCCCGTTCATGGAGATAGTAGAGCAATGACTTGGTGACGACCTCGGTGGCGCCGATGGCGGCGGCCAGCTTGACGCTGCCCGTTACCACCAGCGAGATGATCATCGTGTCGATGGTGCCGGTGGCGCGCCAGGAAAGCGCCTTGGCGAAGCTGCGTGAATGGGTGTCCATCGCCGATCATCCTCCCAGTAGACCTCACACGATCCTTAGCCGAGAGACGAGAGGATGAGCAAAGACAAATTCTGATGGGACTGAGGTGATGTCGCCGCACCCGGTATCGACCTAGCCCGCCTTCAGCCTTGAACCGCCGAGCAGGCCACGCTCTTCCAGCACCGGATAGGCCATGGAGGCGAGCAGCGAGTTGATCTGCTTCAAGTCACGGATGGTGTCGAGGTGGATCGAGCTGGTCTCGACGCTCTTGGCGGTGCCGTCGCGCAGCCGCACGAAATGGCTGGCGCTGGTTTCCTTCTCGCGGTCGCGCAGCCGGTCCTTTTCCAGCACCAGCTGGCGGGCGGCCTCGGGGTCGCGCGAGACCAGCACGTTGAAGGCAAGGCGCGCATTGGCGAGCACCGAGGCATGGAAGGCGCTGAGCTCGCGCCAGCCTTCGGGCGTGAACTCCAGCCCCCGCTCGAGCTTCTTCCTGACATGCACCAGCATGTTGCGCACGATGATGTCGCCGACCTGCTCCAGCTTGACGCAGGCGCCGATCAATTCCTGGCAGCGCAGCGCCTCGTCCTCGCTCATCGGGTTCTTGGTGACCTTGGCCAGATAGAGCTTAATCGCCGCGTGTTTCTTGTCGACGCGGTCGTCGAGCGCGGCGAGCGCCTTGATCTTGTCGGCGTCGGCGCTCTCGTAGAGCTCGATGATGCGCTTCAGCATGATCTCGACGGTCTCGCAGACCCTCACGACCTCGCGGGTAGCGTTGGCCAGCGCCTGGCTCGGCGTATCAAGCGCGCTTTCGTTGAGCGCCGACAGTTCGACGATGTCGAGCGCCGAAGCCTGCTCCGGCTTGGCGCCGAGCGCCACGATCTTCTCCGAGGCGCGGTAGACGAGGCTGGCGAGCGGCAGGCCGGCGAGCAGGACGATCACATTGAACAGGATGTGGGCGTTGACGATCTGGTCGGGGACGCTGGCGCCGAGGAAGCCGACCGGCGGCTTCAGCGTCATGAACAGGATCAGCATGACCAGCGAGCCCATGCCGCGCATCAGCAGGTTGCCGACCGGCACGACGCGCACGCCGGGCTCGGCGTTGCGGGTGAGCAGCGGCGCGATGATCGAAGAGCCGAGATTGACGCCAAGCACCAGCACGATGCCGAGCTCGGGCGGGATGAAGCCGCGGCCAGCCAGCGTCACCAGGAGCAGGACGGCCGCGATCGAGGAATGGAACAGCCAGGTGACCAGCGCGGCAAGCAGGTAGGCGGTGACGAAATCGCCGGAGAAATAGTTGACGATCATCGGCATCAGCGTGCTCTGGCGCAGCGGTTCCGAGGCCTGGCCGATCATCTCCAGCGACAGAAGCAATAGGCCGATGCCGACCAGGATGCGACCGGACTGGCGCCAGTCGCGCCGCTCGGTGGCCATGAACATGACGGTGCCGGCGACCAGGCATACCGGGACCAGCAGCGAGAGGTCGAAGGTGAGCAGCTTGACCACCAGCGCCGAGCCGATCTCGGCGCCGCGCACGGCCAACTGGCCGGACATGCCGGAGACGATGCCGGCGCCGGCGAAGGAGCCGACCAGCAAGGTCACGGCGGTGGAGCTCTGCAGCGCGATCGAGAGGCCGCAGCCGGCCAGAACCGCCATCAGCGGATTGCGCATGGTGGCGCGCAGCCTGTGGCGCAGCGCATCGCCATAGGCGCGCTCGACGCCTGTCTTGACCATGCGGGTGGCGAACAACATCAGCGCCACGGCGCCGGCAAGATGCAGAAGGACGACGGAACCGCTCATGCGCGATCTCGCGATCCGACGGGCGCGCGCTGCGCGCGAGCCGAACCGTCGACCAGGCAATAGAGGGTGCGAATCATAGACATTTCAGAACCGAGAATACGCCGATTTACTTTAGCCGGATAATAGATTTTGACCGTCGGGCGACGGTTGGCGCACGACAGGGCGTGTCGGAAATGGATGGACGGCGATTTGGTTGCATGGCCCGCCGGCCCGGTGGCGGCATGCCGCCCGGCGCTCCCGCGCCTATCAAACGCCCCATCTGACGACGATGTTGAATTTGGCATCCTAAATGCAAGAAATCATTACATAATTGTAATTCTACCATTCAGTTTCGGTTCATCCCCGGCACCCTATTGCTTGTGCATCGACAACCAAGGAGTACCCGTGATGAAACGTCTCGTTCTTTCCGCCGTCGCCGCCTCGATGCTGGCCGTCACGTCCGTCTCGGGCCAGGCCGCGCCGCTCAATGCGCCGGTCGCGCCGCAGTCGAACTATAGCCAGGTCGACTGGCAGCAGCCCGGCAAGCACGTCGACGTGAGGAAGCGCGTCATCAAGAAGAAGGTCGTGGTGAAGCGCAGTCATTGGCGCAACGGGCAGAAGTACTCCAGCTGGAAGCGGCACCAGCCGATCCGCAATTACGGCCGTTATGGCCTGCGCCGTCCGGGCCCTGGCCAGGAGTGGATCCGCGTCGGCAACGACTATGTGCTGGTCAGCATCTTCTCCGGCATCATCTTTGGTGCCATCGCCGCGCAGTAAGCCAGCCAGCACTGAGCTGCGTTTTGAAGAAGGCGGCCGGCGACGGCCGCTTTCCTTTTGCCCTGTGGAAACCGGGCATCGTCCGTATTTGGGGTCGTGCGGTCCGGCAAGCGTGCTTATATGGACGGGAAAAGAGTTTCCCGATGCGCTTTCCGCCCGCCTTCCTCGACGAGATCCGCGACCGTGTGCCGATTTCCTCGGTCATCGGCCAGCGCGTCGCGTGGGACAGGAAGAAGACCAATGCATCGCGCGGCGACTATTGGGCCTGCTGCCCGTTCCATGGCGAGAAGAGCCCGTCCTTTCATTGCGAGGACAAGAAGGGCCGCTACCATTGCTTCGGCTGCTCGGTGTCGGGGGACCACTTCAAGTTCCTGACCGAGCTCGACGGCATGAGCTTTCCCGAGGCGGTCGAGAAGATCGCCGACATGGCCGGCGTGCCGATGCCGGTTCGCGACGAACAGGAGGAACGGCGCGAGAAGGAACGCGCCAGTCTGACCGATGTCATGGAGATGGCGACCGCCTTCTTCCAGGAGCGGTTGCAGGGGCCGGAAGGCGCAAAGGCCCGCGCCTATCTGAGGGAGCGTGGTCTGACCTCGGCGACCCAGCAGTCGTTTCGGCTGGGTTATGCGCCGGACAGCCGCAATGCGCTGAAGGAGCATCTTGCCGCCAAGGGCGTGCCGAAGGCCGATATCGAGGCCTGCGGGCTGGTGCGGCATGGCGACGACATCCCGGTCTCCTACGACTGGTTCCGCGACCGCATCATGTTTCCGATCCCGGATTCGCGTGGCAAGATCATCGCCTTTGGCGGCCGGGCGCTGGCGCCCGACGCGCTCGCCAAATACATGAACTCGCCCGATACCGAGCTCTTCCACAAAGGCAATGTGCTCTACAATTTCGCCCGCGCCCGCAAGGCACTGGCCAAGGGCGGTACGGTGATCGCGGTCGAAGGCTATATGGACGTGATCGCGCTGGCGCAGGCCGGTTTCGAGAATGCCGTGGCGCCGCTCGGCACCGCGCTCACCGAGAACCAGCTGGAGCTTCTGTGGCGCATGGCGCCGGAGCCGGTGTTGTGCTTCGACGGCGACAAGGCCGGATTGAAGGCGGCATGGCGTGCCGCCGATCTTGCGCTGCCGTCGGTACAGGCCGGGCGCTCGGCGAGTTTCGCGCTGCTGCCGGAAGGCAAGGATCCCGACGATCTGGTCAAGGCCGAGGGGCCGGACGCGTTCCGCGCGGTGCTTGCCGATGCGCGGCCGCTGGTGGACCTGTTGTGGATGCGCGAGACGGCGGGCGGCGTTTTCGACACGCCGGAGCGGCGGGCGGAACTGGGAAAGACGCTGCGTGAACTGACCAGCCGCATCCGCGACGAAAGCACGCGCTATCACTACCAGCAGGAGATGCGCGAGCGCGAACAGAGCTTCTTCGGCTCGCAGCGCGGCCCGCGGCAGGGTCGTCATGATGGCGGCCGGCCGGGGGAGCGCGGCCAGGGCAAGGCGCCCGGCGGACAGTTCGCCAAGGGCGCAAGCGGCCGCATCGCCATCACCGAGAGCCTCGGACAGTCGGCGCTGGTCAAGCGCGGCGAGGGCATGTCGGTGCGGGAGGCGACGATCATCGTGGCGCTCGTCAACCACCCGCCGCTGATCGACGAGAATTTCGCCCATGTCGAATTCCTCGACCTTGCCAATGCCGACTTGAAGAAACTGCACGCCGCGATCCTCGACGCCATGGCGCATGATGCCGCCGACGAGCGCGGCGCGGTGATCGCCACGATTGAGCGGGCCGGGTGCGGCGGCATCTGGGGGCGGGCGGTGGAACTGATCAAGCGCGCGCGGCAGTGGCCGGCGCTCGAAACCGCCGCGCTCGAGGATGCCCGCGACGCCTTCAACCAGGCGCTGCACTTGCAGCGCAGCGCGCGCACCTTACATAGAGAGCTGAAACAGGCGCAGGCAGCGCTCGACGCGGATCCCTCGGACGAAAATTTCCGGCATCTGATCGAGATTCAGGCGCAATTCAACGATGTACAGGCAACGGAAGCGCTGATCGAAGGGTTTGGCGTATCCTCGGGCAGAGTCGGGCGCGTATAGGGTCCAAACTCCGTCCAAAGAGCGAAATGGAAATGTCCCCGCGTCGAATCGACGCCTCTAAGTCGGGTAATTGATTCGCTTTTTTCATGCGAATCATGCGAGAGGCGCTTGACCTTCTGGCAGAATGGCGGAATCAGGACGATTCGAAATATTAACCCGTGCCAGGCGTCGACGGGAAAATTGAGAGATGCCGGGTACTGGTCACTGGACGGGCAAAAGGCCTGCCACAGATATCAGGGTTAATCTGGACTTAACGAGAGATGCGGTTACTGGCCCGGTGAAGAGCGTTCTGGTGCGAGCGCATCCGATTTGACCGGCACTGCAGCTTACGCGGCTCCGCTTTAAGGCCGCTTGGAGACGACAAAGAATGGCGACAAAGGAAAAGGAAGAGGTCGAGACCGAACGCGAAGGCGCCACCGATGGCCCTCTGCTCGACCTTTCCGATGATGCTGTCAAGAAGATGATTAAGGCCGCCAAGAAGCGCGGCTACGTTACGATGGACGAGCTGAACTCGGTGCTGCCTTCGGAGGAAGTGACCTCCGAGCAGATCGAGGACACGATGGCGATGCTCTCCGACATGGGCATCAATGTCGTCGAGGACGACGAGCAGGGCGAGGAGTCTGAGGCCGCCGATACGAGCGCGGACGCCGAGGAAGACGCCAACGAACTCGCCGAGCAGACCGGCACCGCCGTCGCCACCACGACCACCAAGAAGGAGCCGACCGATCGCACCGACGATCCGGTCCGCATGTATCTGCGCGAGATGGGCTCGGTCGAGCTTCTGTCGCGCGAGGGCGAAATCGCCATTGCCAAGCGCATCGAGGCCGGCCGCGAGACGATGATCGCGGGGCTCTGCGAAAGCCCGCTGACCTTCCAGGCCATCATCATCTGGCGCGATGAGCTCAACGAATCGAAGATCCTGCTGCGTGAGATCATCGACCTCGAAGCCACCTATGCCGGACCCGAAGCCAAGCAGGCGCCAGTGGTCGAGCGAATCGAGGAAGCCCCCAAGGCGGACGAAAAGCCGCGTGGCCGCTCCGCCGCTCGCGACGAGGAAGACGACATCACCAATGTCGGCGGCGACACGCGCGGGCTGGAGGAAGACGAGGACGACGAGGACGAGGCGAGCCTGTCGCTGGCGGCGATGGAAGCGGAACTGCGCCCCCAGGTGATGGAGACGCTGGACGTCATCGCCGACACCTACAAGAAGCTGCGCAAGCTGCAGGACCAGCAGGTCGAGAACAGGCTGGCCGCGGCCGGTACGCTGTCGCCCAGCCAGGACCGCCGGCTGAAGGAGCTGAAGGATCAGCTGATCAAGGCGGTGAAGTCGCTGTCGCTCAACACGGCGCGCATCGAAGCGCTGGTCGAGCAGCTCTACGACATCAACAAGCGCCTGGTGCAGAACGAGGGCAAGCTCCTGCGGCTGGCCGAAAGTTACGGTGTGCGCCGCGAGGAATTCCTCAAGGAGTATCAGGGCTCGGAGCTCGATCCGAACTGGACGCGCTCGATCGCCAACCTGACCTCGCGCGGCTGGAAGGAATTCACCAAGAACGAGAAGGACGCGATCCGCGATCTGCGTTCCGAGATCCAGAACCTCGCCACCGAAACGGCGATCTCGATCCTGGAATTCCGCAAGATCGTCAACCAGGTGCAGAAGGGCGAGCGCGAAGCGGCGATCGCCAAGAAGGAAATGGTCGAGGCCAACCTGCGCCTCGTCATCTCCATCGCCAAGAAGTACACCAACCGCGGCCTGCAGTTCCTCGACCTGATCCAGGAAGGCAATATCGGCCTGATGAAGGCGGTCGACAAATTCGAATACCGCCGTGGCTACAAGTTCTCGACCTACGCGACGTGGTGGATCCGGCAGGCGATCACCCGCTCGATCGCCGACCAGGCGCGCACCATCCGCATTCCGGTGCACATGATCGAGACGATCAACAAGATCGTGCGCACCTCGCGCCAGATGCTGCACGAGATCGGCCGCGAGCCGACGCCGGAGGAACTGGCCGAGAAGCTGGCCATGCCGCTGGAGAAGGTGCGCAAGGTGCTGAAGATCGCCAAGGAGCCGATCTCGCTCGAAACGCCGGTCGGCGACGAGGAGGATTCGCATCTCGGCGACTTCATCGAGGACAAGATGGCGATCCTGCCGATCGACGCCGCGATCCAGGCCAATCTGCGCGAAACGACGACCCGCGTGCTCGCCTCGCTGACGCCGCGCGAGGAACGCGTCCTCAGAATGCGCTTCGGCATCGGCATGAATACCGACCACACGCTGGAAGAAGTCGGCCAGCAGTTCTCGGTGACGCGCGAGCGCATCCGCCAGATCGAAGCCAAGGCGCTGCGCAAGCTCAAGCACCCGAGCCGGTCGCGCAAGCTGAGAAGCTTCCTCGACAGCTGAGGCAGGCAAGCCATCGCAATCCAAAGGGCGCCATTGGCGCCCTTTTTCATTCTGGTCGATGGCTCTGCTGCTCTTGCCCGTGACAGCTGCCAGGAGGATACTTCGCGCGTCGGATGCGTTTTCCGGGCGACAAACCGGATGCCCGCCCCGGTGGAAGGTCGATGACCCGAGCCGTGCTCCGTGGCGCCGGAGGGAGGTATGCCATGACGACTTACATCTTGCTCCTCAACTGGACCGAGCAGGGCGCAAGGAATGTGCGCGAGTCACCGAAGCGGCTCGATGCCGCCAAGAAACAGCTGGGCGAGATGGGCGGATCGTTCAAGGCGTTCTATCTGACCATGGGCGACTGCGACATGGTGGCCGTGGTCGAGGCGCCGGACGACGCGGTGATCGCGCGCTTCGCGCTGATGCTGGCGGCAGGCGGCAGTGTCAGGACACGGACCCTGAAGGCATTTCCGGAATTCGCCTATCGCGAGATCATCACTTCGCTCGGGTAGCGCTCGGCGCGTCGCGGGTCTGCGTGGCGCTGCGTCATATTGCGGGGCCGTGCCGCCTCGCCGATAGTCGCGCCATGTCGAAGCCCCTGCTGACCGTCTGGTACAACACGCGCTGCCCGGTCTGCGACGCCGGCATCGGCAGGCAGAAGCGCCGGCTTGTCGAGGCGGTCAAGGCGGGCCGGATCGAATTCCGCGACATCAATCTCGAACCGGCGGCGCTCGCCGGATACGGCGCTGCGCTGGAGGATATCCGCCGCCGCCTGCACGCCACCGACGCCGAGGGCAGGCTGCTGGTCGGCGCCGACGTCGCGATCGCGGTGTGGCGGAGGACGCCGGGCGAAGGCTGGCTGGCGGCACTGTTCGGCAATCCGGTTGCGTTGCCGCTGACGCGCTTTGCCTATGATCGCTTCGCCGATCTTCTCTACGCCTGGAACCGGCGCAAGGGCCGCTGGTAGACGACGGGCTCGCCGATGAGGGTAGGCCCGGATCCGGGTCCGGGCCTTGCCGGCTACCTGGAGGCGGGTTCGCACAGCCAGCCGACGATGCGGCGCACCACCGGCAGAACCATGATCAGCGTCGGAAACGCCACCAGCCAGGAGAGGCCCCAGGCCGTCAGCCAGACGGCCGGCAGGCCGGGCTGAAGCCCAAGGCTCTTCAGCGTCGAGATGAACGAGACGATGAAGGTCATCAACAGCGACAGCACCAGCGGAGTGAGAACAGCGGCATAGCGCGCGGGCAGTCTGCCGCGCTTGCGGGTCGTGGGCATTTGGGATTTTCCCTGAAGTGTCCGGTCGAGCGCATAGGCATCCTTTGGCCGCTTGCGGCGCAATTGCCCGGAACGACCGGGGATGGATGCGTTGCTTGACGTCAGACGCTTACGGAGCGGTCGTCGACCCTCGCGCGCCTTCTAGCGGCGGGCGTTAGCGAAATCAATCCCGCTGGTGCTGTTTTCAGATACAACGTAAGATATATCTTGACTCGACGAGGCGGCGTGCCTAATTGAGATATATCGTAAGACATAACTCAAGGAGCAATCCATGCACAGACATCATCCTTTCGGCGAGCGCGCCGAGCGCGCTTTCCTGCATATGGCCGGCAAGTTCGGCGGTCGCGGCGGCGGTTTCGGTCCGTTCGGAGCGGGCATGCGGGGCGGCGGCCGCGGCGGCCCGGGCGACATGTTCCGCGCCGGGCGCATGCTGGCCGACGGCGATCTCAAGCTGATCACGCTGTCGCTGCTGGCCGAGGCGCCGCGCCACGGCTACGACATCATCAAGGCGCTGGAGGAGCGCACCAGCGGCATCTACAGCCCGAGCCCGGGCGTGGTCTATCCGACGCTGACCTTCCTGGAAGAGGCGGGCTATGCCATCTCCTCGGCGGAGGGCAACAAGAAGGTGTTCTCGATCACCGAGGCCGGACAGGCGCATCTCGACGAGAACCGCGAGATGATCGACCACGTGCTCGACCATCTCGAACGCTTCGGCCGCAAGATGGCCAAGGCGCGCGACTGGTTCGGCTGGAACGACGATAGCGAGGAGGGCGGCCGGCATCGCGGGCGCCACGAAAAGCGCGATGCGTTCCGTGCCGTGCGCCACCGGCTGCGCGCGGCGCTCAGCGAAATCGTCGACGCGCCGGAAGACAAGCAGGCGCAGGCGATGAGCATCCTGGAAGATGCCGCCGCGGCGCTTGAAGCGCTGTCGCGCCGCTGAAGCCGCCAGCACCCCACGCAAAAAAGCCCGGAAGATCCGGGCTTTTTTCGTTGCTGGAGCCGCACGTATCTGGGACGTGCCTGCCGGCGTCATTCCTTGCCGACATATTCGCTGATCAGCTTTTCGTTGCGCGCCTTTTCGATCTTGGCGGTCGTCTCGGCGGCGACGCGCTCGTCGGTGCGGTATTTGACGAGGTTGACCAGGCTGCCGGTGAGCAAGAGCACGCCCATGCCCCAATAGCCCTTGGTCGACAGGTCGACCGGGGCGAGCCACAGCGACAGGCCAAGCATGAAATAGGCAATGCCGACCGAGATGGTATTGAACATGATGTATGTCTGATTGGCGTTCATTGTCGTTGTCCCTTTGGTTGGTGAAGTAGGTTTCGTGGATCAGTGCGTGGATTTCAGGCGCTCGAGCACGTCCTGTGCCCGGACCTTGGTCGAAGGGCCGTGGCCTGCCTCCTCCAGCTTGCCACGGATGGCTTCCTGGCTGAGGCCGGCATCGATCTCGTCGAGGATGCTGGCTTCCTCGAACGGGTCGCTGCGCTCCCGGATGCGGGCGAGCAGCGCCTCTGCCTCGTTGAGGCTGGCTGTCCGGCCGATGGAACGGTTGAGGCGGCGCTGCGCCTTCTGCTCGGCGTCGATGGCACGCGCCGAGATCATGCCCTGGTTGAGGTCGACGATGCGTCGGTGCGCCTGTTCCAGCGACAGGCGCATGCGCAAGGTCTTCTCGGTCAGGCTGCGCACGGTGGTGCGGCGGACCTCGCGTTCATTCTCCAGTTCGGCGATGGCGGAAGCGCCATCGTGGGCGAGGGCCTCGGCACCCGCGGCAAGGGCGCTGCGGGTGCGCGTCTCCAGATCGGCAATGCGGCGGTCGAGTTGGTCGAGGCTGGCCTGTTCGGCGCGCTGACGCACGATCAGCGAGGCGAGCGTCTGCTTGGCGCAGGCGAGGCCGGCTTCGGCATCGCGGATGCGCTGGGCGAGAAGATCGACGGCGAACTGGTCCTTCAGCCGGTCCTCGGCCTTGGCGCCGGCGCCGTCCAGCAATGTCCTGAGAAGACTGAGCATTTGTTCGTTCTCCCTTTTATGAACATCGTTCACAAGGGCAATGTAGCAGAAAATGAACATTGTTCAAGATGCTTTTTGAACGCTGTTCATGCAGAATGGATTATGGTAAACCGGCATCCGTTGCCGCGCCCGAGAGGCGGCGGAGATGATGCGGAGACAAGGTTTGGCACTGGACAAGGAAGAGATGAGCGAGCGCGTCATCGCCATCGCGGAGAATCTGATCGAAGCCGGCGGGGCGGAGAACCTGAAGGCCAGGACCATCGCCACCGAGGCCGGCATCGCGGTCGGCTCCATATACAATCTGTTCCGGGATATCGACGACCTGCATCGCGCCGTGAACATGCGGCTGCTCGATCGGCTGGGCGAAGCCGGCGCCGCAGCGATGGCCGAACTCAAAAAGGCGGGGGTGACCGACACGCGGCAATGCTTGCTGGCGCTGGCGCGTGCCTATGCCGGCTTCGTGGAGGCGCATCCGGCGAGCTGGCCGGCCTTGCTCGCCTTCAACCGCCGCCAGCCGGCGCATGCGGAGCCGGACGCCTATGAGGCGCGGCTCAGCGATCTGCTGCAGATCATCGCCAGGGTGCTCGCCGACGGCCGCTTCGGCCTCGACGAAAACCGCCTGCGGATCGCCGCCCGCACCTTGTGGTCAAGCGTGCATGGCATCGTCACCAGCGGCTATGCCGCGAATTCCGCCGGGCGGCAGGCGGACGAGACTTGGGAGCAGATCGAGCTCCTGGTCGCCGTCTTCATCAAGGGGCTGGAACGGGGCGGGACATTGGATCATGCTGGCGCGGCACCGTCGTGACGCCTAAATGCGATAATGAGAACCGGCGCAGGCATTTTGCGCCGAGGTGAAAGTGGAGATTTGAACCATGTCTTTTCTGAAAAAGCTTTTCGGCGGTGGCGGCGATGCGGGCGAGCCCAAGAGCGCGGCGCCGGCAAAGCAGGTCGAGCACAAGGGTTTCCTGATCAGCGCCACGCCCTACAAGGCCGATGGCCAGTACCAGACCTGCGGCGTGGTCTCGAAGGAAATCGACGGCGTGACGAAGGAACACCGCTTCATCCGCGCCGACCGTTTCGCCGGCCTGGACGATGCCGTCGACATCTCGATCAAGAAGGGCATCCAACTGGTCGACGAGCAGGGCGAGCGAATCTTCGGCTAAGACATGCTGGCGTCCCGGCGCCGACGATCGGAAATGAAGAGGGGCCAGGCGCCGATTGTCGGCGTCTGGCCCTTTCAATTTAAGAACAGCGGATGTCTACGCCGCTGCCGCAACCTGCTTGCCGGCGGTTCCGGCCACCACCGCGTTGACCTTGGCAGTCGCCTTGGCGATCGCGGCATCAACGGCGTCCGGGCCCATGCCGACGCCTTCGATGCGGATGACGTCGACATCGGTCATGCCGAGGAAGCCGAGCACGCCACGCAGATAGGGGATGGCGTGATCCATCTGCACGGCCGCGCCCTCGGAATAGATGCCGCCGGAAGCGAGCACGATATAGACCTTCTTGCCGTTGACGAGACCCTTCGGCCCGCCTTCGCCGTAGGAGAAGGTCTTGCCCGAACGGGCGACGTGATCGACCCACGACTTCAGGGTCGAGGAGATGCCGAAGTTGATGAAGCCGGTGGCGAGGATGATGGTGTCGGCGGCGAAGAGCTCGTCGAGCACCGCGTCGGAGACGCCGACGACTTCGGCCTGGCGCTGGCTGCGCGCCTCGGCGGGCGTGTAGATGCCGGTCGAATAGTCGGGATCGATATGCGGCAGCGGATTGGCGACGAGATCGCGCACGACAAGCGTGTTCGACGGATCGGCGGCAAGCAGCTTGTTGGCAAGCTCGGTGGCGATGCGGGTCGAGTGCGAGGCGGCGCCGCGCGGGCTCGAGGTGACAAGAAGAATGGGCATTGCGGGGCTCTCCAGTGGGATTGAACTGTCCCGCTGAATATGGGTCGCTCGACTCATTCGAAAAACTGGTATATTTTCTATACGATCCATCCACAAAATAGATATAACGATGCAGCCCAATCCAACGCTCGACCAGTTGCAGATCCTGGTGGCGGTTGCCGATACCGGCAGTTTCTCGGCCGCCGGCCGCAAGCTGAACCGGGCGCAATCCGTCATCAGCTATGGTATCGCCAACCTGGAGGCGCAGCTTGGGCTGAAACTGTTCGAGCGCGAGGGGACGCGCGAACCGCAACTGACCGTAGTCGGACGGGCGATGCTCGAAGATGCGCGGCGCATGATCGGCGTGCTGCAGCGTATGCGCTCGCGTGTCGACGGCCATCATCAGGGACTGGAGGCCGAAGTCGCGCTGTCTGTCGATGCGGCGCTGCCCTCGCCGGTGCTGGTGCGAGTGCTGAAGGCGTTCGAGGCGCAGTTTCCGACCGTGATGCTGCGCCTGCATATCGGCACGCTTGGTGTCATTCCCGATCATGTGCTCAGCGGGCAGGCCGACCTCGGTATCGGCGGCATGCTGGGCGAGGTCGACGTCCACCTCGTGCGCATCGGCTTCATGTCGATCGTGCTGGCCGCCGCGCCCAGCCATCCCCTGGCGCTGCTGCCGAAGCCGGTGACGCTCGAGGATGCGCGCGAACATACGCAACTCGTCGTCACCGACCAGTCCGAACGCACCAAGGGACGCGACTTCGGCGTCTTCGCCTACCGCACCTGGCGGCTGACCGATATGCGCACCAAGCATATGCTGATGCGGGAGGGGCTTGGCTGGGGAGGCCTGCCGCGCTGGCTGATCGCCGACGATCTGGCAAGCGGCAGGCTGGTGGAGCTCGACCTCGAGGTCTTCAGGGAGGCGCGTTCGCCGCTTTTTGCCATGCATCGCAATGACAGCAGCCCGAAGCCGGCTGCGGCCTGGCTGATCGACCGGTTCAAACGAGGGCTCGGCTGCTTCAACGAGATGGAGCCGGGCGTGTGGACCGAGGAGGAGCCGGAGACAGACCGTCGATCAGCGCCATGAGCACGGCGCGGTAGTCGCCGCTCGATGCTCCCGCTTCGACGGCAAGCGCGGCGCGGTCGAAGGCAGCGGCGAGCAATGCGGTCAGCGGCTCGATCGGCAGTCTTGCCATGGACTGCTCGCGCATCGCCGCGACGAGGCCTTCGCGCAGCGAGCGGTTGCCATGGCGGTTGTCGATCTCATCCATGGCGGAGCGGCCGAGCACGGCGGGCCCGTCGAGAAGCAGCAGGCGGGTGCGGCCCGGCGCCCGCATCGCCGCGAGATAGGCGTCCGAGCCGGCGATCAGCGCGTCGCGGGCAGGGAGCGATGCGGGCGAGGCGCGCTCGATCTCTTCGGCCACCGCGCCAGCCTCCTGCTCGACCACGGCGGCAAACAGCGCCTGCTTGTCGGCGAAATGGTGATAGAGCGCGCCGCGGGTGACGCCGGCGGCGGCGACGATCTCCGGCGTGCCGGTCTCGGCATAGGACTTTTCGGTGAATAGTTTTCGTGCGGCGTCGATCAGATCGGCGCGCGTCGCCTCGGTGCGGTCGCGGTTGGAGCGGCGCGAGGATTCTCGTTGCATACATGCAGCCTGTATGTTATTGCATTTACATGCAGACTGTATGTTGTTTGACGGGAGAAGGAAAGATGAAGACGACGAGCTACTATCCGGTGCTGATGACAGGCGACGTCGCCGGTACGAAAGAATTTTATGTCGAGCATTTCGCCTTCAAGCCGCTGTTCGAGAGCGACTGGTATGTGCATCTGCAGTCGGCCGAGGACCGCCGGGTCAATCTCGGCATCGTCCAGGGCGACCACGAAACGATCCCGGAGGAAGGGCGGGGCCGCACGTCGGGCCTGCTGATCAATTTCGAGGTCCGCGACCCCGACGCGATCTATCAGCGGGTGCTGGCCGCCGGCCTGCCGATCCTCAGAACTCTCTGCGACGAACCTTTCGGCCAGCGCCATTTCATCACCAGGGATCCGAACGGCGTGCTGATCGACGTGATCAAGCCGATCCCGCCGAGCCCCGAATTTCAGGCGCAGTTCGTGCAGGGAGCGGCGGCGGGCTGAGCGGCGACCGTTGGCGGCAATTGTCGGCATGGCGATGCCGACGGGCGGCCGCCTGGCGGGCTCGCGTGCCTCGCGAAGCAAAGCGCATGCTGTCGTTAAAGTCGCCCGTGATTTTCAAGTCACGGATGATCCAGGCGGCGGTTTCACTTTCCTGACGGCAATAATCCTTGCGAAAAACCTTGTTTGCCTATTGTATTGTTCAGCAATAGCGGTGTCGGGGGATAGCTATGGCCAGTCGAGGAGAGGAATCAAATTCTGGCCCGTATACCGACAAATTCGAGAGGGTTCTGCGGGCGGAGTATGACGCCATCCTCGATCGCCGCCGCGCGCTCGGCGTCGATGCATCAAAAGATACTGGCGGCAAGCCCGATTCCGTTGCCAAGGGTGATCCGGCCTGGCTGTTTGGCGTGGCGCTTTCGGGTGGCGGGATAAGATCGGCTTCGCTCTGCCTCGGCGCGCTTCAGGCACTCGACCAGTACAAGCTCATACCTCGGATCGACTATCTGTCGACGGTATCGGGCGGCGGCTACATCGGATCGGCGATGATCGCCGACATGACGCGCCAGGAACTCGCGCCGGCGAAGAGTGGCAAGCGCAAGCGGCCCGATTTTCCCTTCGCCTCGGGCGACGACGTGCGCGACAACGCGCTGGTCGGCCACATCCGCGACAACAGCCGTTTCCTGGCGCCGCGCGGCTTCCAGGATATCACGCTGTCGATCGGCATTCTGATGCGCGGCTGGATGGTCAATGTCCTGCTGTTGCTGACGCTGATCCTGCCGCTGGCGACATTCGTCATCCTGACCAACCCGACCACCGATCATCTCGGGCACAGCATCGTGCTCGACGTCGCCAACTGGCTCTTCGGCGACGATTGGGGCAAGGCGGGATGGGCCGCCAGCCTGCGATCGCTGGTGGCCAACCCGTTCGTGCTCTCGCGGTCGATGATGGTGGTTCTCGCCGTCTGGCTGGTCGTCTGGGGCTTGCGACGGTCCTATACCGACAGCTATGCCTTTGCGCGCAAAGGCGAGCGCCTGGAACAGGACAGCAATTGGGCCAAGGGCGGTCGCACCCTGCTGCTGGTCACTGCCGGCCTGCTCCTGATTGAAATTCAGCCGAAGATCATCCTGTGGCTGATCGAGGTGACCTCTCCGAAGGCTGGTCATCGGCAGACGACAATGGAGACGCTCAAGGCGCTGATCACGGCGGCCGGGGCCATCGTCACAGCCACCGCCGCCTTCAGGGGCATTCTGATTTCCTGGCTGCAGAAGGCCCTGAATTCGCCGGGGATCGGACACCAGCTGCGCGGCTATCTGGCGCGCGCGGCATTTCTCGCACTCGGTCTTGCCCTGCCCCTGCTGATCTACGGCTTCTTTCTGTTGATCACGATCTGGGGCATCAAGATCTTTTCGCCGATCACGATCTGGGGCTTCGACGTGTCGTGGCTGTTTGGCCGCGACAGTGGCTATGCCTACGGTCCAGCCTGGCTGACGGCCGACAATCGCGTCCTGTTCACGATCCTTGTCATATCGATGGCGCTGTTTCTGGCGGCGCGAACCTTTGTGGTTCGCTATCTCGCCGACGATCTGGCCCCCGGTCGGCTCAGTGGCTTCTTTGGCGCGATGAGGCATGACTATAGCGGATCGGTGGTCATCAAGGTGCTGCTGCTCATTGCATGCTCAGCCATTTTCGCCGTGGCCGCCAGAATGGCGAAAGGGGTCTGGCAGCACGACGAATCCACCGTGCTGCTCAACTATCTGGCCATCAGCGCCATCGTCACAATGGTGGCCTTCAACTTCACCGAGAACGCCAATGGGTTGCACCGCCTTTACCGCGACCGGCTTCGGCAGGCATTTCGCCTCGGCGGCAGCGAAGACCAGGCCGACATCGCGCTGGATGCCCTCGGCGCGATGGCGCCCTATCTGTTGATAAACGGCACGTTGAATGTGCGCCGCGCCAGGGATGCCGGGCAAACAGCCGGTCCTCCGAAGAGGTCCGTTCTCGTCCGCGCGATCCGCTGGGTGGGCGCCAAGGTTGCCGCAGCCATAAGGTTGAGGGCCTGGTGGGGCGGGCCGGATATCATTCTGCCGGGCCACCATCGGCCAATCGCGCCCCCACCTGCCGTGCAAGTCCACAGCCTTCCCGAGGCCGACCCGAGCAAGAGAGGGCGCAACGCCGAATTCTTCCTGTTTTCAAAACATTTCGTCGGCAGCACCTCGACCGGATATGCGTCCTCGACAGCAATGGCCAAGGCAGAGGGGCAGTTGGACCTCGCGGCAGCAGCGGCGATCTCGGGGGCCGCCATCTCCTCCAGCATGGGTCGCACCAGCCTCGGCCTGCTTGGGCCGACGCTTGCCCTGCTCAACCTGCGACTGGGGTTCTGGCTTCCCAACCCGAGCGGGATTGCGCTTGGAAAGCGGCCCCCGCGGCGCAGTTGGGAAGATATCCTGCGGCTGTATCTGCTCGCGGAGGCGACGGGGCAGCTGAGGTCCGACAGTTCGCGGGTCTACATCACCGATGGCGGCCACATCGACAATATCGGCCTCTACCAACTGCTCAAGCGCAGGTGCAAGCTGATCATCGTGGTCGACGCCGAGGCCGATGCCGGCATGAATTTCGGCGCCTTCACCGACGTCCAACGCTTCGCGCGGATCGATCTCGGCGTGCGCATCTCGCTCGACTGGCGACCGGTCAGGGAAGCGGCGCTGGCGCGCGACGCCAACCGCACCAAGATCGTCCCGCCGGAATCGGATTTGCATCTGCGGCATTTCGCGGTCGGCAAGATCCTCTACGAGAATGATCCGGTCGAAGGCATCCTTGTCTACGTCAAGGCGTCGGTTACCGGCGATGAGCCCGACTATGTCCTCGATTACGAGCGTCGCTACCCGCTTTTCCCGCATGAATCGACCAGCGATCAGTTCTTCTCGGAAGAGCAGATGGAGGCCTATCGCGCACTTGGCTTCCACGCCATGCGGGTGGCGCTGCGCGAACGGCCGCATACGGCTGAGATCAAGGCCGAGGACAGCGCGCAGGCAAGTCTGGTTGCCTTGCTGAAGATGCGTCTGGGCAATCAGGGGCAAGAGATCAGATAGCGCATCGGGGACGCCCCGACGATTACCGGGGCGTTGGGAGCAGGTCGCTCAGTTCGGCCTTGCCACCGGCGTCACCGCGACCTGGCTGACGCCGGTCCGCCGCACCACGGTGCAAAGCGTCTCGCGGCCGATGCGCTCGGCGTCGAGCATGCGCACGAGGTCGTCGACGCCGGTGACCGGACGGCCATCTATCGCGGCGATGATGTCGCCTTCCTTCAGCCCGGCCCTTGCCGCCGGGCTGTTCTTTTCGACGCTGCGCAGGCGCACGGCGGTGCTGCTCGAGACCTGCGACAGAAGGGCGGCGCGGCGCGGCAAATTGGTGGTGTCGGCGGACACGCCGATGAAGGCGCGGCGCACGCGGCCGAAGCGGATGATCTCCGAAATGACGAAATTGGCGGTGTTGGAGGCGACGGCGAAGGCAATGCCTTGCGCGCCATGGATCATGGCGGTGTTGACACCGATCACCTCGCCCGCCGACGACACCAGCGGCCCGCCGGAATTGCCGGGGTTGAGCGCCGCGTCGGTCTGGATGACGTCGTCGATCAGCCGTCCGGTCGAGGCGCGCATCGAGCGGCCGAGCGCGGAGACGACGCCGGCGGTGACGGTCCATTCGAAACCGAGCGGATTGCCGATGGCGATCGCGATCTGGCCGCGCCTCAGCCGCTTGGAATCGCCGAGCGGCGCGACATCGGTGAAGCTGCCGTCGGCGCGCACCAGGGCGATGTCGGTGTCGGGATCGCGGCCGAGCACGCGGCCTTCGCGCGACGCGCCGTCCGGCATCGAGACGCGCACGGCGCGCGCGTCGCCGACGACATGGAAGTTGGTGACGACCAGGCCATCCGGCGTGATGACGAAACCGGAGCCATGGCCGCCGGCGCCGCCGACACGCTCGATGCGGCAGACGGCGGGACCGATGCGGTCGACCGCGTCGGCGACGGTCGCCGAATAGGCGTCGAGCAAGGCTTCGTCGGATTGGAGTTTGGCGGCGGCGAGGGCCATGGGAAGGGCTCCGTGGTATCAGGCGCAAGGATGATTATATGTGCGGAGCGGCCCGTTCGGCCGCGACCTGACCAGATGGCCAGTCGCGCGGCCGACTGGCCATGAGGCGAGTACCGGCCGGCGTCCTGTCGAGCGATATCTGGGTAATCGCAAACCCAGGAGAACAATGATGAGCGACTTCAATTTGAGCGCATTTTCCGACGCAATCGCCGATCTCGCGGCAGCGGCCGCGCCGGCGACGGCGAGCCTTGCAACCCATCATCATCGGACAGCGAGCGCCTTCCACTGGCGCGACGGCTATTTCGTCACCGCCGAGGAAGTCGTGGAGGCGGGCGAGGAGATCGAACTGACGCTGGCTTCGGGCGAGACGGTCAAGGCCGAGCTTGTCGGCCGCGATCCCTCGACCGGCGTTGCCCTGCTGAAGCCCGCCGGCGCGGCAGGCACGGCCTCACTCGCCAAGGCGGATGCGGTGCGGCCTGGTAATGTCGCCGTCGCCATCGGCAACAGCGACGGCGCAGCACTTGCCGTGTTCGGTTCGGTCGGCGAGGTCGGTCCGGCCTGGCGCTCGATGCGCGGCGGGACGATCGACCGGCGCATCAATCTCGCCGTCAACGCCGGCTCACGCTTCGAGGGTGGACCCGTGCTCGATGCCAGGGGCGGGCTGATCGGCATGCTCCTGTTCGGGCCGCGCCGGCGGGCACTGGTCATGCCTTACGAGACGATCGAGCGGGCGGTGGCGACGCTGCGCGAGAAGGGGCACGTCGCACGCGGTTATCTCGGCGCCGGCCTGCATCCGGTCCACAACAGCGACACCCACGGCGCGATGGTGATGAGCCTCGACGACAACGGTCCGGCCAAGGCCGCCGGCCTGCATCTCGGCGACATAATCGTGGCATGGAACGGCGAAGCGGTGCAGGGTCCGCGTGACCTGATCCGCAAGCTCGGACCGGACAGCGCCGGGGCGTCGGTGACGCTCGGCGTCGTGCGCGGCGGCGAGGCGCGCGATGTTGCCGTGACCATCGGCGAGAAGCCGCTGAGCTGAGGGCATGATGGCGGTCGCGGCGATAGCAAACCACAGGAAGGCGGATCAGGCCGCCGCGGAGCGGCGGCTGACCGTGCTGATCGCGCTCGGCAACGCCGCGCGGGCCGAGCAACTGTCCGAGGCGCTCGCCGCAACCGGCGATCTGCTGCCGGTCATGGCCGGGAACCGATCAGGACAGGCCGTGGATGTCGCCATCATCGACGAGGATGGCCTGGAGGGCAGGGCGATCGATGCTGCGCTGCCCAGGGTGCTGCTGTCGCGGCGTCCCGGCCATGAACAGCCCGCCGACAGCGTGCTTGCCGTGCTGCCCGCTTCGTCCGACGAATTGCTGATCGCCGCTGCCGCGCGGCTTGCAGCCGCCGGCTACCGCATTTCGGGCTCTGACCGGCCGCTGACCGGTCGGCACGACGACCTCTCCTTCCATGACGGCGACCCGTTCGAAGAGGAGCCGGGAGACACGAACGCTGCCCGGCCAACGCTTTCGCCGCGCGAGGCGGAAGTGCTGGCGCTGCTTGCCGAAGGCGCGCCCAACAAGGTGATCGCCCGGCGCCTCGGCATTTCCGTGCACACGGCGAAGTTCCATGTCGCGGCGATCCTGATCAAGCTCGGCGCCGCCAATCGCACCGATGCGATCGCCATTGCCATGCGGCAGGGACTGGTTCTGGTCTGAGGGCCTATTGATATTCCGGTGAGGCCGGCCTGCGAATGGTGGCGTCCTGCGCTTCCGGTGCTCACGCCTGGCCTCGTTTCTGGACCCGACGCAGCGTAACCCGCTCGCGGCGGGTCGGGCCTTGCGCTCTGGTCGCCTGCCGCGCAAAGGTTCGCGCCTGCGATGTAGTCAAGGAAGCGGAGGAAAGATGTCGCTCAAGGGAAAGACGCTGTTCATCTCCGGCGGGTCGCGTGGCATCGGGCTGGCGATCGCGCTGCGCGCGGCGCGCGACGGCGCCAATGTGACGATCGCCGCCAAGACCGCCGAGCCGCATCCGAAGCTGCCGGGCACGATCTACACCGCTGCCGAGGAGATCGAGCAGGCCGGCGGCAAGGCGCTGCCGGTGCTCTGCGACATACGCGAGGAGGCGCAGGTCGCCGAGGCAGTCGTGAGAACCGTCGAGCGGTTCGGCGGCATCGACATCTGCGTCAACAACGCCAGCGCCGTCCAGCTCACCGGCACGCTGGAGACCGACATGAAGCGCTACGATCTGATGCACCAGATCAACACGCGCGGCACTTTCCTGGTTTCCAAAATGTGCATTCCGCACCTGAAGTTGGCAAAGAACCCTCACATCCTGAATCTGGCGCCGCCGCTCGACATGAAGGCCAAATGGTTCAAGAACCATGTCGCCTACACAATGGCCAAGTTCGGCATGTCGATGTGCACGCTGGGCATGAGCGCGGAGTTCGCCAGGGACGGCATCGCCGTCAACTCGCTGTGGCCGATCTCGACCATCGACACAGCCGCGGTACGCAACCTGCTCGGCGGCGCGGCAGTGGCGGCGATGAGCCGTTCGCCCGACATCATGGCCGACGCCGCGCATGCGATCTTCCTGCGCCCGTCGCGCGAGGCGACCGGCAATTTCTACATCGACGAGGAGGTGCTGCGCGCCGAGGGCGTCAGCGATTTTTCCGTCTACGCGCCCGGCGCGACAGGGCCTCTCGCCGGCGACTTCTTCGTGCCGGACGAGGTGTTTGCCCGCACGGAAAGCAAGATCAAAACCATCTACTGAGGGGCAGCGGGCGAGGCCTCAGTCCTCAACCTTCTTGCCTTTGGCCAAACCCATCAGCCGGTCGATATAGGCCAGCATCAGCGCCGAGAGGACGAAGGCGAGGTGGATGATGGTCAGCCACATCAGCTGGTCTGTCGTGTAGGAGACGGAATTCAGGAAGACCTGCAGCAGGTGGATCGACGAGATGGCGACGATGGTCGAGGCCACCTTGACCTTGAGCGAGCCGACATCGATCGTTCCCAGCCAGTGCACCTTGCCGTCATTCTCGTCGAAGCGGCTGACGAAATTCTCGTAGCCGGAGATGATCACCATCACCACCAGCGAGGCGACCAGGGCGGCGTCAATCAGGCCGAGCATCTTCAGGATCGTATCGGTGTCGCCGAGCGTCAGGGCGTTGAAAGCGAACTCGTAGAGCTTCTTGCCGAACGACACCGCGTAGATGGCGAGCGCAAGGCCGAGCCCGATATAGAAGACGACCAGCAGCCAGCGCGTGGCGAGAATGATCGATTCGATGGCGAGTTCGAGGCGTTTCATGCGCTGTTCCGCTCCTGCTTTCAGTGGCGTTTTTTCAGGCAACCCGCAGTTGTTTGCAAGGCCAAAACAAAACCCCGCCGGAAGGGACCGGCGGGGCTCATGTGTCCCGCTGGAGTCGGGACAGGGCAGGGAACGCCCTGTCGAGAATCTGGGTACATCAATCCGACAATTCAATGAAGCCGGCCGAATCGGGGCTCAATTCTCCTTGAGCGTCAAACCCGTGGCGCGTTGCCCATCCCGGCCAAACCGGGATGGGCTCCTGTTGTCACCCTGATTCCAGAAGCCGTCTTATGCTTCTGGAACAGCTCGTTAATTCTCGCTGCTGGCCACCGGCGCCACCAGCGAGGTGATGCGGCGGATGGCGACGCGGCGGTTCTCACGGTTCGGCCCTGAGGTGTCGACCTTGAGATACTCCTCGCCATAGCCCTGCGTGGTCAGGTTCTCGGGCGGGATGCCGAAGGCGTTGGTAAGCGCCTCGGCGACCGCTTCGGCGCGCCGATCCGACAGAGCGAGGTTCGCTTCCGGCGTGCCGACGGCGTCGGTGTGGCCTTCGATCAGGAAGGTCTCGGCCGGGTTCTTCTTCAGCAGCTTCTCCATGGCGTTGGCGACGCCGTCGAGCTTCTGCACCTCCTCATCGGAGATCGAGGCCGAACCGAACTCGAAGTTCAGCGTGTCAAGGTCGACGCGGCGGGCGATGTCGCGCACACGGGCCGAGCGCTTGACCTCGTCGATCGAGTAGAGGCGCTGGACCTTCTCCACCGGCGGCTGCTCGAGGAAGGTGTAGTAGTCGCCTTCATCCTCGACATCCTCCGAATCCAGGATGTAGTCCCGGCGCGGGATGTTGAGCCGCATCGGCGGCAGGTCGTCGCCGGGATCGCGCCAGTCGCCATCGTCCTCATAGTTCCGTTCGTCGACATAGCTCAGGATATATTCGCGCCCTTCCGGCGTGATGCGCGAGCGCTGGATGACGTCGCCGTAACGATTGCGGATGGTGACGATCTGAATGCCGTTGTCGCGTTCGACGATTTCGCGCCTGCGACCGCCCGAGAGGTCCTCGTAGTAGACATTCCTAGCGCCGCGGTGCATGCGTGGGGCGTCGTTGCTTTCGACGATCGTCTGGTTGTTGAACTGCAGGATGACACGATCGCCGAGTTCCCTGAGGACGTTGACGCCTTGCGGGCGCTGGCGGTCGCGGACGTTCTCATCGGGCGCTACCTCGACGCGTTTGCCCTTTTCCTCCGTCACCGGAACGATCTTCTCGGGCTTGATCTCTTGCTGGGCCGACTTGTCGTCGGTGGGCGGGGGTCCCTGGTCGACCGGAGCCGGCTTCGGTGCCTGCGCCTGCTCGCCATTCTGCTGGGCGGGCTGGTTGCTCAGCTCACCATTCGCATTCTCGCCTCCCTGTTGGCCGTTTTGGTTCTTGCCCTTGCGTTTGCGCAGGACATCCTTCTGGCTGTCGAGGATGGGGGCCGCGTTCTTGTCAGCCTGGGCTTCGCCCTCGGCCGCCGGATTTTCGCCCTGTGCCGGCTGTTCGCCAGTCACGGTCTGCCCGCCATTGGCTGGTTGTTCGGCCGTCGATGGCTGCTGTTCTCCAGTGGCCGGCTGCTCGCCCGTCACCGGCTGTTCGCCAATGGTCTTCTTGCCGCGCTTTTTCTTGTCCAGAGGCTGATCGCCCTGGGCGGGAGCCGCCTGCTGCTCTGTGGGCTGAGGAAGCGGTTCGGCCTGCGGGACAGGTTCGCCGGCGGGTGCCGCCTGTTTGGCCGGCGCCTGCTCGGCGGGCGCAGCCTCTATCTGCTGATCCTGCTTGCGCTTCTTCTTGCGCAGGTTGTCCTGGCGGTTGTTGTCGTTTGCCGGGGCGACCTGTTCGGCCGGCTGCTCGGCGGGTGCTGCCTCGATCTGCTGCTGGTCGCGCTTTTTCCTGCGCGGCTTGATCGGCTGCTCGTCATTTGCCGGAGCTGCCTGCTCGGCGGGCTGTTCGGCAGGCGCGGCCTCGATCTGCTGTTGCAGTTCGCGCTTCTTCTTGCGCGGCATGACCGGCTGCTCGTCGTTTGCCGGAGCTGCCTGCTCAGCTGGCTGCTCGGCCGGTGCCGCTTCGATCTGCTGTTGCTGGTTGCGCTTCTTCCTGCGCGGCTGCTGCTCTTCGACGGCAGGTGCTGCCTGTTCGGCCGGCGCCTGTTCCGTTTGCTGCTGTTGCTGTTCGGCCTTGCGCTTGCGCGGCTTCTGTTCCTGCTCGGGAGCGGCCTGCTCGGCCGGCGCGGATTCGGTTTGCTGCTGCTGCTCGCGCTTCTTTTTCTTGGGCTGTTCCGGTTCAGCCTGCTGGTTCTGCGCGCAGGCCTCGGCCGATTCGCCCTCGGCGCAGCTCGCTTGCGCCAGAATCAATGGCGCTGCGGCATGCTGCGCGGGGCCGAAAACGGCACCACCCTGCAGCGGGTACGCGCCCAACGGCGCGGATGCCATCAACAGGCCGATCGCCGTGCCTGCCAGAATCCGTGGTTGGCGTTTCATCTCAAATTCTCCTTATGGGGTCCCATCCCTGCCCAAACTTGCATCATCCGGATTGGTTCCGGCGCATGGGCATTAGCGGCAACGAAGGACGATTGACCGGCGTTTTGAAGGCAACTTCGTGTTTTTCATATGATGCATGTCTCATTTATGCCACTGCCGCGCTTGACCTCGGCGCCGGCCGGGGCCACATCCGCGCAATGGGTGCGCCATTCTGGAAAACCAAGACGCTCGAGGCGATGACGCCGGCCGAGTGGGAATCGCTTTGCGACGGCTGCGGCAAATGCTGTCTGTCGAAGCTGGAGGACGAGGATACCGGCGAAATCTACTGGACGAGCGTCGGTTGCCGGCTGTTCGACGCCGAAAGCTGCCGCTGTGCCGACTATGCCAACAGGCTGGCGCGGGTTCCGGACTGTGTCGGGCTGACGCCGCAGAATGTGCGCACCATCCGCTGGCTGCCCAGGACCTGCGCCTATAGGTTGATCGCGGAGGGGCATGACCTCTACTGGTGGCACAGGCTGGTTTCGGGAAGCGCCGAAACCGTGCACGAGGCCGGCATCTCGATCCGCGGACGGGTCAAGGCCAGCGAGACCGACCTTGCCGGGCCGGACGACTATTTCGACTATATGCTCGACGACGAACCCTGACGGGTTCGCTGACGAACCCTGATGGTTCGCATCTTGATGACGAACCCGGATGGTTTGCATCTTGACCGGCCTTGAACCGATTTTCGCCGCAAACCGGTAGGAAATACCACGCGCCGGAGCGGCCTCGGCCGGAACCGGCGGGGCCGTGGGGCGTTTGGGGTCCGGCCGCCCGCAACCGATGACTTGCCAGATGAACCGAAGATGAATGGACGGTTCGCAGACAGTTCAGACAGGCAGGCGCATTCTCGCACCATCGGTTCACCAGACGGGCGAGAGCCCTCAACAAGGAGAGAAGACAATGCTCAACACCATCAAGACGGCAGCCCTTTCGGCGCTTGTCGGCCTCGGCGCGCTTACCGCCATCCCCGCCGCCCATGCTGACAGCCTCTACCTCGGCTTCGGCAACAACCAGGATCCGCGCTTCGGCGTCTATAGCGGTGACGACGACGATGGCTATCGCCGTGATCGCGAGTGGCGCCGCCGCGGCTGTTCGCCGGACCGCGCGCTGGACAAGGCCGAGCGCATGGGCCTGCACCGCGTCCGCATCGTCGACATCGACCGCCGCACGGTCAAGGTCGCTGGCCGCCAGTACGGCGATCGCGTGGTGGTGGTATTCGCCAATGTGCGCGGCTGCCCGATCATCTATCGCTGAGGAACACAAGCCGGCCCCGGCTTGAACGCCTAGCAGAGCCCCTTTCCGCCAGGGCGGAAGGGTGCGGCTCAAGAAGAACCCCGGAGGACTGGTCCTCCGGGGTTTTTCATGCGCGGCAGGCGCCGGTCGCAACCGGCCGGATCCTGCGTCCGGCCCCGCCGGCGCAGGCCGGCCGGACCACGCTCACTTCAGTTCGAAGGTGACGGTGACCTGCACGGCGTAAGAATTCTCGCCCGCCTGCACCGGGACCGACGCGCCCGCGGCATCGAAGGCCTTGGCGTTGATCGGCATCGGCGGCGGCGCGATGTTCTGGTCGGTGATCTCCAGGACCCGCCCCAGGTTGACCCTGGCGGCGTCGGCAAGCGTCTTGGCTTTGGCCATGGCATCGGCGACCGCCTTCTTGCGAGCCTCGGTGACGGCGGCGGACGGGTCTTCGTTGGAGAAGGTGATGCCACCGCCCTGGTTGACACCGAGCGACACCGCCTTGTCGAGGATGTCGCCGGTCTTGTCGATGTCACGGATGCGCACCGAAAGCGTGTTGGTCACCTGGTAGGCGACCAGTTCGGCCTCCTGGCTGCCGTCCGGCTTGTTGGTGTAGTTGTAGCGCGGATTGATCTGGATGCCCGCCGTCTGCAGGTCGCGGTCCTTGATGCCGGACGACTTCATCGCCGCGATTACCGCCGCCATGGCGTCGTTGTTGGCGTCGAGCGCGGCGCGCGCGGTCTTGGCCTCGCGCATGACGCTGAGCGTCAACAGCGCGAGATCGGGGGCGACGGTCGCCTGGCCTTCGCCCGACACGACGATGCGGGGCGTGGCTTGCGAATCGGCGGCGCCAGCCACCGCCGGGAAGGCGATGGCGGCAGCAAGCGCCAGCGGCATGAGGGGCAAAAGATGTCTGGTCATGAAAATCTCCTCGGTCTGCGAACCAGTCGCATCTGGCAACTAGAGCGCGAATATGGGCTGATTTGGGCGATCGCTGCCAGCCCGCCCGGAAAGCCTTGTGCCGATGAGGGAAAAACACTAAGCCAGCCGCGTGGGGCCTGTAGCTCAATGGTTAGAGCCGGCGGCTCATAACCGCTTGGTTGGGGGTTCGAGTCCCTCCGGGCCCACCATAACCATTGTTTTTATTCACAAAAAGTGCCCTCGGCCCAAAACGTTTTGGGCCCATTATGGGCCCAAAGCAGGACCGTGGTCCCGGTTTGTTCCGACTCGATTTGATTATCTGACGATGCGGAGGTTTGCCCGCCGCTTCATGGCGTCGCGTTTGGCCTCGCGCTCGTTGATGGCACGAGCAATATCAACCGCGATCCGCTTCTTATTGGCCTCACGCACATACTCATCTGTTACCGTCATGGAGGAATGACCCATCGCCTCCATGATGGCGCGCGCCTGGATGTTGCATTCAGCGAGGTAGGTGCCGAAGGTGCGGCGCAGGCCATGAAGCGTGTAGCCGCTTGGAATTCCCGCCTGCCGCGTCCAGTGCTGCATCATGCCGGTCAGGCTCTTTTCCGAGAATGACCTGCCATAGGCGTTCTTTAAGACCGTGCCGCCTCTCGAGCGATCGAGCAGGTCCAAGGCCGTTGCTAGTTTGTCTACGACTGGAATGAACATCTCCCGCCCGCCATGGCGGTTGCGGTTCTTCTTCTGGCGGAAATCAAAGGCCTCGATTAGCACCAGCGAGCCGTCGAACAGTTCGATCTCTTCGGTTAAAAGATCGTCCCACTCAAGAGCAGCGATATCGCCGCGCCGATTTCCAAGCCAGAACCCCAGTGCATAGCAGGTGCGCGCGGCTGTACCGATGGGGTGTCGCTCCTCGAACTTTTCGCGCATCGCAATTGGCCAAGCTGGGTTCTTGGTCGATTTGGGCACCCGCACGCGGATAGATAGCGACGGATCATCCTGCGGCTTGATCCATTTTTCGACATCGGTCGCGACCCATAGAAGCTTCTTGATGGCGACCAACGTGTGTTTGGCGACTGTGCGGTTCGTCCTGAAGATGCCTTCAATGATGGCGCGAAGCCGATCCGCGTCGAGATGTTCAACAGGAGTATTGCGCCAGGTGAGTGGGTAGTTGGGATCGACCGGCAGGTTGAGAAAACGCTCAATCAGTCGCGCATTCTTCTGCTGCGTGGCTTCATCAAAGCCCAACCACTCCATTGTCGTTTCAAGCCGGCGCGCGGCATGACCAAAGGTTTTTGGCAGTGCCCGACCGGGCAAATCGACGATAACTGCCTTCTTGCCTTGACCCTGCGTGGCCTTCTCGTAAGCCGCCTCGAACTCGGGATCGCCGGGCTTACCGGGAAGGCGGATTTCAGGCATGCCCTTTGCGCGGTAGCGATAGATTAGCTTGCCGTTCTTGAGGCGCGAAGATACCCCAGGGTAACGGGCATCCTTAAATGGCCGAGCCATCAAATGCTCCTTTCAGTCCGGGGGACCCTTTCAGACTCGCCCGTAGCGAAAGGGTTTTGCTTTTGATGGCAACGCGCAGGAGCACCGGGTAACGAAACCCTCTTCCTTGCTCTATGCCTTCAAAGGTGCGCCTCGGTATTCCCAGTACCTTGGCCGCGGCTTCGGCAGTAAACCCTTCCTTTGCCCGCCATGCTTTCACGTCTTGCGCAAGTTTCTCATTCTCGTTCACATCATGCCTTCCGCACGGGCTATCATCGTACTACGCCTGCAGCGTATACGCAACGAGCGTAGTTGCTATCTTTTTTCCACGCCCCGTTTGCTTCGTTCCAACAGCTCTTGAAGGCCGCTGTCTTTGTCCGGCAACGAGGTGAAAGCGATATCCAAGGCTACACGATCCCAGACAGCGCGGCTATTGATGCGCTTGGGCTTTGGCATACGCCCATCGGCAACCATCTCGTCAAAAAGCGTCGATCCGACACCGATGTAACGAGCTGCTTCCTCACGAGATAGCCCTCGTGGGGGATACGAGATTGCGTCACTCTTCATGGACGCTGCCTCGGTCCTGATACTCCGGGCGGGTTGGTGTCGAAGCACAAAGCCGCATCCTAGTTGCCATTTCGCTGCGAGCAGATCGTGTTGGGCTAAAATAAGAAGAGCCTCGTTAAGCGGAAGCGGCCTGACTAGCTCGTGCGGCGTAAACTGGTAGCAACGTGTGGACTGTGGATCACGGGAGGAGAGCGTTTCTAAGCGGACTCGTGGGGCAAGTCGGTGGACGGCTACATTGCATTGTGCACGACCGGGGCTAACCACCTGCGACATCCCGCTGGCCCTCTTGCGCACCCTCCCTCAGTGTCGAAATCGGAGCCGTTATCCCGAGGACCGTCGAAAAACCGCCGTCGCAGAGTTGCCACTCTTTGGTGCTGAAACCGATATTTCTAATCATATCGGTTTTAACTCATCGCTCAAACTTTAGATGGAGCAAGGCAATTTCGGCTCGTCGATCGAAGTCGACGAGGGCGCCGCACAACGATTGGCAGCTTTGCGCCAGGAGTGGCGATCAGCGAGCCACTACTCAGACGTCCCGTTTGGGCCGACAGTAGGCGGTCGGGTCTTGGCGAATGAAGATACGAAAGCAGCCGGTCACCGACGTGCTTCGCATGGCGTCCGGCTTCTCTGTTAGGATGTGTTTGAAAGACGATCGCTGCATGGTCCAAGTTTCGCCCTCGACACCAGCTCTCGATCTGGACATTAAGAAAAGTCCGCAGTGTTCGGAAGAATTCCGAACTCTACGGCCGCATCGTCAACGACATTGCGCCTGATCTGATGAGAGACAGGTACACTTTCAAGGACTTGTCGGATTTCGAATACAGGGCTCGCGACGAATCGATCGGGCGGGCGTACATGGGGCACATCTATTGGACGGAGATGCTGTACCGGGCGCATATGGCTTCGGTCGCATCGGTGTTCCGTACGTCCAGGTGGATCAAGGTGGCGGTCCGCGAACATGAGGCGGGAAGTCTATATGGCTGCGCGTCGGCGTGTAGAAGCCTGATCGAATCCGCAGGCGATATAAACCACAGCCTGGGACCAGTGGCCCGGACGCTCGCCTACAACAAGGATGCGATACGAGCCGAGATTTCGGGTCAGGCTGGGGAGCCCATGCTGTCCGCTAAGGAGTTGGAAGACACGCTGATACACTTCACGCGTGCCCGGAAGGTGCTGAAGACCGAAAAGACACCGGCAGTCGCAAGGCGATGCAGACCTTCCAGTACGTCGACCACGTGGATGGAATGAAGATTCCCGGCATAAAGCCGTTCCTACGCGAAACTTTGCGAGATCGGTCACCCGGCTGCCGACTCCGTGTCGGTGACCTTCGTTGCCAATGCCGGAGCCTGGATCGTAGACCCCGGCAACGAGATCGTCGTTCTCAAGGCGTTGCTCGCTGAACGGCAAGATACTCTCTCGGGCGTGCTAATGGCGTCGTTCAATGCCCCGCTCTTAATCCTAAGAACCCTTCACGCGTTCGATCTTTTCACGAGGCTGCGTAAGTACCATTTCGATGAAATTCCTGAGTGGAAGAAGATCCAAACCGCGCTGCGATCGTAGGCCATGAGCGGATCGAAAGACGTTCCGCCTTTCGACACGCATGGCGTGGATATTCGGTCTGCTAATCCTTCGAACACTTGCGTTCGGGCCCTCACGTCTCGCATAACTGCCATCACGAGGGGGAGGATTCGATGGTCGAGCAGGTCATTCAGGTCGCGGTGCACGACCTGAAGAGGAATTCCGAGAGTTTTGAAACGGTGTCGGGTAACGCGCACCTCAAGGTCTCGGAAACGGTGGAGCGCGTGGTCGGCGAGCTGCACGCCATGTATGCGAGCCGCGCCTCGAAGTCTCACGGGCGCTTCGCGGCAAGCTCCGACAACTATCCGGCACAGACCTATCTTGACGAGTTCCGGAAGGGCGACTTCAAGGACTTCGCCACGCTCACGGCCAAGCTGATGACGACACTGACCGTTCAGGCGCGCCGAAAGCCCGGGGCGACGGGCGGTCACGTCCTTTTCGCGCATCTCGAGAAGGACGAGCAACGGTTTCTGCTAGTGGCGATCATCAACGACAAGCTCGGTGCGGCGCTCACCAAAAGCTTTGACATCGCGTCAGTCGAACACCTCGACCTCGACGGCTTCCGCTTCGCCGGCCGGATCAACATGACGGCATGGACTAACTCGGCGGACCGTTACATCGGCTTCCTAAAGGGCAAGGGGAACGTCGCCGAGTACTTCAAGGAGTTCCTCGGTTGCGACAGCACCGTTCAGGACCTCGAGGATACCAGGACACTGGTGCGCGTGCTGAACGGTTTCGCCGAGCCGGCGAAGGGCTTCGTGAAGGACAAGCAAGCTTTCCTGCAGAAGGCGTACGACATCTGCCAGCGATACATCCGGGACAACGAGCCTTTGGATCTCGAGACATTCTCCAACGAGCTCTTTCCAGAGAACCCGAAAGAACTCGCCAAATCGCTCGGAGATCCGGATGTCGGACTTGGCGACGGCTTCGTTCCGAAGAAGCGAGCGCTGTCGCCGATGGTGAAGTTCTCCGCGAAGACGCGGCTCTGGTCGGTCGAATTCAATCGGCAAGCCCTTACCGACGGCAAGATCGTCTATAACGACGACAAGAAGACCCTGACCTTCACGGAACTCCCTCCCGACCTGATCGAAAGACTGGAACACGATCAGGAGTAGCGTAGCCTCATGATCACGTTCGACCAGCTGATAGCACTCTACCGCAACACGGAGTTCTCGAAAGATGGCTCCGCGGGAAAGTTGACGGTCCGCGATTACAGCATTGTGGAAACGCTGAAGCAGATTGAAAGCGATGAGAAGGCTTTCGACGACGCGGCATTCACGGTCGACTCAGCGTCGGCGGTCGTCATAGGCGCGACAGTTAGCGTCGAAATCGGCGCTCCACGCACAGGACTTGGCTTCCTCGCGCTCACCCTCGACCGGCTGCTCGAGAACCGTCGCAACCGCATAGCCGAGCCGGAGCGCTATTACCTGATCGAGGAGAGGTTCGCCTACAACGATACCGTCGTTCCCGACGCCGTCGCGCGCTACCGGAACGCATTGCGCCTGGTCCGCACCTTAAAAGAGGCGGCTGCGTTTCTCGACCCGTACCAGGCGGAGATGCTGTTCCTCGGCTCGATCCGGCTGATGGTCCGTGTAGACTTCAGGTCATCGGACCTTGTCTCCGTAAACTCCATACTGGTCGACGAGTTCGAGAACTTCGTCATGCAGAAGGTGCACAAGGACCAGAAGGCTGCGATCGTTGCTACCACGCTCATCGAGACGTGTCGCACCCATCCCGAAGGCGAGCGCTTCAGGTACCTTCTTCGACACTTTCGGGACTTCGTCACAAAGTGCGAGGACAGCTATAGGCTGTTCGCGTCGGAGTTCTCGTACGACAAGATCCGGGGGAAGGCGGAAGAGGCCATCGCGGACTACACCGGTAAGATCCATAAGACATTCCATGACATCCAGAACCAGATAATGGGCATTCCCGTCGCGAGTGTGATCATCGCCACGCAGCTCAAGCCCGCAACTCAATGCGACGTGAATTTCTGGGCAAACCTCGCCATCTCGCTCGGTGCAACGCTGTTCGTTGCCCTCCTGGCGTTTGCCATCGTCAACCAGCTGCTGACGCTGTCGACGATAGACGACGATCTGACCCGACAGAAGACCAAGCTGAAGGGCGATTACTCGGTCGTCGCCGCGGAGTTCCTCCCTCTTTATCGCAAGCTGGAAAACCGGATTACACTTCACCGATTCGTCCTTGGCATCATCCTTGTCGTCTGCGGGCTCGGGGCGCTACTCACCTGGCGCATTTATTTCCAGCTGACAACTCTGATGCCGTGGGCGTGCTGAGAGCGCCGTTCGGGTCACGCCATAGAAGCGAGATTCGTTCGATTGGGGCACTATGGGCCATGTGGTTCACTCGAACGGACTGCCCGCTTTCGGTGAAGGCAAACTCTGCCTGAACGGCCGATTAGAGGCGCGGTGCTGCCGGACAACTTGGCGTGGCCGCGACACGCAAGGTGAGGTTTTTGGGGCGCCTCCCTCATGCGCGCGCTTGGAAGGCTTCGTCTTGAAATACAGCCAGTTGAGAAACGCGTCGGCGTCCGTGAAATCAGCGCCACCGATGCGCCTCCGCAGCGCGTCGATGGTAGCGCACAATTGCGTGTATCGTTCGGCCGACAGCGTTGCGACAGTTGGACTTCGAGGCGCGCCAATGCCGATCGCCGCTAGGGCGCCGGAGGTATTGCCGTTGAAGACAGCGTACCGCTTCGGGGCGAAGGTGCAGAGAATCGCCGTGATCATATTCACGCCCACGCCAGGAATACCGAGCGCTAGCTGACGCATCTGCTCGTAACCCCGTTCTGGCGCGAGTTTGGCTGCCTTCCTGCCCGCGGCGAACAGTGTGATCGTCTTCTTGGGATGATCGAGTGCCGCCGACCCTCGTCGATGAATGTCGCCGGAATGCCAGAGATGTTGATAAGGCTCTCTTGAAGAAATCAGATTGCTTAGATTCTCTGCGAAGACGCTCCTCATTTCCTTCGAAATCCTCGGCGCGTTGCCGAGATCCGCGATCAATTGCTGAACCTTCAATGCCTTGTCCCGATCGGTCCGGCGCTTCGCCAGCGCGGAACGTTCGGTCTTGTCTGCGCGGTACTGGCGGAGGAAGCCATTCAAGCGCCGCAGATCGAACTGTGCGGCGAAGTTGTCTTCGAGCTCTTTCTCAAGTTTGCGTCGCAATCGCTCGGCGTCTTTGTGTCGCGAGGCATATTGCCCAAGCACCAGGTCATCGAGTTCTTGGAAGCTGCCGCTCTCACGAAAATCGGCAAAGGTGACTTTCAGATCCGACGACAGTTGTTCGTCCGAGTTCACGGTCGCCAGGATTGAAATTTCATCGTTTGTTGTCAGGGCGCCGGTCGTGAGGTTCGCTGACGGCCGTGCCCCGCGCGCCCCTAAATATCGGCGGTTCACGACCGGGGATGTGGTCAGCGGCGCATCGTCTTGTGTGTCGTCTTCGGCGCCGAAGGTTCCCCACGCGCGGCGGTGCTCCGCACACTCTCCGGCGTGTCGCCATTGTAGAGGCAGTAGCGCAGCGCTCCGCCGAAGGGGGCGAACCACTTTGACAGCCGCTCCTCCTGGCTGGCGATAAGTGCGTTGAGCGGATAGAGCATCAGCGCGCGCACTCCTTCGAGCGGTTTTGCACCGCTATCGGAGGATCGAACCAGCCCATCCAAAATCGGTGTCAAAAAGCATTCTGTCTTCCCTGAGCCTGTGCCGCTCGACACGATCACCGAAGCGGCGCGTTCGCCGCAAAGCTGCTTCCAAGCGTCCACCTGGTGGGTGTAGGGCGGGTATGCGACTTCACGCAGAACTTCGAGCGTTCTTGGGTGCAAAAGGCCAGCCGGCAATCCGCCCCAACCGCCCTCTAACGGCAACCAGGGATAAGCGCCTTCGACAAACGGTTCGGAGAGGGCCGAGTTAGGCTGACCAGCGCGCGCACCCAAGCCCTCACGCAGATGCCGATTGAGATCGACTGAACGGAGTCGAGCCATACCGACAATCGCATCTGCAGCATCGCGTGGCAGCCGCGCCAGAAGCCTCTCGATTTCCATCACAGGTCCATTCGTTGGGTGGTGCCGGGGTCTATAGTCTCGCGTCCAAGGGCGACGGCGAGAGCGCTCTCGAAGAGCTGACGGTCGTGGAGCCAAGCGGCCCGACATCGTCCGACAACCTGCGGGTTTTGATGGAGTTTGCCGGCCGCCATTCGCGCCGCCACTAGGGGAGCAGCGATCAAATCCGCGAAGGCTGGGTCGTACCGCTCCCAAAGCTCGCGTCGCTCTGGCAGGAGCCCCGCGAGATGCAATCCGGTCGGTGGCTCGCGATGCTCACTCTGACGAGTCACGAACGCTTCGGCGAGTTCCCGAAGCGTTTCCTTCGGACGCCGGCATAGCCTTCCGATGAGGCCGGGTTCCAAATCTGCTCGTGGCGCGACCAATAGGAAGGTGATCCACGCATGAGTCGCTAGCCCGGGCTCCAGATCAGCGATTTGGCCGAGGGCGGCCGCCACATTGCGCCCTGCGTCGGCAGTCGGTAGTTCCAACCGTTCCAGGCGGCGCTCCAACTCGTCAATTCTCGTTCGAAACGCAGACACCCAGTGCTCGACTTCCGTTGCGCACCAGAGGAAGGGTAACTCACTTTGTAGCCGGATCACGGCGTCGCGCTCCTCAAGAGTGTCGCAGGTCGACAGGATCCACGGAGCCGCCTGGGGGGCACGGCAAAGTGACCGCAGGGCATCGATCGCCGGCACGGGCACGTTGCGATCCCGCGCGGCCACGCTCAGATCGACCAAGAGGCGGAGATCAGCGCGGTTCAAGGCTTCCGGGTGCTTTAACACTGTAGCAAATGCATCGTCCCGGGCGTCACGTCGTGCGATCCTGAAGGCCAGACGAAGCGCACTTCCACGATCGTCGTCGCCCGGTGGTTGGGCGACCACCTTCGGTCTGAGCGAGGTCCCGTCATTGGTTCGCCCGAAGATCAGCCAGGGGCCCGGACCGAGCTCTTGCAGGAGTCGCGTCTGCAATTCCTGCAAGGAAAGGCGTGGAAGGTTGTTGGAGAGTTTCGCGGTAGGCTGCGTCAGCGCTAGCGCATCCAGATTCCAACCAAGGATACTCGAAAGGCCCGAGAACGGCGAAATGCCTTTCTCGGCCACCAGCGGCTGGTCTTCGTCGTACCAGGCGATCTCGGCGAAGTGGTCACCTCGACCGGCCCAGCTCAGGCGCACCTCCGCATCGAGGTCCGGAAAGCTACCAAGGAGATCCCGCAATTCGTCTTGAAAGGCCGATAGCGGGACGAGACCGTCGATACGACGCGTGGCCTGCACGGGCTGTCCTGCGCCCTGCCGAACCACCAGCCATAGGTCGCGACCGCCAGGCGCCAACAGGCGGAACCCATGCAGTCGATCGATCGAAATCTGGGCCCGGCTTACGGCGGGCCGCATGTCCGGGGTCAACAGGAGCGGCTCGGCAATCGGATCAGCGAGCGTTAGGTCGAGTTGGGTGTCCCATCGCAGCGCCACGTGTAGCATCGCGCCTGGGGTGTGGAGTCGAAGATCGACGCGCGCGTCATCACCATTCCTGGAGATCGGAAGGATCTGACCGCCCTTCGCCGCAACGCTGGCCCCGAGCAGATTCTCGATTTTCAACGAGTGGGTTCGCGGTTCTCCCGATAGCACCAATTCACGCGGCGCAACGTCGGCGCAGGTCCAAGCGACCAGTTCACCGCCCCGCCTCATTGCGATCTCGACCCTGCCCAGGGGCGCGTGTTTGTTCGAAGAACGCCACGAGCCTCTCCCCAACGACCGCCAAATTAGGTCTTCCGACGAAACCAGCGTGTGATGCTGACCATCCGAAAGCCAAGCCTTTGGCGTCCCTAGGAACACCGTCTCGCGCACCCGCCGTAGAGTCTCTCCTGTGAGGATCAGTCGCTTCGTATCCTCGCGCTCGGCCGCGCTACGCCACGTGAGACGCCCATCACCAAGGTCGAGCGAAGCTTGCCCGACGAAGGCCAGAAGACAGCGTCCATCGAGGATGCAGTCTCCCAAGTCAGAAGGAGGCTGTTCGAACTTCAGTGCTGAACGAGCCTCCTGCGTTACAGCCATAGCCAGCCATGGCCGAGTGCTTCGAAAGGGCGAACTGCCAATGAATCTTAGTTCAAGCGCGTTCTCAAAATCGACGCCAGGATCTGGCTGGAAGAGGAGGACAGGCGCGTCTACCGGCTCGCCGGCAAACGCGGTGAACTCTTCGACTAAGGTCTCCCCTGCAACTGCCGCCAACCTAATTGCCTGGTTCAGGCGAGCGGGAACTTCGAACGCCTTGACCAGCGGACGGGACTCCCACGCTGTCGCCTCGTCTGATTCCACCTGTTCCAGCACGGCGATGGGCCGGTTCAAACCCGGCAGATCACCCCGCGGAAAGATGCGCAGCCGAGTGGCACCTTCCATCGCTGCCTGCAATTGGGGAGATGTTCGGACCACGTCGAGTTCACCTGACAAGGTGAGTTCGGCCCGCGGCGCCCACCCTTCGGCGGTGCGCCGCAGCAATCGGCTTGCCGCCAGGGCTCCCCCTTCGACGCGCCGGGTCCGGACCAAGTCTTCCACCAGAGATCGAAAATCGCCTTCCTCCAAGTCAAAAGGCAGATCGTTGCGCCAAGCAGGCACCACAGAATCCAGGTGGAGCACGGGATCTCGGTCATTTCGTTCGTGGAGGGGCGGCAATTGTTGACGGAAACGAACGATTACCGTGGACAGCGCCACGGCTGGCTCCACCAGCGCCTGAACAAGCGTTTCGCCCGCCCGCCATGCCTCACTTGCGACGGCCTCGGCAGGTGTGAAGCCCATTTCGATCGCCAAGATGCTGCGCTTCAGCCATAACCCCAAGGTTCCCTCTTTGATGGCAGCAGCTGGAAAACCCGCCTCGCGCACTACGCCGAAGAGGAGCGGCACGTCGGTCGGCTGAGGGCGTCGCCACCGTTTCAAGCCAGCTTCGGCGGCTTCCCGCACCACCGCGTAGCGCACGTCGGCGGCCGAATCATTCGCGTGATATCGAATTCCAAGGACAGCTAAGGGTCTGATCCAGTCCCAAGCCCCCCCGGCGCGTTCCCGGCGATACCACTCGGCTGTGAAAGCAACGAACAAAGCCTGACCATGGGAGTCGTTCAGCGCGGTCGGTCCATGGCGTTTTAGGACCTCCCGAACGCCCTCGAACTCTTGTCGGCTGAATCGGTAGCGATAAAGTGGGCGCCCATCAGGGAGCGATAATCCGCGCGATCGGAATAAGGCCTCGTAAGCGCCGCGTAGACCTAGACGCGGCTCGTCCATATTTCCCCCCAGGCTCCCTATTCAGATTGTGACACACTGTGCATTAGTTGTGAAGTTTTCCTCTGCGAGCAGGCCGCCTAGAGGGCGAGAGCGGACTTTTCGACAATAGGAACGATTTCGAAGACAATTTCGACGGCCTCGGCAGGCCGCTTGCACGGTCGTCGTTCAGCTTCCCCGAACTATCTTCGCGGAACGATTCCCAATGGCAGCTATTAGCGCGACTACGACCTGGAGCATGGTCATCGGCAACGACTACTTCCTGGGAGGAGACAATTTGCGTCTATGGCCGACGTGGGCGCATTGCGGACCAACAGCGTTGGGCCGGATGCGACCGGAAGCTTCAGGAGAAAAAGACCTCCTAGGCGGATAGTTCCACGTCGCCGTGTCCGGCTTATAGCGGACATTCGGCAATTTGGCAGCGAATGACCACATTGTGACAATCTTGCCGAAGACGAACGTCTAACCTAAACCCCCATCCAGGACATCAACCAAATTGGAGCCACTGTTTGGGACCGGGCGTAGTTGCGACGTTTGCCCTATCCGGACGTGTGAGCAAATGCCGTGGGCAACCGTGATGCGTGCATTTTTTCGTTCGGTTGCTGCGATGATCGTGATGTCCAGCCTGGCAGGTTGCACCAGCATTTCTTACTACGCACAATCCTTGAAGGGTCACGTGGAGATCATGGCGGCGCGCCAGGATGTCGAAGAGCTGATCGACGATCCTTCGATCCCTGGGACATTACGCGCTCGAATGGAATCGGCGAGCGCCATCCGACAGTTTGCGATAGATGAACTAGCGCTTCCAGACAACAATAGCTACCGCAGCCATGTCAACGTTGGTCGGGACGCCGTGACATGGGCCGTCTTCGCAGCGTCGGAATTCTCGCTGACGCCACGAACATGGTGCTTTCCGGTGTTCGGATGCGTTCCGTACCGAGGATACTTCTCCAAAAGGTCTGCGATTGAAACCGCTGTCGCACTTCAGAGGCAGGGCCTGGACGTCTATCTGACGGGCATCACTGCATTTTGCACGCTTGGCTGGTCAAGTGACCCGCTGCTAAGCACCATGCTCAGCCAAGATGAAACGTATCTTGCAGGGCTCGTGTTCCATGAATTGGCCCACCTCACGTCACGCCGCGCTGCCGAAAATAAGCCTGCATCACCTTGCGGCTCGAACGGTTGTTCTGCGCCAGCCTGGTCGGATCGAGCACCGCCTGTTCTATCCCCTCTCGCGTCAGCGCCGCTTTGAGCGCCGCGATATTTGCATCGATGTCGGCATTGTTCGCCCGGAGCGATGCATAGATGCTGTCGGTCGCCTCGGCCACGGTCGGCTCGCTCACGGGTGTACTCCTTCGGCTGTTCGGGCGGCGGCTTAACACAGATCAGCGGCTTCGCCATACCGATAAGACGGCTGATGGGCGGCAACAGTATCCCCTGGGACTTAAAAGGGATACCGATGACGCGCGCCAACGGCTCGCTGCTTTCGGGAAATGGTGTCGCCCGTGGTGAACGGCCGATATGGCGGCCCGTTACTGTCGCCTACCTGGGCCGGAACCAGACTCGCGGACTGTTTACGCCCATTGACTCCCGGAGGTCAGGCGCGCGACCCGGATCAGGATTCGGGCCAGTGCGGTCGTAGTGGGCAGGAGCAGCGAAAGAATCTTTTTTCGCTGAATCAGCGCAGAAGTCCGTCACTCTCGAATTCGTCCCAGCCCTTCAGTTTCTGACGTGACACCTCGTCCCGAGTGCTGTCAGGCGCAGACGCGGCCCTGCGGCCGCTCTTTTGCGCACGCTTCAGGGCGGCCTTTCCGGCGGCCCGCCGCCTATTCTCTGCAGCAGCTATCGCGTCGTCCTCGCGCCAGACCGTAACCAAGTCGCGATCGAGCACGTCCTCGATGTGACGTGGGTCAAACACGTGAAAAGTTACCTTCCTTGCGCGACCACGAAGTTTCACCGTACGTGTGCCTGTGCTTTGCAAGCGGCCGTCCTTGAGCCACCGGTGCCGCTCTGCCGAAGAGATCGTCAGGATGTCTTCGACTTCACGGGGAATTACGGGCAGGCCTTCGATGCCTTCCAGCGTTTTGGACACAATCGCCGACGCAGTCCGGAAATCGCCATAGGCGCCTTCCGGCATGCGCAAGGCCCCGACCTCGATACCGAGCAGCTTTTTCGCCGCCAAAGGCAGGTGGGCTCGCACTTCGCGAACGATCCCTCTGGCTCGGACCGATGACCCAAGCGTGGCCGCAGACGGGAGCGTCCACCCTTCGATCAAATTCGCAGCTGCATCCATTTTCTGGCGTGTGGACATGGGCCTTAGATAGGTCTCCCATCATGTCGGCTTCAACAAGTGTGGAATCAGCTAGCGCGGCGCTCCGGCACTGGCCTTGAACCATGCCTTGTTCCAGCCCTCGCTAGATCGCAGCGCTCTCGGCCTTCGTCGGATCACCCATTCCGCCTTCAGGCCGCCAGGTTCCCCAGGGATGTCCGCTTCGGGAGAGCGGCAACGCAGGCCTCAACGGCCGCTATGCAGCGTAAACCGGACGTTCGCGATACGTGCCGGACAGCTGGCTGCCCGCATCTGATTGAGTTTACCCGCGCGTTCCGGCGTTCTCAATTTTTTCCAGATAATCTGCCCACCACTGCATCATCTTGACGCGCTCTTCCCAGTGCTCCGCCCGGGCATAGGCGCGCCGAACGTCGTTATTTTCAATATGAGCCAGCTGTCGCTCTACGGCGTCTGGATGCCACTTGCCGCATTCGTTCAACAGAGTTGATGCCGTTGCTCGGAAGCCATGGGCCGTTGCTTCATTCTTGCTGTAACCCATGCGACGCAGGGCGGCGTTGAGTGTATTGTCGGAAATCGGACGAGAAGGCGATCGCACGCTTGGAAACAGCAGCGTCCCAGCGCCGGAGATTTTTTTAAGCTCGGCCAGGATATCCAAAGCCTGCGTTGAAAGAGGAACGCGGTGCGGTCGTCGCATTTTCATTCGCGCTTCCGGGATAGTCCATACCGAACTTTCGAAGTCGAACTCCCCCCATTCGGCAGCGCGAAGCTCACCGGGGCGGGGAAACAGCAGCGCCATCAACCTCAGAGCCGCTCGGGTTGCGGGCTGTCCGTCGAATGTCTCGATCGCACGCAGCAAGCCGCCGAATGCCTTCGGATCGGTAATGGCGGCACGCGGCGTGACCGTTGGCCTGATGAGAGCGCCCCTCAGCGCGGACGTGGGGTCAGTGTCGGCGCGTGCAGTGGCGATGGCGTATCGAAAGACGCTGCCAATGGTCGAGCGCAGCCGCCTGGCCGACTCGTATCGACCGCGCACCTCCACGCTACGAAGGGCAGCAAGGATAGTGGCCGCATCAATGTCCCGAATGCACTTGTGCCCACAGGTGAGATAGGCGAAGTCGAGTAGCCATTTGACCTTGGTGATAGTCCGGTCGGCACGTCCCTCTTTCTTCAGCTTGTCCACATATTCCTCGGCGATTGATCGAAAGCTGTCCTTTGCCGAACCGACCTTTCGCAACTTGCGTTCCTGCGCGGGATCGATGCCAGTGAGGAGGAGACGTTTGGCGTCATCGCGCGCCTTGCGTGCTTCGGCGAGCGAAATAAGGGGATAGCTGCCCAACGCCAGAAGCTTCTGCTTGCCGTCAAATCGATAGGCGAGGCGCCATAGGCGGGATCCGGTGGGCTGCACCCAGAGCTGGAGCCCGCCACCATCAGACAATTTCAATAGCTTGGAAGCAGGACGGGCATTTCGGCATTTCACGTCGGAAAGGGCCATTTGTGGGACACCTCCCTTTGGCTGTTTCGATACCATCAGGATGTCCAGTACCAACGGAAATACCAGCCCTCCGCCTCGTTAGACCAAATACGCCGAAATTCCATGAAACGCGCTCAATCGCGCCATCCTTCCCAAAAAGATGAACGATTTCAGTTGTTTGTGCAAACAGAAGCGTAGAAGATTCGGCGAAAGGGAGTGTCGGGAGAGGAGGGGATGGTGCCCAGAGGCGGATTCGAACCACCGACACGCGGATTTTCAGTCCGCTGCTCTACCAACTGAGCTATCTGGGCCTCGCCGGCAAGCGAGATTTCGCAGGCCGGATTTCTCGAAGGCGCCGCCGGCGCCCCTTGAAAGCGCGTGGGTTATAGCACGGGAATTCAGCCTGTCCAGCGCCTAAGCGCGGATTTCAGCCGGGAAAAGAAAACCACTGAAAGACGGCGGCAAAACAGCTGATATCGTGCGCTTACGGCTCGTCCTTGGGCGACTGGCCCTGCTCCGGCGCTTCGCCTTCTTCTTCCTCTGCGTCGCGGCCAGGGATGACATAGGCGCCCTTCAGCCAGCGATTGAGGTCGATGTCCTTGCAGCGCGCCGAGCAGAACGGATAGTGCTCGCGCACCGATGCCTTGCCGCATTCGGGGCAGGGGCGCCGGGGGCGCAGCGGCGTGACCTTGTCGTCCAGGCTCATGGGCGCGCGGTGAGCCAGCTCGCATGCACCTTGAAGCCCTCGCCGGCAAGCAGGGCCGTCGTCTCGTAGAGCGGCAGGCCGACGACGTTGGTGTAGGAGCCGACCAGCTTGACGACGAAGGACCCGGCGAGGCCTTGCACGGCATAGCCTCCGGCCTTGCCGCGCCATTCGCCGGAGGCGACATAGGCGTCGATCTCCTCGCGCGGCAGCCGCTTGAAGCGTACGCGGGTCTCGACCAGCTTCTGGCGCAACTTGCCGCCCGGCGTGATCAGGCAGATGCCGGAATAGACCCGGTGCGAACGGCCGGAGAGCAGGCCGAGGCAGTTCGCGGCGTCGTCGATCGTCTCGGCCTTGGGCAGGATGCGGCGGCCGACCGCCACCACCGTGTCGGCGGCGAGCACGAAGCCGGGCGCATAGTCGTCCTCGCTCTTCAGCGAGGCGAACGCCTTCTCGGCCTTGTCCTTGGAAAGCCGCTTGGCCAGCGAGCGCGGATGCTCGGCGCGCAGCGGCGTCTCGTCGACATCGGCCGGCAGCACGCGGTCCGGCTCGATGCCGGCCTGCTGCAGCAGCTCGATGCGGCGCGGCGAACCCGAGGCAAGCACGAGCTTCTGCAGGATGCTCATCTGGGGTCGCGCCGGGCTGTTACTTGAAACGATAGGTGATACGGCCCTTGGTCAGGTCATAGGGGGTCATCTCGACCAGGACCTTATCTCCGGTCAGCACGCGGATGCGGTTCTTGCGCATGCGGCCGGCCGTGTGGGCGATGATCTCGTGTTCGTTTTCGAGCTTCACCCGGAACATCGCGTTGGGCAGCAGTTCCGTGACCACACCCGGAAACTCGAGGACTTCTTCCTTCGGCATTCGATACCTTTGCTTGGATTTCGGTTCCGGCGCTAGAGCATGATGCCGAAAAGTGTCAAGCGGTTTTCGGACGACATCATGCTCTACTGTTTTGATCCGGAGTCGGATGATTTCCGGCCAAACCGACTGGAAATCATCCGACTCCGGCCGGAATTTCGGCGGAACCTATATGATAATCGTCCGCTTGTGAACACGCTTAATCCAAGGCGCCTTTTGCCTCGGATGCGGGAAAACGTCTGGCGATGCGCGCTTTCAGCCGCTCGCGCACATCGCGATAGGCGGCCATGATATGTTCGCGCGTGCCGCCGGCATCCGTCGGGTCCGGCATCGGCCAGTATTCGACCTCGACGGCGAGCGAGCGGGTGAGCTCGAGCGCCGCGTGGTGCGCTTCCGGCGCCAGCGTGACGATCAGGTCGAAATAGTCGTCCTCCAGCTCGTCCATGGTCCTTGGCTGGCGCTCGCCCAGCGAAAGTTCGTCCTCGGCCAGAACGGCGTCGACGAACGGGTCGCGCTCGCCGCTGCGCACACCGGCCGATGCGACGAAAATGGCCGAAGGCAGCATGCGCCGCGCCAGCGCCTCGGCCATCGGCGAGCGCACGGCGTTCATTCCGCACATGAACAGGATCGAATGCGGCAGCGAGGCCAGGGCCTAGCCTCGCCAGTGCAGCACGCAGACCAGCGTGAACAGCCGGCGCGCCGTGTCGAAATCGATGTCGATCTTGCCGGCCAGCCGGTCCATCAGCGTCTGCGAGCCTTCATTGTGCAGGCCGCGACGGCCCATGTCGATCGCCTCGATATGGCTCGGCGTCGAGGAGCGGATGGCGTCGTAATAGCTCTCGCAGATGAGATAATAGTCCTTGACGATGCGCCTGAGCGGCGTCAGCGACAGGATGTGGGTGACGACGGCGGCGCCATCCTCGCGCGCAACAGCGAACACCAGGCGGGAATCGGCCAACGACAGCTTGAGGCGGTAGGGACCGGCGCCGTCGTCATTGACCGGCTGGAAACTGTTCTCCTCGATCAGGTCGAAGATCGCCACCGCCCGCTCGTGCTCGACATCGGGCGTCGAACGGCCGATCGATTCGTCGAGCTCGACATCGATCAGCCTGGCGCGGGTTCGGTCGTAGTCGGACATCGCTACATGTTCAACCTGATCGCGACGGAACGGCCATGCGCGTCCAGCCCCTCCGCCCTGGCGAGCGCGATCGCCGCCGGCGCCAGCGCGCGCAGCTGCTCCGGCCCGAGCTTGAGGATCGAGGTGCGCTTGACGAAATCGAGCACCGAAAGCCCCGACGAGAAGCGCGCCGAGCGCGCCGTCGGCAGCACGTGGTTGGAGCCGCCGACATAGTCGCCGATGACCTCGGGCGTGTGGCGGCCGAGGAAGACCGCACCGGCATTGCGCAGCCTCGCAAGGAAGGCCTCGGCGTCATCGATGGCGAGCTCGACATGCTCGGCGGCGATGCGGTCGACCAGCGGCAGCGAGGCCTCGATGGTCGGCACCAGGATGACGGCGCCGAAATCGCGCCAGCTTGCGGCGGCGGTCTCGGCGCGCGGCAGGCTCTGCAACTGGCGTTCGACCGCGTCCTCCACCGCCTTGCCGAAGGCCGGGTCGTCGGTGATCAGGATCGACTGCGCCGACACGTCATGCTCTGCCTGGGCCAACAGGTCGGCGGCGATCCAGTCGGGGTTGTTGCTGCCGTCGGCCACGACCAGCACTTCGGAAGGTCCGGCGATCATGTCGATTCCGACGGTGCCGAACACCTGACGCTTGGCCGCCGCGACATAGGCATTGCCGGGCCCGACGATCTTGGCGACCGGCTTGATCGTCTCCGTGCCATAGGCGAGGGCGGCGATCGCCTGCGCGCCGCCGACGCGGTAGACCTCGGAGACGCCGGCGATATCGGCCGCCACCAGCACCAGCGGGTTGATGACGCCGCCTGGCGCCGGCACCACGATGACGATGCGCTCGACGCCGGCCACCTTGGCAGGCACCGCGTTCATCAGCACCGAGCTCGGATAGCTCGCCGTGCCGCCCGGCACGTAGAGCCCGACCGCCTCGATCGCCGTCCAGCGCGAGCCGAGCTCGACGCCGGCGGCGTCCGTATAGCGGTCGTCCTTCGGCTTCTGCCGCTCGTGATGCGAGCGGATGCGGTCGCGGGCGAATATGAGCGCCTCGACCGTTTGCGGATCGGCCTCGGCATAGGCCTTGGCGATGTCATCCTTGGAGACGGCGATGCCAAGCCTGGTGAGGTCGGCCTTGTCGAACTTCAACGTATAGTCGATGAGCGCCTTGTCGCCCTCGGCGCGCACGCGCTGGACGATCTCGCGCACCGCCGCGTCGACATCGGCCGACACCTCCCGCTTGGTCGTCAGGAAGGCGGCGAAACGCTGCTCGAAATCGGCGTCGGACTGGCTGAGTGTGATGGCCATCTGCTGCGCTCAAGCCCTATGTACGGGACGCGAGGAGGCTTCCCAGGCGCCGCCTATGTCGGCAAGCCGCGCCTCGATGCACTCGACGTCCAGCATGATCGTGCCGCCGCCCGAAAACACCAGCTCGACGATGCCGGCCGGCTTGCTGATGCCGACGAAGCTGATCGCCAGCAGCGACAGCACCTCGGCCGGCTTGTCGCGGGCAATGCCGCTGGTCTTGGCGCCGAGCACGCGGTCGAAATGCAGCACCGCCTGCCGCCGCTCATTGTGCTGGCGGAACAGGCCGGATTTCGCCTCCCAGACGAAACGGTTCATGGTCAGCACGAAGCGCTTGGCCGCCGGCAGGAATTCGAGATCCGACACCTTCATCACGGCGTCCTGGACATGGGCCGAGACGATGCTCAGGTCCTGGTCGTCGAGCGCGATGAGCTTGAGAGCCATGCGGAATTTGTACCTAAGGTTGGTTTCAGCTTCCTGTTAGGCGGTCTTTCCAGTCCGTGCAACCTCGACACGGAACTGCCCAAGGCAATTAGCTGAGGTTTGCGCTGCCCCTCATCGCCCTGCCGGGCACTTCTCCCCGTATGGTGACGGGGAGAAGCACGCCTTCGCCGAAAGTTTCGCCAATCACCAGCGTTGCGGGAAGAGCGCCAAGGCCGCCCCAGCCCTCTTCTCCCCGTCACTATACGGGGAGAAGTGCCGGCAGGCGGATGAGGGGCGGCGGCGATGTCGACAATTGGTCCGTCCAACACGCGTCGGTTGGAGACTGCGCTTGCCTGGCTGCGTCAGCCTGAAATCCGCTCGATCACCGCGCCGCAGCCGGAAAGCTTCTCCTCCAGCCGCTCGAAGCCGCGGTCGAGGTGATAGACGCGGTTGACGGTGGTCTCGCCTTCGGCGGCAAGGCCGGCGATGACCAGCGAGACGGAAGCGCGCAGGTCGGTCGCCATGACCGGCGCGCCCTTCAGCTTGGCGACGCCGTCGACGATCGCCGTCTGGCCGGAGAGCGTGATGTGGGCGCCGAGCCGGGCGAGCTCCTGCACGTGCATGAAGCGGTTCTCGAAGATCGTCTCGGTGATGCGCGACTTGCCCTTGGCCATCGTCATCAGGCCCATGAACTGCGCCTGCAGGTCGGTCGGGAAGGCCGGGAAGGGCGCCGTCGTCACGTCGACCGGCGCAATGCCGGCGCCGTTGCGCCGGACGCGGATGCCCGAATTGGTCGGCGTGATCTCGGCGCCGGTCTGTGAGATCACATCGAGCGCGGTCTGCAGCAGCTCGGGGCGGGCGCCCTCGAGCACCACGTCGCCGCCGGTCATCGCCACAGCCATGGCATAGGTGCCGGTCTCGATGCGGTCGGGGATGACGCGCACGCGGGCGCCGGACAGCGCCTCGACGCCGTCGATGGTGATGGTCGGCGTGCCGGCGCCGGAAATCCTGGCGCCCATGGCGTTGAGGCATTCGGCCAGGTTGACGATCTCGGGCTCGCAAGCGGCGTTTTCCAGCACGGTTTCGCCCTTCGCCAGCGAAGCCGCCATCATCAGCACATGGGTGGCGCCGACCGACACTTTCGGGAACACATAGCGGTTGCCGACGAGACGGCCGTTCTTGGTCCTGGCGATGACATAGCCGGTGTCGACGTCGAGATCGGCGCCAAGCGCCTGCAGGCCTTCGAGGAACAGGTCGACCGGGCGCGTGCCGATGGCGCAGCCGCCGGGCAGCGACACCTTGGCCTCGCCCATGCGGGCCAGCAGCGGCCCGATCACCCAGAACGAGGCGCGCATCTTCGACACCAGTTCGTAGGGAGCGGTGGTGTCGACGATGTTGCGGGCGGAGAAATTGATGGTGCGCGAATAGCCTTCCTGCTGCTTCTCGCGGCGGCCGTTGACGGAATAGTCGACGCCGTGATTGCCGAGGATGCGGATCAATTGCTCGACATCGGCCAGATGCGGCACGTTCTCCAGCGTCAGCGTGTCGTCGGTCAAGAGCGAGGCGATCATCAGCGGCAATGCCGCGTTCTTCGCGCCGGAGATCGGAATGCTTCCGGCGAGCTTGTTGCCGCCGACAATTCTGATGCGATCCATGTGAGAATGTCCCCTCGGCCGAAACGGCCGGTTTCAATCGTTTGAGTATCGGCCCGTCTAGACCATTGGCCGGCTTGGTTCAAGAAATAGGATTTATGGTCCCTTGGTCCAAGTATGGCGGGGCAGTGTGGCCGGTTTGGGTTAGTCCTTGTGCATTTTTCCAGCAGCCGGCAATCCCTCCGGCCGATTGTCGGCGTCGCCGGTGCGGCGCGAGCGCGACTGCGCCTTGCGCTTCCCGAGATTGGCGCGCAAGGCTTCGGCGAGCCGGTCCTTGCGGTCGCTGCCGCCCTTTTTCGGTGGATTTGCCTTATCGCTCATCGTCCCGTCCCGGCTGGCCGACCGGCCAACCCCTGTTGAGGGATAGCCAACATTGTGGCGCGGCCATGTCCGGGAAAGCAGCTTCCACAGCCTCGGCATTGCCATCCATACTGGCCTGAAACCGCGCGGCGGTTTTGCGACAATGAAACGCGACACTTTAGGTTTTTCTTGGCCTTGCGCTCGCCGGTTCGTTATGGCAGAAGCCCCGCCATCGGCTGCGGTAGCTCAGTGGTAGAGCACTCCCTTGGTAAGGGAGAGGTCGAGAGTTCAATCCTCTCTCGCAGCACCAGTCCATCCGCTTGAAATCGCTGAAGTCCTTGGCGAAGAACGGTTTTTTGCCCGTTCTTGCGCATCAAACGGACAGCCACGAACGACCCGGCGCGCTTGAAATCGCCAGGTGCAGACGAGGGCGTTTTGATCTGGCCGAAGATTATTCGGCCTTGTCGTCCGGATGACCGAGTTCGCAGAACCAGCCGCCGAGATATTTCACCGACGGCCTTTTCGGATCGGGAACGGGTGTTTTCGCCTCGACGGCGGCGCGGAACGGTTCGGCGCTGTCCTGCGGGATGAAGCCCAGGTGGTTGGCGCCGCTGTTGTCGACCGTCTTCACCTTGTTGTCCGAAATACCGAACGAGATCGTGTGGCCGACGCGCGGCGCCGTCAGCGAGGCCTCGACCAGCCGCACGCAGTCGGCGAAGGAGAGGTAGGACCACAGCATGCGCCGGTCGGCGGGCTCGGGAAAGGACGAAAAGATGCGCAGGCACACCGTCTCGATGCCGAACTTGTCCCAGTAGAGCCGGCTCAGGCTCTCGACGAAATTTTTCGACAGGCCATAGAGGCTGTCCGGCCGCACCGGCGCGTCGACGCCGATATGCGCCTCGACCTCGTGATAGCCGATCGCATGCACCGAGGAGGCGTAGATGACGCGCTTCACCCCGTGTTTCCGGGCGCCTTCATAGATGTGGTAGGAGCCGCGGATGCTGGAATCGAGGATGGTCTGCCACTCGCATTCGAGCGGCGCGCCGCCAAAGTGGACGATCGCGTCGCAATCCTTGGTCGCCGCGATCGTCGCCTCCATGTCGGCGAGGTCGAAGACCGCTTCTTCCTCGTGCGGGGCAAGGTCGCCGAACGGCACACGCCCGGCCAGGCGGATGGTTTTCGCCAGCGGCACCAGCCCCTTGCGCAGCTCCGAGCCGAGGCGGCCGGCGGCGCCGGTGATCAGGATTCGTTCGTAATGCGGCATCATTTACTCCACTTGCGCGACGACGGCGTTGATCCGCGAGATCGCCTCGGTCAGCACCTCTTCGCTGGTCGCGGTCGAGATGCGGAAATAGGGTGACAGTCCATAGGCGACGCCGGGCACCGACGCCACCCGGCCTTCGTTGAGGAGATAGTTTGCCACGGCCGCATCGTCCTCGAGCACGACGCCCTTGGGTGTCTTGCGGCCGATCAGGCTGGCGCAGCCGATATAGGCGTAGAAGGCGCCGTCCGGCGGCGACAGCGTCAGCCCGTTGATCTTGCGGATGCCGTCCACGACCAGGTCGCGGCGCGCCTCGAAGGCTTGCCTGAAGCGACCCACCTCGTCCTGCGGGCCGTTGAGCGCGGCGACGGTCGCGGCCTGCGCGATCGAGCAGACGGAGGTGCAGGACTGGCTCTGGATGGTCGACATCGCCTTGACGAGCGGCGCCGGGCCGGCCGCATAGCCGACACGCCAGCCGGTCATCGCATAGGACTTAGACACGCCGTTGACGATCAGCGTGCGGTCCCTGAGCTCGGGGCAGGCCCTGCCGAAGGACACGAATTCGCGCCCGTCGAAAAGGATATGCTCGTAGATCTCGTCGGAAAGCACGAGCACCTGCGGATGCTTCGCCAACACGGCCCCCAGCGCCTTCAGCTCGGCTTCCGAATAGACGGCGCCGGACGGGTTGCCCGGCATGTTGAGGAACAGCCACTTCGTCCTTGGCGTGATCGCCTCTTCCAGCAGCGCCGGCGTCAGCCGGAAACCCGTGGTCTCCGGGCATTCGACGACGACAGGCGTGCCGCCGAGCAGCTTCACCATTTCGGGATAGGAGACGAAATAGGGCGCCGGCAGGATCGCCTCGTCGCCGCTCTCCAGCGTCCCCAGCAGCGCGTTGAAGATGATCTGCTTGGCGCCGTTGGCGACGACGATGTCGTCGGCAGTGTAGTCGAGACCGTTCTCGCGCCGGAACTTGCCGGCAATGGCTTCGCGCACCTCAGGCGTGCCGGCGGCGCCCGTATAGAGCGTCTGGCCGGCCTTCGCCGCGAAATGGGCGGCATCGATGATGTGCATCGGCGTCGGGAAATCCGGTTCGCCGAGCCCGAGGTCGATCACGTCGACGCCCTTGGCGCGCAGCGCCTTGGCGGCTTGCGAGGCCGCCATCGAAGCCGAAGGCTTCACCACTGACAGGCGCGAGGAAACATAGCTCATCAGTCGTTCTCCGAAATGTAACCCTTGGACCGGTCGTTTGCCCGCGCAGCGGCGCTGCGCTTGGCGGGATCGCCATAGCCGCCGCCGCCCGGCAATTCCAGGATCAGCCGGCGGCCGGCCGGAACGTGCTGCCAGCCCTTCGGCCGCATCTTGGTGCCGTCGTCCAGCTTGACCACGCCGGCGACTCCCGGCTTGCCGCCACTGCGCCCTTGCGCAGGATGGTTGACGCGGTCGAACATGGCCGAGAAGTCGAATTCATGGCCTTCGGTCGCCTCGATCTCGATGACCTGCCCTAGGCCGCCGCGGAATTCGCCGTCGCCGCCGGAGTCCGGGCGCAGCTCCTTGCGCCAGATGACGATCGGCCCGGTATGCTCCGTCGCCTCGATCGGCATCGTGTGCACGCCCGACGGGAAAGCCGTCGCCGACAGGCCGTCGAGCTCGGGGCGGGCGCCCATGCCGCCGGAGTTGAACATCAGCACCTCCGCCCGACGGCCCGAGCCGCCGGCGACCGGCCGGGCCGAGATGTGGATGTTCCACAGCGCGCCGGCGCCTTCGGAGAGGATCTTGCCGGGCAGCGCCTGCGAGATCGCGCCCAGCACGAGATCGGGAACCATGTGGCCGAAGATGTGCCTGAGCGCCACCGGCGCCGGCCGAACGGCATTCAGGATGTTGACCGGCGACGACACGGTGAAGAAGGCGAGTGAGGCGGCATTGTTCGGAATGTCCGGCGCCACCACGCATTTCAGCGCGTAGCAGGCATAGGCCTTGCTGTAGATGATCGGGCAGTTGATGCCCCAGCGGCTCATCGGATCCGTGCCGGTGAAGTCGACCTCGACATGATCGTCGCGGATCGAAACCGTGGCCGCGAGCTTCACCGGCTCGTCATAGCCGTCGGTCACCAGCTCGTTCGACCAGCTTCCCTTGGGCAGCGCCTTGATGCGTTCGAGCATGGCGTCGCGGGTGCGCGAGAAGATGAAGTCGCCGAGCCCGTCCAGCGAGGCCAGGCCAATCTCCTTCATCATGTCGACGAGGCGCCGGTGGCCGACCTCGTTGCAGGCGGCGAGCGAATAGAAGTCGCCGACCACCTGGTTGGGCTCGCGGACATTGGCGCGCAGCAGCCGGACGAGGTCGAGATTGACCTTGCCCTTTTCCGCGAACTTCATGATCGGGATCTGGATGCCTTCCTCGTAGACCGACTTGGCGTCGGCGCCGAAGCCGCGGCCGCCGACATCGACGACATGCGCCGTGCAGGCAAAGAACGCCACCAGCTCGCCATTGAGGAATGACGGCGACACCATGGTGATGTCGTGCAGATGGCCCGTGCCCTGCCAGGGATCGTTGGTGACATAGGTGTCGCCCTCGAACATCTCCTCGCGCGGGATCTCGTTCATGAAGTGCAGCACGGCCTCGGCCATGGTGTTGACATGGCCTGGCGTGCCGGTGACCGCCTGCGCCAGCATCTCGCCGCGCGGGTCGAACACGCCGGCCGACAGGTCGCCGGATTCACGCACCGAGGTCGAAAACGCGGTGCGCAGGAGCGTGAGTGCCTGCTCCTCGACGACCGAGATCAACCGGTTCCACATCACCTGCATGCGGATTTCGCCAATGTCGCTCATGCCTGGCTGCCTTTGCGGATGAGAAGGATCGCGCCGTCGCTCTGGATGACGGCGTCAAAGCTGGTGGTGATGACGGTGGACGTCTCGCGCTCGACGATGACGGCCGGCCCTGCCACGCGGTCCCCGGCGCAGAGCGTCTCGCGTTCGATGATGCCGTAGGTTTGTGGTGCGCCGCTGGCCGGATCGAAGACCGAGCGGGTCGTGACCGCCTCATTGTTGCGCTTACCGGTCGTGAGCTCGTGCCTGGCGACTTCTGGCCGAACGTCCGTCGCCTTGACCGACCAGGTGACGATCTCGATCTCCAGCCCGTCGAGGCCTTCGATGGCGCGGCCGAAGAAGCGCTGGTAGTTCGCCTCGAACAGGTCCTTGAGCTTCGTCACGGCATCGTCGCCGAACGGCTCGTCCGCCACGGGCACGGGGATTTCCCAGCCCTGGCCGGCATAGCGCATAAAGGCGGTGATCTCGCAGACGATCCTGCCGGCAGCACCCGTCCGCACGAAACCCTCGGCGGAGGCCTTGAGGTCGGCGAGCAGCGTGTTGACCTCGGCCGGCTTGAACCGCGACAGCCGCGTCAGCTTCGAGGCCAGCGCCTCGTAGCCGAACGGAGCCTTGAGGAAGCCGATCGCCGATCCGACGCCCGCGCCCTTGGGCACGATGCACTGGTCGATGCCGAGCTTCTCGCACAGCCTTGCGGCGTGGAGGGGGGCGGCGCCGCCGAAAGCTATCATCAGATTGTCGGAAATGTTCTTGCCGTTTTCGACGGCGTGGACGCGGGCGGCGTTGGCCATGTTCTCGTCCACCACCTCGCAGATGCCGAAGGCGGTCGACATCGCGTTGAGCGACAGCCGCTCGCCGACATCGCGCAGGATAGCCTGCTCGGAGGCGGACGTGTCGAGCTTGATCGCGCCGCCGGCGAAGTTGTCGGGGTCGAGCTTGCCCAGCACAAGGTCGGCGTCGGTGATCGCCGGACGCTTGCCGCCGCGGCTGTAGCAAGCCGGTCCCGGCTCCGAGCCGGCGCTTTCGGGCCCGGTCTGGATGCGGCCCATGGCGTCGACCCAGGCGATCGAGCCGCCGCCGGCGCCGATCTCGATCATCTCGATCACCGGAATGGAGATCGGCATGCCCGATCCCTTGCAGAAGCGATAGGTGCGCGCCACCTCGAAGGTTCTCGCCGTGCGCGGCGCATAGTCCTCGATCAGGCAGATCTTGGCGGTGGTGCCGCCCATGTCATAGGAGACGACCTTCTCCAGGCCGAAGCGCCTGGCGATGTCGGCGGCGAAGATCGCACCACCGGCCGGGCCGGATTCGACCAGCCGCACCGGGAATTCCGAAGCGGTCTCCACCGAGATCAGGCCGCCGCCCGAGTGGATCATGAACACCGGGCACTCGGCGCCCATCTCCTTCAGGCGGATCTGCAGGCGGGCGAGGTAGTCGGCCATTTGAGGCCGCACATAGGCGTTGGCGCAGACCGTGTTGAAGCGCTCGAACTCGCGCATCTGCGGCGAGACTTCGGCGCTGATCGAAATCGGGATGCTGAGCTTGCGGGCGAGGATCTCGCGGGCACGACGCTCGTGGTCGGCGTTGGCGTAGGCATGGATGAAGCCGATCGCCACCGAGCCGAAACCGCCGGCGACGATCCGGTCGGCGATCTCTTCGAGAGCGGCTTCGTCGAGCGGCTGCAGTTCCTGGCCCTCGGCGCCGATGCGGCCCTTGACCGTGAAGCGGTCCTCGCGCGGGATCAGCGGCGTCGGCAGTTGCAGGTTGAGATCGTACTGCTCGAAGCGGTTTTCCGTGCGCATCTCGATCACGTCGCGGAAGCCCTCGGTCGTGACCAGCGCGGTCCTGGCGCCGCGGCGCTCGATCAGCGCGTTGGTCGCCAGCGTTGTGCCATGGATGATGATGCCGATCTCGGAAGGCGAGATGCCGGCATCGCGGGTGACGACAGCAATGCCGTCGAGGATAGCCTGCTCGGGCGCCGCATAATTGGTCAGCACCTTGGTCGAGAACAGCGTCCCCCTGATGTCGAGGGCGATGTCGGTGAAGGTGCCGCCAATGTCCGCGCCGAGACGGATGTCGTCAGTTCTGGAGGTCATGCCTTGGCCTTCTGGGAAGAGAGTGCTGCGTCGCGCATCTGGGAAAGGGTCTGCCGGGGCGTGAGCGCCTCGGGCGAGATGGCGATATCGAGGACGGCGCCCGTCGCGGAGCCGAGCGCCCGGCCAAACGCGGCGGCGAAATCCGCGGTGGATTCGACGCGCTCGGCGTGGAAGCCATAGGCCTTTGCCAGCGTCACGAAGTCGGGGTTCTCGAGCGACGTCCCGGAAACGCGAGCCGGATAGTGGCGCTCCTGATGCGCGCGGATGGTGCCGTAGATGCCGTTGTTGAGGATCAGCACGATCGGCTGCGCGCCGGCCTGCATGGCGGTGCCGAGTTCCTGGCAGTTCATCTGGAAGTCGCCGTCGCCGGCAAAGCAGACGACCGTTCGTTGCGGAAACGCGACCTTTGCCGCGATCGCCGCCGGCAGCCCGTAGCCCATCGCGCCCGACTGCGGGGCGAGCAGCCGCGCGTCCGGCCCGAACTTGAAGAACTTGTTCGGCCACACCGTGAAATTGCCGGCGCCGTTGGTGAGGATGACGTCGGCGGGCAAGGTCTCGCGCAGCCATGCGCTGACGGCGACCATATCCACGGGTCCGGGCTGGACGGGCGCTGCGAATGTCCCTTCATAGGCCTTGCGCGCCGCCGCCCGCCATTCGGCCCAGGTGCCTTTCACCGGGGTCAGCGCTTTGGCGAAGGCGTTCGGACCGGCATGGATGCCGATCGTCGGCACATAGATCTTGCCGATCTCGCGGTCGGAGCCATGCACATGGATCAGCTTCTGCCGCGGCACCGGTACCGACAGCAGTGTGTAACCGTCCGTTGTCATCTCGCCGAAGCGGACATTGATGGCCAGGATCACATCGGCCTCGCGGATCAGGTTCCTGACATGCGCCACCATGCCGACGCCGGCCTCGCCGACGAAGACCGGCGCGTGGTTGTCGAACTGGTCCTGATAGCGGAAGGCCGCTACGACCGGGATGTCGGAGGCCTCGGCGAAAGACTGCAGCGCCGCGCGTCCCTCCGTCGTCCAGTTGGCGCCGCCCATGAGCAGCACCGGCCGCTCGGCTCCGGCCAGCAGCTTGAGCCCCGAATGGAGCGCGTCCGCGGCTGGTGCTGCCTCGAAGATCGCCGCCGGCCCGCTGAGCGGCGGGGCCTCGGTCAGAGTGGTGAGCATGTCCTCAGGCAGCGCGATCACGACCGGGCCGGGCCGTCCGGTCACCGCGGTGGTCCAGGCCCGCGCGACGATCTCCGGCAGGCGCGAGACATCATCGATCTCGACCGCCCATTTGGCGACAGTCCCGAACACCGCCCGGTAGTCGATCTCCTGAAAAGCCTCGCGCCCCTTCATGTCGGTTCCAACCTGGCCGACGAAAAGGATCATCGGCGAACTGTCCTGCATGGCGGTATGGACGCCGATGCTGGCATTGGTCACGCCCGGGCCGCGCGTCACGAAGCAGATGCCCGGCGTGCCCGTCAGCTTGCCGTAGGCCGAGGCCATGAAGGCCGCGCCGCCCTCGTTGCGGCAAAGCACGTAGTCGAGCTTGCCATGGGTGTCGTGCAGCGCGTCGAGGACGGCGAGATAGCTTTCGCCGGGAACGCCGAAGCTCTTGGTCGCGCCAAGCGCAATCAGGCACTCGACAAGAAGGCGACCGCCATTGCGGACCATGCTTCGACATCCTCACGATTGGCGGCAAGCGGACCGAGCCTGCCTTTTCGGATTCATACCTGCACGCTGGCAGGCCTAGACGAAATCAAGAAATGCGGTCCATTCGAAAGTTTTTCTTTACAGTGGCGAATGCACCAGAACGCCGGGGTTCATCGTGCCCTGTGGATCGAGCGCGCCCTTCAGCCGCGCCATCAGCTCCCGCTCCACCGCGCCGCGATTGCGATCGGCCATGGTGATCTTGGCGCGGCCAAGCCCGTGCTCGGCCGCGAAGCTGCCGCCTGTTTCCGTGGCGAGCGCCGACAGCGCCTCGGCGAACCGCCCGGCCTTGCCGTCGAAATCAGCGCGGCCTTCCGGCGGTGACAGATTGTAGTGGATGTTGCCGTCGCCGAGATGCCCGAACGGGTTGATCCGCACGCCGGGCAGGATGTCCCGGCAGACTCTGGCACCGGCCTCAATGAAACGGGCGATCGCGCCTGGAGGGACGGAAATGTCGTGCTTGAGCTGCTCGCCCTCCAGCCGCTGCCCCTCCGGCTGCTCCTCGCGCAGTCGCCAAAACTGGGCCCGATGCGCGCCCGATGTCGCCAGCGCGCCGTCCAGCACAAGGCCCTGCTCCATGCCCCATTCCAGTGCTGAAGCCAGAATGTCGTCGAGGGGAACGCGCGCCGAGCCCGAAGCCAGCTCGACGAGCAGATAGACATCGCCCCTGGTCTCCAGCTGATAGGCGAGATCGGGCACATGCTTGAGAGCGAGTTCAAGGCCGAGGTCGCAGAAGAATTCAAGACCGGTCAGGAATTCCCCCGCCTCGCCGCGCAGGAATGCGCCGAAGGAGACGGCGGCGGCAAAGTCGGGCATGACCAGCAGCGCGCCCGCCTGCTGTCGTGGCGTCGGATAGAGCCGAAGCACCGCGCGCGTCACGATGCCGAGCGTGCCTTCCGCGCCGCAGTAGAGCTTGCGCAGCTGGTAGCCGGCATTGTCCTTCTGCACCGCGCGCAGCCCGTCCCAAATCGCGCCGTCAGCAGTCACGACTTCGAGGCCGAGCACGAGGTCCTGCATCATGCCGTATCGGAAGGCGTGGCTGCCGCCGGCATTGGTGCCGATCAGGCCGCCGATCCTGGCGCTGCCTTCCGCGCCGAGATGCATCGGGAACATCAGCCCGTGCGGCTCCAGCGCCTCGTGCAGCGCCGCGAGCACGACGCCCGCCTCGACGACGATCGAGCCGCTGTCGAGATCCGGTTTGCCGATCGCTGCCATGCGCGACAGCGAGACGATCACCGCGTTCGGCTGCTCCGTGACGGCGCCGCCGCAAAGTCCGGTGTTGCCGCCTTGCGGCACCACCGCCAGACCAGCCTCCCGGCACAGCTTGACGACCGCAGCCACTTCCGCGGTGTTGGCCGGCCTGGCGACGCCCAGGGGGGCAACGCCATACCGATTGAGCCAGTCGCGCTGGTATGGCTCGGCGTCGATGCCTGAAAGCCAGCCTTTCGGTCCGAGAATCGCGCGCAATTCGAGAGCGGGATCAGTCATTGAAATATCCGGAAGATAGCTGTGCGGCGTGCTGCTCGGGAACGTGGCATCTTCCAGAATGTCGTTCAATGACCCAGCACCTGCGACAGGAACTGCCGCGTGCGCTCGTTGCGGGAGGCGGTGAAGAACTCCTCCGGCGGTGCCTCTTCGACGATCTCGCCGCCGTCCATGAAGATCACCCGGTTGGCGACGCGACGCGCGAAGCCCATCTCGTGGGTGACGCAGATCATCGTCATGCCTTCCGAGGCGAGCGTGACCATGACGTCCAGCACCTCGGAAATCATTTCCGGATCGAGCGCCGAGGTCGGCTCGTCGAACAGCATGATCTGCGGCTGCATGCAAAGGGCGCGCGCGATCGCCACCCGCTGCTGCTGGCCGCCGGAGAGCTGGCCGGGAAACTTCATCGCCTGCTCGGGGATGCGAACCTTCTCCAGATAGCGCCTAGCGGTTGCCTCTACTTCCGCGCGCGGCTGCTTGCGCACGATCATCGGCGCAAGCATGCAGTTCTCCAGCACCGTCATGTGCGGAAACAGGTTGAAGTGCTGGAACACCATGCCGACCTCGCGCCTGATCTCGTCGATGTTGCCGACATCGTCGTTGAGTTCGGTGCCGAGCACGGTGATGCGGCCGCCATTGTGCTGCTCGAGCCGGTTGATACAACGGATCATGGTGGATTTGCCGGAACCGGAGGGACCACAGACGACGATCCTCTCGCCTCGTTCGACGGACAGGTTGACGTTCCGCAGCGCGTGAAAGGCGCCATAGTATTTGTCGAGGCTTTCGATGCGGACCGCGGGTCCGCCGGCCTCGCCCGAACTGCCAATCGTCATGCGGACCTCCTTAGCGTTCGCCGACCGACATGCGGCGCTCGAGAAACGCGCCGTAGCGGGACAGGCTGAAAACGAAGACGAAGTAGATGAAGGCGATGAAGGCGTAGACTTCGACATAGGCGAAGCGCCATTCGCCGGTTCCGTAGGCGGCGTTGCCGGAGGCCAGGATCTCGAAGAAGCCGACGATGACCACCAGCGAGGTCTCCTTGAACGCGACCACGAACTGGTTGATCGTTGCCGGCAGCGCGTTGCGCATGGCCTGCGGCAAGAGGATGCGGCCGATGCGCTGCCAATAGCTCATGCCGAGCGCCATGGCGGCTTCCTCCTGCCCTTTTGGAACGCCCTGCATGCCGCCTCTGACGATCTCCGCCTGGTAGGCGGAGAAGAACAGGGCGGAGCCGATGATCACCCGGTACAGCTTGTCGCCTGCCAGCCACTGCGGCAGCGCGAACGGCAGGACGATGGCGAAGGTGAACAGGATCGAGATCAGCGGCAGCGAGCGGACCGAGTCGATGATGAGGCCAGTGGTCCGCGATATCCACGGCAGCTCAGACCGCCGCAGCAGGGCCAGGCAGATCGCCAGCGGAAAGCCGATCAGGCAGGTGGTCACGAAGATGAACAGGGTGAGCGCCAGGCCGCCCCAGGCTTCCTCGCCGACATAGGGCAGGCCGAGCACGCCGCCTTTCATCAGCACGTAATAGAGCGCCGTCCCGGCTCCCCAGACCAGCGCGATCCGGCGTCCGGTCCAGAAGGCCGGAATGCAGCTCAACACCGTCATCACCACCACGGTGACGCAGGCCAGCGCCGAACGCCATTGCTCCTCGAAGGGATAGAGGCCGAACAGGATGATGCGCCACCTGGCCGCGATCACCGACCAGCAGGCTCCTGCCGCTGCCTGGCAGGCCTCAGGCCCGCCGCTCGTCGTGAAGACGGCCGAGAAGATCGCCCAGTTGAGCAACTTCCAGGCAAGGTAGACCATGACTGTCAGGGAGATCAGCGACAACAGGGCCTGAAGCGGCGTCGCGAAAAAGCGCCGCCTCAGATCCTCGAGCGTCCCTGGGGCAGGCGGAGCGAGAACGACCATTTCCATCTCTCATCCCCTCAGTTGATTGCCCTTGAGGGCAATAGCCTTGTTGATGCGGTTGAACACGGCGGCGAGGCTAAGGTTGATGGTCAGGAAGCCTGCCATCAGGATCCCGATCGATTCCAGGGTCTGGCCGGAGTGGTTGATGGTCAGCGACACGATCATGAAGAAATCGGTGAAGCCGATTGCGATGCCCATCGTCGTCGCCTTGATCAGCCAGACATACTGGTTGGCGAGAATCGGCAGCATGGCGCGCAGCGCCAGCGGCAGCTTGACCAGCGTGAACACCCGCCAGGGACTGAGGCCCAGCGAAAGGGCTGCCTCCACCTGGCCCTTGCCGACGGCCTTGAAGCCGCCGCGCACGATCTCGGCGATGTAGGAGCCGCCATAGATGGCAATGGCGACCGCGAGTGCGGAAAACTCCGGCGGAATGCGCAGGCCGCCCTTCAGGTTGAGGCCTTGCAGGGCGGGGAAATCGAGCAGCGGCGCATCGGGCAGACGGTCGATCATCAGGATGACAACGACGCAGGACAGCGCCGCGGCGGCGCCGCCAAGCTGGACGGCGGAACGCTCGCCGACCGGCTGGCTCAGCCGTGACGTTCGGCCCAGCCAGACAGGCAGCGCGATTGCGCCGATCACGGCCAGTGTGGCCAGCGCCATTGCCAGACCGCCGACATTCGGGATCGGCATATAGAGGCCGCGGCTGGTGAGCAGAAAGCCCCACGCCTCATGCGCGGCGCGCGGTGTCGGCAGATGGGTGATCAGCGCGTACCAGAAGAAGACCTGGAGGATCAGCGGGATGTTTCGGAAGATGTCGACATAGGTGCGTCCAAGCAGCCGCGCCAGTTCGTTCGAGGAAGTTCGCGCCAGACCCACGATCGTTCCGACAATCGTCGCCAGAACCAGCCCGACGCTGCCCAGGAACAGGGTGTTGACGATGCCGATAAGGAAGAACCACCAATAGGGATCGTTGGCGGTGGCGGGCAGGAGCGAGAAGTTCACGTCCCAGCCCGTCGACTTGTACAGGAAGTCGAAGCCGGAGGTGATGCCTTGCTCTGCCAGGTTGCGCCTGGCGATCATCGCGCAGGAAAGCACAAGTGCTGCAAGCGACCCGACATAGAGAACCTGCAGCAATGCGTTGCGGACCTTCTGATTCCTCAGCAGGCTGACCATATGCCAATCTCCCGGATTGCCGCCGGCCCCGCCCGGCAAGGCCGGGCGGAACTCACAGCGGGACGCGTAAGGAAAGGTCAGTCGATCACCAAGGGGATCAATCGATCACCAGCGGGAACAGGACGCCGCCATTGTTCCACAGGTTGGTCAGGTCACGATCCATCTTGTAGGGCGAATCCTTGCCGAGATCGCGATCGAAGATCTCCGCGTAGTTTCCGACCTTCTTGATCACGTTGTAGGCCCAGTCGTCGGGAAGCCCGAGACCCTTGCCCATGCCTGGCGCCGCGCCGAGGAACTTGGCGACCGCCGGTGACGTGGGCTTGGCTTTGATCTCATCGACATTCTTCGAGGTGATGCCCTCCTGCTCGGCGAAGAGCAGGGCGGTGAGCGTCCAGTTGGCGACGTCGACCCAGTTGTCGTCGCCCTGCCGCACGATCATGACCTCCGGCTCGACCGCGATCACGTCGGGCAGGATCACATGGTCGTCGACCTTGCCCTTGGCGACACGCGCGATTGCAAGCACCGGGCCCCATTGGGCGTACATGTCGCAGCGGCCCGAGAAGTATGCCTGCTCGAGCTCTTCCGTCTTTTCGATGACGACCGGCTCGAGCTTGATGCCGATCTTCTGGCTGTAGGCAGCAACCTGTTGTTCGATGGTCGTGCCGGCGGGGATGCAGATCGTGCCGCCCTGTGCATCCTTGAGCGACTTCAGGTTGAGCTCCTTGTGCGCCATCACCTTGGTCGTGCCGAGATAGTATGACATCGAGAACTGAAGCCCCAGTTCGGTATCGCGGCTCAGCGTGCCGCCCGAAGCCTTGACGACGATATCGACGTCGCCCGACTGAAGGGAGGGCCAGCGCTGGGCCCAGCTGATCGGCACGATCTTCAGCTTCGCCGGATCACCGAACACTGCCGTGGCCACCGCCCTGCAGAGGTCGATGTCCATGCCCTTCCAGTTGCCCTTGTCGTCCACCTCGGCAAAGCCGAGATAGGAGCCGTCATGGCCGGTGCAGTTCAGCACGCCGCGCGCCTTGACGGTTTCGAGCGTCTTGCCGCCCGCGGCCTCGGCCGGCGCGGCGAAATGAACCAGGCCAACGGCCAGGGCCGCAGCCCCCCATTGCATCATTTTCATGTTGTTGTCTCCACTGTTGAGGTTGTTCCGTTTCTTGTTTTTGTTGGAGCCCGAAACAGCGTTCGGAACTCGGTCGCGAAGCCGCCTCCTAGTCGGAAAGCGGGGTCGGTTTCGGCAAGGAAATCTTGAGGTCGCTTCGCCAATCCTGCTGCGCCAGCCATCGGTGCAGCGCGGCCACCGCCTTCACACGCAGATGCCCGCGGGGGACGACAAGGTAGAAGCCGGGCACCTCCTCTGGCTTCATATCGGCAATGGCGTCGCGGCCGATCGGTGCGACCAGCGCGCCAGACCGGAAATCCTCCTCGGCGTCGATGACGGAAACCAGGCCCACGCCGATGCCTTGCAGGGTCGCCCGGCGCATGGTTGCCGCGTCGTCGAAGCTGATGCTGCGGTCGCCATCCGTCAGCTCCACTCCGAGGTGGCGCAATATATCCGGCCACAGGCGCTTTGACTTGACGGTGTCGAGCAGCGTGAACTTCGTCAGGTCGTGCGCCGACTTGATCTTCTCGCCGATCGCCGGCGTGCAGCAGATGATCTTCGGATCAGGCACCAGCAGCGTCGTGTCGTAGTCGGGCCAGCTGCCGTAACCCCACTGCACCGTCATATCGATGTCGTCGCGCCCGAAATCCGGCAGGTCGACCATCGTCGTCAGGCGCAGGTCGGCGCCGGGCAGGATCTCGCGGAACAGCGAAAGCCTGGGCAGCAGATAGTGCGTGGCGAAATACGGGCTCGCATTGAGGTTGATGCGGTCGCGGTAGGTCGACTTGGTGACGCGGCGGACGCCTTCTGAGAACTCGTCGAAGCCGGCCTTGACATAGTGCGAGAGAAGGATCGCCGACTCGGTCAATTCGATCGACCGGCCCTTGCGCTCGAACAGCGTTACCTGGAGCGTGTCTTCAAGCAGCTTGATCTGCTGGCCGACCGCCTGCGGCGTCACCAGCAGTTCGTCGGCCGCTTGCCTGAAGCTCTTGTGCTGCGCGACGGCATGGAAGACCCTGAGCGCATTGAGCGAGGGAAGGCGAAGCTTGCCGGTCATCGTAATTCCGCCTCCTCTTGCTTGAGACTCCGTCGATCATGCACTGCTGTATTTCCGCTGCCGCCGGCTGCGGAATGTCACCTCATGCGTAGATATAACCGCCTGAAACGATTACGTTTTCGCCGGTCATGTAGGTATTCTTGGGGCCGCCCGTCATCAGCACCCACTCGGCGATCTCGGTGGGCTCGGCGCCGCGGCCGAGCGGGCTTGCCTTGGCCAGTTCCTCGAGGAAGCCGAGCGCTTTCGCCTTCTCCGTCGCCATGCCGGCCGGCGCCACCGAATTCACCAGGATCCCGTCCTTGGCGACGTGATGGGCGAAGGACCGCGTCAGGCTGACGACGGCAGCCTTCGTCGCCGCGTAATGGGCGTTCTGCGGATGCGCCTTGAAGGCGTCGACCGAGGTCAGGTTCACGATCCGCCCGCGTACCTGGGCTTTCGGTTCCTGCGACTGCATGTGGCGCACAGCCGCCACCATCATGTGGTAGGTGCCCTTGATGTTGATGCCGTTGGAGGCATCCCACTCGGCGTCGGTGATCTCGAGGAGCGGGCGGCGCGGATAGATCGCGGCGCAGTTGATCAGCGAGTCGACGCGCCCGAGCTTCGAGACGATGGCATCGAACGCCGCGTGGGACTGAGGCCCGACCTGGATGTCGCCAGTCGCCGCCGCGGTCGGCAGGCCCTTGGCCTTTGCCGGCTCCAGCGCGGCCTCAGCCGCCTCCTGGTTGATGTCGATGATGCCGATCTTTGCCGCCCCGGCTTCCACGGCCATCCGTGCCAAAAGCGCGCCGAGGCCGGCGCCGCCGCCAACGATGAGAACGGAAAGGTCTTTCATCCTATTTTCCTTGCTTGCTGCCGCTTGGGCTGGTCGGCCGGGTCGGCATGATGTCGAAGCGGGTTACGTCGGCCCAAGCGGGCAGGCCGAGCAGGGTGACGACCATGCTCGCCACGTCGTCCGGCTGAACGGCGACGTTGCCGGCGTACATGGCGGCCCGGGCCTCGGCGTCGAGTATGTCCTTGTAGAGCTGCGTCTCGACGCGACCGGGCACGATCTCTGTCACGCGGATGCCGTACTGGGAGAGGTCGGCGCGCAACGCGGCGGCGAAGCCGGCGATCGCTGCCTTGGTGGCCGAATAGACGGCGACGTTGGGAAAAGCCGCATGGCCGGCGGAAGACCCGGTGAACAGAATGTGCCCCGATTGCCGCTCGCGCATCTGCGGCACGATGAGGCGGGTGAGCAGGATTGCCGCGCTGACATTCACCTCGAGCGCGGTGTCGATGTCGGCGATCTTCATGTCGGCGAAATTGCCGAGCGGCGGCATGATCCCGGCATTGTTGATCAGCACGTCGATGGTGAGGTCGGCCACGACCGATTCCAGCGCCTCGCGGTCGGTGACGTCGACGGCGACCGGCACGATGCCGGGCCGTTCGGCCTGCAGCTCCTTGAGCGCGGCCTGGCTGCGCCCGACGGCATAGACGTCGTAACCGGCGTCGCTTAACGCGACCGCGATGGCCCGCCCTATGCCGCTCGTCGCACCTGTGATGAAGGCTGTCGTCACGTGGGCTTTCCCCGATTGCCTGGCTTTCAGTGTGTGGCTTCGACCGCTGCCGCGAAACCAAGAAAACCAGCAAAAAGGAAAGATAAACTTTCGAAGGCCTTTTTGGCGGCTGGAATATTCCAATGCGCTTGCGCGGCCGCGAAACCTGCAAACCCAAGCAAAGTAAAGCTTTCAGCGCGTGAAGCTGGGCTTTCGGTCGCCAATCGAGCAAAAACATGGCTTTCGCGAACGCCCGGCCGGCCGTGCTCGGCGAATGCGCGGCGCGTCGACGGCGGGGGCCTATCCGGCCGTCGGCATGGGCTTGTTCATTTCGGTGAACAGCGAGGCCGCGGCCGCCTTCTGCTCGGCGTCCGTCGCCTCGACGCCCGAGGCCCGGGCGAGCGCGCGCACCCGGCCGAGACTGTTGTGCAGGTGCTTGCGCATGGCCTGGCGGGCTGCGCGGCCGTCCTGTCGTTCGATGGCATCGACGATAGCCTTGTGCTCATTGTGGATGCGCGCGTAGTAGCTGTCCTTGAGTTCGGGCTCGACCACGTAGCCGAGCTGGAAGCGCGGCACGATCATCGGCCGGAGATAGGCAAGGAAGCCGTGGATGAATTCATTGCGCGCGGCCTTGGCGATCGCCAGGTGGAAATCATAGTCGTAGTGGATCTGGACGACGGCCGGATCCGCCTGCTGGGCGTCGACCTGTTCCATCACGGCCCGGATCGCGCCCGCCTCGGCGTCGCTCCGCCGTTCGGCGCAGAGCCCGGCGGACTCCACCTCGACGCTCAGCCTGAGTTCGAGCAGGGCGATGGTTTCCGGCAAGGTCCTCAACGCCTCGTCGGGGATCGAGAAATTGCGCGGCGCCGGCGTTTCGCTGACGAACATGCCGCGTCCCTGCTGCGGCACCACCATGCCTTCGGAGCGCAGCCGAGCCACCGCCTCCCGCACCACGGTGCGGCTGACGTCGTATTCGGCGCACAGCTCCGCCTCGGTCGGCAGTTGCGCGCCAGGCAGCAGCCGTCCGGAACGGATCTTTTCAGACAGGCTCTCCGCCACCACGGTGGAAAGCGGCTTGCGCTTCGTCATCAATATCCCTCCCGCCAGATTCGGGATGATGCCCGAACCGGCAAGACCATTCAAACCGCCGCGGTCACGATCAGCTCGACCAGCATGCCGGGCCTGGCCATCCGTCCCTCGCCGGAAGAGCGCGCCGGCGCATGCTCCTTCGGCACCCAGGCGTCCCAGACCGTGTTGACCTCGTCGAAGTCGCGGACGTCGTCGAGCCACATCTGGACGTGAAGGATGCGGCTCTTGTCGGTGCCGGCCTTGGCAAGCAGCGCATCGATCTTGCCGAGCACCTCGTGCATCTGGTCGGCCGCGGACTGGCCGGGTTGGGCGACCTGGCCGGTGAGATAGAGCGTGCCGTTGTGGATGACACCGTGGTGGATGCGGGTGTCGAAGTCGAAGCGCTGGATATCGCCCACTGGATTGTCCTTGTCAGATTGCCGGGGTCTGCCGGATGGGGTTGCCTTGCAAATATTGCGCATAGGGCGCCTGGACGAGCCAGCCAGCGTCGACGGGCAGGGTGACGCCGGTGATCGACGCGGCGCGGTCGGAGCAGAGGAACAGCGCGGCCTCGGCGACGTCGCGCGGCTCGACGAAGCGGCGCAGCGCGGTGGTGGCCTGGATGGCTTCAGGGTTGCGCTCGCCCTTGGCGATTTTCGCCTTCAGCCCGTCCGACAGCGTGTAGCCCGGGGCCACGGCGTTCACCCGAACTCCATGCGGCCCAAGCTCGGCCGCGAGGATCTGCGTCAATGCCATCACCGCGTGCTTTCCTGGCGTGTAGGCCGGCAGCGACAATGGCGCGAAGGAGGCGAGCGAGCCGACATTGAGGATGGCGCCGCGCCCGGCAGCCGACATCGACCGGCCGAACACCTGGCAACCGAGCAGCGTGCCGCGGTAGTTGATCCGCCACATCTTCTCGTCTTCGTCGAGGTCCTGGTCGAGGACATGCTTGCCGCTCTGCAGGATGCCGGCGCAGTTGACCACGGCATGCGGCGTGCCGAAAGTTTTCACGACGGCTTGCGCCAGCGCCTCGACGGAGGCGGGATCGGCGACGTCGGTTTGGACGAACAGGGCGCGCGGCGCGCCCCCGCTCTCGCAGGCGCCAGCCGTTTCCTTGCCCCGTTCGACATCCCTGCCGGCGACGACCACCTGATAGCCCTCCTCGGCGAAGCGCAGCGCGATGGCGCGTCCGATGCCGGAGGTGCCGCCGATCACGACGGCCGTCGGTGTCTCAACCATGGCCGCGGTCCTTGCGCTCGATGTCGAAGAATTCGGCCATGGCTTCGACCTGGAAATCCATCATCGGGCGCCCGGGCTGGATGCGGCAGCCGATCTCTTTCGCCGCCTTGAGCAGCGCCGTCTCGGCCGGCTCCATGATGATGTCGACCACCGTCATTTCCGGCGTCAGCTTGCTCACATCCATAGGCAGCGGGTCGCTTGCCTTGAGCCCGGACGGCGTCGCGTTGATCGCCATGTCCATGCCGGACGGATCGGGCTGGCCGATCTCGATGCGGCACTTCGGAAACGCCTTGCCGACCAACGCTGCAAGTTTCCCGGCCCGATCCTTGTCGATGTCGGTTAGCCGGATTTCCGCCGCGCCTTCTTCGGCCAGGCAGTAGGTGAGCGATGCGCCGGCGCCACCGGCGCCGACCTGGAGGATGCGCCGGCCGGCGATCTGGTGCCCACCCGCCTTCAGCCCATCGATGAAGCCGACGCCGTCGAAATTGTCGGCGTACCAGGTGCCGTCCGCTTGCCTGCGCACGGAATTGGCGCTCTGCACCCGCGCCGCGCGGTCGTGGGCGGCCGCGCATTTATGGTAGACCGGGACCTTGTACGGCACAGAGATGATCACGCCGCGGATGTTCTCGGCCGCCGTTATGCCGGCCCAGAAGGTGTCGAAATCTTCCGGACGGCAGCTCAGCGGCACCATCAGGCTGTCGAGCCCCTTCTGCTCGAAGATCTCGTTGAACATGCCGGGGCTCTTCGCATGGCCCACGGGATGTGCCAGCATCACGAAAACATCGGCCTTGCCAGTACCGCGCATCGGTTCATTCCTTTCCGTTTGACAGTTCATGGGCGCTGAGGATCTCGAGCGCCTGGACGAGGGATGAGTGGTCGGCCTCCGCGCCGCCTGCTCGGGCCGAACAGGCGTTCATCAGTTGCTGCGCGGCCGCCGTGTTCGGCAGGACCACGCCAAGCGCGCGGGCGCTTTCCAGCGCCAGATTGAGGTCCTTCTGGTGCAGCCGGATGCGGAAGCCCGGCGCGAAGGTCCGGGCGATCATGCGCTCGCCATGCACTTCGAGCACGCGCGACGAGGCGAATCCGCCCATCAGCGCGCTGCGCACCTTGGCGGGGTCGCACCCGGCCTTGCTGGCAAAGACCAGCGCTTCGGCGACCGCCTCGATGTTGAGCGCGACGATGATCTGGTTGGCGATCTTGCAGGTCTGGCCGGCGCCGTTCTGCTCGCCGATCAGGGTGATGTTCTTGCCAAGCTTCTCAAGGATCGGCAGCGCCCTCTCGAACTCGGCGGCCGGCCCGCCGACCATGATGGTGAGGCTCGCCGCCTTGGCGCCGACCTCACCGCCCGAGACCGGCGCATCGAGATAGCCTGCACCTGCCTGCCGTATCTTCGCCGCGAAGTCCGCCGTGGCGATCGGGCTGATCGAGCTCATGTCGATCACGAGCTTGCCGGCCGCGAGTCCGTCCAGCACGCCGTCCCGCCCAAGCAGCACGCGTTCCACGTCGGGCGTGTCGGGCAGCATGGTCACGATGATCTCGGACATCCGCGCGACTTCGGCCGCGGAGGCCACGACCGATGCGTTGAGGTCCTTCGGCAGAGGCGAGCGGTTGAGCACGGTGGCGATCTCATGCCCGGCGTCGGCGAGATGGCGCGCCATTGGCGCTCCCATGACGCCAAGTCCAATGAAACCGATCTTCATTTTCAACTCCCTTGCGAACCCGCGCGAACTGGCCTTGCAGCCAAAGTTAGCCATATGATATAGGACATCATACAAATTTCAATGCACCTTCTTTCCTGGAGACGATCGCAAAATGCAAGAGCGCGTCAATTCGCTGAAGGCAGCCGTAACGGCCGCCCGGGCTCACATCGGCATCTGGTGCTCGCTGGCCTCGGCCCTCACCACCGAGATCGTCGCCGGCTCCGGAACCGGCTGGGTCCTGATCGACGGCGAGCACAGCCCAAACGATCTGCGCAGCATCATGGCGCAGCTTCAGGTGATAGGCGGCTTCGACAGCGAGGCGGTGGTGCGGCTGCCCTCCGACGACGCCAACCTGATCAAGCAGGCAATGGACATCGGCGCTCGCAGCCTGATGATCCCCAACGTGCGGACGGCCGCGCAGGCGCGCGCCATCGTTGCCGCGATGACCTATGCGCCGGGCGGCATCCGCGGCTTTTCCGTCGGTCACCGCGCCAATGCTTTCGGCCGCATCGCCGGCTATCATGCAAATGCGCGCGCCCAGCAGCTTCTTGCCGTGCAGATCGAGGATGAATCCGGCGTCGCCAATGCCGCCGCGATTGCTGCGGTCGACGGCGTCGACGTCCTCTTCGTCGGTCCCGGCGACCTCTCGACCAATATGGGCGCGATGGGCAATCCCAACGCCCCCCATGTGCAGGAAGCGATCGCCTCGGTGCGCAAGGCGGCAGCGTCGGCAGGCAAGGCCAGCGGCATTCTGGCGCCTGCCAAGGCCGATGCCGACCGCTATCTTGCCGACGGCTTCACCATGGTGGCTGTCGGGTCGGACCTTGGCTTGCTTGCGCGGGGCTCCGATGCCCTGATCGCTTCCTTCAGGCAGTAGGGAAGAATCATGGCGATCCCTCCCTACAAGGCCCCCTCGCGCACGGCCTACGACATCGTCATCGTCGGCGGCGCGGTTATCGGTTCGTCGACGGCCTACTGGCTGACCCAGGCGCTGGGCAGCGGCGCCTCGATCCTCGTGGTCGAGCGCGACTCGAGCTACGAGTTCTCCTCGACCGCGCTTTCCACCAGCGCCATCCGCCAGCAATATTCCAATCCGATCAACGTCAAGATCAGCCAGTTCGGCATCGAGATCATCCGCGGCTTCCAGGAGCGCATGGCGCCCTTCTACAAGGACGAGCCGGCGCCCGACCTCGGCTTTCGCGAGCACGGCTATCTCTACTGCTGCTCGCCCGAGGGCGTGGACGCGGCGCGCGAGCGGGTCGAGCTGCAGCGCAGCCTTGGCGCCCACACCGTCTTCCTCGAGCCGGGTCCGCTGAAGGAGCGTTTCCCCTGGCTCAATGTAGAGGATCTCGGCGGCGGATCCTGGGGCTCGCGGGAAGAGGGCTGGTTCGATTCCATGGGCATGATGAACGGCTTCCGCCGCGCCGCTCGCGCCAGCGGCGTCGAATACATCGACAACGCCGCGACCGGACTGGATCTCGCCGATGGGCGGGTTGTTTCAGTCCGCCTCGCGACCGGCCAGACGGTCGCCTGTGGAACCCTGGTCAACGCCGCCGGCCCGCGCGCGCAGCAGGTCGCGGCGATGGCCGGCCTGTCGATCCCGGTGGCGCCCTACAAACGCTACAGCTTCGTCTTCGCCAGCGCCAATCCGATCCCCGGCCGAATGCCCAACGTCATTGACCTCTCGGGCACTTTCGTGCGTCCGGAAGGCGAACTCTTCCTCACCGGCAACACGCCGCAGGGCGACGGACCGGCCGACTACGACGACTTCGAAATGCACTTCGAGGAGTTCGACGACCATATCTGGCCGGCGCTGTGGCACCGCATTCCGGCTTTCGACGCGCTGAAGGTCCAGACCAACTGGACCGGTCACTACGAATACAACATGCTCGACCACAACGGCATCGTCGGCTTCCACCCGGAGGTGAGGAACTTCATGTTCGCCAACGGCTTCTCTGGGCACGGCCTGCAGCAGTCGCCGGCCGTCGGCCGGGCGGTGTCGGAGCTCATCGTCCACGGCGCCTTCCAGACGCTCGACCTGTCGCCCTTCTGCTACGAGCGCATTCCGCGCAACGAACCTTTCCTGGAAGAAGCGGTGATCTGAGCCCGGCTGCGCCGAACGGGCTCCGCGATGAAGGTCCGCACGAATGGCCGACGGGGTATGGTCCGAGGACCAGCCTGTCAGGCAGCGGATTTGAGCGCCTCGATCTTGCTCAGGACTGCGTCACGCGCGCGTTCGTAGCGTTGCAGGGCGGGCGTCAGGTCGGCGCCATCGATGCAGCACGTCTCAATGTCGCGGCACAGATCGGACAGTGTTTCGAAGCCGAGCATGCCCGATGACGAGACCAGCGAATGGGCATCTCTCTGGACGACGTCCCGCTCGATGGCGTCAGGCGCGATCGACACGAGCCGGGTTCTGAGCACGTCGGCCAGCTTGTCGAGCAGCTGGTTCACCCTGTTCTTGCCGAGCACTTTTGCCAGGTTTCCGAAGACGTCGGCATTGAAGACGCCGTCCCGATCGGCGGTCGCACCCGGTTCGTCGGCGCCTCGGTTAGGTCTGCCGCCGGTGTTGCGGACGATCGCCGCCAGCAATTCGGGCTGCTTGAAAGGCTTTCCGACGTGATCGGTCATGCCGGCGGCCCACAACTCGGAGAGCTGGAACGGCAGCACATTGGCGGTCAACGCGACAATCGGGATGTCCCGGACCGGGGAATTCAGCTCCCGGATATGCCGGGTTGCGGTCAGCCCATCCATGACTGGCATCTGAACGTCCATCAGCACGACATCGTAGCTCCGGTTCTGCACGGCTGCGACTGCTTCCGTGCCGTCAACCGCGACATCGACCTCATGGCCGTGAGCCCGAAGCACCGCACAAGCTATGTCGCGGTTGATCTCCATGTCCTCGACCAGCAGTATCCGGGCCGGTGCCGTCGTCTCGTTCATCGCCTGGGCAAACCGTGAAGGTTCGGCGTCCGCGGCGGCCTCGGGAAGTGCGACTTCGAACCAGAACAGTGAACCCTCCCCGGCGGTGCTCTCAACGCCTATCCGTCCCCCCATCAGTTCGACAAGGCGCTTCGAGATCGCCAGTCCGAGACCGCTGCCGCCAAATTCACGACGGACCGATCCGTCAACCTGCGAGAAGCGCTGGAACAGACGGTCCTGCTGTTCGGCCGGAATGCCGATGCCGGTGTCGCGGACGGCAAAGCGCAGCCCGATAGAGCCGGCGCCGGCATCGCCGATGCGGTCGACGGCCAGGGTCACGCTTCCCGTGGCGGTGAATTTCACGGCATTGTTCAGAAGGTTGAGCAGCACCTGCCTCAGCCGGTCCTGATCACCGACCAGGTTCGGCGGCAAGGTCGGGTCGATCCGCCGCACCATTGCCAGGCCCTTGCGTGCCGCGATGCCGTTGACGATCGAGAGCGTATTGTCGATCAAGGCACCGAGCGTGAACGGATGAGCGTCGATTTCGATCTGACCGGCTTCGATTCTGGAGAAGTCGAGAATATCGTTGACGACGGTAAGCAGCGCCGCGGCCGACGTCCCGATGCGCTCGGCGTAGCGTCTGTTCTGCTCGGACAGTTCCTTCGAGGAAAGCAGAAGATCGCCATAGCCGATCACGCCGTTGAGCGGGGTGCGGATTTCATGGCTCATCGTGGCGAGGAAGGCCGTCTTGGCTTCGCTCGCCTGCTCGGCATTCGTCTTGGCGATCTCTGCTTCCGCCTTGGCAAGCTTGAGCTCTTCGGCTCTTTCCTGCTGAAGCGTGACATCGCGCTCTGTAACGACCAGCTCGGTGGGAGTTCCCGCTTTGTCGCGCACCAGCTGCAGGGTGATCTCCGCCTGCACCCAGTCATCGTCCTTGCGGTGCAGCGTGAACACGCCTTTCGATTCGCCTATTTCGCCTCGTGCCAGCTTTGCGTACTCGGCCTGGAGGCGGGACCGCTGCTTCGGGTGAACGTCGGAAAATGCGTTCGAGTTCTGAAGCTCCTCCGGCGTGTAGCCGAGAAGCCGCATGCAGGCAGGCGAGGTGTAGAGCCGTGTCCCGTCGAAGGCGACGCGGCTGATCATGTCCGAGCTGTTTTCCGCCAGGAGCCGGTAGAGCGCTTCACGCTCGGCCAGTTCGCTTGTCTTGCGATCAACCAGTACTTTGACGGTTTCGGCACGGCGTGCGAACAGGAACAGCAACGCGCCAAACAGCGCAGTGAAGACGATGCCGCTGCAAAGCACGAGCAGCGGCTCCTGGCTGGCGACGCTGTGCTCGAACGCGGGCGTGCTGTGCCAAGACAGCGTCCAGCGCTGCTGCATCACGTCGACCTGCTTTCGTATCGAAAACACAGGCGCGGACGCAGTCTCGTCGGGTTCGCTGCTGTGGTAGATCAATGCTTCGGCGTCCTCGCTGTCGCCGTCATAGACGTGCAATGCCAGCGAGCGGTCTTCGCTTGTGGTCAGCCCGCTCATGAATTTCTGCGCGACGAACGGGGCATAGATCCAACCGGTCAGGGCGGCGCGACGCTCGTCGACCGTATTGAGCGGCACGTTCTTGCGATACATGGGATGGAGCAGGATGAAGCCGTTGCTCTTCGTCTGGTCCTGCACCAGCACGATGCGTTTGGTGATGGCCGGCTGGCCGGTGTCGCGCGATAGCGTTGCCCCCTCCAGACGATTGCTTTCGAACGCGATGTTCAGTCCGAGGGCCGGGCGGTTCGGTGCCAGCGGCTCGATATAGGTGATGACAAAGCGAGGTCCGCCGGGAACATCGGGATGGATGGTGAACGGGGGCTGCGTCATTTGAGCCCGCAGAAGGAAGTCCGCTACCTTTTCCACCGGAACGTTTTCGATGTAGCCGATGCCGTTGACGCCGGGCATGCTGCGCTTGAGGTCGAGGACCTCGACATAGGAGCGCCATTCCTCGGCGCTGACGTAGCTCGACCCTTCGAAGAAGCCGACGCCCCCAACCAGGGCCTGGTCGTAGGACGCCAGGCGGTGCATCAGCGCCTGCTCGTTCTCGATCGCCATCGAGGCGAAGATCGCGCTGTTGCGGTCATAGATGAACTGGTTGCTTGCCTTCCAGCCGTAGAACGTCAGCCCGAGGGGCAAAAGCAGCAGCAGTATCGCAGCAACCGGCAGTGCGCCGAGCGGCGCGCCACGCCAGGTAAGCCGGCGCTTGGCGCCGGGGGCAACGAGCACGATCGGCAAGAAGATGACGATACCGAGGACGTCGCCGCTCCACCATGTCAGCCAGTTGTGTACCACGCCAGCGTACGGAACGACTCCGGCGACATACAGCGAAGCCACACCGACCGAGGGGGCGACGATACAGCTGATCGGAGCGGCTGCGAGGAACAGCGCGATGATATCGCGGATGCCTCTGAGATCGATCGGTAGCCCGACCGCCCGGCTGACCAGCCAGCGGGCGACCAGCGCCTGCACGGTCGAGCCGCCGGCAATCGCGGCCGCTACAGCCAGTTTGTCGAGCGCCCACCCGGTTTCAGCCGAATAGCCGCCGCCGATCACGGCGTTGAGCACCAGCGAGCCGATGAATATCCCCGGCCAAAGTGAGCGCCCATAGGCAAGCAATGCCCCGACCGCGATGCCGGATGCCGGCCAGATGATCGTCGCGTAGCCGGGCGGCACGGCCAGAAGCAGCCCCAGTTGTCCAGTCAGGTAATACAGGGCCGCAACGGCGACGATCCTGGCCAGCGCATGCGACAGCAGCCGTTGCATGGGGTGAAGAACCATCACCAGGCGCGACATGGTTCGCTCACGAACAAGAAGATCGCCCCGACATCCGGCGGTGCGTTACGAAATGATCCGCTCATTCCTGCGACAGCACGCACATTCGTAAGCCAACCCGACGGGATCAGAATTCGGCAGATCGCTGCATCGATCCCGCAGAGATTGCGCCGAACCCGTCAACGTCCGATTAATGCTGCGGTCTTCAGCTGCTCAGATGCGACAGTTCCAGCCCGGTCTGTGAGGCCGACAGGCGTTCTTCCGCCGACCGGAACATATCCTCGAAGGCCAGCTCGTGCTCGAACACGACGCCGCCGACCTGCACGGCGAGCACGTCCTCGGTTCCCTTGGGCGCGAAATAGACGTCGCGCACCCGAGCCTTGATGCGTTCGCCGATCTCCTTGGCGTCCTTTTCGGTCGCGCCAGGCAAAAAGACGCCGAACATCGAGGTGCCGATGCGGCCGACGAGATCCTCCTTGCGAACCGACGACTGGATCGTCGAGGCGATGAGCCGCAGCGCCTCGTCGCCCCATTCCAGGCCGAAGCGCAGGTTGAGGGACTTGAGATGCTCGGGATGGATGACCAGGAAGGCGCCAGAGCGCGGCCCGGCCTCCGAGGTCTTCGCGGCCCGTCTGTCCACCATCGAGGTGAAAACCGGTCCGTTCAAGCAGCCGGTCAGCCTGTCATAGGTCGCCGACCGGTTGAGCTCCTGCCGGTAGCGGCGGATCTCGGCCTGTTTCGATCCGAGCAGCAGGAACAGCGGCAGGCCGATGGCCAGCGGCAGCAGCGTTGCCGTGATCACGCTGCGCGCGAACGGCGTCAGCGCCTCGCTGAACAAAAGCAGATAGTTGAGGCCGAGCGAAAGGATGAGGCAGCCGGCCGTCCCCAGCACCGTCAGCCACGCAACATCTTTCCAGCTTTGGGTAGAGGGGGTCGCTGTCGGTTTGGTCACTGGCCAATCTCCTGTCCGATGCGCTGGCATAAGGCCGGTGTGTTGCAATTTCGGTTTCGACGACCGCTACAATTTGATGCATGCGGGCGGAATGGCCATCAAATCGGCCCGTGCCGGCAAAGGCTGCACCGCAAGGGTTAACAAAACAGATATCGAAGGTGGCAGTCGGCGCGGGCCTGACGGCCAGCCTGGAGCGAGCCGATCGGCAGCGGTCCCGCGCCTATCGAGGCGGCCCGAACATGCCCATCTCGGCGCTCCTGGCCGTTGCCTCGGCCTTGCCGTAGATGCCGCCGGGCAGCGCCGTGGCCCAGCCGTTGGAGACCAGCCAGGCGCCGACGTCCTGTTTGCCGAGCTTGCAGGGCGCGGCGATGGCGAAGCGGTCGACATCCGGCGGCACGAAGCATTTCAGCGCCCGCCCGCGCAGCCAGGCGTTGAAGGCCGCCCGCGCGCGCTGGCCGCACGGCCAGGCGACCTCGCGAAAGGAACAGCTCCTGTCGGGGTCGATGGCGAGCGTGCCGCTGATCGCCACCGTCCGGCCCATCGCCTCGAAGATCGCCGACGAGGTGGCGATCGGCCTATAGAGCAGCATCTCGCGCCAGTCGCCCGGCATCGGCGTCTTCGGCCAGTATGCAAGACCGAGTTCGCCAAGCGGCGGGCGGGCCTGGATCCGTTCGATCCGGGTCGCATCGAGTTCGGGCGGCGCGATGAGATCCTGCGCGATCTTGCGCGCCGGCTGCCGCGGTCCGGCATCGAACATGGGTGGCGCCGTCGTCGCTGGCTGGCTTCCGGAGTCCAATGCCGACGTCTGCCGGTCAACCCCAATCAAGGCGCCGGCCTGCAGGATCAGCAAGACCCCGGCCAGGAGTTCGACACCTCCCAACGCGATCGCCAGGCGAGACCTTGCCGCGGACACTATGCCGCTCATCGGCGGCGTCCCGGCCATCGCCGTCGAACAAAAGGCCGACCTGGCAACCAGCTTGAGCGCACCCCTTCAACCCCCGATGAAACGGCTCCGGCCATCCGACCCGCCGCATTGGCGTCCGGCAGAGCAGCATAGCACGCGCGCGAAGGATGCCGAAGCAGGCGCCCCGTTAAGCTTCGTTAATCCTTGCGAAATCTCTGTTGCCTATTGTGGCCCCGGAATTTGTCGAGGACGACATGAAGCGCAAACCGATACTGCTCTTTGCTTTCCCGGCTCTCATGCTGCTCATCCTGGCGGGCGAGCGGGCGGCGACGTTCCTGCTCGGCACCTATCCCGCCAGCCCGACGATGTGGCGGATCTGGCTGGAGCTGCGGCCCCTGGCGACCATGTTCTGGCAGCAGGTCGATCTCTATGCGGGCGCTTCGATCGCGCTGGACGCAGCCATGCTGGCCACCGCCGCGATTGTCTGCTGGATGGCATGCCGGGCGAGGGGATCGGCCGCCTTCTTCCTGGCCAACCATGCCACTCTTCTGTTTGCCGGGCTGATGATTGCCGCCGGCAGCCATTCGGAAACGGCGAGCACGATTGCCGCCTTCACCGCGCCCAGCGGCATTCCATTCTCGCTGGCGATCGACTTCACCCTGAAGAACAGTCTGGTGCTGTGCCTGGGTTTGGCGGCATGTGCCTATTGCCACGTCGCCTTCCTCAACGAAGCCAGGCAGCGCGGCGAAGCCCGGGCTATTCGAATTCTCGCGCTGCGGCGGGATTTCTAGGCCTTCGGCCTCGATCGCCCGGAACGCTCGGCAATATCAGTTGATCTTGCGGTAGTAGACCTTGCCGTCCGCCTGCTGGATGCGCTGGTAGGCAGGGTTCGGGGCAGGCGGCGGTGCCCGCTTCCTCAGCGGGGGCATTTCGACGGATCCTGGGTCCGCCGTGTTTTCAGCAAAGGCCGACGGCTCCGTCTCCGTGCTGGCCGGGGCGAACGCGGGCTCGGGCGCGCTCGCCATCGGTTCGTCGCCGACTGGCCGGCTCTGGCCCAGCCGGGCGATACCGCCATTGACCTCGTTGAACTTCGCCTGCAGCTGGTCGTCGAGTTTTTCGAACCGGCTCTGGAACCCGTTGTTGACGGTATCGAGGCGAGCACTGATGCGCTGCTCGAACTGGCCGAGCTGCTCCAGCCGCGCTTCCACGGTGCGCAGGTCGTTGATGCCGCGATAGAGGTAGACGGCGGCCGTCAGGTTCACCGCCGTGACCACAGCGGCGCCAGCCACGACAAGGCCGATGGTGCCTTTGCGGCTTGGCTTGCCGACGGCCACTTCTTCCCGCGGGCCGAGTTCGATCGCCGGCATCTCCGGGTCGCTGATCATAGTCATTCCACCACCACCTTTGCGCCCACCGCGACGCGCTTGAAGAGGTCGATCACATCGGTATTGGTCAGGCGAAAGCAGCCTGACGTGCCGTCGAAGCCGACACCCTTGGGATCGTTGGTGCCGTGTATGCGGTACAGCGTATCGCGCCCGTCCCGCAAGAGATAGAGTGCGCGCGCGCCGAGCGGATTGTAGGGGCCGGCGGGCACCATGTCCGGCAATCCCGGCTGGCGGGCGCGCATTTCCTTGGGCGGCCGCCATTCGGGCCATTCGGTCTTCGCCCCGACCTTGACCGTTCCGGTCCAGCCGAAGCCGTCCCGGCCGACGCTGATCTGGTAGCGCAGCGCCTGGCCTTGCCGCGTCACCAGGTAGAGCGCCTTCTCATCCTTGCGGATGATGATCGTGCCGGGCTGCTCAGGAGTCTGGAAGGCGACCGTCTTCTTCAGGCTGGGTCCCATGGCCGGCAGCGGCGGCCGGTCTGCGAGGGCGGAGCGCGCCTCGGCGAGCGGCAGGCCGGACACAAGCGCCGTCACGGCGATGCAGGCGCCGACGAAGGCACGGATGATGTGCGGCCTAGCGGCCGGCATCGCTGAGCCGTTCCTTGAACATCAGCTTCAAATCCTTGTTGAAGCGCGCCCGCCCGTCCACTTCGGAAGGCAGGATGGCGCGATTCAGCGCGTCGGTCAAAAGCGCATTGTCGAGCGCGACGGATTTGATGTGCGGCGCCTTGAAGATCTTCTCCAGCTCGCTGCGCGAGAAGTGGTTTCCGAACCATTTGCGCTTGTGCTTGTTGGCGACCAGCGTGATGCTGACCTGGTTGCCGCGCAGCTCGCGGATCTTCTTGTAGAGCCGCTTGCCTTGCCTGAGCGAGGCGACGTTGAGCTCGAAGACGATGAAGATCTCGTCGCTCGTCGAAAGCACCGAGCTGTGCCAGGGCGTTTCGATGTTCGGCAGGTCGATGACGATGTCGTCGAAGCGGTAAGCGACGAGATCGAGAAGACGCAGCACGAAATCGGCGCCTCGCGGCTCGAACGGCAGCTCCGGCCGCTCGAAGGAGTAGAGCGTGAGACCCGACGGGCGCGAAAGCTTGATGACGTCCATCAATTCGACATCGAGCCTCTCCGGCTGGCCGATGATGCCCGAGAGGTCGAACTGGTTGAACTGGTTGAGATAGGCGCCGCAATTGGCGCTCTGGAAATCGAGATCGACCAGGCAGGTCGAGGCGGCGCGCTCGGACGACTTCGAGGCCAGGTATTCCGCCGCCGACAGCGCAAGCGTGGTGGCGCCGGCGCCGCCGCTGGCGGCGATGAAGGTGATGATCCGGCTCTTGGTGCCCTGGTTGCCGGTGTCGTGGAAGGTGACGGCGTTGAGCAGCTCCTTGGCGTCGAGCGGCTTGTGCAGCCAGTCCGAGGCGTTCATGCGCACCAGCACGCGCGTCTGCTCCGACGTCAGCTCGTCGGAAATCGCGATCAGCGGCACCGAGGCCCATTTGGAGCGCGCCTCGACGATGCCCGGCTGGCCGAGCAGCTCGCCATTGGCAAGATCGAGGATGACAATGCCGGGACGTGTATCGGCAGGCGGCCCCTTGAGGAATTCGGCTGTCTCCGAGACTTGGACATCATAGATCGCCAGCGCGTCGAGCCGTGTCGCCACATCGCGCTTAAACTGCGGATCCGACGAGAACAGGGCGACCTGCTTTCGTCTGGTAGGAAGGACCTTGGTGTTGATAGCGTTCATGGTGACGTGCTCTTCAAATCTTCGCCCGTAACCGTGCTGAGCATGGAGGGCATGGCCTTGTCGGCATACAACCAGCTCAGGAAGAAGAACTGGAAGGTGATGTTACGAAGGTTGACGGTGATTGTCGGCACCGGTCCGCCGAGCCGTGTCTGGTAGCCGAGACCGCTTGCTGCATAGGTGATGACAACATCGCTACGCCGCAGGCCGGGGAAGAAGTGGCACATGCCGGGCCGCATGGTGAGTCGCTGCGCCGCGGTGATTGTCGGACACTCGTCATCGTTGGTGTTCGCCGTGTCGCCGCGAAAGATGCGGCTGAAATTGGCGGCGCTGAAGCTGCCGCTGTTGCTGCAGGTGCCGGTCCCGGCGGTGTAGCCGCAGACGAACGGTCCATAGGCGCCAGCGACCACCGGCGCGCCCGGACTGGAGATTGGGCCCGCCGTCGTAAGCGCCGTTGCGACCGGGTCGGAAATCGATGCCAGCCGCGCGCCTATCTGCACGGCCTTGGTCGCGGCATTCCATTGGTAGAGCGCGTAGCCGAAATCGACGAAGCCGAGGACCAGCGTGAAAAGCAACACGGAGACGATGGACATTTCCACCATTGTCGCGCCGTCTTCTGATTTTGCGAAACGCCTGATCATCATCAGAACCGGGTGAACCGCTCCTCGTGGAAATCGGTCAGTGTCATCGGACTGATGCCAAGCAGAGACAGCATGCCGATGCCGGCATAGGCATAGGTGCCGGCAGCCCTGACGATGCAGACCTGGGAAGTGGTGGACCGATACCGCGTAACGCCAGCAACCACTGCGTCATGGCAGGAGCCGCTGGCGGCAATGGTTATGGTCACGTTTGCCTTTGCCCACCCCGCGACACGTGGGTTGCCGGTTCCCGCCGCGTTGCCGAAGACGGCGATGTTGGCGGCGACATCGGCGCAGTCGATGGCAAGTCCGGCACTGGTGTAGAGCGCGCTGTTGCAGCGTGCGGCAAAACGCGCCCCGTCGTCCAGGCCCGCTTCCATCAACAGCTTCTTGTGGATGAGATTGCCGAACTCGTACACGCCCGCCGACAGCAGCAGCATCAGCGGCGCGATCACGGCCATCTCGACAAACGCCGTGCCGCGCTGGCAGCGGCGGAAGCGGCTGACGATGCGGGATAGCCTGCTCGACATCGCCGTCACCGATAGAGCTGGGGTTCGTCGCGCAGGAAATTGTCGAGCGTTCCCTGCCCACCGCGACCTGTAATATCGACGAGCTCGACAAAAACCGAGCCGCCCTGCGATGCACCCGGAACAGGCTCCGACAGGAAGAAACTGGCAAAAGCTTCGACCGGAAGGTTGGTGCTGTTGCCGTTGAGGTTGTTCCCCGCCGCCTGCAGTGCCTGGCAGTTGAGGATCGCACCGTAGATCAGCCGGCGATCGATTGTTGTCACCGGCGCTAGGCAGGCGCTCGGCGGTGTTCCTACCTCGCCGCCTGCCGAAGCCTGGCCGACCAGATTGTTGGCGATCTCGTATTTATAGACCTCGTAGCGGGTCGGCTTGGTCGTATTCCAGGACGATGGGTAGCTGGTGGAGCCGAAATTGGTGCTCCAGTAGGTGGAGAAGTTCCAGTCTCCGTCGCCCATCCGGCCGCCCATATAGGGCGTGGTGGCATCCCGGGGCAGGCCCATGTTGCCTGTCTCGTTGAACGTCAACTGGTTGTAGGAGGGACACTGATTTCCGCCCCCGTTTCCATTGCCATTGCCATTGCCGCCCGTCGATGCTCCCTTCCGGACATTCGCGGCAGGCCCGTATTCCGCGCTGTTGAAGGCGTTGCCATTCGCATTGATTCCGAAGCGGACATTGAAGGCATCCTGAACCGGCCCGTTGTTCTGGCCGGTCTTGGTGCTGACGCCCCCCGCGGAATAACAGCCAAGGGGGGTTGACGTAGCAATCGTCTGCGCAAGCCCCTGTGCGCCATTGCCGACGCTGTCCGGGGGTGCAAGGAAGCCGAAATTGCCTGGCCCGTAGGCGGCATTGTTGCCCACCAGCCGCAGTTCGATCAGCCGGCGACGGACCGCCTCACTGGCGACGGCCTGTTCGAGCGTGACCCCACCGGCGGAATTGGTGCCGTTCACCATCTCGTATGGATTGCACATGAAGACGGGCGTGTAATTGCAGACGCCGGAGTTGAAGCCGGCCACGGCGACGGCGCCGACGTTGAAGCCGTCGCTGGCGCCCGCTGTTATGAAGGACGCCGGGAAGATCGCGGCAAAGCCGGTGGGGGTGACAGTTACCTGGATGAAACGCGTTTGCGGCTCTCCGACAGAGGGGGTGCTGTCGGCCAGATATGTATTTTGATTGGTCGGCGTTATTATGGTTCCGTCATTGGCGGGAATGGCTTTGAGAAAGCACCAGGAGATGCTTCCGGCGCTGTTGCAGCGTTGCGTGCCTCCCTGCTGGACAGCCGTCAGTGGCCCCCTGCCGGCCGTTGAGAAATTGCTTTCGTTTCTGACCAGCGTCTCCATGGCGCGCTCGGCGCGCGCCCATGAACCGGTCCTTCCGTCCAATTCCGCCGCGGCGGCGAGCGCGAAGGCATCGGCGCCCTTCTGCAAATCATTGTGCAGATTGTTGACCCGGCTCATATCGATCGCCAGCAACGAGAAGCCGATGATCGCCGGTAGCATGACGCTGACGAGGATCAGCGCTAACCCTCTCTGATCGTGCCAGAACGCGCGAATACTTCGCAACATGGCCCTACCCCTTACCCCTTCACGCCAAGCCCCTCGAATGCCCGGCGCACCGCATCCTTCTGCTCAATTCGCTCCGTTGGTCACACCCGAAGTGCCGACATTGACAGTCATGTTCGTCGTTGGCGCCGGTGGCGGCGGAACTCTGTAGCTTCTGATCACGCCGACGCCGCGCTCGCCGTCGCCTTCGATTTTCGTGTTGTTCGAAGCCGGATTGTATGGGTCGACCGTCTGCAGCAGCGAATTGAATTTCTGCGTATCGCCGGCCGCCAGCGTCACCGAATCGTAGTTGTTCAGATAGTCTGCGGCGCAGCCTGTCAGCAGGCCGGTGCACAGAACGACGAGCAAGAGCTTATTTCTTGACATAGAGCATCTTGTCCTTCGATTTCACGTCGAGCATGTGGCCATAAGGGCCGGTGACGCCTTCGCCGTGTTCATACTGGCGGATCATGTCCTTGTTCACCTCGAGCTGGCCGAGGATGAAGAACTCCGGATCATTGGCCGGCCGCGTCTTGTCGAACGGCGTCGCCAATTGCTCGCTGGGCTTTGTCGGCCGCACGAGATGCGGGGTGACGACAACGACCAGCTCTGTCTCTTCCTTCTGATTGCTCGAATTGCGGAACAGCGCGCCGATGACCGGCACCTGGCCGAGCCACGGCACCTGGTTCTGCAGCTTGGTGGTCTTGCTCGACAGAAGTCCGCCGACGGCGAAACTCTGGCCGTCACGCAGCTCGACGACCGTCGACAGTTTGCGGTTGGTGAAGATCGGATCGCCGGCTGAGGTGAAGCCGGTGAGGTCGCTCACTTCCGGCGCCAGCTTGATATGGATCTTGCTGTCGTCCATCACGACAGGCGTGAACAACAGATTGACGCCGAATTGCTTGAATTCGATCTGGATATTGCCATCAGTGCCGATGCTGCGGATCGGGACTTCGCCGCCGGCGTTGAAGCTGGCCGACTCACCGGACAAGGTGGTGAGATTGGGTTCAGCCAGCGTGCGCACCACACCCTTGGCCTCGAGCGCTTCGATGATCAGGTCGACCTTGATGTTGCTGTCGATGACGCGGGTGATCAGTGCCGCGAAGGGATTGGTGTTCGAGAGCAGGCCGCTGAGCAGGTCCCCGGGTCCCAGCACCACACCGTCTTCGTCGACGGCCGCAATGCCCGTCCCGGTGCGGCTCGTGCCGCTGCCATTTGTGCTCCTGATCGATACGCCGAGGTCGCGGCCGGCGTTGCGCTTGGCCTCCAGCACGCGCACTTCCAGATTGACCTGCTGGCTGTCGTCGATGGTCACGGAGTTGATAATGGCGTCGGGGCCATACTGCTGGGCGACGTCCATGATGGAGGCCAGCGTCGCGGCATCCTTGACATGACCGGCCAGCCTGATCTTGCCGTTGATCGAGCCGATTTCGATGCGCGCGCGAGGCGCCACCTGGCGGATTGCCGCGGCCATGTCGCTGACATCTTGACCGACCTCGACCTGGAGCGTGCCCAGCGAGCGCTTGTCTTCGGAGAAAAGGTTGACGGTTGTGGTGCCAACACCCTTGCCGATGACATAGAGCGTCTTGTCGGTCATCGGCTGGGCGTCGGCGATCTTCTCGTCGCCCACGACAATGTCGCCAAGGGTGGAGTTCACCTGGATCGTCACCGACTGCGACACCGGCACGAAGATGCGATGGATAGTCGGGTTCGACACATCGATGCTGCGGTCGGCGGCATGGGCCACGGGACTGAGCGGCAGCAATGCGCAGGACAATGCGAAAGCGGCAGCCGCCAGTGGTCTCCGGTACACACGCATCTACGCTAACCCCCCTGCCGGCTGATTCGGAGTGTCGATCCTAATGCGCCGGCGTCATTTTTGTCGCGGCACATCGTATGTTTCGAGTTTTATACCTCGAAATACGCCGATTGTCGCCCGCGCCGGCGGTTCCGGCTGCACGTATTTGACCTCTTCCTTGACAATTTCCTTCACTTGCGGCGCAGATGCCACAGCTGGCGCCGGCTTGACCTTGCTCAAATCGTCGATTTTGCTGTCCACCCGTTCGACGGCCTTGGCGAGCCCGGCGAGCTTGTCGTCGGCGCGTTTGCGATCGGCCGCGGCCGCGGCGTCAGCCGCTGCCTGCTTGGCGAGTTCAGCCTGCCTGGTGGCGACGTCGTTCGGCGTGTCGCCGGTCAGGTCAGAAAGCGTGACACGCTCGGTCGTCTCGCCTTTGTTGGCCGCCGCCTGGCGCAGCGCCAGCGACAACTGCCCAGCACCTGCGGCGAGCGTCAGCTTCTGCGCGTCCTTGGTGCTGACTTCGACGGTCACGGCCTTGGCCACCGTCGGGCTCTCCTTGCTCTCGTCAGCAACCTGGTCGATAGCGAGCACCTTTATGCTCTGCAGCAGCACATCGACAAAACTCTTGTCCGCCCCGCCATCGGCACGCACCGTGCGGGTCAACAATATATCGACACGGTCGCCCGGAAACACAAAGCCGGCGACGCCGAGCACGTCGTTGACACGAATGGAAACAGCTTTCATGCCCTCGCCGAGCACCGCCGAAAGCGTGGCGCGCTGACCGGGGCCGGTGATCTTGGTGGCGAGAACGGGCTCGTTGGCGCCGATCGCCTGCAATGCCTGCTTCGAACCTTCGCCGGCCAGGATCTCTTTCGTAGTCTTGAAGGCGCCGGCCGGAACCGCGCCCGCGGGCCATGCGATTTCGCGCAATTTGTCGGCCGACAGCGTGTCGCCGAATTTCAACGGCACTGCCGCTACCACCACAGTGTCGCGTTGTATGCCATTCGCCTCGGCCAGCGCATTGCGCTGACTGGCCAGCCAGATGTTGACAAGCACTACCGCCAGGACGCCGAACACGCCGGCGAGGACGATCATGATCAAAGTGTTGGCGCGCATTTACCCCAAGCCCCAATTCGCCCGCTGCGATGAGACTCAGGCCCGGATCGATCGATCCGGGCCTGAGTAGTATAAGTAATCAGGTGCCGACGCCCGTTCCGCCGTTGCAGGAACCGATCGGCGAGTTGTCCAGCGCGGTGCAGAGACCGGTGAAACGACCGGTAACCCAGCCGCCGATCGCAAGAATTGCCATGATCGCCAAAGCGGCGATGATGCCGACCAGGATGGAATATTCGACCATAGCAGCGCCGTTATCGTCGTCGCGGAACTGCCGGGCCATCGTCATGAGCTTTTTCATGCCAATTTCTCCCTTTGGAGGTTGAACCCGACGAGACGAGCTAAGGATGAACCCCATACCCAAGCATCCCCCGTCGACTTCGATCTAAGTCCCGGCAAAAAGCAGAGTCAAACGGGATTAACAGTTCCTTAACCTTCGAATACCTGAACGGAAGCCAGTTTAATTTTAGCAAGGGCTTGATTCGATTAATTTTTCGAGCGCCCTTAACCATTCGTTCACAATCTCGCGCCCCCCATCTCGGTAGCCTCATCATATTAGAGTATGTGCATAGTCCTTTATATGTAACGGTTTACCGGGGGTCCACAGCGAGGGAATCGCACGTTGCAGGGCGAAACGTTTCGTGAGGCGGGAATAGAGGTGTGCTCCAGGATGCACAGTCTTAAAATAAAACGATTTTTTTGGGGACTCGTCTTAACTATGTTGCAAGTATTCGATCCTCGCGGCCCCGCTCGGCGCTTGTGCCCCTGGTGGTTAACGCTTAGTTTCCAACCTGAGGGAAGTTTGCTGGGGGCTTGGGTCATATGCTGGGGCGCTTCATCAAGGGACCGAGTGAGCAGCGGGCGTCGCAGCCTGTGGCCGTCGTGGCGACATCGAATGGAGCGGCAGTCGCTCCGGCGCCGGATGCCGAAATGCAGGGCGACGATTTTCTCGATCTCAAGGTCGAACTGCATCGCCATCTCATCGACCGGTTCAATCTAACCGCCCTCGAAAACGCCTCCAAGGACGAAATCCTGGACGAGATCCGGCCAATCGTGCGCGAGTTCGTTCGCCACCGAAACGTTCCGCTGAACGCCCGCGAGCTCGATCAGTTGACCAGCGACACGGCCGACGAGATGCTTGGCCTGGGGCCGATCGAACCGCTGCTGAAAGACGATTCGATCGCGGACATCCTGATCAACACCCACAATCGCGTCTTCATCGAGCGTCGCGGCGTGCTCGAGGAAACCAAGATCCGTTTCCGCGACGAGGCGCATCTGCTGCGCGTCATCAACAAGATCGTCTCGGCTATCGGCCGTCGCGTCGATGAATCGGCGCCGATGGTCGATGCGCGCCTGGACGACGGCTCGCGCGTCAACATCGCGGTGCGGCCGATCTCCGTGGATGGCCCGCTGGTGTCGATCCGCAAATTCTCCAAGCATCCTTATTCACTGGAGCGGCTGATCGCGTTCAATTCCATCCGGCCGCCGATGGTCGACATGCTGCGGATCGCAGTGCAGGCGCGCAAGTCGATCCTGGTTTCCGGCGGCACCGGCAGCGGCAAGACGACCTTGCTCAACGCGCTATCGAGCTACATTCCGAGCAAGGAGCGCCTGGTCACCATCGAGGATGCGGCGGAACTGCAACTGCAGCAGCCGCATGTCGGCCGGCTGGAGACGCGCCCGCCCAATGTCGAGGGCAAGGGCGAGGTCCGCCAGCGCGAGCTGGTCAAGAATGCGCTTCGCATGCGGCCCGACCGCATCATCGTCGGCGAGGTTCGTGGCGAGGAAGCCTTCGACATGCTGCAGGCCATGAACACCGGTCACGAAGGCTCGATGACCACCATCCATGCCAACACGCCGCGTGATGCGCTGTCTCGCCTGGAACAGATGGTCGGCATGGCCGGCATGCCGATGACCCACGAATCCATTCGCGCGCAGATCGCTTCGGCCATTGACATCATCGTGCAGACGCAACGGCTTTCCGACGGCGGCAGGCGGGTCATTTCCATATCGGAACTGACCGGCATGGAGGGCAATGTCGTCCAGCTCCAGGAGATCTATCATTTCGTCCGCCGGGAGGTCACTTCGGACGGACAGATTGTCGGTGAGTTTCGCGCCACCGGTGTCCGACCGCGGTTCGCCCAGGAAGCCGCAACGCTCGGGCACCACTTCGGCAAGGATGCATTCAATCCGCAGGTGCCGCTCTAATGCCGACCAGTCAAACGCTGCTCTATTTTATCTATGTGCTCGCGGCTGCGTCGGTGATCCTTGCCGCCGAGTCTCTCTATTTGTCTTACGCGTCGCGGCGAGTGAAAGCTGGCGTCATCAACCGGCGTCTATCGCGCCTGGCGGAAGAAGCGCCGGCCGAAAAGACCTTGCAAGGTCTCCTCCGGGAGCGCGGCTTGACTGAGTCCGGAGACTTCAGCTTCGGTATGGTCGCCTTGAACCGGCTCTACACGCAGTCGGGCATCACCGGCAGTCCCCTGGCTTTCGCCGTAATGTTCGTCCTCGCAGGGTTGGTGCTCGCCTTGATGCTGAAACTGGTCCTCGGCCTCTCGACTGTCGCGGCGGTGATCATTTTTCTGCTGGTGGGCTTTGTATTGCCGCTTCTCGTTCTTCGGCGCGCCCGTAACAAGCGCGTCCAGAAGTTCGCCAGGCAGTTGCCGGACGCCCTCGACATGATCGTGCGATCGCTGCGCGCCGGGCATCCAGCTTCGGTAGCGATAGCGCTGGTCGCGCGCGAGATGCCTGATCCGCTCGGCACCGAATTCGGCATCGTCTCCGACGAAATCACCTTCGGCCTCAGCCTCGAAAACGCCGTTCGAAAACTTTCGCAGCGGGTAGGCTACGAAGGTCTTCACCTGCTTTCGGTATCCCTTTCCATTCAGTCCAAGACGGGCGGCAACCTGACCGAGATTCTCTCCAATCTCTCATCGGTGTTGCGCGAGAGGCAGAAGCTCCGGCTGAAGATTAGAGCGCTCTCTTCCGAGGGACGAATGTCGGCATGGGTCATCTCGCTATTCCCCGTGGTTATGTTCATTATCCTCCAGTTCGCTGCCCCGGCCTACTACGGCAACGTCTGGAACAATCCGATCATCACGCCGGTGTTCTTGATTTTCGGGGCGTGGGCGCTTCTCGGCGACTTCGTCATGTATCGCATGGTCAATTTCGACTTCTGAGGAGCGACGGACAAACGTGTTCTCGAACATTCAGGATGTGGGCTTTCTGGTTTCCATCGCTGTCTTTCTGGCGGCGGTTGCGCTCTTCCTGTTCGGCGCATTGGTCTTTCTGCCGGCATTGCAGACGCGAAAACTGGTCGCGCAAAGCCTCATCGCCGAGGGGATTGCCGATCGTCGTTCGCTGGTCGGTCAGGAGCAACTCGCCAGGATAGCGGCGCAGCGGCCGATCGAGGCCTATTTTCGCACAATCGAGAAGGAGCGCGGCGCACCAAACGCGCTCGAGGCGAAGCTCTTTCGCGCTGGCTTCCACCAGCCGAGCGCGCCCCTTGTCTACACCTTGTTGCGCTTCGCCGCTGTCGGCGCCGGCTTCATGGCCGCCTTCACACTGCTGCCTTTTGTTCTGCCGCCGCAATTGCCCGGCGTCTTCACGTTTGCCGGTGCCGCCCTATGCGGGCTCGCTTGTCTGGTCGTTCCCAGTGTGGCTCTCGACCGTTTTGAGAGCGCCCAGCAGCAAGTGTATCGTCGCGGCTTTCCCGATTTCATGGATATGATGATCACCTGCGCCGATGCCGGCATGAGCCTGGAGGCAGCGGTCGAGCGGGTCAGCAACGAACTGGCCGGCACCCACAAATGGCTGGGTATTCAGCTTTCGATCATGAATCTGCAGCTGCGCGCCGGCAAGCCGTTGCGCGAGGCATTGCGCGACCTGGCCGATCGCATCGGACTTGACGAGGCGCGGGCTCTGGCCGTGCTGTTCAGGCAATCGGAAGAACTCGGCACCAGCCTGACCGACGCCTTGCGCGTCTATAGCGACGAGATGCGCAGCCAGAGAATTCTGCGCGCCGAGGAGCGCGCCAACGCTTTGCCGGTCAAGATGATGATTCCATTGGGCCTGTGTATTTTTCCTGTTGTGTTGATGGTCATCATGTTACCGGTGGTCATTCGCATGAGAGGCATTTTCTTCTAGCCTGTCATATGCTTAGATTCGAATTGGAGTCGGGGGACCCCTGGGGGACAGAATGACAGGGAAAATACGCCTCGCCGCCGCTACAGGTGTGCTCATTGTGCTGCTTGCCGGTTGCCAGACCGATCCAACCGATGGCGTCGTTCGCACCAACGAACCCTCCAAGGGCGACGTCACGTCCTTTGGCGATACGTTCGACGGGCTGAAGACGGTCAGTGATGTCGACTACTATGCCTCGGACCAGGCGGTCGCCGAGGCCAAGAACCAGTTCCGCTCGGAAAACTACGGCAACGCCGGCGCCCTGTTCTACAAGGCGACCCGGCTGGCGCCCAATGACGGCGTTGCATGGCTGGGGCTTGCTGCTTCCTGCGATCGCATCCGCCGCTTCGACCTTTCCGATTTGGCCTATAGCCGCGCCTTCAAGCTGCTCGGCGGCACGCCCGAATACTACAACAATCTCGGCTATTCCTATCTGCTGCGCGGCAAGCTGCAGAATGCCCGCACCAACTTCCTCAAGGCCTATGAGCTGGCACCCAACGACCCGACCGTGGCCAACAATCTGAAGCTTCTGTCCTCCAGCGTGCAGAACGTCGAGCGGCAGTAGCTATGCTGCTCGGCGCATCGCTGCTGCTCAAGGCACTTGCCATCCCCCTGCTTGCAAGGATCGCCTGGGTGGATTTCACCACCCAGAAGATAACCAATCGCGACGTTCTGCTGCTGCTTTGCCTGGGCCTCGGGTCCCTGCAACTGCTGTCGGTTCAGTCCGGATCGTGGTGGGACATGGGCTTGAGCGCACTTGCCGGTCTTTTGCTGTTTATCGTGCTCTTCCCGTTCTGGACCTTGCGCAAGGTCGGTGCCGGCGACGTCAAGTTGATGGCGGTGATCCCGTTGCTGATCGGCGGCAGCGGCCTGGTCGTGTTTTCGGTGCTGCTGCTTCTGTTTGCCCTAGTCATGGCGATGGTCGTCAAGAACCCTCTGATGCTGCCGCAGGGCGCCTTCCAGCTCTATGTCCAGCATCTCGACCGCAAGGGCGTCGTGCCCTTCGGTGTGCCGATCGCCATTGCCGCGATCTGCTCGATCGTGTTCCAGATCTACGAGAGCTGGATGTTGGCCAGCAGTTCGGGCGTTCTGCAACAGCTCAGCTGAGGCCGGGTTCTCTCAAAACCCCGCAGTCGACTTCGCCACCAGCTTCAGCGCGCCCTTCTCGACCCGGTAGAACGGCATCGTGCGCTGGCTGGAGCCGTCGGCACGGAAGCGGAACAGGCCGGTCGAGCCGCGGAAGCCGCTGGCGTTTTCCAGCACCTGCTTGCTGAAGCCGTTCGGCCCGACGGCGCTCACCACGCCCGCGGTCAGCGCCACCATGTCGTAGGCATAGGCGACATTGACGTCGGCCGGGTAGTGGAAGGCCGCGTTGAAACGGTCGGCGATCGGCCCGGTCTCGTTCTGGTCGAGCGTCGCGATATAGGCGCCTTCGAACGACGGCTCGATCGGATGCTCCAGCCAGCGATCGGTTCCGATCAGCGAGACCGTCTTGCCGGGAATGCCTTTTGCCTTCAGCGCAGCGAGCACCGGCGACGGGCTGGCGTCTCCGCTGGCGACGATCACCGCATCGGGCGCCTCCACCAGCGAGCCCATGTCGGCGACTGCCTTGGCGCCGCCGTCGGCCGGCGAGTAGGGTAGGGTGACGGCAAGTGCCGCGCCATAGATGCTGAGGCCGTTGGCGACCCGCTTCTCGACAGCGCCGGCATCGCTGCCCGCGGCCACCAGCAGCACGAATTTCTTGGCGCCCTTGGCGGCGATCGCCGCCGCACCCGCCGCCGCGCTGTCGGCCTCGCTCAGCCGCACGGCATAGACGCCGGGGCCGCCGGAAAAATTGTCGGCCAGCGCCAGCACCGGCGGCCGCGTCGAGCCCGACAGCTTGGCGATGTGCTGCGCGGCCGGCAGTTCGGTCGGGCCGATGACGACCTTCGATCCCGTCGTTATCGCCTTGACCGCCAGGTCCTTGGCATTGGCCGGATCGCCGCGCGTGTCCTCGACGGTCAGCGTCAGCAGGTTGTTGCCGAGATCGGCCATGGCGAGCTTGGCGCCGTCGAGCATCTTCCTGCCGTCCTCGCCCGCGCCTCCCGCGGCGGACAGCGGCAGCAGCATGGTGATCTTGGCCGGCCCGGTGCCCAGCGACTGCGTCGCCTGCATCGCCTTTGGCGCCGCGGCGACGCTGCCGCCGGCGGGGGCGCCGGGCGCCGCAATCGCGGCCGGATCGAGCGCCTCACTCACGCTGCCTTTCGACTGGCAGCCGGACAAGGCGGCCGCCAGCGCAAACGCGATTGCCCATGCTTGTGGCGAGGGCGGGTGCCGTCTGTGGGAAATGCCGCGAAGCGCCGCGCCGGCATGCGCGGTAACCGGCGCCAGGCTCGCGGCGGCGAGCGGCAAGGCTTTCGGGGCTGTCATCACCAGTCTGTTGGCGCGCTCGCCCTTCAGGTCAGTTCATGTACTCGACCATGCGATCGTGGAAGCACTCGCATTTGTTGAGCGTGTCTTCGTCCTTGTAGTTCGTCTTCAGGTAGCCATAGGCCATGCCGCAGTAAGCCTTGGCTTCCGAAGCCCACACGAAGGCGGGGCGCGACGAGTGGATCCACTCCGGGCTTTTGGCGACGGCGACCGACTCGTCCATCAGCTTCACCACCTGGGTCTTCAGGTCGGCGATGTTGTCGGTCAGCACCAGGTTGGACGTCCCGACGGTGCGGCAGTAGTCGGCCGTCGGGCCTTCGATGATGTCGGCGGCACGCCCTGCCGATCCGACCAGCAACAGGGCCGCGGCCGACACCAGCAATCTTGCGGAACGCTTCATGATAAAGTCCCCTCCATAATCCCAATATACGAGTTGCTAATACATAGCATGGCGATGTCCCGTTGCGCCATGCCGCTAGACTAGATTTGCCGTGGTCGTGTGCGTGGTCGTGCCGTCGTCGTAGAGCAGCGTGATGGTGTTGGCCGCCGGCAGGTTCTGCAGCGTCGCGACGTCGACGAAATTGGCGCCGTTGGCCGTGCCGTCGGCATCGACGCTGAGCGTGCCGGTCGCTGCATTGTAGTTGACGAAGTCGCCGACATTGGCGCCGCCAGGAGCAGTGTCGAACAAGGACGAAAGGTCGATCTTGTCGCCGTGCCCGCCGACACCGCTGTAGTCGACGATCAGATCCTTGATGTCGAGCCCGTCAAGCTTGAACGTATCGGCGCCCGCGCCGCCGGTAAGCGTGTCCTGCCCGGCGCCGCCGATCAGCAGGTCGTTGCCGTCGCCGCCATTCAGCGTGTCGGCTCCAATGCCGCCGATCAGCGTGTCGTTGCCGGAAGTGCCAAGCAGGTTGTCGTTTCCGGAAGTTCCGGCAATGGCCTCAACCGTCAGATGATCGCCCGTCGTGCCATCGATATGGACGTTGAAGGTTTGCGTCGCAACATCGCCGTCGCCATCCGTAATGGATACTTTGATGCCGTTGAAGTCGAGATCTGCCGGCGGCGTTTCTGATTGCGAGCCGACCTCGACGCCATTCAGGCGGAACCCGCCGCCATTTGAGGCATCGCTGAGGACTTTGACCGCGTAGATGTCATCGCCGGCTACATAGTTGGCGGTACCCGCGACAGCCGACCAGTCAAGCTGGCTGACCTGGATGACCTGGCCCGAAGTCACGTTGAGCGTCACCTGATCATAATGCGTGGCATCGGTGTAAACGAGGACGGTGATTTTGGCCGTTGACATGCCGCCCGTGTAGCCCTCGGTCGTGAACTTGAAATCGTCGACGCTGTGAGGGGTCGTATTGTTACTATCGTTGACGAATGCGAATTTTATGGATTCACCGGGGTCATTTGTCTGGCCGGAGCTACCCTTGACCGCCCAACCTTGATTACTGGTGTTCACCAAATCCCCGCTTTGGCCGGTGGGGGCCACGCCGTCATCGCCGGTAACAAGAATGTTGAAGTCCGTGGCAGCACCCAAATCCACGATCAGTGAACCTGTCGGCCCTCCGGCTGTCGCTGAAGTCGCGGCGATTGGAGTAAAGACGACATCACCTGCCCGGTGCAGAACTTCCAGCGAGTCGGTGCCGTTGGCATTCAGAGTTAGGACGGCAACGATATCAGCTCCTTCGTACAGGTTGAGCACGATCTGGGATGCCGAGCTGGAGGCAACTTGTACATTCTGCCCTGTGGCCGTGATGCCGCCGAACCCATCCGCCCCGTACTGCCACTCGGCGAACTGGCCGTCGTAGGTGGTAGCTGTTGCCGGATTGAGTGCCGACAAGCTGACGATGCCATCGGCGTTCCCATCATTGACGAGGGTGAAGGATGACACGTCGTCGACGATGTCGACCAGGATGGTGCCGGTGGTTGTGTTGCCGTGTGCGTCGGTCACCGTATAGGTGAAGCTGTCCTTGTCCTGTTCGGTGGTGATGCCGTTGTTGAGGGTCGCGCCGTCATAGGTATGGGTCAGCGTGTAGGTGTAGGTGCCGTCTGCATTGAGCACCAGGTTGCCGTAGCTGCCGGTGGCCGATGAGTTGAGCGTATAGGTATAGGGCCCCGTGCCGCCGGCCGGCGTGATGGCGCCGTTGAATATCTCGCTATTGCCGGCCGCGTCGCTGCCCGCCGGCAGGCCCTTCTCATAGACCAGCGCGTCGGTGTCGGAGGCGGTCACCGTGACGTTGTTGACGGTGATGTCCAGCGTCACCGTCGAGGTGTCGCCGTCGCCATCGGTGATGGTGTAGACGAAGTGGTCGACCGCGTTGGTGGTTACCGCGTTGGGATTGGCCGTGTAGGTGTAGGTGCCGTTGGCGTTGAGCACCAGCGTGCCGTACTGGCCCGCGATCCCGGCGCCGCCGAGATTGCCGCTCACCGGGTTGGAGACGTTCGAGCCGGTGGCCACGCCGGTCACCGCGCCGCCGGGCGCCGCGCCGTCGGCGCCGAGCACGTCAGGCGTTCCGTCGCTCAGCACATTGCCCGAGACCTGCGCGCCTTCCGAGACGCTGTTGGTGTTGGCATAGGCCGATGGCACGTCGTCGACGATGTCGACCAGGATGGTGCCGGTGGTTGTGTTGCCGTGTGCGTCGGTCACCGTATAGGTGAAGCTGTCCTTGTCCTGTTCGGTGGTGATGCCGTTGTTGAGGGTCGCGCCGTCATAGGTATGGGTCAGCGTGTAGGTGTAGGTGCCGTCTGCATTGAGCACCAGGTTGCCGTAGCTGCCGGTGGCCGATGAGTTGAGCGTATAGGTATAGGGCCCCGTGCCGCCGGCCGGCGTGATGGCGCCGTTGAATATCTCGCTATTGCCGGCCGCGTCGCTGCCCGCCGGCAGGCCCTTCTCATAGACCAGCGCGTCGGTGTCGGAGGCGGTCACCGTGACGTTGTTGACGGTGATGTCCAGCGTCACCGTCGAGGTGTCGCCGTCGCCATCGGTGATGGTGTAGACGAAGTGGTCGACCGCGTTGGTGGTCACCGCGTTGGGATTGGCCGTGTAGGTGTAGGTGCCGTTGGCGTTGAGCACCAGCGTGCCGTACTGGCCCGCGATCCCGGCGCCGCCGAGATTGCCGCTCACCGGGTTGGAGACGTTCGAGCCGGTGGCCACGCCGGTCACCGCGCCGCCGGGCGCCGCGCCGTCGGCGCCGAGCACGTCAGGCGTTCCGTCGCTCAGCACATTGCCCGAGACCTGCGCGCCTTCCGAGACGCTGTTGGTGTTGGCATAGGCCGATGGCACGTCGTCGACGATGTT
>NZ_SRUX01000010.1:174985-278292 GCF_004791545.1 Mesorhizobium sp. M4B.F.Ca.ET.214.01.1.1
GCCGGGCGCCGCGCCGTCGGCGCCGAGCACGTCAGGCGTTCCGTCGCTCAGCACATTGCCCGAGACCTGCGCGCCTTCCGAGACGCTGTTGGTGTTGGCATAGGCCGATGGCACGTCGTCGACGATGTTGGCGGAGAGCGTGCCATTGGTGCTCTGGCCGTCCATGTCGGTCAGCGTGACCGTGAAGTTCTCGAACAGGCTGTTGGTGCTCTGCCCGGTGGCATGCGCCTCGTTGTCGTTGAGCGTGTAGGTATAGCTGACCACGCCGGTGCCGGCGTTGTAGCCGGTCACCGTCAGCGTGTTGCCGAGCGCGGTCGTGAACGAGCCGCCGGTGAAGGTGCCGTTGGTAATGAAGGCGTGGCCGTCGATCGCCAGCGAGGCGATGCCGTCGGGCGAATTGATGTTGAAGGTGCCCGCGCCCGTCTCAGCCGCGCTTGCCGGATCGGATCCGGGACCGCCCGGCGTGCCGACGTTCAGCGCCGCTTCATTGACGATCACGTCGCCGCCATTGGCCTCCGGCGTCAGATTGGAGATCTCTGGCGTCGAGTTGCCGATCGAGATCGTCAGCGTCGTGTGCGAGGTGTCGCCGTCGCCGTCCTTGATCGTGTAGGTGAAGACGTCGTTGACGCCGCCGGGCGTGCCGGCGTCGCGCACATAGGTGTAGGAGCCGTCGGCGTGCAGCGTCAGCTTGCCGTATTCGCCCTGGATCGGCGTATTGAGCGTGCCCGTGTTGTCCAGATCGGCATTGGTCGTGCCCTTGGCGACGCCCACAACCGTCGCGCCATCGGCGCCCTGGACGTCGGCAACGCCGTCCGTCGTGTTGGTGTCGGCGGCGTCGGTTCCGCCGGTGAGCACATTGCCGGTCGCCGGACCGAACTGGCCGGCCGCGATGCTGTCGGTGTCGGCGACCGCCGTCGGCACGTCGTCGATGATCGCGACGGCAAAGGTGGTGCTGGCCGTATCGCCGTCGACATCCGTGACGGTGATGCTGAAATTGTCCGGAACCGTATCGTTGGGATCGTATGCGTTGGTGTGATCGGGATGGGTGACCGACTCGGTCACCGTGTAATTGTATTCGATGGCACCGGTGACCGGGTTGAAGGACACGATCGTGATGTAGCCGAACTGACCCTGGATCTGCTGCCCGACGCCACTGACCGTGACGCCGTTGATGACGATCGACCCGATTCCGTCAGGCGCGTCGACGGTGATCGTGCCGATGCTCGACGTTTCGGCGTTGCTCGGCGCGTCGCTGCCGGGCGACTGCGACGGACCGCCGTTAATGCCGGTTTCGCTGGCTGCCTCGTCGGGGGTGAGCAGCGACACCGCCACCACCGAAACGCCTCTGTCCACGACATTGGGGAAGAGTTCGCGCCGCTCGAGCTGGCCGAACTGCAGGGCCGTCGGCGGCAGCAGAGCCGACAGGCCGAAGCCGTCGCCGATGCCGCCGGGGGGAACGGAGAAGTTTCCGCCCGCGCTGTTCGGCGAACCATTCCCGGATCCGGCCGACATCGAGCCGTCGGCGCCGAAGGCGACGTCGACATGGCTTGCTTCCAGCGCCGCGATCAGGGCGACGCGCGGCACCTCGACATCGCCGAGGATGAAGGTCGGCACGTTGAGGGCGCCGTCCTTGATGACGATCTGCGACCCGTCGGGCTGCACGAGCACGAGGTTGTGGCCATCGACCTTGATGTTGTCGATCGAGACATTGGCCGGAAGCCTGACGACGTTGCCGGCATCGGCCACATAGTCATGCGCCGCGCCCGCCGGTGCGTTTGCCGCTGCCGCGCCTGCTGCGGGCGGCTTGGCCGCCGGCGCTTCGGGCTGCACCGGTGCGCCGCTGCCGACGTCGACCGGCACCGGATCCGCCGGCGCGGCCTGCCCCGTCGAGGCTGCCTGCGCGACCTGGATCTCCTGCGCCGGTGTCAGTCCGGCATGTTCGCTGGATGCTCCATGTGCGTCAAAGGAACCTGAAACGTTGTCCAAATCGATATTGGTCGTCATGGCTTGAAACCCCTCCGGTATTTCCCGGAAAGAGACAGGGACGACCTTGTCTTTGCAACCGTCTCTCAATCTGCTTCATATACGCGAATATACGGACTTTTGTATTTTTTACGCATGGTAAACCTTCGAGGTATAACCTGATATGCATGCCGTCTTCTGGAGCCAGCTTGGTCGGCGACGGGCGGCGGGGTTTCATAAATATAAGTATAAATAAGAATAAAATTTTAGATAAAGTAGCTAAAACAGATTTCGCTAAATTTATCCACCTTCATTTCCAATAATTTGAGACGGGATTGATAGCGTCCACAGTCAAAGGTGGGCGTCATGAAAACACAAAAGATCGTCCTGGGGAACGCCGGGCTCAAGATTCTCCTGCTGGCAATGGGGCTCTCCAGCCTGCCGCTGCCGGCATCGGCGAGCGCCATGCCGGGTGATTCGGCCTCGCCCGCCGCGCCGCTCGAAGGGCTCCGGGCGCCGCTCAGCCTGGGCGGTGTTTCGCTGGCCAGATACCAGCCCTGGCAGCCCGCCGCGTCATACCGGATCGAAATGATCTCCGCCGCCTACAGCTTCGCCGAGGTCGACCGCTCGGCGGCCTCGTCGGCGGCGCAAGCCGATGCCGGCATCGACCCGATACAGACGGCCGCGATCATTCCGGGTGTGTTCGGCTCGGTCGCCCTGTCGATGCGCAACTTTCCGGTCGCGGCGCGCTGGGCGCCCGTCTACAAGGCGATCGTCGGCTGTGCGGCCGACACCGGCTGCGAGCGCAAGAACGCCGCCTTTGCCGCGATCGTCGATGCCGCCAAGGCAAAGGGGTTCAGCGACAGGCTGGCCTTCGTCAACACCAGCATCAACCGCCTGATCGCCTACCGCAAGGACAGTGTCGTCTACGGCAAGATGGACTATTGGGCGAAGCCCTCGGAAATCCTCGAGCGCCGGGCCGGCGATTGCGAGGATTTTGCCATTCTCAAGATGACGGCGCTGCTCGAGGCGGGCATTCCGGCGCAGAGCATGTCGCTGGTCGTCCTCCAGGACCGCAAGCGGAAATTCTTCCACGCCGTGCTATCGGTGAGCACTGCCAGCGGCGCCTTCATCCTCGACAGTCTGGGCAACGCCGTCAGGCGCGAGAGCGACCTGCCCGATTATGTCCCGCTCTATTCCTTCAGCATGGACCGGGCCTGGATCCATGGCTCAAGGACCGGCGGCGCCGAGATGGCCGACATCAAGGGCGGCTTTGCCACCGTTGCCCCCGGCGAGGGCCTGGAGCCGGCGATGGTATCCAGGGACTCAGCCCCGACCCGCATGGGCCCGCGCTGAGCAGTCTGCTCGGGCGGTCAGCCGTTGAAGACGAAAGCCATCAGCAATTCCGGCTCCGCCACCGGCGCGCGCACCACGTTGAGCTGGCCCCGGTAGCGCCGCTCGCCGACGCCGATGACGAAGCCGGTGTTGACCGGCGTCTCGCCATTCGCCTCGAGCCTGGCGAAGATATCGGCCACGTTGAGGTCGAGTGCCAGCTTCAGGTCATGCCGCGCATCGTCGTTCGGCGCCGTCGGCAGCTGGCGCTTGACCAGTTGCTGGAACGGCGCGTTGAAGGTCAGGATCTTCTTCGACGAGGACAGCGCGAAGGCCGGCGACGGGCAGGCGACCAGTATGGCGGTGATCGTCCTGATCGAGGCGAGCTTGCGCAGGCTCAGGTTTTCGTCAGCCATTCCGCGCATGCAGGCAACCCTGATCGCCGATGTCAGGTTCCCTTGTTCGGCATGGGCGATCTCGTCGACCAGCATGCCGATGGTGCATTTGCGGCTTTCGGCCATTTGCTTCAGCGTCACCCAGAAGGCGCGCTCGAGGCGGATGCCGCGGCGCACGCCGCCGCGCGCCACGACGCGGAATTCCGGCCCGAAATCCTCGGCCGTCAGCGGCAGGAGCAGCCGCTCGCCCTGGTGGGGGACGGCAGGTATGATGCTATCGCTCACTCATAGCCTCCTCGCGCGCCTTGTTGATCGGCTTCAAGAGATAGGTCAGGATCGTCTTGCGCCCGGTCTTGATGTCGACCGAGCAGATCATGCCGGGGATGATCGAATAGGCCTTGCCGTCCCTTTGCAGCGTCGACTTCTCCGTCGCGACCCGCACCTGGTAGTAGGGTTCGCCGGTCTTCTGATCGACCAGGCTGTCGGCGGTGATGTTCGAGACCTTTCCCTCTATGCCGCCGAAGATCGAGAAGTCGTAGGCCGTGACCTTGATCAGCGCTTCCTGGTCGGGCCGGATGAAGGCGACGTCGCGCGGCGAGACCCGGGCTTCGACCAGCAGGGTTTCCGAGGTCGGCACGATGCCGGCCACCACCGCGCCCGGCTGGACGAAGGCGCCGACGGTGTTCAGGTCCAGCGTGTTGACGATGCCGTCCACCGGCGAGCGGATATCGGTGCGCGCCACCTTGTCGGTGGCGCCGCGAATGGTTTCTTCGACGACTGAAAGATCGGCCAGTGCCTGGGTGAGGTCGTCCAGAGCTTCCTGCTGAAGCTGCAGGCCGAGCTCGTCCACCTGCAGCTGCGCTTCGGTGATCGCCGCCTTGGCCTTCTTGATGGTCTCGCCGGCGAGATTGAGCTGGCCGTTGAGCTCGGTCTGCTCGCGCTCGACGCGGAGCTGCTCGGTCTTGGCCATCAGGCCCTTCTTGACCATGGATTCGACCAGCTTCGCCTCCTGGTCGCTGACGACCAGGTTTTTCGACAGGCGGTCGAAATTGGCGGTCGCCTCGTCCAGTTCCTTCTCGCGCTGTTCGAGGCGGGACTTGAGCACCGACAGCTTGTTGTCGAAATTGCCGCGCCGGGCGACGAGCAGCTTCTGCTCATTGTCGCAGATTTCCGGGGCGACCGACTGGATATCGGCCGGGCACGGGAAGGGACCCGAAATGTTGCCGCCCTGCTCGTATTTGAGCCTGGCGATGCGTGCCTGCAGCGCGCGCGCCTTGGCCTGCTGTTCGCCAAGGCTGGAGGTGTTCATCGTATTGTCGAGGCGAATGATGAGGTCGTTCTTCTTGACGACCTGGCCGATCTTGACGGCGATCTCCTGGACCACGCCGGCCTCGCTGGCCTGGATGATCTGGGTCTTGGACGCGGGTATGACCTTGCCGTCGCCGCGCGCGATCTCGTCGACTTCGGCGAACGAGGCCCAGCCGACGAAAGCGACGAACAGCGCCGCTATGATGTATATCGATGCCGACGCGAAAAACGGCGGACGATCTTCTCTTGCAAGCATCTACCCAGTCCCAATCAGGCGCTCGACTTCTGCAGCGCCTGGATGACTTGTTCCTTCGACCCGTCGGCGACGATCTTGCCCTGGTCGATGACAATGAGGCGGTCGGCGAGCTCCAGCATGCTGAAGCGGTGGGTCGACACGATCAGTGTCGTATTCCGCTCGAAAGCCACTTTGAGCTGCTTGATCAGCTGCCGTTCCGAGGCAAGGTCCATCGACCCCGACGGTTCGTCGAGAAAGACGATCTTCGGCTTGGTCAGCAGCAGGCGCGCGATCGCCACCGCTTGCCTCTGGCCGCCCGACAGATTGGTGCCGCGCTCGCCGACATTCATGTCGTAGCCACGCGGATGACGGGAAACGAATTCGTCGACGCCGGCGGCCTTGGCGGCCTCGATGATCTCCTCGTCGCTCGCCTCCGGCGCCGCCATCAGAAGGTTTTCCTTGATGGTGCCCGAAAACAGGTCGCCGGCCTGGGCGACGATCCCGACCGCGGCGCGCACCTCCGAGGGGTGGTATTGGCGAATGTCGATGCCGTCGACGAGCAGCTCTCCCGAGGTCGGCAGGAAAAGCCGGCCGATCAGGCGTCCCATCGTCGTCTTGCCCGAACCGATGCGGCCGATGATGCCGACCCGCTCGCCCGGCTTGATCGAGATGTTCAGCCCGCTCAGAACCTCGGTATCGGAGCCGGGATAGACGAAGCCGACATTCTTGAACATCATCGCGCCGCTGCGGATCGGGCGGTTGACGAAGCCCACCGTATCCGGCCGGTCCTCCGGCTGCGCCATGATCGAGTTGATGATCCGGAGCGACAGCATGGCCTGGCGGAATCGGGAGAGCGTGATGGCGATCTGGCCGAGCGGCGCCACCGCCCGGCTCGCCAGCATGACCGTGCCGAGGATCGCGCCCGTCGAGACATAGCCCTCGGAGAAGGCATAGGCGCCGGCCACGACCAGGGCGACGGTCACCAGCTGCTGGATGGAGCCGGTGATGTTGCCGGCGGCGGCCGAAAGCTGCTTGATCTTCTCCGAGGTGTTGGCGGCGTTCTTCGAATGCTCGCCCCATTTGCGCAGCAGATAGGCCTCGGCGCGAAGCGACTTGATCGTCTCCAGCGTCGAAATGGACTCGACCAGCAGCGCCTGGCGCTGCGCGGCCTCGTTCATCGAGGCGGCGACGCGCTTGCCGATCCGGCGCTGCGTCACCAGGCCGACGATGACGGAGATCACGAAGGCCAGCGCCGGGATGATCACCAGCCAGCCGCCGATGGCGTAGATGACCAGCAGGAAGACGAAGACGAAGACGGTGTCGATGAAGACGCTGATGGTGTTGGAGGTGAAGAACTCGCGCACGAATTCATACTGGGTGACGCGGTTTGCGTATTCGCCGGTTGAACCGGGACGTGCCGACAGCGAGGAGTTCAGCACCTTCTCGAACAAAAGATAGGATATCCTCAGGTCCGCCTTGCGCCCGGCATAGTCGATCAGCGAGGCGCGCGCCGTCTTCAAGAGCAGGTCGAACAGGATGACGGCGGCGATGCCGAGCGCCAGCACCCAGAGCGTCGCGACCGCCTTGTTCGGTAGGATCCTGTCGTAGACGTTCATGGTGAAGATCGGCGAGGCGATGGCCAGCACGTTGATGAAGATCGCCGACAGCACGACCTTCGAATAGGTGCGCCAGAACGCGCCCATGGTTCCGGTCAGCCAGTGCCGCCTTTCGATCTTCGCCGCCGAGCCGACCTTCATCGCCTCGGTGGTGTTGGCATAGGTGATCGAGAACGACGCGCCGCCGCTGATGTAGCTTTCGGCCAGCTCGGACTTGCTGATCGTGGTGCGTCCGTTTTCCTGCGGCGCGGTGAGATAGTCGCCGCTGTCGATTTCCGCCAGCAGCGCGACCGGCAACTGGCTGACGCGAAACACGATCGCCGGCAGGTCGATGCGTCCACGCATGAAGTCGCGATGGTTGAACTCGCTGACCTCCAGGCCGATGCGTTCGGCAAGGTGCCTGATATCGCCGACCTCGATGCGCGACTCCGCGATCGGAACCCCGGCAAACAGCACGGTTTCCGCGCTCGGCCTGCCGAGATACGCCGCAATCGCCGAGAAGCAGGCCTTGAAAGCCTCCTTGGGCGACAGGATATTGGGCTGCTGATTCACGATCCGCCCCGAAGGACCAGCGATCGATGTTACATCGGCTGCTTCTTCCTCACCGGCGCGAGGATGTCGAACGGCAGATCGTTCTTCTGCTCCGACGGGGTCCGCGCATAGGTTTCGGTATCGGCGGTTTCCGGCACGCCGAACTCGGTTCGGGCATAGGCCGTCGACTGCTTCGCCGGCTGGATGTTCATCGTCTTCAGCAGCTCACCTGTCGCCGCCAGCAGCCGGTACTGGGCGAAAAGCGAGGCATAGGACGCGGTGTCCGCCAGCGTCGCCGTGTTGAAGCGCGTGTTCTGCGCATCGAGCACGTCGAGCAGCGATCTCTGGCCGACCTTGAACTGCTCGCGATAGGACCCGACCAGCCTTTCGTTGGCGGCGGCCTGCTGCTTCAGGGTCTTCGCCAGATCGGCTTGCCGGAAGCGGCGGTCCCAGGAGGTGCGGACCGCTTCCTCGATCTCGCGCAGGACCTGATGCAGGGCAAGGCGCTGCTCGCTGGTGCGGCGGATCTGCTCCTGCTCGTTGGCCTTGTCGATGCCGCCGCGATAGAGGTTCCAGCGCAGCACCACCCGCGCCTGCAGGTCGGTGGTGTCGCCATCGCTGCCGTCAATATCGGAACCGGCGCGGGCGCGGCCCTCGGCGATGATCGACGGTCCGAATTTCGCCCGTGCGGCGTCCACCAGCGAGGCGGCGGCGTCGATATCGCTGTTGGCCATGTGGACGCGCGGATTGTTCTCGCGCGCCAGTCCGATCGCCTCGTCGAGCGACCGCGGCAGCGCGGCGGAGACATCGCCCGGCCGCGAAGCATTGGTCAGCGGCTTGCCAACGGTCTTGAAGAACCGGATCTTGGCCGCCTCCAGTTCCTCCGTGGCCTCCTGCATGCGCGCCTTGGCGGCGAACAGCCGCTCCTCGGCCTGCTGCCGGTCGGCCTCGTTCAGCGCGCCGCCGGCGATGCCTTGCTGGATGTCGCCGAGAATGGCCTGATGGAAGCCGAGGTTCTTTTTCGCCTCGGCAACGATCGAACCCTGCAGCATGTATTCGAGGTAGTCCTGGACCACCGAGAGCCCGATGAATTCGGACCGCTCCAGAACTCGGAACGAGGCGCCGTCGACGCGTGAGGCCTGGCGGTTCAATTCGGCTCGCCGTCCACCGCTGTCGTAGAGCGTCTGCGAGATCGTCAGATCGGTTTCGGCCGGATAGAGCGCGTCATCCTCGATGGAAAGGGCGCGCCGGTCCGGATTGTCGAGACGGCGGACACCGGCCGATGCTTCGGCATCGACACTGGGAAGGTAGAGACCCTTCGCCTGCCGCAACTCGAATTCGATTGCTTCGCGGTTCTGGATGGCCTGGCCGATCTCCGGATTGGATTCGACCGCGACTGCAATGGCTTCCTTGAGTGTGAGCGCGCTGGCAGTCCCACAAGCCAGCATCGAAACTGTGATGGCAAGCGCAATACGCCAGCCAACGGTGACCTTACCCGTCCTGTTCATTTTAACCCCGTGACTTTTATCCCAGCGCCCTTGTTTTTTTGTAGGCGCTTTTTGCCCAAGCCTGCCACCGGAGCTTGGGACGAGTATCTACCAGATTTTTCGAGGATGTGAGCACTTAATGAAATAGGGGCCGCCGAAAGCGGGGATTCCCGTCATTACACACGGCGGTTGTAGCAAAAATGGCACAGAAAGTAGGGGCCGCTGCTCGACATTTGGCGCGAAAGGAACGCCAGTTGCCTTGAAAGGAGCACAAGTACCCGCCCCGCAAGCAAAGTACAAAACCGCGTCCACCTAGAATCGCGACCGGCGCGGATCGATGTTTCGGCTTTGGCAGGGCGGCGCGCTTTCGGGGCACGGCGCGAAGACTTGCCTGGGTCGGTCATCATGATGCCATGTGCTGGCGTAAGAACGCGCCATGCGGACGGAAAACCGCGGCGCGCTTTTCCTGGAATTGCGCTAAATCCCAGAGAAATTGTCGCCGTTTTGCCGGTTTCATTGGCAATGAAGGGCGGTTGCCTGTTATTGCCGCTTCAAATCAAAAAGCATGGACGTTTCCGCATGACCAATGTCGCCCTGACCGGGCTTGCCCGCGATCTCGCCAGACGGACCGCCGAGGGCCGTCCGGTGCGTATCGGCGTCATCGGCTCCGGCGAGATGGGCACCGATCTGGTGACGCAAGGCATGCTTATGCCCGGCATTTCGGTCGCAGCCATCTCGACGCGGCGCCCGCACACCGCCCGCGAGGCGATCCGCATCGCCTATGGCGACGAGGCGATGGCGGCCGAGGCCGACATCGCCTCGAAGGTCAGCCAGGCGATCGAGGGCGGCAAGATCGCCATCACCTCGAATGAGATGCTGGTCACCAATCCACTGATCGACGTCGTCATCGACGCAACAGGGAAACCCGGCGTCGCCGCCGATTTCGACCTGATGGCGATGGAGCACGGCAAGCATCTGGTGATGATGAATGTCGAGGCCGACGTCACCATTGGCTGCTATCTGAAACAGCAGGCCGACCGGCTCGGCGTCGTCTATTCGGTCGGCGCCGGCGACGAGCCGTCGAGCTGCATGGAGCTGATCGAATTCGCCTCGGCGCTCGGCTACACCATCGTCTCGGCCGGCAAGGGCAAGAACAATCCGCTCAACCATGACGCGGTGCCCGACGACTACCGCGAGGAGGCGCTGCGCCGCAACATGAACCCGCGCATGCTGGTCGAGTTCGTCGACGGCTCAAAAACCATGGTCGAGATGTGCGCCATCGCCAACGCCACCGGTCTGGTGCCGGATGTTCCGGGCATGCATGGTCCCAAGGCCGACCGCGACGAACTCGCCAAAGTGCTGATCCCGAAGGAGAATGGCGGCATCCTGTCGAAGAAGGGCGTCGTCGACTACACGATCGGCAAGGGCGTGGCGCCCGGCGTCTTTGTCATCGTCGAGGCGACGCATCCGCGCGTCATCGAGCGCATGGACGACCTGCATGTCGGCCACGGTCCCTATTACAGCTTCTTCCGGCCCTATCACCTGACCTCGCTGGAAGTGCCGCTGACCGCCGCCCGCATCGTGCTCCACGGCCGGCCCGACATGGTGCCGCTGCCGAAACCGGCGGCCGAGGTCTGCGCGGTGGCAAAGCGCGATCTGACAGCGGGCGAGACCTTCGACGCCATCGGCGAGACCTGCTACCGCTCCTGGACGATGACGGTCACCGAAGCCCGCGCCAGCCGCGCCGTGCCGGTCGGCCTGCTCGAGGGCGGCAAGGTGCTGAAGCCGGTCCGAAAGGGCGAATTGCTGACGGCGGACAATGCCGCGCCCGATGAGACGACCAGACTGTACGCTCTGCGCCGCAAGCAGGACGAGATGCTGTACGGGGCTTGAGATCCTCCAAATATCGGGACTCTCACCATGCTGCCTCAGGCGCGTGACGTTACGTGCTGGCCTTGCCATGACAAAGTGACTATACTGTAGTGACAAGGACGCTTTGGAACCGGCAGATGAATCTCCAGATCAGGGATCCGCGCGCACGCGAATTGGCAAGACGGCTTGCCGAGAAGCGCAAGATTTCGATGACTGAGGCGGTTATCGAAGCTCTCGAATCCGAATTGCAGCGTGAACGTCAGCGCATCCCACTCGCCAAACGGCTCGCCGTCATCGCCGAGGACTTCCGGGCCAAGGCAGGCCAGGGCGGCCGGGCTATGAGCAAGGACGAGATCGACGAGATGTGGGGACATTCCTGATGTTCGTCGACACCTCGGTGGTTGTCGCTATTCTATCGGGAGAACAGGACGCCGACGAATGGAGTAACCGGATCGAGCAAGCGCCGAGCAGGATGACCTCAGCACTTATGGTGCTCGAAGCGGCTATGCGTCTGTCTACCAAGCTTTCGGTCGAGCCGCTGGTTGCCGAGACGGTGATCGGGGCGTTCCTGCACGAGGCCAATATCGAGATTGTACCGATCGGCGCCGGCGAAGCCAGACTCGCGGTCAAGGCCTTTTCAGACTATGGCAAGGGGCGTGGGCATCCAGCCCAGCTTAACCTTGCCGACTGCCTCTCCTTTGCCTGCGCGAAAAGTCACGGCATGCCGCTGCTCTACAAGGGCAACGATTTCTCGCGAACCGATCTCGCTTAGTTTCATTTCCCGAGCTCTATCGACCTCAGCCGCGCCGCTTCCACCGCTTCGGTCAAAAGCTTGGTCAGCCGTTCCTCGCCCATCAGCACGGCGAGCGCTGCGGCCGTCGTGCCGTTCGGGCTGGTCACCTGCTGGCGCAGCACGCCGGGATCCTCGTGGCTTTCTGCGGCGAGCGAGGCGGCGCCATAGACCGTCTGCATGGCGAGCAGGCCGGCGGTCCTGGCCGGCAGCCCGGCCTTCTCGGCCGCAGCCGTCAGCGCCTCGATGAAATGGAAGATGTAGGCCGGCCCGGAACCGGACACCGCCGTCACCGCGTCCATCAGGCCCTCGTCGTCGATCTCGGCCACTTGGCCGCTGGCCGACAACAGGTCGGCGACGAAACGCTTCGTCTCGTCCGACACAAGCGGGTTGGAGAACACCACCATCATGCCCTTGCCGATGGCGGCCGGCGTGTTCGGCATGCAGCGCACGATCGGCGCGCTGTCGCCCAATATGCTCGTGAACGTGGCGACCGGTGTGCCGGCGGCAACGCTGAGGAAGGTGGTGCGGCCATCGCCGAAACGCGTGTAGGCGGCGGTCACTTCGCGGATCACTTGCGGCTTTACCGCGATGACGGCGAGGGAAGGCACCGCATCGGCTGGAATTCCGGCGGCATCGGCGGCGACGCCGCAGCCCAGCGCCTCGGCCCGCTTGCGCAGATCGTCATTGGGCTCGACCACGAATACGGATTGCGGTGCAAGCTTGCCGGATTTCAGCCAGCCCGAGAGCATGGCGAAACCCATATTGCCACAGCCGGCGAGAACAAGCCTGATCGTCATTTGGAAGCCTCCGCAGGAACGGCCTTCCCATAGACGCTTGCGGCGTGCCGGGAAAGCCCCGTCGAAGCCAGGTCAGGAAGGGCGGCGCACCGCCAGCGGCCGCAGCGACACCTGCCTCAACCCGAGCACGCTGAGCACGAAGAACAGCCAGACTGGGTCGGCGCGGCGGAAGAAGAAGCTTTCGAGGAAGCCGTTCAGCGCCGCGAACAGCAGCACCATCATGAAGAAATCGCCGAGATAGATGTTCTCCTTGCGCAGCGGGATGCGCATGTAGTCGCGCAGCGGCGCGATCAGGAAGGTGTAGACCGCCACGCAGAGCGCCGGGATCCCCATCAGCACCGCGATGTCGAGATAGCCGTCATGGCCGTGCACGATGGTCCTGATGTCCCAGGGCCGATCGAAGGGCTGATCCTGGTTGAGCAGCAGCGGCGTTCCCCAGAAGCTTTCATAGCCGTAGCCGGTCCATGGCTTCTTCGCCAGCATGTCGCCGGCGAACTCCCACAGCGTCGTGCGCCCGGTATAGGTAAGGTCGGGAAAATAGACAGCCGCCAGGTGCTTCACCGGCGGGATGAAGACGATGCCCAACGTGCCGACCGCCGTGGCGATGATCGCCAGCGCGAACAGGACCGGTGTGCCGAGCCGCATACCGATCAGGCTCGGCAGAACCACGATCAGGATCGAGAACGGCACCAGCCCGACCGTCGTCTTGGAGCCGGTGTGCAGCATGAAGATCATGGCGGCGGCGAAGATGCCGGCGCCCCAGAGCTTGTCGCCGCGCCGGTAGAGGTAGAGGCCAGCGAAGCTGAAGCAGGCCATGATCGGCCCGGCGATGTTCTTGTGGGTGAAGACGCCGCGCCAGAGACCGGCATGTTCGGGTTCCTGCGAGTCGGCCGTGTGCATCGCCTCATGCGGAAAGACGATCAGCCCGACATAGGAGAGGCCGATCACGACGACGGCGGTGAAGATGACGACCTTCGAGAAACTATCGGCGTCGCGCGGCAGCGCCAGGATCGTCGCCATGGTCAGGATGCCGATCAGTGTGAACGAGGCGGCGCGCATCGCCGTCGGCGGGTCGGTCGCCAGCACCACCGACAGCATGAAGCAGCCGAGCATCAGCATCCAGGACGGGCTGAAGAGCGAGCGCGCCACGCGCGGGTCGGCGAAGGCCATCAGCGCGAAGATCGAGATCGCGCCGAGCGAGCTGAAACCCAGCTGATTGACGATGTCGCCGCCCTGGCCCGTCAACTCGGCGCCGGCCGGCTGGAAGGGCCGGAACGACACCAGGATGACGGTGAACAACAGCGCAGCGATCGCGGTCGCCACGCCCGCGCGGGTGAATGCCGCGCTGAGCGGCGCCCGCTCAGTTCTTCTCAGGCTGTCGGTATTGCTCATTGGCATATCCGAATTCGGCCATCACACGGCCAAGCGCGACATGGACGGGGTAGAGCGCCGTCGCCAACGATCCCGTCCGCGCCAGCCTGACGGCGCCGCGCAGCGGCGAGGCGGCAAGCAGCGCCAGGCTCTTGGCGAACACTTTTGCGCCGGCAAGCGGAGTGCCGGCGCGCTTCTTCTTCTCGACCAGCGTCGAGATGACGCCGTTGCGCAGGCTGCGGGCGCGGATCCAGTCTGCCTCGACGCGCCGGGCGGGCACCGTTTCGTGCACTTTGGCCTCGGCGCACCAGCCGAGCACGAAACCCTTGGCGGCCGCACGGCTGAGGAAATCGGAATCGCCGCCGCCCATGAAGTTGAAGCGGAGGTCGAGGAAGGGCGGGCCCATGGCGGTCAGCACATGGCGCCCGACCAGCAGGTTGCCGGACGAATAGAGCGCGGCAACCCGTCCGGTCTCCCGGTGGGGCGGCGCGAACACCGGGTGCTCGGCCCATCTGGCATGCGCCGGCTCAGCGAACACCGGCACCTGCGGGCCGCCGACGATGTCGGCGCCGAGCGTTTCAGCTGCCCTGCACATGCGCTCCAGCCAGTCGGGGTCGGCGATTTCGTCGTCGTCGATGACCAGCAGGTGCCGAAAGTTGGGAAAATGCAGGATCGCCGTTTGCCATCCGGCATTGTAGGCGCTGCAATTGCCGCGCTCATGCGCGACGATGACAAGACCTGACATCTCGCCGCGCTCGAAGGACGGGATCACGGCTTTGGCGCCGTCGCGCGCCTCGGCCTCGTTCTCCATCACGATGACGGCGAAGCGTCTCGCGGTCCGCTGCGCCTTCAGCGACGCCAGCGTCGCCAGCACCTGTTCCGGCCGCTTGAAGGTCGGCAGCGTGACGACCGCCTCGATCGTCTCGGCGGCAAGCCCAGGCGAGCGTCCCGCGATCGATACAGAACCGTCCGATGGCAAGGGGATCATGCGCTCCAGCCGCAAGGGGTGATTTTGGCCCTCGATAGCATCGCGATGATAACGTTTCGTTAATCACCTTTCACGGCGGGGTCCGCGAAACCGAGACTCCCGGTGACGATCGGGTTCACTTAATCAAGGGTTCACCCCGCTTTGCTATCTGGGTTGCACTGGATAGGTGAGATGCATCTGCTGTTCGCCACATCGATCGTGCCCGACGGCGCTCTCGCTTCGGGCTATGAGATTGCCAACGCCGCGATCATCGACGCGTTGCGGCGCGCCGGCGTGCGCGTCACCGTGGTTGGCTTCAATTGGCCGGGAAAGCCCGCGGCCGATCCCGACAACACCATCGTGCTCGGCGCCGTCGACGTGCGTACCGAAAGCGCAGCGCCGCTGCAGAAGCTCGCCTGGGTGGCCAAGGCGATGGTCTCCGGCCTCACCTTCGCCTCGGCCAAGCTGCGTGTCGTTTCCGATGCCGAGGTCCGTGCCGCGATCGGGCGCGCCGGCCCGGTCGACGGCTATGTCCTGAACTCGGTGCAGTTCGCCGGCGCCTTCGAGACGCTCTTCGGCGACCGGCCGTCGATCTTCGTCGCTCATAATGTCGAGCACCGCTCGGCCGAGGAGAACGCCGCCAATGCGCGAAGCCTGCTCCAGCGGTTCCTGTTTCGCCGCGAGGCGAGGCTGCTCAAGGTCATGGAAGAGCGGCTCTGCCGCCAGGCGCGCTTCGTCTTCACCCTGGCCGAGGAAGACCGCGCGGCATTGGGCGTCGCCTCCGCCGATCGCTCGGCCGTGCTGCCGCTGGTGACCCGCACCCTTGCGCCGGCGCCGGCCGGTTCGCGGCGCATCGACTGTGACGCTGCCCTGATCGGCACCTGGACCTGGCAGCCGAACCGCATCGGGCTCGACTGGTTCCTGCAAAAGGTCGTACCGCACCTGAGGCCCGATTTCCGCATCAGGATCGCCGGCGGCATGCCCTCGGGCATCACGTCCACCCATCCCGGCGTCGAATTCGTCGGCCGCGTGCCCGACGCGCAGGACTTCGTGCGCGCCGCCGCCGTCATTCCGCTGATCAGCACCGCCGGCAGCGGCGTGCAGCTCAAGACCATCGAGACTTTCGAGCTCGGCCTGCCGTCCGTCGCCACCAGCCGCTCGCTGCGCGGCATCGGCCATCGCCCGGACAATTGCGTCGTCACCGACGATCCGATCGCCTTTGCCGCCGCGCTCGAGGCCGCCGCCGCGAAGGGCAGGGATGTCGATGGCAGCGCCTTCCATCGCCGGCAGGTCAAGGCGCTCGATGCCGCGATCAGGCTCGGCCTGGAGAAGCTCGGTGCGGTCCGGCAGGAGGCGTTCGCATGAACATGCACGCCACCCGCAAGGCGTTCGGGTCCGACACGTTGAAGACCATCCTCGGCATTCCCGTGCTCGCCATCCGCTGGGACGACGCGATCGCGCTGCTGACGCGGCTGGTCGCCGAGCGGCGCTTCACCAAAGTCAGTTTCCTCAATGCCCACAATGCCAACATCGCCTGCACCGATCCGGTCTTCGCCGAGGCGCTGGACGATTTCCTCATCCTGCCCGACGGCATCGGCGTCGACATGGCGGCCAAGCTGCTCTACGGCGCGCCGTTTCCGGACAACCTCAATGGCACCGACTTCGTGCCTGCCTTCCTGCAGGCCTCGTCGCGGCCGCTGACCGTCGGCCTGCTTGGCGCTACCCGCGTCAACGCCGAGGCGGCATCGGTCAAGCTTGCCGCGCTCGCCGTGCAGCACAGGTTCGTGGTCATCCATGACGGCTATTTCTCCGCCGCCGAGGAGCCGACGATCGTCGACAGGATCGCTGCCTTGCGGCCGGACGTGCTGCTCGTCGCCATGGGCGTGCCGCGCCAGGAATTGTGGATCGCGCGCCACATCGATGCCCGCCACTGCACGTTGCCGATCGCCGTCGGCGCGCTGCTCGATTTCCTGAGCGGCACGGTGCCGCGCGCGCCGCCGTGGATGCGCCGTCTCAGGCTCGAATGGCTGTTCCGGCTGCTGATCGAGCCAGGTCGCCTCTGGCGCCGCTACGTCGTCGGCAATCCGCTGTTCCTGTGGCGCGTCGCCAGGCAGAAACTCTCGGGCGCCGGAGCGCGTCCTTGAACAGCCGCTTCGTCCCGGGTGCAGCGACAGAAGTCCAGCGGCTTCCGCAGGCGCCGACGGCCGCGGTGGTGACCGCCAGCTACGCGCCGGATTTCGAGCGCTGCCGGCTGCTGTGCGAGACGATGGACCGGCAGCTTTCCGGTGTCGCGCGCCACTACATACTGGTCGAGCATCGCGACGTGGCGCTGTTTCGCCAATTGGAGAACGCCCGCCGCATCGTCGTCGACGAGCGCGATCTGCTGCCGCGCTGGCTGCATGTCCTCGACGACCCGCTCAGCCTGTTTCGCCGCCGCGTTTGGCTCAGCCTGAAGACCCAGCCGCTGCGTGGCTGGCATGTGCAGCAGCTCCGCCGCATCGCCATCGCCGCGCACGCGGCGGAGGACGTGCTGATCTTCTGCGATTCCGACGTCGCCTTCCTCCGGCCGTTCGACGCGAACGCCTTCTGGCGCGACGGCAAGGTGCGGCTGTTTCGGCGCGACGGCGTCCTGGCGAATGATGGCCATGACGAACATCGCATCTGGTCGCGCAATGCCGGCGCGACGCTCGGCATCGACGCCTCGAAAGTCTCCGCCCAAGACTACATCTCGACGCTGATCGCCTGGCGCCGCGAAACCGTGACGGCGATGTGCGACCGGATCGAGAAGCTGCATGGCCGCGACTGGGTCGCGGTTCTCGGCTCGGCGCGCCGGTTCTCCGAATGCATGATCTACGGCCGCTATGTCGACGAGGTGCTGGAGGGGGCCGGCCATTTTCACGGTTCGGAAGAATTCTGCCGCGTCCACTGGACCGGCGAGGCGCTGTCGGACGATGACTTCCGCCGTTTCGTTGCCGGCATGGCGCCCGAACAGGTGGCGATCGGCATGCAGTCCTTCATCGGCACCGACATCGGCCGCATCCGCCGCCTGATCGGGCTCGACTAGCCCAGGCAGGAATTAGATGGCCTTGGCCGGCCTGCGCATCGCCGAGTAAGTGAGAAACGCCGAGGCGAGATAGAGCAGCAGGAAGACGACGTTGAGCGACAGCACCAGATTGGAGGTGTCGGCGATCGTCGTCAGCACATAGATCAGGAGCACCGCCTTGAGCCCGGCAAGCAGGCCGAGATTGAGCGCCCGGACGGCGGTCTGGCCGCGCGCGAACAGCAACTCGGCCTGGTATTCGACCAAATTGCGCAGGCCGGGCACGCAAATGGCCAGCGCCACTAGCGGCGCCGCCTCCGCGACGTTCCTGCCCAGCGCGTTGGGGAAGAAATGCAGCACAATGCCGAGCGCGGCGAGCGCCAGCGTCGAGACCAGAAACACGCCGCCCTCGATGCCGCTCTTGACGGCCAGCCGCGACAAGAGCTCCGGTGCCCGCATCATCCGCTGCACCAGCATCATCGAGAAGGTGCGGATCGGGATCGCAGTCAGGTCGACGAGGCGCATGATGATGGCGTAGATGCCGGCGAGATGGGCGCCGCCGATCGACAGCACCAGAAGCTTGTCGAACTCCATCTGCAGGTAGAACAGCACCTCGGCGCCGGCGACATAGACGGAATCGGCGAGCCGCCTGAGATAAAGCTCGATGCGCAGCCGCAGCCGCTGTCGCGGATAGAAGAAGCCGAAGGCGATGACGAGCGAAGCCGCGTTGGCGCCGATATAATACCAGGACCAGACGCCGACGCTGTGCTGCGCCGCCAGCATGAACAGCACCGCGCCGAGCGCCCTTAGCGCCGTCGCCAGGATCGCCAGCACGGCGGCCCGGCCGAACTTGCCGAGCCCGTTGTTGACGATCAGCGCCACCTCGACCGGCCGCCACAGCAGCGCTTCGGCGAAAACGACAGCGGCGAAGACGGGCAGCGGCACGGCGCCGGCGAAGAAAATCAGGTAGACGACGTAGGATGCCGCCGCCAGCACCGGCAGTGAGACGGCGCCGAGCAGCAGGAAGCCGGCGGTGAAGGCGCCGATCAGATTGGGGCGGATCGTGGCGGTGCGGTAGAGCGCCGAGATAAAGCCGAAGGCGAGGATGCGCGACAGCATGACGCCCGCCGCCGAAGCGGTGGCGAACATGCCGAATTCGGCGATCGACAGCGTGTTCGCGAGCGCGATGAAATAGGCGAGCGAGAACACCAGCCGCCCGCCCGCGCCGCTGATCGCCGAGAAATAGTCGAAAACCAGCTTCCGGCGCGCGGCCACGAAGGCGCCGATCCGGGCGAGGCTCCGCCTCTGCTCTATGTCGCTGGCTTGGGTCATAGGTGCGCCGGACCATAGGCCGGAAAGCTTAACGTGCCGTTCTGGAGCGGCTTCGATTGCGCTCGAAAACCATGCAATCAAAGCGCGAAAACTCTCCTCTCCGGGACCGAAAAATTAACCTTTTGTTTTCTATGCCTGTTTAGCGTGGCTTAACGATTGGCCGACCGCCTCTCCCAAGCCGCCGAAGAGTAAAGCTCCAAGACAATGGTCGACAGGGACAACCGTGAGGATTGGAGGCGCGAGCGCTCGCTGCTGGCGCTCGGCGAGGCTATGCGCGGTGAGGACGACGCCTCGCTGGTCGCGATCGGCGACCGCGCGAACCAGTCATGGCGCGAGGATGCGGCGGAGCGCCACCGGCTTGCACGCGCGCAGCGCGAGACGCGCTCGGCACCGCCCGCCGAGACCGAGCCGAGCGGCCTTCAGGCCGATCGCGAACCGATCTCTTACGAGACGCGCATCGAGGATGACTGGACCGCGCGAACTGGTTACGCACACACCCATGCGCGCGAGGAGCCGGAGGAACTTTCGCATGGTCGCGCGCCTCAGGCCGCGCTCGATCCGCGACAGGCCTCGAACGCGCGCCGGCCCGCATTCGAGGATGCCGACGACCAGCAGTGGAAGCCGCTGATCGATCCGATGCAGGTCGTGCGCGGCATTGCCCGCTCGAAGGCGCTGATCCTTTCGACGACGATCCTCGGCGCGGCGCTCGGCGTCGCCATCGCTCTGTCGACGCCGAAGAAATACGAGGCCACCGCCGAGCTCATCGTCGATCCCCGCGACCTCAAGCTCACCGATCGCGATCTCACCCAGAACGTGGTCGCGTCCGACGCGACACTGGCGATCGTCGAGAACCAGGTCCGCGTGCTTACCTCCGGCACGGTCCTCAACAAGGTCGTCGACAAGCTCAACCTCACCAACGATCCCGAGTTCAACGGGCAAGGCTCCGGCGGTCTCGGCGTGATGTCGATGATCCGTTCGATCCTGTCGCGCCATGATGCCGGAGCCGCCGACGAGGGCCGCCGCCGTGCGCTCGCCGTCGGCAATCTGGCGGAAAGCCTGTCGGTCGAGCGCGGCGGCAAGACCTTCGTCATCTCGGTCGGCGCCACCACCCAGAATGGCGAGAAGTCGGCGCTCATCGCCAACACGATGACCGACGTCTTCCTGCAGACCTTCGGCCAGATCCAGTCCGACACCGCCGGCCGCGCCACCGACGAGCTGACGGCGCGGCTCGACGAATTGCGCAAGGGCGTCGAGGCGGCCGAGCGCAAGGTCGAGGATTACCGCGCCACGCACGACCTCGTCGACGCGCAGGGCCATCTGATCAGCGACGACCAGATGCTGAAGCTCAACGAGCAGCTTTCCGTCGCCCGCGCCCGCACGCTGGAACTCAACGCGCGGGCGGCTTCGGCGCGTTCGCTCAGCGTCAATTCGGTCCTCAACGGCACCTTGCCGGAGGAGATCAACTCCAACACCATGGGCGAGCTGCGGGCGCAATATGCGGCGCTGAAGCAGGAAGCCGACCGTGCAGCCGTCAGGCTCGGGCCGCGCCATCCCGAACTGCAGGCGCTCAGCGCCCAGCTTGCCGGCGCGCGCGACCGCATCGCCGGCGAATTGCAGCGCATCGCCTCTTCGCTGCAGGTCGACCTGAAGCGCTCCGTCCAGCTGGAGCAGGATCTTGCCTCCCGCCTGGCGCAGGCCAAGGTGCAGAGCGGCGACGTCAACAACGCCCTGGTCTCGCTGCGCGAGCTGGAACGCGAGGCGGCCGCCAAGCGCTCGGTCTACGAGGCTTTCCTGCTGCGCGCCAAGGAGACCGGCGAGCAGAAAGACATCAACACCGCCAACATCAACGTCATCTCCAAGGCCTTCGCACCGCTGGAGGCCAAGGGGCCGTCGCGCGCCATGCTGGCGCTTGCCGGCCTGCTGCTTGGTTTTGCTGCGGGCGTCGGGCTCGGCGGCATGCGCGGCGCCTATGAGAGCCTGCGCGAAACCGCGACCTCGCGCTCACGTCGCCGCGGAAACGAGGACCACAAGCCGGCGGTCGAAGACAAGGTCTATCGGCCGCCACTTCCTGTTCCGCTGCCACGGTCGCAGCCGCGGGCTCCGTCGCCGCCTGCACCAGCGTCCGCAGCGACCACCGGGGCCGAACGTTCGGGGCCGGTTGGCGCGTTGCTTTCGGCAGTGCGCGGGATGATGCCCGGCAAAAGGCAAAAACCCGTCGATCCCGGCAAGGTCACGGAACGTCCCGCGGCCTATCAGCCGCGTCAATTCCAGCAGGATGAGCCGCCTCGGCGGCCGGCCATGCATCCCGCTCAGCGCGCGCAGGCCTCTGATGACGAGCCCGGCTATCGGCCGGCACGGCCCGAACAGACACCGCCGGCTGGCTACTCTCATCCCTTGCCAGCGCAAGCTGGTGGGCAGGGTGCCAATCCTCGGGACCAGCTGGCGCCGCAGGCGCCGGACACCGACGAGCAGCAAGGCCAGATCGACGAGATCCGCGAAAGCCTGCGCGAATTCCGCGAAGCGGTGCGCGAGCTCACCGAAAGCCGTTCGAACCGCCGCTATTTCTAGATCCTGACCCATCCGATAAAAGCGGCCGGTTTCGAGTTTACGGCATGCGACGGCGTTTTGACGGGATTGCCCGCCGGAATTTTCGTGAAAATGCCGCTCGACATGTCGCCCGAACCGCGCGGGTTTCGGGTCTGTGAAACAATGAGACAAGGCGGTCGCATGAATCCCAAGGATGCGACGTGCTTTGATGGAAGAGTTGAAGGTGGTTCATGGCCGAAGTGATTGACGGAAAGAGCGTCGCCGAAGACGTGGTTGGCAAGGTCAAGGCGCTGACCGCGGAACTGGCGGGCAAGGGCGCGACCAAGCCCGGCCTCGCCGTGGTGATCGTCGGCGAGGATCCGGCGAGCCAGGTCTATGTCGCCTCGAAATCGCGCACCGCCAAGGAATGCGGCTTCCACTCGCTGCAGCACACGCTGCCGGCCGAGACCTCGGAGGCCGAATTGCTCAAGATCATCGGTGACCTCAACGCCGACCCGTCGATCCACGGCATCCTGGTGCAGCTGCCGCTGCCCGGCCACATCGATTCCGGCAAGGTCATCCAGACCATCGCGCCGGAGAAGGATGTCGACGGCTTCCACTTCATCAATGTCGGCAAGCTCGGCACCGGCGAGCTGGAGACGGCCTTCGTGCCCTGCACCCCGGCCGGCTCGATGCTGCTGATCGAGCGCGTGCGCGGCAAGGACCTATCCGGCCTCAACGCCGTCGTCGTTGGCCGCTCCAACATCGTCGGCAAGCCGATGGCCAACCTCCTGCTTGCCGCCAACTGCACCGTCACCATCGCCCACAGCCGCACCAAGGACCTGCCGGCGCTTGCCCGCACCGCCGACATCCTGGTCGCCGCCGTCGGCCGTCCGGAAATGGTCAAGGGCGACTGGGTCAAGCCCGGCGCCACGGTCATCGACGTCGGCATCAACCGCATCCCGGCGCCCGAGAAGGGCGAAGGCAAGAGCCGCCTCGTCGGCGACGTCGCCTATGCCGAAGCGGCCAAGGCGGCCGGCGCCATCACCCCGGTGCCCGGCGGCGTCGGGCCGATGACCATTGCCATGCTGATGGCGAACACTGTAGCTTCCGCCTACCTTGCGGCCGGGTTGAAGCGGCCGTCCTTCTGACCGGGAAGCAGCCTACTTGCCGAACCATTCCATTCCCATCGAACGGCCGGTCGCGAACGATTCCGTTCAGGGTGGTCGTCAGTTCGGGTTCCTGCTGGTCGACAAGTTCTCGATGTTCTCGCTGGCCGCGGCGATCGACTGCTTTCGCTCGGCCAACCGCTTGCTTGGCCGCGATGTCTATGGCTGGACGACGATCTCGGCGGATGGCGACGCCGTCATGGCCTCGAACGGCCTGCCGCTGAAGATCGATTATTCCGTCGCCGATATGCCGCCGGTCGACATCCTGTTCGTGTCGGTCGGCCTCTCCATCGAATTCCCGGGCAAGAGCAAGGTGCTGGCGGCGCTGCGCAGCTGGGGCAGGCGCGGCAACGCGCTCGGTGCGCTCTCGGTCGGCTCCTATCTGCTCGCCGAGGCCGGCCAGCTCGACGGCTATCGCTGCACCATCCATTGGGAGAACCGCGCCGGCTTCATGGAGCGTTTCCCGGACATCAACTGCACCGGCAATGTCTTCGAGATCGACCGCAAGCGTTACACCTGCGCCGGCGGCACCACCTCGATCGACCTGATGCTTGAGATCGTGCGCACCGATTTCGGCTCCAACCTCGCCAACGGCGTCGCCAACCAGTTCCAGCACGAGCGCATCCGTTCGGCCGGCGACCGCCAGCGCGTCGGGCCGGAGCGCGACCTCACCGGCAAGTCGGAGAAGCTCAGGCGCATCGTCGAGCTGATGGCCGATCACCTCGACGAGCCGCTGTCGGCGGTGCAGCTCGCGAAGTCGGCTGGCCTGTCGGTGCGCCAGGTCGAGCGCCTGTTCCTGCGCCATTTGAGCGTCACGCCGGGGCGTTACTACATGCGGCTCAGGCTGGAGCGGGCGCGCGAGCTGCTGCGCCAGACCAACATGCCGATCCTCGACGTGGCGATCGCCACCGGCTTCACCTCGCACTCCTATTTCGCGCAGAGCTACCGGCTGCAGTTCGGCCGCCCGCCGTCGGAAGAGCGACGCACCACCTACTGACCAATGAGCCGCCGTCCGTGGTGCCTGTGCGCAAGGCCGCCTGCGGGCTTGTCTCCAAAGGCCGGGTCAAATACCTTCGCGCCGCGGACCAGAGGGGTTTCCTAGGAGAGTTTCATGATGCGATTGGCGCGGAGCGTCGCCACGGCGATCCTCCTTTTGTCGACGACCACGTTTGGCCTTGCCGCCAACAAGGTCATCATCATTCTCGATGCGTCGGGCTCGATGTGGGCGCAGATCGACGGCAAGCCGAAGCTCGAGATCGCGCGCGAGTCGCTGCGCACCGTGCTGCAGTCGGTGCCGGGCGACGACGAGATCGGCTTCATGGCCTACGGTCATCGCCAGAAGGGCAGCTGCGAGGACATCGAGCTGATCGTGCCGCCGCAGGCGGGTTCGGCGAGCGCCATTTCGGCCGCCGCCGACAGCATGAAATTCCTCGGCAAGACGCCGCTGACCGCAGCCGTCAAGCAGGCGGCCGAGGCGCTGAAATACACCGAGGACAAGGCAACCGTCGTCCTCATCACCGACGGGCTCGAGACCTGCGGCGGCGACCCTTGCGCGCTGGGCAAGGAACTGGAGGCTTCCGGGGTCGACTTCACCGCCGATGTCGTCGGCTTCGGCCTGACCGCCGACGAGGGCAAGCAGATCGCCTGCCTCGCCGAAAACACCGGCGGCAAGTATATCCAGGCCTCGGACGAAAAGGCGCTGCAGGAAGCGCTGGTCGAGACCGTGGCGGCGCCGGCCCCGGCGCCTGCCCCCGAACCTGCTCCGGCTCCCGCGCCGGCGCCCGAGCCCGCCAAGCCGGAATTCAATTTCATGCCGAGCGTCGTCCTGGCCGAAGGCGGCCCGGATGTCAGCGACAACAGCAATGCCTGGGAGATCTACAAGGCCAACGCCGACGGCACGCGCGGTGATCAGGTCATGACCGAGTATGGCGAGCTCAAGACCAGTCTCGAGCCGGGCGACTACATCGTCGTCGGTCGCGCCGACGAGGCCAAGGTCGAGCAGAAGCTCAAGGTCGAGGCCGGCCAGGTCTACAAGCCGCTGTTCACGCTGAATGCCGGCACGCTGATCATCCATCCGCACGCCAGCCAGGGCGCCGAGATCAGCGGCGAGGCCCGCGTCGACTTCGCCTATCCGGGCGGCAGCACCACCCATTATGGCGACGCCAAAGCCACGGTGCCGGCGGGCGAGCAGAAGGTGACGGTGCAGATCGGCGCCGGCACGGTGACCGAGACCGTTCAACTGGCCGCCGGGCAGACCGTCGAAAAGGATATCGTCGTCGGCGTCGGCCATGCCGTGCTCAATGCCTACTACACGGCGGGCGGCGACAAGGCCGACAATTCGGGCATGGGCTTCGAGATCGTCAAGGCCAAGAAGAAGATCGACGGCACGCGCGAAAGCGTCGAGCACTCCTACGGGCCGGACAGCAAGTTCTGGCTGCCGCCGGACGACTATGTCGCGATCACCACATTCGACATCGCCGTCGTCGAGCAGCCCTTCAGCATCAAGGCCGGCGACAACCAGGACGTCAAGGTGACGCTCGATGCCGGCGTGCTCGCCATGTCGGCGCCCGGCGCCTATTCCATCGAGGTGCTGTCGTCGAAGAAGGACATCGAGGGCAAGCGCAAGTCGCTTGGGCTAAGCTATGGCGACAGCTGGCAGCAGACCATTCCGGCCGGCGACTATGTCGTCGTGCGCCACGCCTCCGACCAGGGTCAGGACAAGGAGACGCCGGTGACCGTCAAGGCCGGTGAACGCGCCGAGGTTACCGTCCAGTAGGCACTGCGGCGTCTTCGGGAAACAAAAGGGCGGCCGACGGGCCGCCCTTTTTCATGGACGAATTACCACTCAGGCGTTCCCGAAAGCCGCGGCCCCGTGGTCGGCGCGGCCGACGAGTTGCCGGAACCCGGCGAACAGCTCGCGGCCGAAGCCGAACTCGTTGCCGATGAGATCGGCATCCGCCGTGCGCCGCAGCGCGAATTCCGCGCCCGGCACCAGCACTTCCAGCGTGCCGGCATCGGCGTCGAGCCGGATGATGTCGCCGTCATGGATCCTGGCGATCGGGCCGTCCTCGACCGCTTCCGGCGTGACATGGATCGCCGCCGGCACCTTGCCAGACGCGCCCGACATGCGCCCGTCGGTCACCAGTGCCACCCGCTGGCCGCGATCCTGCAGGATGCCAAGCACGGTGGTCAGCTTGTGCAGTTCCGGCATGCCGTTGGCTTTCGGCCCCTGGAAGCGGATGACGGCGATGAAATCGCCGGTGAGCGTGCCGGCCTTGAAGGCGTCGTTCAGACCTTGCTGGCTGTCGAACACTTTTGCGGGCGCCTCGATGACGCGTCGCTCCGGCTTCACGGCGGAGGTCTTGATGACGGCATGGCCGAGATTGCCGCCAAGCACCTTCAGGCCGCCGGTCGGCTGGAACGCCTTCTTGAAAGGCGCCAGCACCTTCTCGTCGCCGCTTTCCAGCGGCGAGGCCTCACGCACCACGCCGCCATCGGCGCCGAGCCTGGCCTCGACCGCATAGGGGCGCAACCCTTCGCCCCACACCGTCTGCACGTCCTCGTGCAATATGCCCTCGTCGAGCAGTTCGCGGATCAGGAAGCCGAGCCCGCCAGCGGCGTGGAAATGGTTCACGTCGGCAAGCCCGTTCGGATAGACGCGGGCCAGCAGCGGCACCGCTTCCGACAGGTCCGAAATGTCCTGCCAGGTCAGCGCGATCCCGGCGGCGGCGGCCATCGCGATCAGGTGGATCGTGTGGTTGGTCGAGCCGCCGGTCGCATGCAGGCCGACGACGCCGTTGACGATCGAGCGCTCGTCGATCATGCGGCCGACCGGCGTGTAGTCGTTGCCGAGCGCGGTGATCGACAGCGCCCGCCTGGCCGCTTCCCTGGTCAGCGCGTCGCGCAGCGGCGTGCCCGGATTGACGAAGGAGGCGCCCGGCGTATGCAGGCCCATGATCTCCATCAGCATCTGATTGGAATTGGCGGTGCCGTAGAAGGTGCAGGTGCCCGGCCCATGATAGGATTTGGACTCCGCCTCGAGCAGCTCGGCCCGTCCCGCCTTGCCCTCGGCGTAGAGCTGGCGGACCTTGGCCTTCTCGTCGTTTGGCAGGCCGGTGGTCATCGGCCCGGCCGGCACGAACACTGCCGGCAGATGGCCGAAGGTGAGCGCGGCGATCACCAGCCCCGGCACGATCTTGTCGCAGACGCCGAGGAAGACGGCGGCGTCGAACATGTTGTGCGACAGCCCGATCGCCGCCGCCATGGCGATCACGTCGCGCGAGAACAGCGACAGCTCCATGCCGGGTTGGCCCTGGGTGACACCGTCGCACATCGCCGGCACGCCGCCGGCCACCTGCGCGATGCCGCCCGCCTCGCGCGCCGCTTCCTTGATCAGTGCCGGATAGGTCTCGAAGGGCTGATGCGCCGACAGCATGTCGTTGTAGGAGGTGATGATGCCGAGGTTGGGCACCCGGTCGCCGCCGAGCGCGACCTTCTCGGAAGGGCTGCAGACGGCAAAGCCATGCGCAAGGTTGCCGCACGACAGCACCGCCCGGTTGGCGCTGCGGCCGGAGGCTTCTGCGATGCGGCCGAGATAGGCCTCGCGGCCGGCCTTCGAGCGTTGGCGGATGCGCTCGGTGATGGCTTCGATGTCGCGTCTGGCGGTCATGGCAACGGTCCTTTCAGGCGGGGTCCCTGAACTTTCCGGCAGCCGGGACCCTCGGTATGGTCAAAATCAGGGCGCCCAGAAAACCTCGACGGTTCTGGGTGCCGCATCGATCACGGCGCCGATGGGCTTTCGCTTTCCCGGCGCCATCGCATCCTCGAAGGCACTGCGTTTTTCCGCGCCCTCGATGTGCAGGGCGATGAAGCCGGCGGCGATGATCCTTGCCATCGACAGCGTCAGCCGGGGCTCGCCGGCGCTTGCCGCGTGCACCGGCAGCACGATCCTTTGCGAGGACGGATCGAGCAGTCGTGGCAGGTCGTCGGCGTCGGGAAAGAACGAGGCGGTGTGGCCGTCGCCGCCCATCCCGAGCACGACCGCGTCGAGCGGCCAGGGCAGCGATATCAGCGCCTCGTTGTCGGACAGCGCCGCATCCTCGATGCTTGCCGCTTCATGGTAGAGCGGCACGAAGCGGGCGGCAGCCGCGGCGTTCTGCAGGAGATTGGCGGCCACCAGCCCGGCATTCGAGCGCGGCGAGGAGGCCGGCACGAAACGCTCGTCGACCAGCGTCACCGTGACCTTGTCCCAGGCGATCGGGGTCTTCGACAGCGCTGCGAAGAACTTCGCCGGCGTCGTGCCGCCGGAAACGGCAAGCAGCGCCGTGCCGCGCTCGCTGATCGCCTTGGTCAGCCGCGCCGCGACATGGCCGGCAAGCGCTGCCGCCAGCTGCTCGCGATCGGCGAAGCCATTCCAGTTGTAGGCGCCGCTCAATTGCTCTCGTGCCATGTCCGCCCATCGCGTTCGATCAGCGCGATCGAGGCCGACGGCCCCCATGTGCCGGCCGTATAGCCTTGCGCCTCCTGCCTGGCATTTTCCCAGGCGTTCTGGATCGGATCGATCCATTTCCAGGCCGCCTCGACTTCGTCGCGGCGCATGAACAGCGTCTGGTTGCCGCGCACCACGTCCATGATCAGCCGCTCATAGGCATCCGGCGCGCGCCCGTCGAAGGATTGCGCGAAGCTCATGTCGAGCGGGATCTGGCGCAGCCGCATGCCGCCCGGGCCCGGATCCTTGATCATGATGAACTGCTTGACGCCCTCATCCGGCTGCAGCCGGATCACCAGCTGGTTGGCGAAGATCGGTCCGGCGCTGTCGCCGAAGATCGAGTGCGGGATCGGCTTGAACTCGATGACGATTTCCGAGACGCGGGTCGCCAGCCTTTTGCCGGTCCTGAGGTAGAACGGGACGCCGGCCCAGCGCCAGTTGGCGATCTCGGCCTTGATGGCGACGAAGGTCTCGGTGTTGCTGTCCTTGCCGAGTTCCTCGACATAGCCTTTCACCGGGCCGCCGGCGGAGGCGCCGGCGCGATACTGGCCGCGCACCGTGTGCTTCGGTGCCTCGTTGCCGTTGATGCGCTTCAGCGCTCGCAGCACCTTCAGCTTCTCGTCGCGCACGGCGTCCGCGTCCATCGAGGACGGCGCCTCCATGGCGACGAGGCACAGAAGCTGCAGCATGTGGTTCTGCACCATGTCGCGCAGCGCGCCGGCCTTGTCGTAATAGGTGACGCGGTCCTCGAGGCCGACGGTCTCGGCGACCGTGATCTGCACGTGGTCGACATTGGCCGAGTTCCACAGCGGCTCGTAGAGCGCGTTGGCGAAGCGCAGCGCCATCAGGTTCTGCACCGTCTCCTTGCCGAGGTAGTGGTCGATGCGGAAGATCTGGCTTTCGTGGAAGTCGTCGCCGACAAGGTCGTTGAGCGCGCGCGCCGAGGCGAGGTCGCGGCCGATCGGCTTCTCCAGCACGATGCGCGAGTTCGGCGTGATCAGATTGTGTTCCTTGAGCTTGTGCGAGATGTCGCCGAACAGCGCCGGCGCCACGGCCAGGTAGAAGGCGCGGATGCGGTCGCTGTCGCCGATCGCCTTCTTTAGCTTGTCGAAGCCGGCGCCGGTGGTCGCGTCGGCCGAGACATAGGTGAGCCGGGCGAGGAACGTCTCCAGCTCCTTCGGATCGATGTCGGCGGGCTTCACGTGGTCCGAGATCGCCTGCTTGGCGAAGGCCTGGAACTCGGCGTCGGTCATTTTGGAACGCGACGTGCCGATGATCCTGGTCGGCTCGGAAAACTGATGGTCGCGCTGGCGATGATAGAGCGAAGGCAGGAGCTTGCGTTCCGACAGGTCGCCGGTGCCGCCGAAAATGATGAAGTCGAAAGGATCGACGGGGATGATCTGGCTGGTCATGGTCTGTCCGTTTTGACGCCGCGCTCAGGTACGAGGCTGATATATTCTAATCGATTTAAATATTCCAGTGCCATGGTGTCACAGGTGAGAACCGGTCGCTGGTTGTCGATTGGGTTCATGTGTGCCCTTGACACTGACGTAGCCCCGGGGGCTTCTCGGCAAGCGGTGGTTCCGGGGAGCTTTCGCAGGTGCAGCATAGAGCGGGATCGCGGCGAAAGCCAAAGGAGAAATGCCTTGCTTCGGGATGATCTTCAATGAGCGAAAAAGACACGCGTCTGGAAAACAAGGTTGCCATCATCACCGGCGCCGCATCTGGCTTTGGCGAGGGCATGGCCAGGCGCTTTGCCGAGGAGGGCGCCAGGATTGTCGTCGCCGACCTCAATGCCAAGGGCGCCGAGCGCGTGGCTGGCGAGATCGGCGACAAAGCGATCTGGACCCAGACCGACGTGTCGCAGCGCTCCGAATTCGACGAGATGGTCTATGCCGCCACGAGCGCCTTCGGCCGCATCGACATCATGGTCAACAATGCCGGTTATACGCACCGCAACGGCGACATGCTCGACGTCGACGAGACGACCTTCGATCTGATCACGGCCGTCAACATGAAGGCGATCTACCACGCGGCGCGCGCGGTGGTGCCGATCATGGAGCGGCAGGGCGGCGGCGTCATCCTTACCACCGCTTCGACCGCCGGCCTGAGGCCGAGGCCCGGCCTCACCTGGTACAATGCCTCGAAAGGCTGGGCGATCACCGCCACCAAGTCGATGGCGGTCGAGCTGGCGCCGAAAAACATCCGCGTCAACTGCCTCTGCCCGGTCGCCGGCGAGACCGGCATGCTGGAGAAGTTCATGGGCGCCGACACGCCGGAAATCCGCGAGAGGTTCCGCGCCTCGATCCCGCTCGGCCGCCTCTCGACGCCGCTCGACATCGCCAATGCAGCACTTTGGCTCGCCTCCGACGAAGCCGCTTTCATCACCGGCGTGGCGCTGGAGGTCGACGGCGGGCGCTGCATCTGAACGGCGGGCCTGAATTGACGAGCCGCCCGGGAACTGCATAAGGCTTCTCGAGGAGGCAGGGTGGCCATGCGATGAATGCCCGATTGCGCAAGATTCGCCGAAGCCTGTGGCACCGTCACAAGATCTACAGGGCAAGGCGCGCTCGTTCAAAGAGCAAGGCGACCTTCATCGGCGTCACCGGCAGTTCCGGCAAGTCGACGGCGGCGGCGTTGCTCGGCCATATTTTGGCCAGCCATGGCCCGGTCTACACGCAGGTTCTCGCCAACGCCATCGATGCGCTGGCCAGCACGCTCTACAAGCGTATGTGGAAATCGGGCAAGGTCGACCACGTCGTGTTCGAGGCAGGCGCCTATGGCGTCGACACCATCAGGCCGATGGCGGAACTGCTCAAGCCGCATGTGGCTGTCGTCACCATGGTCCGCCTCGAACATTTGGCCAGTTTCAGGACCCTGGAGAACGTCGCCCTGGAAAAGCGCGCCCTGGTCGATGCGCTGCCACCGGGCGGTCTTGCCGTGCTCAACGCCGACGATCCGCACGTGCTCGGCATGGCTTCGGGCACCAGGCATCGCGTCGTCACCTTCGGCCGGACGGAAGATGCGGATTATCGTGTCACCGACACGCAGGCCGCCTATCCTGAAACGCTGAGCCTCAAGGTCCGGTGGCGTGGCGGCACGCTCGACCTGAAGACGCTGTTTCCGGCCGAATATCTATGGCTGCCGACGGCGGCGGCTGTCGCCACCGCGCTGGAGCTCGGCGTGCCGCCCGAAAAAGTCGCGGCGCGCGTGGCGACGTTTCGGCCCTTGGTCAATCGCTGCCAGGTGCTCGTTATCGAGGACGGTCCGCACTTCCTGGTCGACACCGCCAAGGCACCCTGGCATTCGATCAACCTCGCCATCGACATGGTGGCCAAGGCCAAGGTCGCCTCAAAACGCATCGTTCTCGGCCAGATTTCGGATTATGTGGGTTCGACCAGAAAGTACCGTGACGCCTACAACACCGCGCGCGAGGTCGCTGGCCAGGTGATCTATGTCGGCGACAACGCGCATCGCTCGGGCGCCGGCCAGGCCGACCGCGATGGCGGCCGCTTCGTCGAATTGCGAACGCCCAGGGAAGTCTCCGACCACATCAGGAAAACGGCAGTACCGGGCGAACTGATCCTGCTCAAGAGCTCGTCCAACCTTCACCTCGAGAGGGTCGCGCTCGCCTGGACCCACGATGTCAAATGCTGGGTCCCGGTTTGCGGAAAAAGGTCTGGATGCCAGGGATGCGGCCTGTTCGAAGTGCCCTTCGAGCAACATCGCGCCCACGTCAGAAAGCGCAGGCGGGCCCGGCTATGGCAGTGGCTTAGGCTGACCGGCGGCGATGAAGCTCTCAGGCGCCGGTCTTGATGTAGGTCTTGTAGACCCAGCCGCGCTTGCCGTTATAGACGATCTGGCACCACTTCTTGCAGCTTATGACCTGCACCGAGGTCTTCGCGGGCACGGTGACCATGGCCGCCGCTTTCTGTTTCGGGCCGGCCCGCATGGTGACGGTCCGCAGGATGCGTCCGGTACTGGCCGCGCTGGCTTGTTGAGGCTTTGGCTTGGCATCGTCGCCTGCGGATGCCTGCGCTTCCGGCGCCTGCGGGTCCGGCGCGGGAATGGCGGCGGTCTTGGCGCCGTCGGGATCGTCCTTTGCCGGCGCCGCGCTGGGCGCGGCCACCTTGGACAGCAAGGCGGTGGCGTCTGATTGAGGCGCCGGTTCGGCGAATGCCGTGTCGGTTGGCTTGGCGGTCTCTTCGGCCTGTCGGCCTGCCGCCTGATCGGCTGGAGCAGGCGCGGGGTCGTTGGACGCGGCCTTGGTGCCCGGTGCGGTCCAGCGCGGGTCGTTGGACGCCAGCGCCGGTATCTTGGCTTCCTTGGCGGCGACGACGGCCGACACCGCGTCGGCTTTGCCCGCCGCCTGCGGCGCCACTGCGATCGCCGTGGCGTTCGCGCTGACGGGCGCGATCTTGGTTGTCTTGACCGGGATTGTCGGGACGCTTTGCGCCGGGCTGGCAATCGCTTGCCGGTCGCTGGCCGGCAGCGCCAGCCACAACGCAATCCCCGCCACGCCGAGCAGGGCCGCGGTGCCGACAGCGGCAATCACCAGATGCGAATTGGACCGCACGCCCTGCCAGAACGTGGGCCGCCTGTCATAGCCGAACTGCATTGCAAAGTGCCGCCGTTCCGGCGCGCCGAAACTGAAGGGCTCGTTCACTCTAACCACCTCCAATAGGTGGGCCGACGTTCTTTCGATCGGTGCCGGAGGTCCGGCGGTGATCGGCATCGGTCCCAAAAACACAAGCGGGCGGGCCCGCGAAAGTCCCCGTCTTACAGCCCAGAACCCGCATCCTTTGCCGGTGATTGTGGCATCAGTGCGCCCTTGCAACGAATTCTGCACCCTTGTTAAGGATTCCGCAACATGTCGCATCGGCACGAACTGCCGAATGGAATCAGGCAGATAGGCCGGGAGCTCCGTTCCGGCCGGTGCTTCCCTTGCGTCAGATCCTGTCGCGCAGGGCGAACCAACTGAGCGCCAGGAACAGCAAGGGCGCGCGGAAACGCCGGCCGCCGGGGAAGGGCGGGACCTTCAGATCCTCAATCAGCTTCAGCCGGTCGCGGTTGCCGAGCACGGTCTCGGCATAGAGCTTGCCGAAGAAGTTCGACAGCATGACGCCGTGGCCGGAATAGCCGCCGACCGAGATGACATTGGGCATCACTTCGCGCACGAATGGCTTGCGCGGCACGGTGATGCCGACATAGCCGCCCCAGCCGTGCGTGATCTCGACATCCTTCAACTCCGGATAGAGTTCCGCGATCTGGCGGCGGATATGGATGTGGATGTCCTTCGGATCGTTGACCGCGTAGACCTCGCGCCCGCCGAACAGAAGCCGGCCGTCTTTCGACTTGCGGAAGTAGCGCACGACGAAGCGGGAATCGTCGACCGACTCGCCGCCCGGCAGCACGGTCGAGGCCGATCCGAGCGGCACCGTCGCGCCGATGAAGGAGCCGATCGGCATGATGTGCGCGGCGCTCACCGGCTCGAGCGTGCCGCCATAGGCGTTGACGCCGATCAGGCATTTCTCGGCCGTGATCGTGCCTTTCGCCGTCGTCACCCTCACCTTGCCGCCGCCGGAGACGATGCCGGTCGCCGGCGTCCGCTCGAACAACTGCGCGCCGGCCCCGGCCGCTGCTTTCGCCGTGCCGATCACCAGCTTCAGCGGGTGGATGTGCCCGGTGCCGGTGTCGCGCGTGCCGCCGAAATAGCGCGTCGAGCCCAGCCGCTCTGCGGCTTCCTTCGCGTCCATGAAGGAAATGTGCGGGTAGCCGAAGCGGCTCGCCATGATCTCGGCATGCGCCTTGTAGTCGTCGACATAGCGCTGCTTGTGCGCCACCGACAGCTGGCCAGGCATGTAGTCGATCTCGATCCTGTTGACGGCGGCAAATTCGAGCAGATGCGCCTTGGCCTCCTCGGCGAGGTCGAACAGCGCCTTGGCGCGGGAAAGGCCGTATTCCGCCTCCATCTCCTCGGCCCAGGCGCGCTGGCCGGTACCGAGCTGGCCGCCATTGCGCCCCGAAGCGCCGTCGCCGAACCGATGCGCCTCGATGAGCACGACATTGCTGCCGGCCTTCGCCAGATGCGCCGCCGCTGACAGGCCGGTGAAGCCGCCGCCGACGATGACGACATCGCATTGGCGGTCGCCGTCGAGAGCGGGGTATTCGGGCCGTGATCCGGCCGTGTCCTCGTACCAGGAGCGGCCGGGGGATACTGGGGATTGGTAGAGCATGATTGAGTAGGGGAGTAGGAGAGTAGGGGAGTAGGGGATAGGGGATAGGGGATAGGGGAGCTAGTCGGCTGAGAGTTTGCGGATCAGAAGGCGAAGAAGCTTCCCGACACTTTCGGTCCCCTCCAACAATGAAACCGTCGTCGGTTTCGACGCGATACCGGTACGCTCGGCAATCAAGATCTGCGTCTCCAATTCCTTTAGTGACCCTTGGGCGATGCGGAGAAATTGCTGATAGGAACCGCGGATCTCTCTGCCATAACCCTCAGCTATATTCGCGGGTATCGAGCTGGCTGCACGGCGCACCTGGCTGGTCAAACCATAAAGTTCCTCCTTCGGCCAGGATTTCGTTGCGCCATACACTGCCACGGCGAGATCCATGGCTTGCTGCCAGACAATCAGGTCCTTGTAGGAACCCGTTTTCTCATTCATTCGCCCTACTCCCCTACTCCCCTACTCCCCTAAACATTCAGCAACAAATACTCCCGCTCCCACGGGCTGATCACTTCCATGAAGGTCTCGAACTCGGCCCGCTTGATCGCCGCATAGGTCGCGGTGAAGGACTTGCCGAGTATGGAGCCGAGGTCCTCGTCGGCCTCGAACAGGTCGACGGCCTCGAGCAGGCTGCGCGGCAGGTCGATCTCATCGGCGTTCGCGGTGGTCAGCACCGGGGGCTCGGCCTTGACCTTGTTGATCATGCCGATCAGCCCGCAGGCGAGTGACGCGGCGAGCGCCAAATAGGGGTTGGCGTCGGAGGACGGGATGCGGTTTTCGACGCGCCGCGCCGCCGGATCCGAGCGCGGCACGCGGAAGGCGGTGGTGCGGTTGTCGTAGCCCCATTTGTTGTTGACCGGCGCCGAGGCCGCCTGCGTCAGCCGCCGGTAGGAATTGACATATGGCGCGAACATCACCAGCGCGTTCGGCACATGCTTCTGCATGCCGCCGATGAAGTGGAAGAAATCGTCCGTCTCCGAACCGTCCTCGGCCGAGAAGACGTTCCTGCCGGTCTTCCTGTCGACGATCGACTGATGGATGTGCATCGCCGAGCCCGGCTGGCCCTGGATCGGCTTGGCCATGAAGGTGGCGTAGATCTCGTGCTTGAGCGCTGCCTCGCGGATGGTGCGCTTGAACATGAACACCTGGTCGGCGAGCTCGATCGGGTCGCCGTGGCGCAAATTGATCTCGAGCTGGCCGGCGCCTTCCTCGTGGATCAGCGTGTCGATCTCCAGGCCCTGTCCTTCGGAGAAGTGGTAGATGTCGTCGATCAATTCGTCGAACTCGTTGACGCCGGCGATCGAGTAGCCGGCGCCGCCGCCGATCGGCCGTCCCGAGCGCCCGACGGGCGGCGTCAGCGGATAGTCCGGATCCGGGTTCTTGCGCACCAGGTAGAACTCGATCTCGGGCGCCACCACCGGCTTCAGCCCGCGATCGGCGTAGGCGGCGAGCACGCGCTTCAAGACGTTGCGCGGCGTGAACTCGACCGAGCGCCCATCCTGGTGGACGAGGTCGCAGATGACAGCCGCCGTCGGGTCCTCTTCCCACGGCACCACGGTCAGCGTCGAAAGGTCGGGCATCAACTTGAGGTCGCCGTCATCCTCAGGATAGTGGAAGCCGTTGCCGTCTTCCGGATAGCCGCCGGAAATCGTCGTCATGAACACCGCCGAGGGCAGGGCCAGCGAAGTGTTGGAGGTGAATTTCTTCGACGGCATCATCTTGCCGCGGGCAACGCCGGCCTGGTCGGGCGTGATGCACTCGATGTCTTCGATGCCGCGCCATTCGAGCCAGGCGCTGACTTCCTTCCAGTTCTTGACGCCACGTTGGCTTTTCACGAAGGCAGGCGTACGGGCGCGTCCTCCGCGGCTCGACGGACGGACTTCCTTTTTTGCAGGCGGCATCAGTCACCAGATTGGGTTGCGGATGGCGAAGTATAGCCGTGGCCGGCGATGGAAGGGAAGGGGAGCCGCTCGACCGGCCGCCGCTGTTGAAATTCGCGGCGGTGAGCTTAGGTTCGACGCCTCGCGAAATGCGACTACCTTACGCGCCGAACGCAGGACAGCCATGCCCACCCATGAATTGACGACGATCGGCTTCGATGCCGACGACACGCTGTGGCAGAACGAGCAGTTCTTCCGCCTCACGGAAAAGCGCTTCGCAGGGCTGCTTGCCGAGCATGGCGAGGCCGATCATGTTTCGGCAAGGCTGCTCGAGGCCGAGCGGCGCAACCTTGCCGTCTACGGTTTCGGCATCAAGGGCTTCACGCTGTCGATGATCGAAACCGCCATCGAGGTCAGCAGTGGCCGCGTGCCGGGGTCGGTCGTGGCCGAGATCCTTGCCGCCGGACGCGAGATGCTCAGTCATCCGATCGAACCGCTGCCGCATGCGCGCGAGACCGTGGAGAAACTGGCCGGCGCCTATCGTCTCGTGCTCATCACCAAGGGCGACCTTTTCGACCAGGAGCGCAAGCTGGCGCAATCGGGCCTCGGCGATCTGTTCGACGCCGTCGAGATCGTCAGCGACAAGAGCGCGGCCACCTATGCCCGTGTCTTCAGTCGCCACGGCGACGGGCCGGGGAAAAGCATGATGGTCGGCAACTCGCTGAAGTCCGACGTCGTGCCGGCCATCGAGGCCGGCGGCTGGGGCGTCCACGTGCCGCACGAGTTGACCTGGGTGCTCGAGCATGTCGAGGCGCCGACGGCCGCGCCGCGTTTTCGCCAGATCGCCGATCTCGGGCAATTGCCTGCGCTGATCGAAGGCATCGTCACGGCTGACTGAGCCTGTCGAGATTTGCGGCCGGTCGACCCGAATTTTTGGTCAGCCGCGCACGAGCCCGATCAGCCGGTCGATCACCGGTTGCAGCCTTTCGGGAGTGATCGGCTTGGCGACCACGGCATCGATTACGCTGGATAGGCCGAGGCTCTCCGGTGTGCCAGTCTTGGTTGAAAGCAGGATCACCGAAGGCAATGCCTTGCCCGAGATCCGCCTGAGCGCGTCGATGCCGGAGATCAGCGCATCGCAGTCCTTGTTGTCGGCGCCGCCATCGAGCACGACTGCGCCGGGAATGAGGCCCCGCAGCGCCTTCGCGGCCGTTTCAGGCGATTCGGAAATCGGCTTCAGCCCTGATTTCTCGACGATTTTCGCCACGACGACGCGATTGATCGGGGATCGTCCGATGACCAGCACCTGCGAGAAATCCGTCGCCAGGCCGGCATCTGTGCCGCGAGCCGCCGCATTGGCGTGGTCTGCAGTCCTGGTCTCTCGATCAGTGGGGCTCATGGGCGGGCGGGCACTCGTCTCTGTTTCAATGCAGGGTTGAAACCTGAGGAACAATTGGCGTGAGATTGCCACCGGTGTCAAGCTGAAATGGCTAACATCTGGAATATAGCAAGAAAACCTAAAATTTAGTGCAAGTTCTATTCCTGGCAGTAGTGGATCGGCTGTGAAAAACGAGTAGTGGATCGGGCCGTCAAAAACGAAAGTCGCCCGCGCGTTGCGGCGCGGGCGAGACAGAGTTCGGCCTTTGCGCGGTCGCAGTGCGAATGCGCGGTGGAGTTTGACTAGCTGTGGCTTTGCTGGGTCACGATCACCGGGATCAGCAGATCGCCCCAGTTGCCGTCGCCGCCATGATGTCTGGCCGAACGCACCAGTTCCACCGAGACGCCCGCTTCGACCGCCTTCATCACCGACTGGTTGAGCCTGTGCAGGTCATTGGCCAGCATGCGGATGGTTGCCTGCTGGTCGACGCTCATCGCCGAGGATTGCTCTTCGGCTCTTTCCTTGACGCGGCTAATCGATGCCATTGGTCTTCTCCTTTAAGTTGCCCTTCGGGCGTTTCCTCTGTTGGTCGTCTCTTGCGCCGGCTCACTCTGCCGCCGGCTTGAACTGCGCGTGTTCGGTCGATTCATGCATGGCCGTTGTCGAGGACTGGCCGCCGCTGATCGCCATCGACACCGCATCGAAATAGCCGGTGCCGACCTCGCGCTGGTGCTTGGTCGCGGTGTAGCCATGGACCTCGGCCGCGAATTCGGCTTCCTGCAATTCCGAATAGGCTGCCATCTGCCGTGCCTTGTAGCCACGCGCCAGCTCGAACATGCCGAAGTTGAGCTGGTGGAAACCAGCCAGCGTGATGAACTGGAACTTGTAGCCCATGGCGCCGAGTTCCCGCTGGAACTTGGCGATCGTCGCGTCGTCGAGGTTCTTCTTCCAGTTGAACGACGGCGAGCAGTTGTAGGCCAGCAGCTTGCCCGGATGATGCTTGCGCACGCCCTCGGCGAACTTCTTGGCCTGCGCCAGATCCGGCTTCGAGGTCTCGCACCAGATCAGGTCCGCGTGGGGCGCGTAAGCGATGGCGCGCGCGATGCACGGCTCGATGCCGTTCCTGACCTGGTAGAAGCCTTCGACCGTGCGGCCCGCGTCATAGTCGACGAAGGGCCGGTCGCGCTCGTCGATGTCCGAGGTCAGAAGCTTCGCCGCCTCGGCGTCGGTGCGCGCCACGACCAGCGTCGGCGTGCCCATCACGTCGGCCGCGAGACGGGCCGCATTGAGGTTGCGGATATGCGCCGCCGTCGGGATCAGCACCTTGCCGCCGAGATGGCCGCACTTCTTCTCCGACGCCAGCTGGTCCTCGTAGTGGACGCCGGCGGCGCCCGCCTCGATGAATGCCTTCATGATTTCGAAGGCGTTGAGCGGCCCGCCGAAGCCGGCCTCGGCGTCGGCGACGATCGGCGCGAACCAGGTCTCAACCGAAAGTCCCTTGCCTTCGGAGGTCTCGATCTGGTCGGCGCGCTGCAGCGTGCGATTGATGCGCTTGACCAGTTCCGGCGCCGCGTTGGCTGGGTAGAGCGACTGGTCGGGATACATGGCGGACGCGGTGTTGGCGTCGGCCGCGACCTGCCAGCCCGACAGGTAGATCGCCTTCAGCCCGGCTCTGACCTGCTGCATGGCCTGGTTGCCGGACATCGCGCCGAGCGCGTTGACGAAGTCCTCCTCGTGGATGAGCTTCCACAGCCGGTTGGCTCCCATCTCGGCCAGGCTCTGGCGGATCTGGACCGAGCCGCGCAACCGCTTCACATCCTCCAGCGAATAGGGCCGCTCGATGCCGTCGAAGCGGCCTTCGGGCGCGGATGGGACAAGGTTGTAAAAATCGGTCATTGGATACTCCAGTTCATTCGATGCCGGTTTTGGAAACGTCGCCCATGGGAGTTGTGCGCCGCCGATGTGTGACATCATTTACACCGCACTGCGAAAAGCGCGAGGAAAACCGCAACATCGACCGGAAAATAAGGGAAAATCAGTGTTGCGTTTGACTGGTGAGCCTTGTAAATTTGTCACGATTGTAAAAGGGCCGAGAAGGTACTTGCGGCCAAATCGTGTAAATTACTGTCAAGGATGGATGGAGTGGCTGACCAGAAGATCTTTGCCGGGCCGCGCATCCGCCGCATCCGCAACGCCAAGGGCCTGACCCAGACGGCGATGGCCGAAGGGCTCGGTATCTCGCCGTCCTATCTCAACCTCATCGAGCGCAACCAGCGGCCGCTGACGGTGCAGCTGATCCTCAAGCTGGCATCGGTCTACAAGATCGATCCGCATGAATTGCAGGGCGAGGCGAAGGGTTCGATATCGGCGCTCAGGGAAGTGTTCGGCGATCCGCTGCTGTCGGGCGAACTGCCGGGCGACCAGGAGCTGATCGAGCTCGCCGAGGCCGCTCCCAATGCTTCCGCCGCGATGGTGAAGCTGTTTCGCGCCTATCGCGAGCAGGCGGAGCGGCTTTCCGACCTCAACGAGCTTCTGGCGCGCGAAGGCCGCGCCACCGCCCTGTCCGGCGCCCGGCTGCCGGTCGACGAGGTGCACGAAATCTTCGAGCGCCGGCCGAACCATTTCACCGCCCTGGAGGAGGAGGCCGAGGCCTTCACGGCGCTGCTCGATCCTGGCGACGACCTGTTCGGCGCGCTGAAGACCTGGCTGAAGCGCGAATATGGCATCGTCGTCAAGGTGCTGCCGGTCGCCACCATGCCGAACTGGCGCCGCCGCTACGACCGCCATTCGCAGCGCCTGTTCCTGTCCGAACGGCTGTCGCCTTTCGACCAGTTGCGCGAGGTGGCGATGGAAGCCTCGCTGATCCGCATGACGGTCGCGGTCGCCGGCGAGATCCAGGCGCTGAAGCTGACGACGGACGAGGCCCGCCGGCTGGCGCGCTTCGAGCTTGGCCGTTACGCCGCCCACGCGCTGATGATGCCCTATCAGGCGTTTCACGCGGCCGCGCTGCGCTCCCGCTACGACATCGACGTGCTGCGTTCGCGTTTCGGCGTGTCCTTCGAGCAGGCGGCCAACCGCCTGACCATGCTGCAGCGGCCGGGATCGGCGGGCGTGCCGTTCTTCATGCTGGAGGTCGACAATGCCGGCAACCGCTTCCGCAAGGCCGGCAGCCAGGGCTTTCCGCAGAGCCGCTTCGGCGGCGGCTGCCCGAAGCTCGCCGTCCATGCCGCCTTCACTCAGCCCGGGCAGATCCTGGTGGAAGCGGTGGAAATGCCGGACGGCGCCGAATTCCTCTGCATTGCCCGCACGCTGGAAGGTCCACAGGGCGCCTTCTCGGAGCGGCCGCGCCGCACGGCGCTGCTCATCGGCTGCGATATCGGCTTTCGTGACGAGATCGTCTATGGCGGAGCCCTTCCGGGGACGGCGGGCGGCAAGTCGGGGCAGGGCGTCGCCGTTGCCACGCCGGTGGGACCCGCCTGCCGGCTCTGCGAACGCATAGGTTGCCTGGCGCGCGCCGAGCCGCCGGTGACGCGGCCGCTCGGCCTCGACGAGATGGTGACCGGCCTGAGCGCTTTCGATTTCCAGTGACGTCGATTACTGGTCGGCCCGGAGGCTCGTCCTCCGTTGCAACAGCAAGCCATTGCGGTTTCCCCCCGCAATATTGCCGTCGGCAATATTGATTAAGCATTGGCGTCGCGATATCAAAAAAGAATTGCGCAAGGCTGGGGGGTCGGCGAATGAACAGGACAGTTTTTTGGCTTGGGCTGACGCTTGCCCTTTCAGCTTCATCCGCATTTGCGGAGAAATCCTCGGAATTCTTCAAATCGTACCAACAATACAACGATGCCGGTAAGGCCTTCCTCGACAAGATCGAGCCCAGGACCGGAGCGATAGATCTCGCCGAAGGCGTGCACCTCGACCTCAAGGGCAAGTTCTACTTCCTGGACAAGAAGGATTCCGCCTCTGTCCTGACCGAGGCCTGGGGCAATCCGCCAGATGTCGGCACCGGCTCCGTCGGCATGATTTTCCCGGTAAACCACGACCCCATCTCCGAGAACAATTGGGGCATAGAGCTGCGCTGGGAAAAGATCGGCTATGTCGATGACAGCGACGCGGCGTCCATCGACTATGCTGAATTGCTGCGCGGCATGCAGGAAGACACTCGGTCGAGCAACGATCAAAGGGTGAAGGATGGATTTCAGCCCGTCACCTTGATCGGCTGGGCCTCGCCGCCGGTCTACGATGCCGTCAACAAGCGCCTGCACTGGGCCAAGGAGCTGCAGTTCGGAACCGATGCCGTCCACACGCTGAACTACGATGTGCGCTTTCTCGGCCGGGAGGGCGTGTTCGTGATGAGCTACATCGCCACGGTCGATCAACTGCCGGAGATCAGGCAAAGCCTGGACGAGGTGCTCGGCATCGCCGCCTTCAGCCCCGGCAAGAAGTATGTCGATTTCAAGCCAGGCTTCGACACCGTCGCCGCCGTCGGCATCGGTGGCCTCATTGCCGGCAAGCTGGCGGCCAAGGCCGGCCTGCTGGCGGTGGCGCTGATCGCGCTGAAGAAGTTCGGCGTGATCCTGCTGGTTCCGCTGGCGGGCCTTTGGCGGCTCATTCGGCGCAACCGAGACGCCTCCTCCTAAAGTGCGATGACCGGTCTCTGCCGACCGAATGGCCGAGTTGCTGGTCGTCAGTGCGCCAAACGGAATGCGAGGCTGGATCACGCCTCGCGGCCGTCGGTGCGTTACGCCAATGCGGCGCGTTCCTGCCGCCCATCGCGCATCGTGCCGCCCTGAAATCGCCGACAGCCGCAACCATGACCGACGCCGCATCGCCAGCTTCGCCAGCCGTCCCGCCGCGCCCGGCCATCTCGCCCGGCGAGGAGCGCGTCGGCATGCTGCTGGTGTTCCTGTCGGCGCTGATGTGGAGCTTTGGCGGCACCATCGCCCGTTTCATCGACGTCACCGACAACTGGACGATCGTGTTCTGGCGTTCGCTCTGGGCGGTGGCGTTTCTGCTCTGCTTCATGGCCTGGCGCGACGGCTGGCGGGGCACGCTGAGATTGTTTCGCGACATGGGCCTGCCGGGCCTTGCCGTCGCGGTCTGCTTCGCCACCGCGTCGACCTCGTTCATCGTGGCGCTTTCCTACACCACGGTCGCCAACATCCTCTTGATGCAGGCCGGCGTGCCGCTGCTGGCGGCACTGCTTGCCTGGGTGGTGTTTCGAGAGCGGGTGGCGACGGCGACCTGGGTGGCGATCGCCGCCGTAATCACCGGCGTCGCCATTATGGTCTCGGAATCGCTCGATGGCGCGGTGTCTCCCATCGGCGATGGCCTGGCCCTGCTCATCGCCTGCATGTTCTCGATCGCCACCGTGATCACCCGGCGCTTCGCCCATGTGCGCATGACGCCGGCCAACTGCCTCGCCGCGCTGCTCGCCTGCGCCTTTGCCGCATCCCAGGCGTCGCAGTTCGCCGTGTCCAGTCACGATATGGCTTTCCTGTTTGCCTTCGGCGTCCTCAATCTTGGCGTCGGCCTTGCCTTCTTCGCCACCGGCGCCCGTCTCGTTCCGGCAGCGATGGCGGCACTGCTTGGCACGTTCGAGCCGATCCTCGGCCCGATCTGGGTCTGGCTCGTGCATTCCGAGGTGCCATCGGCGCGCACGATTGTCGGCGGCGCGGTCGTCGTCGCCGCGCTCCTCGTCCACATCGCTCTCGAGTTCAAGCGCCAGGCGCGGCCCGAGCGGCCGGGCGTCACCGGCGTGCCGTCTCCGAATTGATGAAGCGCAGGCGCCAAAGCGCGCGATGAGCCATTGACAACGTCGCTGCCGGGCGGGCAGGCTAAGAGCACGGCAACAACAAGACAGGCGTATCTTGCCAAGTCTCAATGCCGGTCCGATCGGGACCGGACCACATCGTCGTATCCCTGCCCGCGCCATGGCGAAAGCCTCTGACGACGTCGGCACACCCCCCAGGCCACGGCAACGGCCCAAAGCTTTTTCCGGCTCCGCATCGCACCGCCCCTATGCCGGCTGTTCGCGCTTGTCGCTCCCCGGAAAGCTCAATAATCTGAAGCAAAAGCCCAGCCGCGCGGACACCGCGACGGATTGGCGACGGAACACTCACCAAAGGAGAACAACATGATCCGCAAAGCGCTCTGGCTTTCGGCGACATCGGTATTTCTGGCGCTTTTGACGCCTGCCGGTCACGCCGAGGACCGCGTCGTCAACGTCTTCAACTGGTCCGATTATATCGACCCGACGATCATCGAAGACTTCACCAAGAAGACCGGCATCAAGGTCGTCTATGACACCTTCGATTCCAACGAAATCCTGGAAACCAAACTGCTGGCCGGCGGCAGCGGCTATGACGTCGTCGTGCCGAGCGGCAATTTCCTTGCCCGCCAGATCCAGGCCGGCGTTTTCCAGAAGCTTGACAAATCGAAACTGCCGAACCTCTCCAACATGTGGGACACAGTTTCGGAAAGAACCGCCAAATACGACCCCGGTAACGAGTACTCCATCAACTACATGTGGGGCACGGTGGGCCTCGGCTACAACATCAAGAAGGTGCAGGCAGCGCTTGGCACCGACAAGATCGACAGCTGGGACGTGTTCTTCAATCCGGACAATCTGGCCAAGCTGAAGGATTGCGGCGTTTATGTGCTGGATTCGCCGGCCGACATCATCCCGGCCGCGCTGAAATATCTCGGCCTCGACCCCAACAGCACCTCTCCCGACGAGATCGCCAAGGCCGAGGAAGCGTTGCTGAAGGTGCGGCCTTATATCCGCAAGTTCCATTCATCGGAGTACATCAATGCGCTCGCCAATGGCGACATCTGCCTGGCTGTGGGCTGGTCGGGCGACGTCTTCCAGGCGCGCAACCGCGCCGTCGAGGCCAAGCAGGGCGTCGAGATAGGCTACTCGGTGCCGAAGGAAGGCGCCCAGATGTGGTTCGATCAGATGGCGATCCCCGCCGACGCGCCGCATGTCGCCGAAGCGCATGAGTTTCTCAACTACATGATGACGCCGGAGGTGATCGCGAAGTCGTCGAATGCGGTGCTCTATGCCAACGGCAACAAGGCCTCGCAGCAGTTCGTCGACAAGGCGCTTCTGGACGACCCGGCGGTCTATCCTGACGCGGCGACCCTGGAGAAGCTCTACACCGTCCAGCCCTACGATCCGAAGACCCAGCGCGTCATCACGCGCACCTGGACCAAGATCGTGACCGGCCAGTAGGCAAATCGGCGCGACCCCGGCGGCAGGGCGCCGGGGTCGTGCTCTTTGGGGGCAAGACAAAAGGACGGAGTGGGGAACATGAAATCGCTTGGCAGCATCCGCAGGGACTTCGCGCCATGGAACGACCCGAACGCCAAGCCATACATCCAGTTCGACAATGTCACCAAGAAGTTCGGTGACTTCACCGCCGTCAACAACCTGTCGCTCACCATCTTCGAGCGCGAGTTCTTCGCGCTGCTCGGCGCCTCCGGCTGCGGAAAGTCGACGCTCTTGAGGATGCTTGCCGGTTTCGAGGAGCCGACCGCCGGGCGCATCCTGCTCGATGGCCAGGACCTGCGCGGCATCCCGCCCTATCGGCGGCCGGTCAACATGATGTTCCAGTCCTATGCGCTGTTCCCGCACATGACGGTCGAGAACAACATCGCCTTCGGCCTCAAGCAGGAAGGTATGCCCAAGTCCGACATCGAAAAGCGCGTCGCCGAGATGCTGAAGCTGGTCAAGCTCGAGCAGTTCGCCAAGCGCAAGCCGCACCAATTGTCGGGTGGCCAGCGCCAGCGTGTCGCGCTCGCCCGCTCGGTCGCCAAGCGCCCCAAGGTTCTGCTGCTGGACGAGCCGCTCGGCGCGCTGGACAAGAAGCTGCGCGAGGAAACGCAATTCGAACTGATGGACCTGCAGCAGGAGCTCGGCCTCACCTTCGTCGTCGTCACCCACGACCAGGAAGAGGCGATGACCATGGCCGACCGCATCGCCATCATGGACAAGGGCGAGGTGATGCAGGTCGCGACGCCGGCGGAAGTCTATGAAGCTCCCACCTCCCGCTTCGTGGCGCATTTCGTCGGCAACGTGAACATGTTCGAGGGCAAGGTCGCCGAGCGGGCGGCGAACACGACGCGCATCACCGGGGCGACCGGAGCCCAGATCGTCGTCGAGAATGGCGGCAATACCGCCGCCGGCGCCGACATCGTCTTCGCCATCAGGCCGGAGAAGATCAAGGTTTCGTCGAAGAAGCCGGTCGATGCGGTCAACGCGCTTGAAGGCGAGGTCTATGACGTCGCCTATCTCGGCGACATGACCGTCTATCACATCCGGCTCGACGACGGACAGATGGTGCGCGCGAGCGCCATGAACGCCTCGCGCGTCAGCGATGATCCGCTGACCTGGAACGATCGCGCCTGGGTCTCCTTCCGGCCCGACGCCGGCGTCGTGCTGGCGCGGTAGAGGCGATCATGTCGAGCGCCGTAACCGCTGAAACAACCTCGCCGGCAGCCGATCTCGCCAAATCCCCGCTGGCCAGACTGGGTTCTGCCTTCGTCAACCGCCTGGTCATCATCGTCCCCTATCTCTGGCTGCTGTTCTTCTTCCTCATCCCGTTCGTCATCGTCTTCAAGATCTCGCTCTCGACGACGGCGATCGCGATGCCGCCCTACACCCCTGTGCTCGATTTCAGCGGCGGCATTTCCGGCTTCTTCGGCCAGCTGAAGCAGCTCGGCGTCGACAACTACACCTGGCTGACCGAGGACGCGCTCTACTTCAACGCCTATGTGACCAGCCTGATCATCGCCGCGATCTCGACGGTGCTGACGCTGATCGTCGGCTATCCGATCGCCTACGGCATGGCGCGCGCGCCGGCGACGATCCGGCCGACCTTGCTGATGCTGGTGATCCTGCCGTTCTGGACCTCGTTCCTGATCCGCGTCTACGCCTGGATCGGTATCCTCAAGCCGGAGGGCCTGCTCAATCAGCTGCTGCTCGCCACCGGCGTCATCAGCCAGCCGCTGATCATCCTCAACACCTACACGGCGATCTTCATCGGCATCGTCTATTCCTACCTGCCGTTCATGGTGCTGCCGCTCTATTCGTCGTTGGAGAAGATGGACTATTCGCTGATCGAGGCCGCCAAGGACCTCGGCTGCCCGCCGACCAGCGCCTTCTGGAAGATCACCTTCCCGCTGTCGCTGCCCGGCGTCATCGCCGGCTGCCTGCTGGTCTTCATCCCGGCGGTCGGCGAGTTCGTCATTCCCGACCTGCTCGGCGGTTCGCAGACTCTGATGATCGGCAAGACCTTGTGGAACGAGTTCTTCGCCAATCGCGACTGGCCGGTTTCGTCGGCCGTCGCCGTCATCCTGCTGCTGCTGCTGATCGTGCCGATCATGCTCTTCCAGCAGGCCCAGGCGCGCGCGCAGGAGCAGGGCAGATGAACGCCACCTGGAGCCGCTTCAACATCACTTCGGTCGTGCTCGGCTTTGCCTTCCTCTATCTGCCGATCGTGCTGCTCATCGTCTTTTCCTTCAACGAATCGAAGCTGGTCACCGTCTGGGGCGGCTTCTCGACCAAATGGTACGTATCGCTGTTCCACAATCAGGGCCTGATGGACGCCACATGGGTGACGGCGCGCGTCGGCGTCATCTCGGCCACCGTGGCCACCGTGCTTGGCACGCTGGCGGCCATCACCTTGACGCGCTACACGCGCTTCAGGGGGCGCATCCTGTTTTCCGGCATGGTCTTTGCGCCGCTGGTCATGCCGGAAGTTATCACCGGCCTGTCGCTGCTCCTGCTCTTCGTCGCCGTCGGCCTCGACCGCGGCTTCCTGACCGTGACGCTCGCCCACATCACCTTCACCATGTGCTTCGTGGCGGTCGTCGTGCAGTCGCGCCTGGTTTCCTTCGACCGGTCGCTTGAAGAGGCGGCGATGGATCTCGGCGCGCCGCCGGTGAAGACATTCTTCCACATCACACTGCCGGTCATCCTGCCGGCGATCATCTCCGGCTGGATGCTGGCCTTCACGCTGTCGCTCGACGATCTGGTCATTGCCTCCTTCACCTCAGGGCCGGGCGCCACCACGCTGCCGATGAAGATTTACAGCCAGGTCCGTCTCGGCGTGACGCCCGAAATCAACGCCGCCTGCACCATCCTGATCGCGGTCGTCGCCGTCGGCGTCATCATCGCCTCTGTCGCCAACAAGCGGCGCGAGGTCCAGCGTCAGCGCGACGAGCAGGCTGCGCAGCGCGGGTAGGGGGCGTCGGGGTCAGGCGCGAACTTACTCGCCGGAAACGCCGCGGCTGATCGGCGAGATGAATGGCGTGCTCCAGGTGCCGCCGACGAAGAACAGCGACTGGTTGGGAGCCTGGGGAGGCTGATTGGTCGGCTGGCCGCTAGGCTGCTGCTGCGCCGGCTGTCCGCTCGGGGTGACACCGCCCGACAGTGCCAGCCCGCGTCCGGCATAGGAGGCGATGCCGGACAGCCAGATCTTGGATTTCGCCGAATTGGCTTCGGCCTTGTCGAGCCGCGCCACGCCCTTGGAGATGCTGGCCTTGATCTCGGCGCCATCGATCGGCAGCGTGCCGTCGGCAACGTCGTCAAGCGCGAAGAAACCGCCCTGCTCGGTATGTTTGAGGAAGGCCGGCAGGTTGAGCCTGGTGAGGGCGCCCGGTCCGACGGTCGCTGAGACCGATCCGTCGGCATTTTCGAAGATGGAATTCCAGGATCTGCCCGGCCCCTTGAGGATGACCGAAACGGTTGCCGTCCCGACAGGCACCAATCGTGTCATTCCCGCCGCGGTGGCGAACGCGCCGCCATCGACGTCGGAAGCCAGAAGCCGGATCTCCACTTGCGTGCCCTCGGGCTTGCGGTCGAAGCGCAGGCTGCTCTGGATGTTGCCGCCGAAGGCGGAGGCGTCGGAAATGTCGAAGACGGCGAGCCCGTTCTTGACCTGCGCCGTGGCGGCAACGTCGGCAAGCTGGACCGGTCCGGCGGTGGCGTGCGCCGCCGACAGGCGGAGGTCGAGATTGATCTTGTCGGCGAAACTGGTGTCGATCTCGCCGGGGCCGGCTTCACCGGTCGGCGTGATCGGGGTGAAGGCGGAGAGGAACGATCTGAGGTCGAGCGTGTCGAAGGCGAGCGTGCCGGAGATGACCGGGAGCGCTTCGCTGAAGGAGAAGTCCAGCGCCCCCATTCCCGGATTGTTGTCGAGCGCCACCGTGGTGTTTTCGAACTTCACCCGGCCGGCCGCCGCCGTCACCTTGCTCGCGACCGAAACCGCGCCGATCGCCGCGCCGGGCGCGATGCCGGCCTGCGACCACTCCAGCACGCGCCGCAGCGAGGGCGCCGCGAACTTTGCCTGGCCGTCGAAATAGGCGTTGTCCGACATCGAAGCGACGCCGTCGAAGGAGAAGCTCGCTGGCGCAGCCTTGAAGGACAGTGTGATCGGCGCTGCGCCTCCGGCGAAAAACACCAGCGGCTTGGCCGACGCGAAGTCGACGGCGACGCTTTCGCCGCGCCAGATCCCCGTCGCCGTCAGTGTCGCATTGCTGTTCATCGCCGCCCAGTTCGCCTGGCCGGACAGGCTGCTGAGGATCTCCTGCTCCTTGCCGCCGATCGAGGCCACCACGCGGCCGTCGCGGAATTCGACGGTGCCGAACGGGTCGGAGGGCAATTTGCCGAGATCGGGTTTCTGCGGGTTGGCGGTGACGAGGCCTCGCGCTGTGTCGATCGAGCGCGTGATGCGGCCGCCGGTCGGAATGGCTGGCAGGAAGAGGCCCTTGGCGGTGCGCTGGACCCTGATCGTCGGCCGCACCAGCCTGGCCGTCGAGAACACGACGTCGCCTTGCAAGGCCGCCATGGCGGAAAGATCGACCTCGACCCGTTCGGCCTCGATCACAGGCGGCGCGTCGGTCTCGGTCCATTGCGAAAGCGTCACGTCGGTCAAGATGGCGCGAAAAGTCGGCCACACCTCGATGCGCGGCGAGCCGTCGATGGTGACCCTGAAACCGCTCCAGGCACTCATCTCCCAGGCGATGCGGTCGCGCACGATGCGGGTCGAGGCAATCAGCGGCAGCGCGGCGACGACCAGCGCGATGACGAGCACGGCAACGCCGACCGCCCATACTCCGCGCCGGATCAAAGATGATGGCATATCGCCCTATATGCTTCCATTGCCGACAAATCGCTCGACGGGTGTAACCCAGCGCCGACGCATTTCAAGTCTTTATGGCCCGGCGATGGCATTTGCGCACACTCTGGAGGTGCTGGCCGAACAAAATCTTGCTCTGCTGCGCTGCGGTATGCATAAGCGTGCCACCGACCGTCGCCGAAATTATGCGCCGGTTTTGGGACAACGACGGTCGCGGCATTGAGCTTAACTGCCGCAAACGCGACGCGTTCTTGGGAGGAACGACCATGGCCGCCGACACCCCCTTGTGGACGCCGACGCAGGACCGGATCGACGCGGCGCCCATGACCGCCTTCATGAAGGCCGCGGCGGCGAAAACGGGCACCGCATTTTCCTCCTATGCCGAGCTTCACCGCTGGTCGATCGACGATCGCGAGGCGTTCTGGGACCTTGTCTGGGATTTCTGCGGCATCGTCGGCGACAAGGGGGAACGCGTGCTGGTCGACGGCGACAGGATGCCGGGCGCCGCCTTCTTTCCCGACGCCAGGCTGAACTTCGCCGAGAACCTGCTGAAGAAAACCGGCTCCGGCGATGCGATCGTCTTTCGCGGCGAGGACAAGGTGGAGCGGCGGCTGTCCTGGAACGAACTCAATGCGCTGACGTCGCGCCTGCAGCAGCTCTTCCTGTCGCTGAAGGTGAAGAAGGGCGACCGCATCGCCGCGATGATGCCCAACATGCCGGAGACCGTCGCCGCCATGCTCGCCGCCGCCTCGATCGGCGCCGTGTGGTCGTCCTGCTCCCCGGATTTCGGCGAGCAGGGCGTTCTCGACCGTTTCGGCCAGATCGAGCCGGTGGTCTTCATCGCGCCCGACGGCTACTGGTACAATGGCAAGGCGATCGAGGTCGCCGACAAGGTCAAGGCGGTGGCGGCCAAGCTTGCGACCGTGCGCAAGGTGCTGATCGTCGATTACCTCGGCACCTCGACCGACGTCGCCGCGACCATCGACAAGGCGGATGCCCTGGAGGCGGCCTTGTCTTCCTTCGCCGTCAAGCCCGTGGCGTTCGAAGGACTGCCGTTCTCGCACCCGCTCTACATCCTGTTTTCCTCCGGAACCACCGGCATTCCGAAATGCATCGTCCATTCGGCCGGCGGCACGCTGATCCAGCATGTCAAGGAAGAGCGGCTTCATGCCGGTCTGCTCGACGGCGACCGCTTCTTCTACTTCACCACCTGCGGCTGGATGATGTGGAACTGGCTGGTCTCCGGCCTCGCCTCGGGCGCGACCTTGCTGCTCTACGACGGTTCGCCCTTCTACCCGGATGGCAATGCGCTGTTCGATTTCGCCGACGCCGAGAAGATGACCTATTTCGGCACCTCGGCGAAATTCATCGATTCGGTGCGCAAGGCCGGCCTCGAGCCGATCAAAACGCATGATCTTTCGACGGTGCGCACCATCTCGTCGACCGGCTCGCCGCTGTCGCCGGAGGATTTCCGCTTCGTCTATGACGGCATCAAGAAGGACGTGCATCTGGCCTCGATCTCCGGCGGCACCGACATCGTCTCCTGCTTCGTGCTCGGCGTGCCGATCGAGCCGGTATGGACCGGCGAGATCCAGGGAGCCGGCCTCGGCCTTGCCGTCGATGTCTGGAACGACGACGGCAGGCCGGTCAGGCAGGAAAAGGGCGAGCTGGTCTGCGCCAAAGCCTTTCCGGCAATGCCGATCGGCTTCTGGAACGACCCCGAGGACAAGAAGTACCGGGCCGCCTATTTCGAGCGCTTCGACAATGTCTGGTGCCATGGCGATTTCGCCGAATGGACGGCGCATGGCGGCATGATCATCCATGGCCGCTCCGACGCGACGCTCAATCCGGGTGGGGTCAGGATCGGCACGGCCGAGATCTACAATCAGGTCGAGCAGATGCCGGAGATCCTCGAGGCGCTGTGCATCGGCCAGGATTTCGACAATGACGTGCGCGTCGTGCTGTTCGTGCGGCTGGCCGCCGGCGTGAAGCTCGACGAGGATCTGGAAAAGCGCATCCGCGCCAAGATCCGCACTGGCGCAAGCCCGCGCCATGTGCCGGCCAGGATCGTCGCCATCACCGACATTCCGCGCACCAAATCTGGCAAGATTACCGAGCTTGCGGTGCGCGACGTGGTGCATGGCCGCGCCATCAAGAACAAGGAGGCGCTTGCCAATCCGGAGGCGCTGGAACTGTTCCGCAATCTGCCGCAGCTTGCCGACTAACCATCTCCGCAATGGTAAACAAAATATGTCGGCCGAATTTACCTAGATTTCATGAGTGGTACACATTCGTAAATTTTCCGCCCGGCGGGTAAGGATTTGTTAAGGGCCGGCGCCGATAGTCGCATGTAACTTGAGGGAGAAATCCCGTTCCTCGTCCCCTGAGGTTCAGATTCGCTCAAGCCCCCGTTGTGACAGCAATCCCATCCTTAAGGCGTCCGGTGGACGCCTTTTCTTTTTCCGGCAGCGCGTTATTCGGCCAGCACCCGCGTCGAGGGGAAGGCGACTTCCACCAGCGTGCCTTCGCCGGGTGTCGAGGTGATGCTGAACCGCGCGCGGTTCGCCTCCACCATCGCCTTGGTCAGCGGCAGCCCAAGGCCGGTGCCGTCGCCGCGTCCGCGCTTCAACGCATTGATCTGCTTGAACGGCTTCAGCGCCTGCTCGATTTCGGCCTGGCTCATGCCGATGCCGGTGTCGCGCACCCGCATGACGACGTCGCCGGAGGTCTCGTAGGCGGTGGACACGATCACCTGGCCGCCGGCCTGCGTGTAGCGGATGGCGTTCGACAGGATGTTGAGGGCGATCTGGCGCACGCTCCTGAGGTCGGCCACCACTTCCGGCAGCCGCGAGGCGAAGCTGGAGCGGATGATGACGCGCTCGCGGTTGGCCTGCGGCTGCATCATCGCCACCGTCTCGGCCAGCGTGTCGTTGAGCGACACCGCCTCGTAGTCCATCTCTTGCTGGCCGGCCTCGATCTTCGAGATGTCGAGCAGGTCGTTGACCAGGTCGAGCACATGATTGCCCGAGCGGTTGATGTCGCGCAGATAGTCGCGATAGCGGTCATTGGCGACGGGGCCGAACTTCTCGTCCACCATCAGCTCCGAAAAGCCGATGATGGCATTCAGCGGCGTGCGGATCTCGTGGCTGATACGGGCCAGGAAATCCGTCTTTTGCGAGGAGGCGCGCTCGGCCACGGCGCGCGCCTGGGTCAAGTCCTCTTCGGCCCGCTTCCATTGCGTGATGTCGCGCACGACGGCGCAGAAGCCGCTGTCGCTGGGCAGCCGGCCGATGGTCATGAACAGCGGAATGAAGCGTCCCTGCGACTCCCGCCCGATCACCTCGCGGCCGTCATTCAGCACGCTCGCCACGCCGGGTTCGGAAAGCCCGCTGAGATAATCGCGCGCCGCGCGCTGGCTCTCGATGGCGAACAGCGAGGCGAAAGGCTTGCCGGCGACCTCGTCGCTGTCGAAGCCGAACAGCGCCTCCGCCGGGCGGCTGATCGAACGGATGTTGCCGTCGCGGCCGATCAGCACCACGCCGTCGGTGGCGGTGTCGATGATGGTGCGCATTTCGGCGATGCGGCTCTTCAGCTCCGAAACGTCCGGCTGCTGGGTGGGCTCGTCATTGGCGGCACTGAAATGCGCGGGTGCTGCGTCCTCTTCGCCGGAGCGGCGCACCACTAGCATCAGCGCCTTGCCGGCGCGCCACGGCACCGCGCGCAGGATGGCATCGATCGGGAATTCCTGCCCGTCGCGCGTCTTCAGCCTGAGGGCGCGATCGCTTTCGTCTGCGGTGCCGTCCTCGGACTGCGCATAGGGATCGGCAAACAGGGCGCCGAGCCCGCCGGCGTCGGTCAGCTCGTCGAGCGTGTCATAGCCGGTCAGATGCAGGAACTCGTCATTGGCATAGTGAAGCGCGTCGCCGGAGTGGATGATGAGCGGCACCGGCAGCTTGCCGAGGATGGACGTATCCGGCGCCCTGGTCTCCTCGCCGGTCGAGAAAGCCGACGGCACGAAGCCGTCGAGCTTGAGCGGCGGAGCAAGGAGGCGCGGCCGCTCGATCGCCGGCGTCTTCGCATCGGCATCGACGTGGGCGGTGGCATCCTCGTCGGATCGCGCCCATTCCTCGCTGTCTTGCGCGTCGCGGAAGTCGTCTGCTGTCATGCTGTCGTCGGCATCTTGCGGCGCCGAAGCCGGCGGAGCTTCGGCGGCCCTGGCCGCTTCAGGCTCGACAGCCGGGGCGCCACCGGCAAGCTGGTCGGTCTGGTCTTCGCGGCCGGCATAGTCGAGCAGCGAGCCCGAGACGGGGGGCGGCGTGACCTGACCGGCGGCAGGCTCTTCGGCGGCTTCGCCCGGCTCGCCGTCGAGGCGCGCCAGATCCTTCTCGTCCTCGGCGTCATCTTCCGGCGGTTCCGCCAATTCGGCCGGCGCTTCCGCGCTCACCGGCTCGTCATCCGCGGCGTTCGCCTGGTCCCGGGTTTCGTCGGCTGCATTGACTGGCGTTGTCGCATCGGCATCAACCGAAGCCTCATGCGCGACAGGCTGCTCAGCCTGCGCGGTCTCGACCGAGCTTGCGGCGGGCGGGTTCGCTTCCCGGGGGGCAGGCGGTGGCTCGGATGGGCCGGAACTGTCCTTCTTCAGCCGCTCGCCGATCTCGCGGAAAGCGCTGCGCTCCAGCGTCGACAGACCCTTGTCGTTGGCCGGCTGCCGGTGCTCGGCCAGCCGGATCACCTTGTCTGCAAAACGCCGCTCCGGCTTCGGCACGATGGTCAGCGCCGGCACCTCGCCCTTGAACGGGTCGGCTGGCTTCGGCGCCTCCGCAACGGGTTCCTTGACGGCCGGCTCGCTCGCCGCCGGCGCCCCGCCATTGGGAACAAGCGCCATGCCGATGGCTTCCGGATCGACGACCGCGTCGCCGGCGCGGGCAACGCCGAAGCCGCGAAAACCCTCGAAGGCGCGGCTGCGGCCGTAGACCGGCAGCGCCGCCAGATCGACCGGTATCTTGAGATCGGTGCCGGCGACCGGCCATAGCACCGAGCGGCCGGACCAGGTGTCGCGGCGTTCGAGCAGGCCGGCGATCTCGCCAGTGGCATCGAGGCCGAAGGTGGTGGCGACGTCCTTGAAGCGGCGTCCGATGACGTCGGCGGCCGGCTTGCCGACGATGTCGGCGAATTCGGGCGACAGCGCGCTGAATTTGCCGTCGGCGTCGGTGCGCCAGACGAAGCGCAGCGGCGGCGCCGAACGATCGATCGTCCGGTCGGCGGCCGGCTCCGCCGCTGGCGCGGCAGCGGCGCCATCCTGTTTAGGCGTTTCGGCTGGAGCCTCGGCCTTGCCGGATGCGGGCTCCCGATGCCGTGCCTCGTCGCCGCCGGCATTGAAATACCAATGATCGTGCTGCGGCTGCGTTTCGCCGGCCACCGCTTTCGGGCGTTGTGCGGCCGGGTCGGCGGCCTTGTCGCCGTGAGCGATGGCAACGTCCTTGGCCACCTCGGGCGCGGCCGTCGCGTCCGGCTTCGCGGGCGCAGGTTCCTGGCTTGCCTCCGGGGCGACGGAAGGCACTTCGACCGGCAATGCTTCGGCTGCCGGACCGTCGGTCTGCGGCTCACCCGGCAACTCGTCGTCGAGCTGCGCTTCGTCAATGACCACCAGGAGGTGGCGCGTGTCGGTCAGCCGTGCCAGGCCGGCAGGATAGGAGTTGGCGCCGCCCGGAACCAGGCGCTTGACGATGCGGTCGCTGTCATCGGCCACGTCGGCGACAAGTGCTGCGAGCGTCTCGGGCAGGATGCCAAGCGCCGCAAAGCCGTCGGATGCGGCCTCCACCTTGCCGGCGGCGTCGATGAAGGCGATGAAATGGCCGTCCTCGGTGAAGCCGCCAATGGCGCGGCTGGCGATCTCTGCGGCGCCGCGCGAGCCGGTCTGCGCCGCGGGCAGCGCCAGCATGATCGCCTTCTCGCCATCCGGCATCGTCACCGCGCTGGCCAGGAAGCCGACGGCGCGACTGCTCAAGCCCGTCGCCAGCCGGAGCGTAATGGCCCGGTCGCTGCCGATCTGCGGAAAACCGCTGGTCGCCATGATCTGGCGCCTGGCGATCAGCGGCAGCCGCGCCGAGGCGCCGATGATGCCTTCGATGTCGTCATGGCCGAACACCGCGGCGCCAGGCCCGTTGGCCCAGATCACCTGTTCGAGGTCGGCCGACAATATGGCGATCGCGTCGCCGGCGGCGAAGCGCTGGCGGACCGCATCGAGCACGGCAACGTCGAGGAAGGAGTAATTTTCAGGCGGCATGCGCTTGGCGAATCCCTCCAGCGGGCAATTTCAGTTAACGCTTTGTTAATAAAAGCGGACGCGGCGAAGGTCCACAAGCCAAGGGGTGCAGCGGTCGAAATCTCTGGGCGCTTGGTTAACGGCGGGGAAGATTTTTATGGTGCACTGCAACAAAGATGTTGCGTCGCACAAAAAAACCTCTATATTGCCATTATACATGAACGAGACGGCTTTCTGTCAAAGCCGCTACCCGCGAAAAGGATGGAAAATGTCCAAGACCAAAACTTCAGAGACGATCGAAAACATCGAATTCCCGAGCTTTGACGCTTCCAAGGCCACCGACCAGATCCGCGCTTTCGCCGAGAAGGGCGTCGAGCAGTCGAAGGAAGCCTACACCAAGCTGAAGACCGGCGCCGAGGAGACCCAGAAGGTTCTGGAGTCGACCTTCGAGACCGCCAAGACCGTTTCCGGCGACCTGTCGCTCAAGACCATTGCCGCGCTGCGCGCCAATGCCGACGCCGGCTTCTCGCATCTCGAAGCCCTGATCGGCGCCAAGTCGCTGTCGGAAGTCGTCGAGCTGCAGACCTCCTTCCTGCGCAAGCGTGCCGAGCTGGCCGTCGAGCAGGCCAAGGAATTCCAGGCCGTCGCGTCCAAGGCTGCCGAGGACGTCGCCAAGCCGATCAAGACCGCTTTCGAGAAGGCCCTGAAGGACATCAAGGCCGCCTGATAAAGACGCACGACTCATCGATGCATCAAAACGTCGCATTTCGTCAGACAAATAGATGTGCGATAGAGTTGTCCAAGTGAATACCCGGTGGGCGGAACCTCCTCCCTCTGCTCTCCGGGGTGACCAGCCAGCACCTCCTCCCGCTGGCTCGTAACAGGAAAAGGCCGGCACCTCCTCCCGCCGGCCTTTTCTTTTGCCTGGCGAAACCCAGCGTCGGTTTGAAGAACCGGCCTTTGCCTCATCAAAGGCCTTGAATTAGACTCCGATAGCCCGTATTGGACGCATCGCCGAACGACAGAGCGGATCCGGGGAGCAGAGCTTCACCTCCATCCCGCTCAGGCAGACGTGCCGTTGTAGCTCAGCTGGTTAGAGCGCCGGATTGTGGATCCGGAGGTCGCTGGTTCGATCCCAGCCAACGGTACCATCGGCTTAAGCATCTGTTATTGCTGATAATTTCATAGGCCAAGCGAACTTGGCCACGCCGACTTATGGCATTCGAATCCTTCCGGCCCTCCTGAGCCTCCGCTCTCCTTCTACCGAAGACACGTTTCACACCTGGTGCAGAACCTTTCTGGCGAAAGGCCGCTCAGAAATCCATGCGGAGAGCGGCGGCGAAGACGCGCCAGGGGGATGGCTTGCGCTTCGCCTGAACCGTCCAGACTGGACTGCCCGCTCTGCCTTCCCCCATTCGGTCAGCGACTGTTCGGCCCAAGCAGGCATCTGTCGAACCATCTGCGCCGACCTGTCGAAGGCCCGGCATCTGCGCGAAATTCTCCTCGGAACCAATTGTCTTATTCCACGTTTTTAGCCTTGCGGTGGATTGTACGTCGCCGCAAGGGGTGGGGATTTCATCGGCATAAGTTCCTTCACAAAACCGCTGGGCTGGGAGTGGCACTGTGAGCGTGCAGGCATCAAGAACGCAACTCGACCGTCGTCAAATTCTCAATTCGTTAAAAGCCTTCAGGCGAGGCGACTTTTCCGTCCGGATCGACAACGTCTATGAGGGTATCGATTCCGATATTGCCGATGCCTTCAACCAGATCGTTGAACTGAACGATCAGGTCACGAAGGAATTTGAGCGACTGAGCAGGGTGGTCGGCAAGGACGGAAGGATCGGCGAGCGGGGCCACGTCCGCAATGCCACCGGTAGCTGGGAATCGAGTGTCAGGTCGGTCAACGACCTCATCGAAGACATGGTCCAACCGACCGCGGAAGTGGCTCGCGTCATTGGCGCGGTGGCAAAAGGCGATCTGTCCCAAACGATGATGGTCGAAATCGACGGCCGACCGTTGCGCGGCGAGTTCCTGCGCATAGGCAAGATCGTCAACACAATGGTGGGACAGCTGGCTTCCTTTGCCTCCGAGGTGACCCGCGTCGCGCGAGAGGTTGGCACGGAGGGAAAGCTTGGCGGACAGGCGCGGGTGAAGGGCGTTGCCGGCACATGGAAGGATCTGACCGACAACGTCAACGCCATGGCCACCAACCTCACGGGTCAGGTGCGCAACATCGCCGAAGTGACCACCGCGGTCGCTTCAGGCGACTTGTCGAAGAAAATCACCGTCGACGTGAAGGGCGAAATCCTCGAGCTCAAGAACACCATCAACACGATGGTCGATCAGCTTAATTCCTTCGCATCGGAAGTGACGCGCGTGGCGCGCGAGGTCGGCACCGAAGGCAAGCTTGGAGGACAGGCCCGTGTCGAAGGCGTCGGCGGCACCTGGAAGGACCTGACGGACAACGTCAACTCCATGGCGGAAAACCTGACCGGCCAGGTCCGCAACATCGCCGAAGTGACCACGGCAGTGGCTCTGGGGGATCTCTCGAAGAAGATCACCGTCGACGTGAAGGGCGAAATCCTCGAGCTCAAGAACACCATCAATACGATGGTCGATCAGTTGAACTCCTTCGCTTCGGAGGTCACGCGTGTCGCGCGCGAAGTCGGCACTGAGGGCAAGCTCGGCGGCCAGGCCCAAGTGCGCGGCGTTGCCGGCACGTGGAAAGATCTGACCGACAATGTCAACTCGATGGCCGAGAACTTGACCGGTCAGGTGCGCAATATCGCGGAAGTCACGACTGCGGTTGCCTCTGGCGATCTGTCGAAAAAGATCACTGTCGCCGTGCAGGGCGAGATTCTCGAACTCAAGGACACCATCAACACGATGGTCGACCAGCTGAATTCGTTCGCCTCGGAAGTGACGCGCGTGGCGCGCGAGGTCGGCACGGAAGGCAAGCTCGGCGGCCAGGCCGAGGTGAAAGGCGTCGCCGGCACCTGGAAGGACCTGACTGACAACGTCAACCTGATGGCGGCCAACCTGACGGGCCAGGTTCGAAACATCGCAGAGGTGACCACGGCCGTTGCCCGGGGCGACCTTTCCAAAAAGATCACCGTCGACGTCAAGGGCGAAATCCTCGAGCTCAAGGACACCGTCAATACGATGGTCGACCAGCTGAACTCCTTTGCCTCCGAGGTGACACGCGTGGCTCGCGAGGTCGGATCGGAAGGCAAGCTTGGCGGCCAGGCCCACGTGGAAGGCGTCGGCGGCACATGGAAAGACCTGACAGACAACGTCAACGCCATGGCCGGAAATCTGACCGTGCAATTGCGCGACGTTTCCAAGGTGGCAACCGCAATCGCCACCGGCGACCTGACTCAGAAGATCACCGTCGATGCATTGGGAGAAATCCTTCAGATCAAGGACGTGATCAACACCATGGTTGATCAGCTGAACTCGTTCGCCTCGGAAGTGACGCGCGTGGCGCGCGAGGTCGGTTCGGACGGCAAGCTCGGCGGCCAGGCGCAGGTTCGAGGCGTGGCCGGCACCTGGAAAGACTTGACCGACAATGTGAACGCCATGGCTGCCAACCTGACCGGCCAGGTGCGCAACATCGCGGATGTGACGACAGCCGTGGCGCTGGGCGACCTTTCCAAGAAGATCACCGTCGACGTGAAGGGCGAAATCCTCGAACTCAAGTCGACCATCAACACCATGGTCGACCAGCTGAATTCCTTCGCAGGCGAGGTGACGCGCGTGGCGCGCGAAGTCGGCACCGAAGGAAAGCTCGGTGGTCAGGCTCAGGTGCGAGGCGTCGCCGGAACCTGGAAGGATCTCACCGACAATGTGAACTCGATGGCCGAGAACCTTACCGGCCAGGTCCGCAACATCGCCGAGGTGACGACGGCGGTCGCGCGAGGCGACCTCTCCAAGAAGATCACCGTCGACGTTAAGGGCGAAATCCTCGAGCTCAAGTCGACCATCAACACCATGGTCGACCAATTGAACTCTTTCGCAGGCGAGGTGACGCGCGTCGCGCGCGAGGTCGGCACGGAAGGCAAGCTCGGCGGCCAGGCCGAGGTGCGAGGCGTAGCAGGCACCTGGAAGGATCTGACCGACAACGTCAATCTGATGGCGACCAATCTGACAAACCAGGTGCGTGGCATCGCCGACGTCGTGACGGCAGTGGCTCAGGGCAATCTCAAGCGCAAGCTGACGGTCGATGCGAAGGGCGAAATCGCCTCCCTCGCGGACACCATCAACGGCATGATCGAGACCCTCGCCACCTTCGCCGACCAGGTGACCAACGTCGCGCGCGAAGTGGGCATCGAGGGCAAGCTCGGAGGGCAGGCGCGGGTGCCTGGTGCAGCCGGTCTCTGGCGCGACCTGACGGACAACGTCAATCAGCTGGCCGCCAATCTGACGACCCAGGTGCGCGCCATCGCAGAAGTCTCAACCGCCGTGACAAAGGGCGATCTGACCCGCTCGATCAGTGTCGAGGCCTCGGGCGAAGTCGCGGCGCTCAAGGACAACATCAATGAGATGATCCGCAACCTCAAGGATCAGACGCTGAAGAACGCAGAGCAGGACTGGCTGAAGACCAATCTGGCTCGCTTCTCCCGGATGCTCCAGGGCGAGCGCGACCTCGCCACGGTTTCGCGATTGATCATGTCCGAACTCGCCCCGCTGGTGAACGCTCAATACGGCGTGTTCTATGTGACCAACCGCGACGAAGATGAGTCCTATCTGGAGCTGGCGGCGTCGTACGGCGCCGAGAGCAAGGCAGCCATCAAGCAACGGCTCGATCTTCGGGAAGGGCTCGTCGGCCAAAGTGCCGCAGACAAGCGTGCGATCATGCTCGACAATGTCCCGCCGGACTTTCTGCGGGTGACGTCCGGACTGGGCAGCTCTTCGCCGGCCAACGTCATCATTCTGCCGGCCCTGTTCGAAGACGAGGTCAAGGCCGTCATCGAACTCGCATCATTCGGCGAGTTCCGCGACACGCACCAATCGTTTCTCAATCAGCTGATGGAGTCCGTCGGCATCGTTCTCAACACCATAGCGGCCACGATGCGGACCGAGGGCCTGCTCAAGCAATCGCAGCTGCTGACGTCCGAATTGCAGGCCCGCCAGACCGAACTGACCAAAAAGCAGGAAGAACTGCACGCCACGAACGAGGAGCTTCAGGAAAAGGCTCAGCTTCTGGAGAACGAGAAGAAACAGGTCGAAAACAAGAATCTCGAGATCGAGATGGCACGGCGGGCGCTTGAGGAGAAGGCAGAGCAGCTTGCTCTCACTTCAAAGTACAAGTCCGAGTTCCTTGCCAACATGAGCCATGAGCTCAGAACGCCGCTCAATTCGCTGCTGATCCTTTCCAACCTGCTCGCCACCAACCAGCAAGGCAACCTCAACGACAAGCAGGTGGAGTTTGCGCGCACCATAAATTCGGCCGGCACAGACCTTCTCAGTCTCATCAACGATATCCTCGATTTGTCGAAGATCGAGTCGGGTACGGTCTCGATCGACATCAATGACATGCCGGTCGCGCATTTGCGCCAGCATATGGAACGCACGTTCCGCCAGCTCGCCGCCGACAAGGGACTTGGCTTTGCCATAAAGGTCGACCCGGCTCTTCCCGAGACCGTGCGTACCGACGAAAAACGCCTGCAGCAGATCGTCCTCAACCTGCTGTCAAATGCCTTCAAGTTCACGTCCGGAGGTCAAGTCAGCCTGAATTTCCGGCTCGAGAAAACTGGACGCCGCAACGGCGCCAGACAGCCCGCCAGGGCCCTGGCCATCGCGGTGACCGACACCGGCATCGGCATTCCGGAAGACAAGCAGAAACTGATTTTCGAGGCTTTCCAGCAGGCGGACGGTACGACCAGCCGCAAGTACGGAGGAACCGGTCTGGGGCTCTCGATCAGCCGTGAGATCGCCCGTCTGCTTGGCGGTGAACTCAGGGTTGAAAGCACTCCGGGCAAAGGATCGACCTTCACGCTCGTCATTCCGATCGACGGTCCAAGGACTACGGCCGCGACGCAGCCGGAATTGCTTCCGGCCACCGAAGCGATTGCCACGACCGCAGCGCCCACCGGTCTGCCGTCTGCGGAATTGATGGACGACCGCGACGCCATTTCGGCGGAAGACAGGGTGGTTTTGATCGTTGAGGATGATCCGACCTTCGGCGGCCTGCTGCTGGGCCTGGCACGATCGGCCGGGCTGAAAGGTGTCCTGTCGACTGCCGGGTCCGGAACCTTGGCCTTGGCCCGCAAGCTGGTTCCGGACGCGATCACGCTGGATCTCGGGCTGGCGGACATCGATGGATGGGTGCTCTTTGACCTGCTGCGCCATGATCCGAAGACCACCGGCATTCCTATCCATGTGATCTCTGGCGCGGACGACATCGAAGGCCTGGCCACCAAGGGCGCATCGAGCATTTCCACCAAGCCCGTGTCGTCCGACGAACTGATGAAGGTGTTTCAGGATATTCATTCGAGAAAGCTTCGTGTCCAGCGCCGGGTGCTTGTCGCAGACGCCGATCCGGAGCGTCGCCTTTCGCTGGTCGAAACCATCCGGGATGGGGTCACCTCGGTCACTGCAATCGGTCGCGCGGCGACTGCAGATGACATTGACCTGGCCGCGTACGATGCCGTGGTTCTCGGTCTCGGAAGGTCTGCCAAGGACAACGCCCAGGCGCTCGATGAGCTTGCCAACCAGCTCTCAGACGGGCTGCCGCCGCTTCTGTTCTTTGCCCCTCATTCCGACGCCATCGAACAGGTGCTGGCGCTCAATCCGGCCTGGATCGATGTCCCGCGGGCCGAGAATTTTGCTCAACTAGCTCTCCACATATCGGCAACACTCCCAGGAGGATTGCGCGAGGACAATGGGGCAGGGCCCGGGCAAGCTGAGAACAGGTCAAACATCGCTGGCGCAAAAGTGCTGATCGTCGATGACGATATCCGAAACATCTACTCGCTGACGAGCGTTCTCGAGACCTACGACATCGAAGTTCTCCACGCCGAGCGGGGCCGCGACGGGATTGCGTTGCTGGAGGAGAACTCCGACGTCGACGCAGCCTTGATCGATATCATGATGCCCGAGATGGACGGCTACGAGACGATGAGGAGAATCCGCAATACGCCCGCCATAGCCCACATTCCACTGATATCGGTGACGGCAAAGGCAATGAAAGGCGATCGGCAGAAGTGCCTGGAAGCCGGCGCGTCCGACTATATAGCAAAGCCCGTCGATCTCGACCTTCTCATGGCGTTGCTCCGGGTCTGGATCGGTCGTTCCAGAGCGAGGGTCGAGACCTCGCAAAATCTGCTCATGTCCGTGAACTGACAGGTGCCCGATGCAAAAGCTGTCGCCTATCCGTTCGAAAAAAATGGAAATCGTGCAGCCGACCGACAGCCCTGCCAAAGCACGCATCCTCGCCGTCGATGATGACGAACGAAATCTGTTGGCGATTGACGAACTCCTCTCTCCGCTGGCGGAGGTCGTCACGGTGCAATCCGGTGAAGAGGCGCTGCGCTGCCTGTTGAAGCAGGATTTCGCCGTCATCCTGCTGGACGTTCTGATGCCGGGTCTCGACGGTTATGAAACAGCCGCGCTGATCCGCCAACGCGAGCAGTCCAAGCGAACGCCTCTCATCTTCCTCACGGCCATCAACAAGGAAGACGCTCATATGCTGCGCGGTTACGACGCCGGCGCGGTAGACTATGTGTTCAAGCCATTCGACCCGGTCATGCTGCGATCCAAAGTGGCCGTATTTGTCGAGCTTCACGAGAAGACGCTCGAAATCCAGCGAAATGCCATTGCCGAGCAGGCGCTGCTGGCGAAGGCCCTGCAGGCCGAAAAACAGAAGCTTGAAGCCGAGCGATCGCTCCGCACCGCGGAGGAGCGACAGGAAGCCATTCTTGGATCATTGCCCGTCTGCTTTCACGCGAGGGCCGCCGAGCCGCCTTTTGCAGCTCGTTTTGTCACCAAAGGTGTCGAACGTCTGACGGGATTTCCTCCCGAGCGACTGACATCCGATCCGCGTTTTGGCCTGAGCCGGGTGCACCCGGACGATTTGCCCAAAGTGCGGGAAGCATTGCTGGCGGCAAAAGCAACAGGCTCCTACACATGCGAGTTCCGCTGGCAGTGCGCCGACGGCAAATATCGCATCTTTCTGGACCAGGGCGTCGTGTCGAAAGGTGCCGACGGGCGCCGTCCCGAAATCCTTGGCACCTTGCTCGACATAACAGAGCGCCGTGAGCTCGAAAATCAACTCCTGAAAACTCAGCGCCTGGACGCGATTGGAAAACTCACCGGAGGGCTGGCCCACGACTTCAACAACCTGCTCGCTGCGATTCTAAGCGGGCTAGGTCTGCTCGAGCGGCATGCCACGCTCGACAATCAGGGGAAGCAGATCGTTGAATTGACCCGCCGCTCCGCCAAACAAGGCGCTGAGCTTGTCACGCGCATGCTCGCCTTTTCACGGCGACAGAACCTGAGGCCTGCCGCGGTCCGTCTTGCGGCGCTGGGGGACACGATGAACGGGCTGGTGGCACCGGTACTGGGAGGCTTGATCCGGTTTGAATGGATGGTCGACAACTCAGTTTGGCCCGCTCATGTCGACGTCGGCCAACTGGAGCTGGCTTTGATGAACCTGGTTTTCAATGCGCGCGATGCCATGGCCTCCGGGGGAACAATTACAGTGCACGCACAGAACCGGACGATCACAGCAGCATCGGAAGATTTGACAGCGGGAGACTACGTCGTCCTTACGGTCAAGGACACCGGCGCAGGCATCCCCCCGGATGTTCTGGCAAGGGTCGTCGAACCCTTTTTCACCACAAAACCGCTCGGCAAGGGGACCGGCTTGGGCCTCAGCACCGTCGACGGCTTCATGAAGCAATCCGGTGGTTCACTCCGCATTATCAGCGCCGTCGGCCGCGGGACATCGATGGAGCTTTGGTTGCCTCGTTCGGCAGAGTTGCCGGCAGATAATGCGGCCGAGTTCGACGCGGAGCCGGTGATGGGCGAGGCTGAAAAGGCGCTTCCGTCCCTGCTTTTGATCGACGACAGCAGCAGCCTGCGGCAACTGACAGCAGAATCTCTTCGGCAACGCGGCTTCGCAGTCACCTGTGCTGCAGGTGGTGCCGAAGCACTGGCGATTATCGAACGGACACCCCACGACTTCGACGTCATTGTCACGGATTTCGCCATGCCTCTCGTGTCGGGCGTCGAGGTAATTCGCTTTGCGCGCAACCTGCGCTCGAATTGGCCAGCGGTGATGATAACGGGATACGCCGACGCCGACGCTATCGCAAACCGTCCTCCGGATGTTCCATTGGTCAACAAGCCCTTTCGCGAAAAGGACCTCATAGAGAACATCCTGCGCGTCAACGCTGCCTACGCGATCAGCTGATAGCAAGCCAACATCCACAGCTATGGTGCGTGCACCACACCGGTTGGGGTCCGCTCGCTTCAGCCTGAGGTCGTCATGTCGTTCATGGAGCATCAGTGCGACTTTTCCGCCAGCATCATGGCCACAGTTTTGCAGGTAGGATAGCAACGCTGGCGACGAGGCTGGAAGCCGCAACTGGCCGAAGCGAAGGAAACGATCGATGAAATCCGCGAACGGAATTGCCGAGGTGAGCCGACTGAAAATCGGCTTTGTGCTCGCGCGTTCGTTCACCCTTTCAGCCTTCGCCCTGTTCGTCGATACGCTGCGTCTGGCCAGTGACGAGGCGGACCGGTCGGGCCGCATCTTTGCCGATTGGCAGGTTCTGGCCAGCACTCGGCACCTGATCACCTCCAGCTGCGGCGTGCAGGTCGCGCCGACATCGGATCTCGTGGACCCCAATCTGTTCGACTATATCGTCGTCGTCGGCGGGCTGTTGAACACCGAGTTCCCGGTCGACGATGAGACGGTGCGCTATCTCAAGAAGGCAGCCGCCAGCAAAGTGCCGTTGATCGGCGTCTGCACGGGGACCTTCGTGCTGGCGGACGCCGGCCTGATGAAGTTTCACCGGACCTGCGTCAGCTGGCTGCACTACCAGGCATTCCGTCAGCGCTTCCCGGATCACGAAGTCAGGTCGGACCGCATCTTCAACCTCGATCGGACCAGGGGATCGTGCGCCGGCGGCAGCAGCGCCGCGGACATGGCTGCATCGATCGTGAGGCGTCACATCAGCGAACGCGCCGAGAGAAACGCGCTCGAGGTCCTGCAGATCGACAAGGCGCGCCCGGCCTTGCACATCCAGCCGCGCCGGCCGCTCTCTATCGAATGCAACGATCCGCGGCTTCAGGCGGCGCTGATTGCGATGGAAAACCATATCGAGAATACAATCTCGATATCCGAGATCGCGGCATCGGTTGGATTGTCGCGAAGGCAGCTGGAACGCTTGTTCATGGAGAACACGAAAACCTCCCCGGCGCTCGTCTACAAGAAGGTGCGCCTCGAGCGGGCAAAGCAGCTTCTCCTCGAGACCAGCGTGCCGATGCTCGACATCGCCATCGAAGTCGGCTTCGAGAACGCGTCGCATTTCTCCAGGGTTTTCCGGGAGACATTTGGAATGCCGCCGAGCAAATTGAGATCGGCAGTTGCCGGCGGCACGAGCCTTGTCGATAGATAGACTCGTGCCACCAGGCGCAGCAGTGCGGCGAGTGACGGCGTCAGGTCACATGTTGCTGCAAGGTCGGATCGGCGGTCGTGGCTTGAACGGAAGAGGCTGGCGCCGGAGGGGAACGTCGGCGAGCGACGACCGGATGGGTTTGACGGCAGCAGTGGGTTGAGCGGCGGCTACACGCCTGGCGAGCAGCCCCGCCGACATTGCGGCGAGCTTGGATGCGATACTCAAGGACGACTCCTCCCAGGAGAACTCCAGCACATCCCAATCTACCACGCCCGCCGCCGCGCCCGCAGTTACATTTGCTAATCCAGGGAGGATACGGTCAACCGATGCGAAGTCTTTCCGTTCTGGCGGACTCGATCTTCCTCAGCCGTGCCCTGGCCTCGCTCACGCGCCGCTGCGCGCCTCTGATCCTGCAGCACAGGGCCAAATTGACGGCGACGTTGCCGTCACCATCCAGGAGTTCTTCCGCCCGTTCCAAGGCCAGTTCCGCTCGGCCGGCACGCTGCCTCGCCTTGTCCATTTCCAAGCTGTAAATTTCAACCATCTTTCCGCTCGCGTTGCGGTCCCTTCAAGATCGAAACCAGTGCCGATTGGATTGGTTCCGACACGGCGCGCGACAGCTTGTCACAATGCGGGGCGCGTTTAACCGGGAAGCCGGTGGTACCGTTGGCTAGGATCGTCAGGTCGTTTGATGGGCGCCCGGCAGGAGCACTAGCTTTCCCGCCTGGAAGCCCCCTGCAGCCGCAAATTGCCTGGCAACGCCTCTGCGAACCCGTTCTTTCGGCACCTTCTTCCGGTATCTTTTGTGCAGCAGTCGAAACAGTCGTATCCTGTCCCGCCGCGACGGTCGCGGACGAAGCATGAAGGTCTCGATGGGCGAGCAAAATCCACGTTCTTCGCGGGAGCGCATGACGATCCTCGGCGATGTCGAGGCGGCATCCTTTGTTCCGTGGATCGAGCGTCATGCCGCCAAGCTCGGGCTCGCGCAGGCAATATGCGCTGCCGGTCCCGACCGGATCGAACTCGACATTGCCGGTCCGGCCGAACTCATCGACATGATGGAGATGGGGTGCTCCCTTGGACCAATCGATGTCTGGGTCGAGGCCATCCGCCGGGCGCCGATCGAGAGCGAATCGGGCTAGGTTTGCAGCCGCTTGCGAAGCGGCGTGCACCTTTTTTAGGCATTATTGCCAGTGAGGAAATGTTGTGCAAACGTAACCGGGCTTATTAGCATGTCCTTGACCGCGAAGCCGCGCTCGGGAAGATGCTGGTGTCGTTTGAAAGTTGATGCATGCCGCCCTATCCGACCGGCTCATGGATGCCTGTTGCCCTCTCCGCGGACCTGCCGGCGGGAACCGTAATGCCGGCGCAATCCCCAGCCGGACCGGTTGCCCTTTGGCGAAGCCGTTCCGGCCGCGCGGCGGCCTTCGCCGACAGATGCCCGCATCGCGGCATGCGGCTTTCCCATGGCTTCGTGCGCGGTGAGACCCTGTCCTGCATCTACCACGGCTGGGGCTATGCCCAGGCGGGAAGCTGCCTGCGCATTCCGGCCCATCCGGCACTGACGCCGCCGGACACGATCCGTGTCGCGACGCAGCCCGTCGAGGATGGCGGCGGCATCATATGGATTTCCGTTGGCGAGCCCGCCGCCGGGCCGCCCCGGTTCGAGGGCCTTGCTCCGCTGCGCTCGATGATGGTGGAAGCGGACATCGCGGCGCTGGAGGCGGTCACGGGCACCAAGGCCGACGGAGACCTGCTCGACTACACCGGGAATGCCCCGACCATCCGCCTGCTGCTTGCTCCGCAAGGGCAAGCGCGCACGCTGGTGCATGTTCTGGTGGCCGAGGGCAGCAGTCAGGCCGAGCGTATCGCCGCATCGAGAGCCGCCGAGGCGCTGCGGCGGGCGGCCGAGGATATTGCGCACGGTGGGATCGCCCGATGACCCGCAACGCGATGATCGACGAATGGTATCCGGTCGGCATTGCCAGCCAGCTTGATGGGCCTGGGCGCAAGACGGCCCTCATGGGCGAGCCGATCGAGGTGGGGCGCGGCGAAGACGGGAACGTGAAGGTCACCGGCGTCGACGGACGTGCCCTGCCTGCCTGCATCCGCTATGGCCATGTCTGGTCGTCGCTCGGCGATCCGCAAAAGCCGCTGTTTGCGATCCCCGAGGCCGATCAGCCCGGCCGCCGGCTCGTCGATGTCGGGGTGGTGCGCGTGCGCTGCTCGCCGCTGCGCGCCGTCGAGAACTTCCTCGACATCGCGCATTTTCCGTTCGTGCACACCGACATATTGGGGGCCGAACCGCACACCGAGGTGCAGAACTACAAGGTCGAGATCCGGGAGGACGAAGACGAGGTTTGGGCGACCCAGGTGAAGTTCTATCAGCCGCAGGCCGCCAAGTCGGCGGAAGGCGGCATAACCACCGAATACATGTATCGCGTGCCCGCGCCGACCTGCTCGATCCTCTACAAGACATGCCCGCCGCGCCCGGGTGAATGGGACGTCATCACGCTTTTCGTGCAGCCGCTTGCCGAGGACCTGTGCGACGTCTGGCCATGGATGGCGCTGTTCGACGACGACACACCGATGACGGACCTGATCCATTTCCAGCAGACGATCTTCGTCCAGGACCGGTCGATCCTCGAAAACCAGATTCCGGGGCTGCTGCCGCTGGATCCCGGCATGGAGATCCCGACGCGAGCGGACCTCACCTCGGTTGCCTACCGGCGCTGGCTGAAACGTCATGGCTACACCTACGGCGCGCAACTGGTGGCGCAATGAAGCTCTTCGACTACGTGCTTTCGCCGAGCTGCTACAAGGTGCGCCTCATGGCTGCGCTGACCGGGGTGACGCTCGACATCCGCCCTGTCGACTTCCATCCCGGTGTCGAGCATCGCGGTCCTGAGCTCATGGCGCTGAACCCGGCGGGTTCGATCCCGATCCTGGAAGATGGCGATCTCGTCCTGACCGAATCCTCGGCCATGCTGGTCTACCTCGCCGCCAAGGCGGCGCCGCAATGGCTGGGCAACGATACGGCCGGGCAGGCGGCGCGCGTCCAGCAATGGCTTTCCTTCTCGCACCGGCTGACCGCCAGTCTGGGAGCCACGCGCCTGCACGAGATGCTGCTGCGTCCGGGCAATATCGCTGTCCTCCAAGGGCAGGGGACAGCGGCCCTGCGGGAGCTGGAGGCTGGCCTTGTCGAACAGCAGATCCGCGGCCAGCGCTTCCTTGCGTCGGACCGGCCGACGATCGCCGACGTCGCCTGCTTTCCTTATGTCGCGCTCGCGCCGGACGGCGGCGTTTCGCTCGATCCCTATCCCGCGATCCGGCTCTGGTCGCGGGCGATCCGCGCCATCGATGGCTTCATCGAGATGCCGGGCATCCACCGGCTGCACGAGTTGAAACCCGAGCCCGTCCCAGAAGTCGGCGAGGCCTGACGTGGCTGGCTATTTGCTGAAGAACTGCGCTGCGGTCATCGTCGACGAGGGCAACGGCCCTCACGTCCGGCGCAATGTCGATGTCCTGACCGATGGCCCGGCGATACGGGCCATCGGCGAGGGCCTCGACAAGGCGGAACTGCCCGCCGGTACCGTCGCGCGCGACGCCGCCGGCTGGTTCGTCTATCCCGGCCTCGTGAACACCCATCACCACTTCTTCCAGTGCTTCGTCCGCAACCGCGCCGATCTGGACTGGACGAAGCTGTCGGTCATCGAATGGCTCGACCGCATCTATCCCGTTTTCTCGCGGCTGACCGAGGAATGCTTCTACCACGCATCGGTGACCGCGATGGCCGAGTTGATAAAGCACGGCTGCACGACGGCATTCGACCATCAGTATTGTTTTCCGCGGCATGCCGGCAAACGGCTGATCGACCGGCAGTTCGAGGCGGCCGAACTCCTCGGCATGCGCTTCCATGCCGGACGCGGCGGCAACACGCTGCCGAAATCGCAAGGCTCGACCATCCCCGACGCCATGCTGGAAACGACGGACGAGTTCATCGCCGACTGTGCCCGGCTGATCGACGCCTATCATGACGCCGGTCCTTTCAGCATGCGCCAGCTCGTCGTCGCGCCCTGCCAGCCGGTCAACTGCTATCGCGAGACCTTCGTGGAATCGGTGGCGCTGGCGCGCGACCGCGGGGTGCGCATGCATACCCATGTCGGCGAGGGCGAAAGCCCGGTCATCGAAGCCCGTCACGGCATGCGCACGGTGGACTATTGCGCCGAGATCGGCTTCTGCGGGCCGGATGCCTTCTATGCCCATTGCTGGGAACTGACCCACGACGAATTGCGCAAGATGGCCGCGAGCGGCACCGGCGTCGCGCACTGCCCGGAGCCGGTCTATCTCGTCGGCGCCGAGATAACCGACATTCCGGCGATGTCGGCCTTCGGGCTCGATGTGGGGCTGGGCTGCGACGGTGCCGCCTCGAACGACAATTCCAACCTGATGCACTGCATCCATTCCGCCTACATGCTGCAATGCCTGGCGGCATCGACACGCGGCCATCCGGTTCCGCCGCCGGCCGATTTTCTCGGCTATGCGACGACCGGGGGCGCGGCGCTGCTCGGGCGCCGCGACATCGGCAGGCTGGCGCCCGGCATGGCCGCCGACCTTTTCGCCATCGACACGCGGCGCATGGACTATGTCGGCACCAGGCACGATCCGCTGAGCCTGCTGGCCAAGGTCGGCATCGGCGCGCCCACCGACATGACCATGATCAACGGCCGCATCGTCTGGGCCAAGGGCGAAATTCCGGGGCTCGACGAGGCCCGGCTCTTCGCGCAAGCCGAGGCGGCGCTCGCGACAGTGGAATTCTAGCAACCAAAACAAGGGGAACCGACATGCTGACAAATCTTACCCGCAGAACATTGATGAAGGGCGCGGCCGCCACCGGGCTGGCCGCAACGCTCGGCGGCCGCGCGCTTGCAGCCGACGAACCTCTGGGCATCGTGCTGGTGGTCCCGTCGCCGGTCGGCGATGTCGGCTGGGGCCGGGCGCTTGCCGACGCGCTCGATCCGGTGAAGGCGGCCTATGGCGACAAGGTGAAGGTGACCATCATCGAGAACATACAGGAAGGACCCGACGCCGACCGGATCATGAACAAGGCGGTCGCCGACGGGAACAAGTTCCTGATCGCCGGCTCCTTCGGCTACCAGAACGGCGCCCTGCAGATCGCGCGCCGCAATCCGGACGTCACCGTTCTGCATGCCTCCGGTTTCCAGGTGGCGCCGAACTTCTCGCCCTTCGCGGCCCAATATTCCCAGGGCACCTACCTGATGGGCATGGCGGCAGCCGCGCTTTCGAAGACCGGCAAGCTCGGTTCGGTTTCCGCCTTCGCCATTCCCGAGCTGATCACTTCGATCAACGCGTTCACGCTCGGAGCGCAGGCGGTGAAGCCCGATGTCGAGGTTTCGGTCGTATGGGTGAACTCCTGGTTCGATCCTGCCAAGGAGCAGGAGGCAGCCAAGGCGCTGCTGGCGCAGAAATGCGACGTGATCTTCTCCAACGCGCAGGACACGCCCTCGGTCATCTCGGCCTGCGAGGAGGCCGGCGTCCCCGCCTTCAACCTCAACTCGTCGATGAAGAAATACGCGCCAAAAACCTATCTCGGCTGTGTTGCGACCGACTGGTCGCCCTTCTTCAAGGCCTCCGTCGACGCCCACATCGCCGGCAACTTCAAGGGCGCCAACGCTTTCCTGGGTGTCGGCGACAAGGTTGTCGAGGTCGTCGACTGGAACCCGGGCATCCCGGCCGACATGATGACCAGGATCAAGGAGGTCGAAGCCAAGATCGCGGCCGGCAGCTTCTCGCCCTTTGCCGGTCCGATCGCCAAGGCCGATGGCAGCGAGGGCGTCCCCGCCGGCAAGACGATGACCGAGGCCGAGATCGTGGCCATGGACTGGCACGTCAAGGGTGTCGCCACGCCGCTGCCCAAGTGACCATGACAGTCCCGCTCCTGTCGCTGCGCGGCATCTCCAAGAGCTACGGCCAGATCCATGCCAATCGAGACATCGATCTGGACGTGGCTCCGCGCTCGATCCACGCGATCCTTGGCGAAAACGGAGCGGGCAAGTCGACGCTGATGAAGCTGATCTACGGCGTCGAGCAGCCCGACGCCGGAACGGTGATCTGGAAAGGCGAACCCCTGGCCCTCGCTTCCCCCGCGGATGCGAGGCGCAAGGGGATCGGCATGGTCTTCCAGCATTTCTCCTTGTTCGAGACGCTGACGGTGGTGGAAAACATCCGCCTGGTCGTGCCCGCAAGCAAATCGGATCTGGCGCAACGCATACGTGCGCTCGGCCGCGACTTCGGACTTCAAGTCGATCCGCTCGCCCATGTGCACGCGCTCTCGGTCGGAGAACGGCAGCGGGTGGAGATCATCCGCTGCCTGATGACCGAACCCCAGCTTCTGATCCTCGACGAGCCGACCTCCGTCCTGCCGCCGCAATCGGTCGACAAGCTGTTCGAGACCTTGCGGCGGCTGCGCGACGGCGGCGTTTCCATCCTCTTCATCTCGCACAAGCTGGAGGAGATCCGCGCGGTCTGCGACCGTGCGACCATCCTGCGCGGCGGGCGCGTCACCGGCAATGTGGACCCGCGCGACCACGACGCGCACGACCTCGCCCGCATGATGATCGGCCGCGACATGCCGCAGCCCATGCCGGCGGTCGCGCATTTCGGCGGCGACAAGTGCCTCGAGATCGTCGGCCTCGACCATCGGCCGGACGATCCCTTCGCGGTGCCGCTTTCCGACGTCAGCCTGACGGTGCGGGCCGGCGAGATCCTCGGCATCGCGGGCATATCGGGCAACGGGCAGAGCGAACTCGCGGCGCTGATCTCGGGCGAGACGGTGCTGCCGCGCGAAAAGTCCGACCGTATCTTCATGATGGGAAAGGATGTCGGCGCGCTCGATGCGGCGGCCCGGCGCCGGCTGGGCTTGGCTTTCGTTCCGGAGGAACGGCTCGGCCGCGGCGCGGTGCCCGAAATGTCGCTTGTCCTCAACAGCCTTCTGACCGCCCATCCGTTCGGCCTGCTGAAGCGCGGCCTCGTCGACACGCTGCGGGCGAAGGCTTTCACCGACGACTGCATCCGCCAATACGACGTGCGCACGCCCGGTTCCGAAGCGGAGGCCGGCGCGCTCTCGGGCGGCAATCTGCAGAAGTTCATCGTCGGCCGCGAGATCATGCTGTCGCCGAAATTGCTGTTCGTGGCGCAGCCGACCTGGGGCGTGGATATCGGCGCGGCCGCCGCCATCCGCCGGCGCCTTGTCGCCCTGCGTAACGAAGGCGTGGGCATCCTCGTCATCTCGGAGGAACTGGAGGAGCTGTTCGAACTCTGCGATTCGATCCAGGTGATCCATCAGGGCCGGCTGAGCCCGCCGCTGGTGACGCGCGACACCAGACCCGAGGAGATCGGCCGCTACATGATCGGCGCCCATTCGACGGCCAGGAAAGTCCCTGCATGATCGCTTCCTCCAGGCCGTTCCTTCCCGTTCTGGTTCGCCGGGAGCATGCCTCGCTTACCGTCAAGCTGGTCGCCCCGCCCGTGGCGCTCGGCCTGGCGACGCTCCTCAATCTCGGGCTCTACGTGCTGATGGGCCGCGATCCCGTAGCCGTTTTCCACGCGATGCTTCTTGAACCCTTCCTGTCCTGGGCCTCGTTCTCGGAAGTCCTGCTCAAGACCGGGCCGCTCCTGCTCATCGCGCAGGGGCTTGCCATCGGCTTTCGCGCGAAGGTCTTCAACATCGGCGCCGAGGGCCAGTTCATCCTCGGCGCGATCTTCGCATCGGCTATCCCAATCTGGTTTCCAGCCGCGACGGGCCAGTGGATCTGGCCCTCCATGCTCGTCATCGGCGCGCTGGGCGGCGCGCTGTGGGCATCGCTCACCGCCTTCTGGCGCGTCAGGCTCAATGCAAACGAGATTCTGGTGTCGCTCATGCTGGCGCTCGTCGCCGCGCAATTGCTCAACTATCTGCTTCTCGGCCCCTGGAAGGATCCGGCCGGCTTCAACTTCCCGCAATCGGTGATGTTCCAGTATGACGCGATGGTGCCGATCCTGATCCCCGGCACCCGGGTCAACGTCTCGCTGCTTGTCGCCTTCGCATTCTCCCTCGCGGCCTGGGTCTTCATGCAGAGGAGTTTCGCTGGCTACAAGCTGCAGGTCGGCGGCCTCGCGCCGCACGCCGCCGGATACGCCGGCTTCAACGAAGGGCGCGCGATCTGGCTTTCGCTGCTCATCGGTGGTTTTGCTGCAGGCCTCGCCGGAGCGGCCGAGGTGGCCGGGCCGCTTGGTCAGTTGCAGCGCTCCATCTCTACCGGCTACGGCTACGCCGCCATCATCGTCGCCTATCTCGGTGGCCTTCACCCGGTCGGCATCGTCTTTTCCGCGCTGCTGATGGCGGCCCTCTATATCGGCGGCGATAATGCCATGGTCTCGGCAAATCTGCCGGTCGCAGCGGTCCGGGTCTTCCAGGGCAGCCTGCTGCTTGCCTATCTCGTCGCCATCGCCTTCGTCCGCTACCGGCTCGCCTGGCGCCATGCCGCCCACGGAAGCACCTCATGAACGCCGTTGAGTTCATAGTCGCCGGGATGCTGGCGGCAGCCACGCCGTTCCTTCTGGCGGCGCTCGGCGAACTGGTGGCCGAGCGGGCCGGCGTCCTCAATCTCGGCGTCGAGGGACTGATGGCCCTCGGTGCCGTGATTGCTTTCATCGTCGTCTATCAGGGCGGCGGGCATCTGCTCGGATTCCTCGCCGCCGGCCTTGCCAGCGCTGCGCTTTCCCTAGTCTTTGCCGTCATCGCGCTGGGATTCCGCGCCAACCAGGTCGCGGTCGGCCTCGCCATAGGCATACTCGGCCAGGGCCTCTCGGCGCTGTTCGGCAAGAGCTTCGAGAGCCTCACGGTCAGGGGGCTGCCGAAGCTGTCATTGCCCTGGCTGTCGGATATCCCGGTCGTCGGCGGCCTGTTCGCTCAGGACATTGTCGTGTGGCTTTCGCTTGCCGCGACCGTCGCCATCTGGGCGACGTTCGCCTACACCAAGACCGGTCTCGTCGTCCGCGCCGTCGGCGAGAACCCCAAGGCGGCGCATGCGCTCGGCTATCCGGTGATCGCCGTGCGCTTTGCCGCCGTCGCCTTCGGCGGCGTGCTGGCGGGTTTTGCCGGCGCCTACGCAGCCGTGGTCTACACGCCGCTGTGGGCCGATGGCATGATCGCCGGGCGCGGCTGGATTGCGATTGCGCTGGTCGTCTTCGGCACCTGGCTCACCAGCCGTATCTTTCTAGGCGCGTGTCTCTTCGGCGCCGTGTCCCTGGCAAGTCTGGCGGCGCAGGCGACCGGGCTGGGCGTTTCCTCGCAACTTCTGTCGAGCCTGCCCTATCTCGTGACAATCATCGTGCTTGGCATCATCTCGTCGAACCGGCGGCTGCTCAAGCTCAACGGCGTTGCTTCGCTGGGAGAGCCTTTCGAGCGCTAGCACCACGGATGCGCCGCAATGCGGCCAATGCCATCTGCCCCGGCGAAACGGCAACGCCGATGGTCGGGCGCCAGTTCGGGGCAGCCGGCCTGCCACGCCGCCGACAGCCCCCGCCAGACCCCTCATTGCGGCGGAAAGAAGCACCGCAACCAGGAGAGTCGACATCGCATGAGGATATCACTATATACCGGCGGCTTCGGCGACGCGCCTTGGGTATGGGGCGGTCGACGGCGTTGCGAATGTGCTGACACCTATTGTGATGCAAATCGGTCTGAAAACCGGAAAAGCAAAATAGAAACAATAGCATGATGCTGGGTATCCCAGCCGCCTCCACCATCATCCTCAACGATCAGAACGTGTCCCTTGACGCTTCCCTCCTCTCGCACGCTGTGGACCTCGGGCAAGATCAACTTGCCGGGAGATGCCGACTCGGCTGGAATGGGTGCATGCATCCTTTGCGGGGTGCCGACGTTTATGATTACCAACCGGCATAGCCGCTAGGGAAAAGCAGTATGAGTGAACATGCGATCGAATTCTTGCGGGGGTGGATTGGCGAGAAGGTCCATTGCCAGCACTCGCCGGTAAAGATCGACACGCAGGCCGAGACCCTCGCCAGGGAATGCGCGGCCAAGGCGGCCGAGGAGGGCATTCTTCTTGAGGACATCCAGGAAGAGGTCGGCGACATCAAGGAATTAATCGCATCGCGCCTCGAAGAGGCCGCCGAGGCCGAGCAAGAAACCCATCCGGACAAGCCGTCCGAGTGAGCTAGACCCGGGCGGGGCGCGCCTGTCCCAGGCAGCGACTACCCTTTCGGGAATTTGGCCTGAAGCCAGGCCTTCGGCAGCGCCGGCACGAAATTGCCGTCCCGCCCTGTCATGTCCTCATTGGCGACCAGCGCGTTGAGGATTGCTTCCTCCACCCCTTGCACCACCGCATCGAAAAACGGATCGATATCGACGTCCGGAACGAAATCGGCATGCGCGATCCGTCCTGACGGTCCGAGCGCAGCCTCCGGGTTGGCGGTCGAGAAGGCAAGAAAAATGTCGCCCGAGCTGTGGTAGCCGTAGCCGCCGGTCATGGTGATGCCGAGCGGCACACGCCTTGCCAGCCGCTTCATCTGATGCGGCAGGAACGGCGCGTCGGTGGCGACGACGGCGATGATCGAACCCTTTTCGGCGCGCGGCGTGCCTTCGCGGATCGCTGGTTCGGCGAGATCCGGCCCGACGCGCTGGCCGCGCAGGGTGAAATTGCGCCGCTTGCCGAAATTCGCCTGCACGAACACCCCGACGGTGTAGCGGCTGTCCTGCCATGCGACGATGCGCGATGCGGTGCCGGACCCGGCCTTGAAGCCGAAGGTGATCATGCCGGTGCCGCCGCCGACGCTGCCTTCCTCGATAGCGCCGATGGCAGCGCTGTCGAGCGCGCCGGCAACATCGTCGAAGCTGACATGATGGCCGTTGATATCGTTGAGGAAGCGGTCAAAGGTCTCCGCCGCCACCGGCAGGCCCCAGCCTGTGTCGAGCGCGGCCGGCAGCACCTTGTGCATCCAGCGCAGCGTGCCGTCGCGGGTGACGCCGCAGGAATGCGTGTTGGTGATGGTGACCGGGAAATTGAAGGCGCCGGTCTCCTCGATGATGTGCGTTCCCGTCAGTTCGCCGTTGCCGTTCTGGCTGAAGACGCCGGCAAAGACCGGCGTCGCGAGTTCAGCAATCGGCCTGGGCAGGATGGCGGTCACGCCGGTGCGCACCGGCCCCTTGCCGACGACCAGCGGCCCGTCGCCCGAGATCAGCGTCGTATAGCCCACCGAAACGCCCGGCACGTCGGTGATGGCATTGAACTCCCCGGCCGTGCCGTCGAAGCCGATGCCGAAAGCGCGGGCGCGCTGCTTTCGGGACGGCGTCAGGAGATGCGGATCATGTCCTGTCATGCCGCGCCTCAGAACAGCGAGCCTTGATTGCCCGGCTCCCTTGGCTTGGCTGGTTTGGCTGACGCCTTGGGCCGCGCGCCGCCGCCGGTGGCGACCACGTCGGCGCTGCCGTCGGCGAATTCCAGCGACAGCGCCGCCCCTGGTACCACGTCCGCCGCCAGCTTGATCACCGCGCCTTCGGCATCCTTGACCAGCGCGAAGCCGCGCGCCAGCACCGCCTTGTGCGACAGCGTCGACAAAAGCCGGTCGGCCTGGGTCAGGCTCGCGCGCAACCGGTCCAGCCGTCGCGCGATGGCATGGTCCTGGCGCCGCGTCAGCCCGGTCAGAGTGTCGCCTTGAGCCTTCTGACGCCTGACGATCGGCGCCGGCGACAGCCTTGCGGCGGTGCGTTTGAAGCGTGCCCGCCTCTCGCGCGCGATGGCAAAGAACGCCGCCTGTGCGCGGGCGAGATCGCGGCCGGTCAGCGTGCGCGCTTCGTTGATGCGGCGCGAGAGTGTGGCGGGCGTCAGCCGCTGCCGCTCCAGCCTTGCGCGCTTGCGCTCGATGCTCACCGTCAGGGCCCGGCCGAGCCGGCTCGTCGCCTCGTCGAAGCGGCGGCGTGGCAGGGCCAACAACTGCTCGGGCGAGGGCAGCGCCCGCGCCGCCGCGCGCACCGCCTGGCGCTTGCGTTCGAGATTGCGCGAGGCGCAAGCTCTGAGCCGTGCTGCGAGGCTTGCCAGCGTCGCTTCGAGGTCGGCCCTGACCGGCACGGCGATCTCGGCCGCGCCGGTCGGCGTCGGCGCCCGCATGTCGGCCGCGAAGTCGATCAGCGTCCAGTCCGTCTCGTGGCCGACGGCGGAGATGACCGGAATGCGCGAGGCGGCGACCGCGCGCGCCAGGCTCTCGTCGTTGAAGCCCCAGAGATCCTCGAGGCTGCCGCCGCCGCGCGCCACGATCAGCACGTCGGGATGAGGGATGGCGCCATCCCGGGCGAGCGCGTTGAAGCCGTTGACCGCGGCGGTCACTTCCGCGCCCGCCGTCTCGCCCTGCACCCTGACCGGCCAGACCAGGACGTGCAGCGGGAAGCGGTCCTTGATGCGGTGGATGATGTCGCGGATCACCGAGCCGGTCGGCGAGGTGACGACGCCGATGACGCCGGGCATGAACGGCAGCCGCCGCTTGCGGCCGGCATCGAACAGGCCCTCGGCCTGCAGCCGGCGCTTGCGTTCCTCGAGCAGTGCCATCAGCGCGCCGGCACCGGCCGGTTCCAGATTGTCGATGACGATCTGGTAGTTGGACTTGCCGGGATAGGTCGTCAGCCTGCCGGTGGCGATCACCTCCATCCCTTCCTCGGGGCGGAATTTCAGCCGGCTCATCGTGGTCTTCCACACCACGGCATCGAGCCGCGCGCGGTCGTCCTTCAATGCGAAATAGGCGTGGCCGGACGAATGCGGGCCGCGGTAGCCGGAAATCTCGCCGCGCACCCGCACATTGCCGAACGCGTCCTCGACCGTGCGCTTCAGCGCGCCGGAGATCTCGCTAACCGTGTATTCGGTGGCATTGCTGCGTGATTCGGATGCCGTATCGCTCATCGGCCGATTGAGGGGTGGTTGCCCGTCCGCGTCAAGGCGGCGCTCAATCCGCGCTAATATTATAACGCGATCTTAAGCCCGATTTGCTTTGACTTGTCGGCAACGCAGCTGGCCAGGAACGCATGAGCGCACGCGCAAGCAACAGCCCATTGACGCATCAGGTCACGCTGACCGTGCTGATGCTCGCCGCCTTCGCGCTGGCCATGGTCGTCGGGTTCGGCTTCTACGCCACTGCCCAGGCCGATCATGTCTCGCTCGAGCGGCAAAAGATATTCTTTGCCAATGGCTTGAAGGATCAGATCGCGGCGGTGGAGCGCGAGCAGGAGAGCGTGACCGTCTGGGATGATTCCATCATCAATGTGAAGGCGGGAAACCAGGCCTGGATAGAGGAGAACCTCAGCGTCTGGATGTACTCCTATTACGGCCACAACCGGGTCTATGTGCTGGATGCCGCAAACCGTCCGGTTCACGCCATGCGGGAAGGCAAGGTGCTCGATCCGTCCGTCTATGGCGAGGACGCGCCCGCATTGCTGCCCACCATCGAAAGTCTGCGCGCCAAGATGGCCGAGCCGCCGAGCGAGGACGCTTCGGCCGCGCCGGCGAAGATGGTCGGCGAGGACCTGGTGGCGCTCGGCGGCAAGCCGGCCATTCTCAGCATCATGCCGCTCGTCCCCAGCACGAACCGGCTCACCCAGGCACCGGGCAGCGAATACCTCCACATCTCGGTCGAGTTCATCAGCGACAAGGTGATCGGCAAGATCGCCGAAAAATATCTGCTGGACGGCGCGCATCTGCTGCCGCTGTCGCAGCCGACCGGCTCGGCGGCCATTCCGCTGCTCGATTCACGCGGTGTCATCCTCGGCTATATCGGCTGGGACCAGGAACGGCCCGGCCTGACGCTGGTGCGCAAGGCGGCCCCGGCCTTGGTAATCGGCCTGCTGCTCGCGGCGAGCGTGCTCGCCTTCCTGCTGCGCCGCCTGCGCCGCGCATCGTCGGCGCTGCAGACCAGCCAGGACGAGGCGCAATACCTCGCTTTCCACGACACGCTCACGGGTCTGCCCAACCGCGCCCTGTTCGAGGATCGGCTCCGGCGGGCCCTGCTCAGGACCACCCACGACACGGCCGGTCACGATATGGGGAAAGTGGCGCTGCTCTACCTCGATCTCGACCGCTTCAAGCATATCAATGACACGCTCGGCCATCCGGCTGGCGACGAACTGGTGCGCCAGACGGCGGCCAGGCTCCAGCATACCGTTCGTGAAGTCGATACCGTGGCGCGCCTGGGCGGCGACGAATTCGCGCTGATCCTCATCGACATCCGCGATATCCGCGCCGCGGAGGATATTGCCGAGCGGCTGCTGCAGAAGCTGCAGGAGCCGTTCAAGCTGATCGACGATCAGGTCTTCATCAGCGCCAGCATCGGCATCGCGCTGTCGGTCGGCGCCGAGATCGATGCCGACGATCTGCTGCGCAAGGCCGACATCGCGCTTTACGAGGCCAAGAAGAATGGCCGCGGCCGGCACCAGGTCTTCGCCGGCGACATGGACGACCTTCTCTTGCGCAAGCGCAAGGTCGAGACCGAGCTTCGCAAGGCCCTCGATGGCGGTACCGGCATCGGGCTCGCCTACCAGCCGGTGTTCGCGGCAAACGGCAAGACGATCCTCGGCGCGGAGGCGCTGATCCGCTGGGGGCATGAGGTGCACGGCGCCTTGCCGGCGGCGCAGTTCATCGCCATTGCCGAGGAGCGCGGCATGATCGGCCAGCTCGGCGCATGGGTGCTGCAGGAAGCCTGCCGCTTCGCCGTGCGCACCGAATTGCCGTGGCTCGCCGTCAATGTGTCGCCGCTGCAGTTGCGTGACGCCGGCTTTGCCGAACAGGTTGCATCGATCCTCGCCGATACCGGCCTGGCGCCGCAGCGCCTGCAGCTCGAGATCACCGAGAGCGTGCTTCTGGAAAACAGCGATGCCTCGCGGGCGGCTCTGACGGCCTTGCGCGAGTCCGGTGTCGGCATCGTGCTCGACGATTTCGGCACCGGCTATTCGTCGCTGAGTTATCTGCGCCGCCACGCCATCGACAAGCTCAAGATCGACCGCTCCTTTGTGCGGCTGCTCGACGGCGAGGCCAATGCGGCGGCGATCGTCAAGGCGCTGATCGACCTCGCCGTCGCGCTCGGCGTCGACGTCACCGCCGAGGGCGTCGAGACCGAGGCACAGAAGATCCTGCTGGTCGCCATGGGCTGCCGGCAGTTCCAGGGCTATTTCCTGTCGCCACCGCTCGAACCGGCCCAGTTGCTCGGCCTTTCCGGCCTGGCTAAGCCGCACGACGTCGTGCCGGCGGCTGCGCGCGCCTAGGAAAGACCCTACCAGCCCGGCATGATCTGGTTCGGCTTGGTCCGCTTCATCTTGGTGAAGGCGAGCGCGGCGAAATCGAAGCTTCCCGTCTCTTCGCCGAGCGGCACCGATATGTTGTCGAGGCTTTCGCAGATGTGGCGGGCAAGCGCGTCGACGATCTCCGGCTGCGAGGTCTGGCCGCGCATGATGCCGATGCGGCAGTCGGGCAGGGTGCCGAAGCCGTCTGCCTCGCCGAGCACGCGCATGCCGGGCCGCAGCGCGCATTCGGGCAGCACCGAGATCGCGAGGCCGGAAAGCACCGCGGCGGTGATGACGGTCGCTGAGAAGCTCGAGAACAGGATGCGGTACTCGCGGTTCTGCCGGTCGAGCACGTCGACGGCGGCGCGGCGCCAGATGCAGTTCGGCCGGCCGAAGGCCATCGGCAGGATTTCCTGCTCATGCGTTGCATGGTTGGCCGAGGTCACCCACAAAAGCGGCTCGCGCCGCACCACTTCCGACTGGCCGCGCGTGTCGTTGTGCGTCACCAGGGCCAGGTCGAGATTGCCGCGCTTGATGTGTTCGACCAGCCCCGGCGTCGGCTCGCAGATGACGGTCAGCTCGACCCGCGGATTGGAGCGCGTGAAGCGCGCCATGATCTCGGGCAGGAAGCGGTCGGCGTAGTCGTCCGGCGTGCCGATGCGGATCGTGCCTTCCAGCCGCTTGTCGTCGAAGGCGGCCAGCGTCTCCCGGTTGAGGAAGATCAGCCGCCTTGCATAGGAAAGCAGCCTGTCGCCTTCCTCGGTCAGCTTGTTGGTGCGGCCGTCCTTTTCGAACAGCGGCTTGCCGATCCGCTCCTCCAGCCGGCGCATCTGCATCGACACCGCCGACTGCGTCCGGTGCACCTCTTCCGCCGCGCGGGTGAAGCTGCCGGTATCGGCGATCGAGATGAAGGTCTGCAACTGATCGAGATCGAGCGGCGCTTTCATCGGTCCAATCCATCATTGATGTTGATGCTAAAGATTAGAAACATTCGTTGGATTAATCAATCGCACGGTGGCACATTCTCCAACATCCACATGAAGGCATGTGAATCGAGACCGGAACGGCGCTCCTCCCAGCGACGTTTGCCCGGCTTCGTCTGCTCGACTCTGAAGGAGGACTGACATGACCACGTTTGATTTCGCCACCGAGACCTCGCGCATCACCACGCGTCCGGCCGTTGCGACGCGCGTGCTCAATGCCGTCGCCGATGCCTACCGAGCCTGGAAAAACCGCCGCGAATTCTATCGCCTCGGCGAGATGTCGGACGCCGAGCTCGCCGACATCGGCCTGACACGCGCCGACCTCCACGTCGCCGTTGCCGTGCCCTTTGGCCGTGATCCGACCGTGAAGCTGCGCGCGATCGCCAGCGATCGGGTCGACACGATCGAGGATCTCGCCCGCAAGGTGGCTTGATCCAGCCGGCTGGCGCATTCGGTCGCCCTGAACCTTTTCAAGGGGCGCGGCGACCAAGGTTCATGCAGGCTCCCCACTCCCTGCCGGTTCCCCCGGCCTGCCTGCACGCTGCCCGGTCCTCCCAAGGACCGGGCCTTTCTTTTCGGGCTATCGTCGATCCATGCCCCGCTTGAACTGATCGAAAATCGTCTCCATGCCCTTCTGATACTCGTCGCGCTGCTGCGCGCCGGTCTCGAACATCTTGCCGAAGATATCGTCGAACGGGTTCCGCGGCCTGCCGCTCGGATTGGTCTGCGGCTGCGGCGCCTGGCGTGGCTGAGACGCCTGCGGTTGCTGCGGCGCCGGCTCGGCCCCGGGCAAGCCGAAACCGCCGCCACCTTGCCGCAGCATCTCCTCGAACATCTTGCCCAGCGGGTTGTCGCCATAGGGGCTTTGGGCCTGCGGCTGCGTCCGGCCTTGCGGCTGTTGCGCGCCGCCGCCGAACATGTCCTGCAGCACCTTGCCGAGCGGGTTGTCGCCATAGGGATTGGGCGCCTGCTGCGGCTGGCTCTGCGGCTGCTGCGCGCCGCCGCCGAACATGTCCTGCAGCACCTTGCCGAGCGGGTTGTCGCCGTAGGGATTGGGCGCCTGTTGCGGCTGCTGCGCGCTGCCGCCCGCCTGTCGCATCATCTGCTCTATGATCTCGCCGAGCGGATTGCCGCCGCCGCCGAAGCCGCCCGCCGCCTGCATCTGGTTGGTGGTCTGCTTGAACAGCCCGCCCATCATCATCGATGCCATCGCCGGCAGCATCTGCTGCAGCACCTGCTGGCTGAGACCGGTCGCTTGCGCGGCCTGGCTGGCGACGGCCCGCGACAGCTCCTTCGAGCCGAACAGATGGCCAAGAATGCCGTTGCCCTCGTTGATGCCTTGCGGCGAGAAGGCCCGGGTCGCGTCCTCGAAATATTTGGCGTGCTGGCCGCTCGCCATCGCCGTCATGAAAGCGCCGAGCCCGTAGGGGTCGGCCGTGTTGCGCTGCAGCCCTTGCGAAAAGGCCGGCAGCAGCGCCTCGACCGCGGCCTGGGTCTGCTGCATCGAAAGCCCGAACTGCTGAGCCAGCGCCTGCATGCCGGCGCCGTTCTGGGCCTGGGCGAATATGTCGAACAGGGAAGGCATTGGGTTCTCCTCCGGGAACATCCTCGTTGGAGAAGCCTAGTTCGTTTCCATCGCTGATTGAAGCGGCTTTTGCCGCCCTCTCCGCCGGGCGGACGGCGAAGGGTCAGTAAGCATATTCCATGAACACCGGCTCGATCGAGCCGCCCCAGCGCGTGTGGTAGGCCGACAGCATTTCCTCGGCGCTGGTCGTGCCGCGCGCCACGACTTCGTCCAGCGTGTTGAGGAACGAGGTCTCGTCATAGCCGTCGCGGTTCTTGCGGGCGCGGTTCTTCAGCCCCGAGCGCGAAATGGCGAGCACGTCGCGGGCGACATCGCGCAAGGTCGTGTTGCGGAACGGCGCCGAAATGCCCAGCTCCGGCACCGCGTTGCGCATTGCCAGCACTTCCTTGTAGGTCCAGCTCGCGGTCAGCGCCTCGGCGGCCTCCAGCGCCGCCTCGTCGTAGAGCAGCCCGACCCAGAAGGCCGGCAGCGCGCAGATGCGCCGCCACGGCCCGCCGTCGGCGCCGCGCATTTCGAGGAAGCGCTTCAGCCTGACGTCGGGGAACAGCGTCGACAGATGGTTCGCCCAGTCGCCCATCGTCGGCAGCCCGTCCGGGACCTCATTGCGGGCGGCCCCTGCCATGAACTGGCGGAAGGTGATGTGCGTCATGTCGTGATAGTGGCCGTCGCGGATGACGAAATACATCGGCACGTCGAGCGCCCATTCTACATAGTCGGCGAAGCCGAAATCGGGCGAGAAGCAGAATTCGAGCAGGCCGGAGCGCTGGTTGTCGGTGTCGCGCCAGATATCGCCGCGCCAGCTCTGCAGTCCGTTCGGCCGGCTTTCGGTGAAGGGCGAGTTGGCGAACAGCGCCGTCGACAGCGGCTGCAGCTTGAGCGAGACCTGCATCTTGCGGCGCATGTCCGCCTCGCTCTCGAAGTCAAGGTTCACCTGGATGGTGCAGGTGCGGTACATCATGTCGAGGCCCCTGGTGCCGACCTTCGGCATGTAGCGCGTCATGATCTCGTAGCGCGACTTCGGCATTTTCGGCGTTTCGGCGAGCGACCATTTCGGGCTGCCGCCGAGGCCGAGGAAGCGGATGCCCAGCGGTTCGGCGATCTCGCGCACCTGGGAGAGGTGCGCGTTGCCCTCGCGGCAGGTCTGGTGGATCGACTCCAGCGGCGCGCCCGACAGTTCGAACTGGCCGCCGGGCTCCAGCGAGATCGCCCCCTGGCCGGTCGGCTCGACCAGGCCGATGATGCGTCCGTCGTCCAGGATCGGGTCCCAGCCGAGTTTTTGCTGCATGCCTTCGAGAATGGCGCGGATGCCGCGCTCGCCGCCATACGGCACCGGCGCGTTGCCGTCGACATAGAACGGAAACTTCTCGTGTTCGGTGCCGATGCGCCATTGCTCGCGCGGCTTGTTGCCTTCGGCAAGATAGGCGACGAGCTCGTCGACGCCCTCGATGGGCCGGAAATCGGTTGTGTCGCGCGCCATGGGAAGCCCTCCGCAGCGGCTATCTCGCCGCCGGGCGCTAAATGGACGAAATGTCAGTAGCCGATCAAGCGAAAAATCCTGAGCCAAGGCTCAACTGGATTTGATCACCAGTCGCCGATCGTCGCCTGCATCACCGCAAGCGCGGCCACGGCGGCGGTGTCGGCGCGCAGGATGCGCGGACCGAGCGGGATGGCGGTGACGAAAGGCAATGCCCTCAGCATCTTGCGCTCGTCGTCGGAAAAGCCGCCCTCCGGCCCGACCAGCAGCGCGAGCTTTGTCTCGCCGACCGCCTGCAGAGCCGGCAGCGGGTTGTTGGTCGAGGCGTCTTCGTCGCAGAAGATCAGCCGCCGTTCCTTGTCCCAGCCTGTCAGCAGGCGCTCGAACTTTTCCGCCTCGCGCACCTCGGGCACGGCGAGAATGCCGCATTGCTCGGCCGCTTCGACGACATTGGCGCGCAGCCGCTCGATGCCCGGTTTTGCAACCTGCGTATGCTGGGTGATCACCGGCTGCAGGATACCGGCGCCCATCTCGACCGCCTTCTGCACCAGATAGTCGAGCCGTCCCTGCTTCAGCGGCGCGAAGCAGTAGACGAGGTCGGGCAGCGGCGGCTGCGGCCGCTGCTGGTCGAGCACCTTCAGCCGCACCGCCTTCTTCGATCTGGCGGCGATCGCCGCCAACCATTCCCCGTCGCGGCCGTTGAAGACCAGGATCTCGGCGCCTTCGGAAAGACGCAGCACATGCATCAGGTAATGGCTCTGCTGCTGCCCGGCGTCGAATTCGATGTCGGCTCCGAGATCGTCCGGCACGAACAGCCGCTGCATCTTGTAATTGGCGCGCATCGCCGAGCAATGGGCGAGGCGGACTTTGCCGTCAAGCCTCGGCCGAAGGGTGCCATGCCGGCGCGTAGCCTTGCCGCAGCACCGAGATGGTGGTCGCCGGTGTCAGCAGGCGAAGCGGCCGGCCAGCCAGGTCGCCAAAAGCGGCCGGTGTGCCATAGCCCGCGAACGACCAGCGCAGCGCCTTGCCGCCACGCAGCGCACAGGCCGTGTTGCCGTCCGCGATCATGCTGCCATCGGGCAGGGCGGCCAGCTCTTCCGGCTTGACCGTTGGCGGCTGGCCGCCCGGGGCCAGCCGCTCCTTGTGCAGCCGCTTGTCGAGCATCGGCGCGCGCGGCTCGGCGATGGCGGAGGCCTCGCCGAACCGGCGGACGAAGTCGCTGGCCCGTTCGCGCCGGCAAAAGAAGCAGGGCCGATGGCCGGCGGCCAGCGCCGTCACCTCGTCGAGGAAGAACAGTTCGGTCCAGCCCGCCTTGCCGCCCGGCCTGTTGCGGCCCATCGGCTCGCGTCGCACATTGCGAAATTGGCACACGCAGATGATCCAGGCCTGAAGCGCCCAGCGCTTCTTCAGCAAGGTCTTCGTGTCGGGGTCGTGGATGATGCCACGATTGCCGGTGAACAGGCCGCGTTCGGACACGGCATGGATGGCGCCGAACGGATCGACCCGGTTCTGCAGTGGCATAGGCGTTCCTTCTTGGCTGCGATGCGGGCGCCATGATATCGCTCGCGGGCTCAATATCATGTCAGCAGGGTTTCGATGCGCGTCCTGGTCGTCCAGAATTTCGACAATGAAGGCCTTGGCCAGATCGGCGCAGCGCTGGTCGAGGCCGGCGCCGATATCGATCTGCGCAAGCCCTACAACGGCGAGGCCTTGCCCGTGCACAGCGGCGAGCATGACGCCATGGTCGTGCTCGGCGGCGCCCAGAACGCGCTCGATGACGAGCTTTGCCCCTATTTCCCCGAACTGCTCGATCTGACCCGCGACTTCGCCGACAGGGACCGCTCGGTGCTCGGCATCTGCCTCGGCAGCCAGCTGCTGGCGCGTGCCTTCGGCGGCGAGAACCAGATCGGCGGTGCCACCGAGTTCGGCTGGCACCAGGTGTCGCTGACGCCGGCGGCGAAGACCGATCCGGTGCTGGCTGCCTTGCCGGAGAATTTCCCGATCTTCGAATGGCACGACGACACCTTCGTGCTGCCGCAGAATGCCGTGCGGCTGGCAGGCAGCGCCGTCGCCGAGAACCAGGCCTTCCGCCTTGGCCGCGCCGTTTACGGCTTCCAGTTCCATTTCGAGGCGGATACGCCGATGGTGCGCGACTGGAGCACATCCTTCGCCTCCCTCATCGCCGAGCGCCATCCCGACTGGAACGGCCGGCTCGACGGCGAAATCACCCGCAACGGTTCCGATGCCGACGCCGCCGGTCTGGCCATTGCCCGTGCCTGGGTGGCGACCATCTGAGGCGTGTCGATATTCGGGTGAGGCCGGCCTGCAAACAATGGCTTCCTGCGCTTCCGCTGCTCACGTACTTCAAAGTGCGCTCCGCTCCGGTTCTCAGAAGCCATAGTTTCGGCTCGGCCTGACCTGAATCTCAACCCACCTTGGCGCACACCGACCTGGGGCGGCGTGACATTATTGGCACGCCACGGCAGTTCCGGCTGGGGAAAACCCTTTTCATCCTTGGTTTGTGTCCGCGCGCCATCCTAGAAGGCGCGCGCTTTGTATCGCCGGTGCAACCGCGATGAACCTTCTGTGTGATCCGCGCGACACACCGGCGATACGGAATCTGCTTAGAAACGCGAAATCGTCGAAACATTGAGACGCATTTTATCGTTTCAACGCATTGGTAACCGGGTCGTGCACAGATGCAGGAAGCTCAACCAGAGATGACGTCCGTGAAAGCAGCGCTTCTGTCCTTTGTCATGCTGTCTGCCATCGTCCTGTGCGGCCTCGGCATCTATTCGGCCGACGCCGCCAACAATCACCAGGCCGTCGACGGCTACGGCGTCACCGCCGCCCTTCGCTAAAGCCTGGTCCTTCCCGACAAACGGAAAGCTGATCCCATAGCCGGGATCATGACTGGAACGGCCGCGCCTCGACCGTCAGGATGCGCTTATCCGCGCCGTCGACGACGAGCGCGCTGAGCGTTCCCGAATGCCATGCGAGCGTGTCGACATTGACGCGGTTGGCCATGATTTCGGCCTCCGGCACCGGTGTGTGCCCATGCACGATCACTTTCGGATAAAGGCCGGGGTGATCGTGAAAGGCGTCGCGAATCCAGATCAGGTCCTGCGGACTCTGGCTTTCGAGCGGTATGCCTGGCCGGATGCCGGCATGGCAGAAGAAGAAGTCGCCGAACGCCACCGAAAACGGCAGTGAGCGCAGGAAGTCGACATGGGCTCGCGGCACGGCCGCGACCAGGGTCGCGTGTCCCTCCCGCAATGCCGTCTCCGCCGTGCCGAACCAGCCACTGGCCGCAGGCAGCGTCACGCCGTAGGACTGCGCCGTTTGGATGCCGCCATAGCGCATGAACAGGCCGTCCGCGTCGGGCTCGGCGAGAAAGTCGAGGAAGCCGACATCGTGGTTGCCGGCAAGCATCAGATGGCGCGGGTCGCGTGCCCTTGCGTCGAACAGGAAATCGATCACGCCCCTGGAATCCGGACCACGGTCGGTATAGTCGCCGAGATGGATGACGCGCCAGTCGGCGGTCGGCTTGTATTCGAGCTCGCTCTCGATCCGGCGGTGCATGGCGGCCAGAAGGTCGAGCCGGCCATGCACGTCGCCGATGGCGTAGAGCCGCAGGCCTTCCGGCCCGCGCGCGTCGAGATAATGGATGCCGGTTTCGGTCACGGCGAGCGTCTTCCCGTATCGATCATCACGGGAAACTAGAGCGCATAGGTGAATAGGCCCTAGCGCCTCAGCTGGTCCTTGCCCATGTCGGTTACCAAACGCTTACCGCACAGCGCCAGCGTGATGTCCATCTCCTTGCGGATAATCTCCAGCGCCTTGGTGACCCCGTCCTTGCCCATGGCGCCGAGGCCGTAGAGGAAGGGCCGGCCGATATAGGTGCCCTTGGCGCCGAGGCAGAGCGCCTTGAGCACGTCCTGGCCCGAGCGGATGCCGCCATCCATGTGCACCTCGATCCTGTCGCCGACGGCGTCGGCGATCTCCTCCAGCACCTCGATCGACGAGGCGGCGCCGTCGAGTTGGCGTCCGCCATGGTTGGAAACGACGATCGCATCGGCGCCGGTCTGGGCCGCCATCAGCGCGTCCTCCTTGTCGAGGATGCCCTTCAGGATCAGCTTGCCGCCCCAGCGTTCCTTGATCCAGGCGACATCCTTCCACGACAGCTGCGGATCGAACTGCTCCGTCGTCCACGACGACAGCGAAGAGACGTCGCCGACCCCCTTGGCGTGTCCGACAATGTTGCGGAAGGTGCGGCGCTTGGTGCCAGCTATGCCCAGACACCAGCGCGGCTTGAGCGCCAGGTCGATGATGTTGGCGAGCGTCATCTTCGGCGGCGCTGAAAGCCCGTTGCGGACATCCTTGTGGCGCTGGCCGAGGATCTGCAGGTCGAGCGTCAGCACCAGAGCCGAGCAATTCGCCGCCTTTGCCCTGTCGATGAGGTTGAGGACAAAGTCCTTGTCGCGCAGCACGTAGAGCTGGAACCAGAACGGCTTCTTCGTCACTGAGGCGACATCCTCGATTGAGCAGATACTCATTGTCGACAGCGTGAACGGCACGCCGAACTCCTCCGCCGCCTGGGCCGCCAGCATCTCGCCATCGGCGTGCTGCATGCCGGTCAGCCCGGTTGGCGCCAGCGCCACCGGCATCGCCACCTTCTCGCCGATCATGGTCGTTTCCAGCGAGCGGTTGCTCATGTCCACCAGCACGCGCTGGCGGAACTTGATTTTGGCGAAATCCTCCTCGTTGGCGCGGTAGGTGCTTTCGGTCCAGGCGCCGGAATCGGCGTAGTCGAAGAACATCTTCGGCACGCGGCGGCGCGCCAGGTCCTTCAGATCGGCAATGGTGAGGATGTCGGTCATGGTCTTTCCCGCTGGGTGTTCGCTAATTCGTTGTCTTGGCGCCGTCGCCGGCGTCGGAGCGCTGTCGCAGCCTCAGCCGTGACACGCGCTGCCAGTCGCCGCTGCGTTCGGCCTCGAGCATCGAGCGCTCGACATAGGAGATGTGGTCCATGGCCGCTTGACGGGCAGCCGCCGGATCGCCGGCCTTGATCGCCGCATAGATCGCCCGGTGCTGGTGAAGCAGCGCCTCGCGCGCGCCGGGCACACTGAACACCAGAAGCCGGTTCTGGAACACACCTTCCGACAACAGCCGGTAGCAGGAGCGCAGCGTATGCAGCAGGATGATGTTGTGCGCGCATTCCGAGATGGCGTGGTGGAACTCGATGTCGATCTCGGCCTCGTCGTCGAAATCGCCGGTGCGGTGCGCCTCGTCCATGCGCGCCATGATGCTGTCGAGCAGCGTGAGGTCTTCCGGCGTGGCGCGCCGCGCCGCATATTCGGCGGCGACCGCCTCGATCTCGCGGCGATACTCCAGATAGTCGGTCACCGCCTTGCGGTGCATCGAGATGAGGTCGGTCACCGGCTTGGTGAACAGCTGGCCGATGACGTCGGCGACATGGGTGCCGCCGCCGGCCTTGGTCGTCAGCAGCCCGCGCCCCTCCAGCGCCTTCAGCGCGTCGCGCAGGATCGGCCGTGACACGTCGAACTGGCGCGCCAGCTCGCGCTCGCCCGGCAGCCGGTCGCCGGTGCGCAGCACGCCTTCGAGGATCAGGCTCTCGATCTGCTGCACCACCTCGTCGGCGGTGCGCGAATGCTCGATCCTGGAGAAAATATCGCTCAACGGGGCGCCTGGGAAAGGGAAGGGTTGTCGTCCAGATTAAAGCCTCTGTCCCCAACTGGTCAAATTATTTATCCAATTCCTCCGGTGTGGCTCGCTACCCCCGCCGCCGTCCTATATGCCCGTCAGCTAAACTTTGCTGTTTGCGTCTCCGGGCGATTGGCCCTAGAGGACGCCGATACACGCAGGGTCAAGAACAGGGGGACCGGCCGTGTCGGACGAGACGTCCAATCTCGAATTCCAGCCACGCGCCCAGGGCAGCGTCATGGGTTTTCCGGCGCATGGAGGCCGCGCCGGCGCGCTTGGCGAGGTCCATGCCCGACCGCATCCGCTGATCGAGAAGTCGCGCGTGCTGATCCAGCTTTCCTTCATGACCGAAGGCGGCTCCGGCGTCGACCACGCGGTGCTTTCGGAGATGTCGCGACGCCTTGGCATCGCCGCCCCCGACCGCCAGGCCCGCCACCATGCCATGAAGTGGGGCAAGGGCTCGTTGCGCTGGGAACGGCACACCGAATTCTCCACCTACCTGTGGGAAGGGCCGCTTGCCGAAAGCGCCGGATCGCAGGAAGATTCGCCTTTTGGCAACGGGTTTTCGCCGCCGGGCACGGTCATATCCGGGATCAGGCTCGAGATCCGTAAATGGACGCAGACCAGCGAAAAGCTCATTGCCGATTTCGACCCGACCAGCCTCTGCTACTCTCTGGTCGGCCGCGGCAACGCAGCCATCGTCACCGACTTCCGCCAGGATGGCGACGGCCTGACGCGCATGCTGGTGCTCGACCGCGGTCTGACGCCGGCCAGCACCGGCGCGCTGTCGCAGCGGCTGCTCGACATCGAGACCTACCGGACGCTGGCCATGCTCGGCCTGCCGCTGGCGCTGACGCTCTCCGGCCGCGCCCGCCGCATCGAGGACCGGCTGGCGCAGACGACGCTGGAAATGAAGGGGGCGGAGACCCGCGACAGCCAGACGCTGCTTGCCGACCTGACCGAGCTGGCCGCCGAATTGGAGGCGGATGCCGCCTCCAGCCTCTATCGCTTCGGCGCCAGCCGCGCCTATGACGGCATTGTCGTCGAGCGGCTTGAGGCATTGGAGGAAGAGCCGGTGTCCGGCTACGACACCTGGGCGGGCTTCCTGCAGCGGCGCATGGCGCCGGCCATGCGCACCTGCCGCTCGGTCGAGGAGCGGCAGGCCAACCTGTCGCGCAAACTCACCCGCGCCACCACGCTCCTGCGCACCTGGGTCGATGTCGAGGTCGAGAAGCAGAACCGCGACCTGCTGGCCTCGATGAACAACCGCGCCCGCCTGCAGCTGCGCCTGCAGCAGACGGTCGAGGGGCTTTCCGTTGCCGCCGTTTCCTATTACGTCGTCGGCCTCATCTCCTATCTCGCCAAGGGCGCCTCGATCTTCGGCCACGCCTTCGCGCCCGAAATCGTCACCGCCGCCGCGGTGCCGGTCGCCGTGCTGCTGGTCTGGTGGGGTGTGCGCCGCGTGCGGCGCATGCATTCCGAGCCGGCGAAGCATCCGGGCGAGTAGTCTCCCGCCTCGAGGGGGAGATGTCGCCGAAGGCGACAGAGGGGGTCGCCTCGCGTGGGACGCCAACCTCGTTCGCGACGGAAGATGCGCTGGCGATCTGTGCGAGACGCCCCCCTCTGACCGCTTCGCGGCCATCTCCCCCTCAAGGGGGGAGAACATCAGCGGCAGATTGCCGCTGCGGAAGCACGGCCTGCACCGATTGTCTCATCCCGACCAACGCAGGGGTTTGCAACAAACGCGCTTCACTGGTAAAAGATTTTGACCAGTCGAGTGGAGGAAAGCGCCGATGTCCGGCCTTGCCATGCCGAAGCCAGATGCCGCCACCATGCGCCGGCGCGCCGAGATCGTCGCCGACATGCGCATCATCGTGCCGGGCGAGGGTGTCGTCGACGCGGCCAATGAAATGCGCGCCTTCGAGAGCGACGGCCTCACCGCCTATCGGCAGTTGCCGCTTGTCGTCGTGCTGCCAGAAACGGTGGCGCAGGTCTCGCGGGTGCTCAAATATTGCAACGATCGCAACATCCGCGTCGTGCCGCGCGGTTCGGGCACTTCGCTGTCGGGCGGTGCGCTGCCGCTCGAGGATGCGGTGCTTCTGGTGATGAGCCGCTTCAATCGCATCCTTGCGATCGACTATCCGAACCGCATTGTCGTTGCCCAGCCCGGTGTCACCAATCTCGGCATCACCACCGCCGTCGAGCAGGAGGGCTTTTACTACGCCCCCGATCCATCCTCCCAGATCGCCTGCTCGATCGGCGGCAATGTCGCGGAGAACTCCGGCGGCGTGCACTGCCTGAAATACGGGCTGACCGCCAACAATGTGCTCGGCATCGAGATGGTGCTGATCAATGGCGAGGTGGTGAGGCTGGGCGGCAGGCATCTCGATGCCGAGGGCTACGACCTGCTCGGCGTCATGACCGGCTCGGAAGGATTGCTCGGCGTCGTCACCGAGGTCACGGTGCGCATCCTGAGGAAGCCGGAGACGGCGCGCGCGCTGCTGATCGGCTTTCCGACCAGCGAGCAGGGCGGCCAGTGCGTCGCCGACATCATCGGCGCCGGTATCATTCCCGGCGGCATGGAGATGATGGACCGGCCGGCGATCCACGCCGCGGAGGATTTCGTCCATGCCGGCTATCCGCTCGACGTCGAGGCGCTGCTGATCGTCGAGCTCGATGGACCAGGCGTCGAGGTCGATCACCTGATCGGCCTCGTCGAGGCGATCGCCTATCGCAACGGCTCGACCACCTGCCGCATCTCGCAGTCGGAGCAGGAGCGGCTGAGCTTCTGGGCCGGCCGCAAGGCGGCCTTCCCGGCGGTCGGCCGCATCTCGCCCGACTATTACTGCATGGACGGCACCATCCCGCGCAAGGAACTGCCCCGCGTGCTCGCCGGCATGCGCGACCTGTCGGAGAAATACGGGCTCGGAGTCGCCAACGTCTTCCATGCCGGCGACGGCAATCTGCATCCGTTGATCCTCTACGACGCCAATGTGCCGGGCGAACTCGACAAGGCCGAGAATTTCGGCGCCGACATTTTGCGCCTCTGCGTCGAGGTTGGCGGCGTGCTGACCGGCGAGCATGGCGTCGGCGTCGAAAAGCGCGACTTGATGCCGGAAATGTTCAACCAGGTCGACCTCGACCAGCAGATGCGCGTCAAATGCGCCTTCGACCCCAACCACCTGCTCAACCCCGGCAAGGTCTTCCCCCAGCTCCGCCGCTGCGCCGAGCTGGGGCGCATGCACGTGCATCGCGGGCAGGTGGCGTTTCCGGACATTCCGAGGTTTTGATGGGGGCCCAGGATCAAAGTTCCTCGCCCCCGCAAAGCGGGGGAGAGGTGGCTCGGGCGAAGCCCGAGACGGAGAGGGGGACACCCTCTCAGCCAAGCCGCCGCTCGCCAGAGAAAATTGCTCGTGCGCGCGAGCTTCGTCATGGTGAGAATCAGGCGGAGGCAACCCTCTGGAACGAACTGAAGGCAAAGAAACTGGGCGGATACAAATTCATTCGCCAAATGCCCGTCGGCTCGTACTTCGCGGATTTTGCTTGCAGAAACCAACGTTTGATCGTGGAGCTGGACGGCAGCCAGCATGCTGAGAGTAGCTACGACAGACGGCGAGACGAGTTCATGCGAGGCGAAGGCTTCTCGGTGTTGCGCTTCTGGAATCTCGACGTGTTGAAGAACAAAAGGAGTGTTTGCGAAACGATCCTTGCAGCGCTTGAAGGGCGGCTCGCCGAAGATGTTGTCGCTCCGGACCTCAGGTTTGTTTTCGCCGCCAAGAAGATCGGAGACAGCGCTCTATGATGGCCCCCTCTCCGTCTCGGGCTTCGCCCGAGCCACCTCTCCCCCGCTTTGCGGGGGCGAGGAAAGGTGCCAAGCCATGACCACCTTCACCCCATCCACCGCCGCCGAAGTCCTCTCCACCGTCCAGTGGGCGGCGGCGGAGGAAGCGCCACTGGAGATCCTCGGCCACGGCTCCAAGCGTGGCATCGGCCGTCCGCAGCAGAGCGAGCACACGCTCGACCTTTCGAAACTTTCCGGCGTCACCCTCTACGAGCCCGCCGAGCTGGTGCTGTCGGCCAGAGCCGGCACGCCGCTCGCCGACATCGACAAGCTGCTCGCCGAAAACGGCCAGCAATTCGCATTCGAGCCGATGGACTATGGCCCGCTGCTCGGCGGCGAGCCGGGCCAAGGGGGCAAGGGCGGCACGATCGGCGGCGCGCTTGCCGCCAACCTGTCAGGCCCGCGCCGGCTCAAGGCGGGGGCCGCGCGGGACCATACTCTCGGAATATCGGCGGTTGCCGGCCGCGGCGAGGCCTTCAAGTCCGGCGGTCGCGTCGTCAAGAACGTCACCGGCTACGATCTGTCGAAGCTGATGGCAGGAAGCTGGGGCACGCTCGCCGTGCTCACCGACGTCACCTTCAAGGTGCTTCCGGCGGCGGAGACCGAGGTGACTTTAGCCATCCGTGGCCTGCTCGACGATGCTGCCGTCGCGGCGATGGCGCTCGCGCTGGGCTCCAGCGCCGAAGTGTCGAGCGCCGCCCACCTGCCGGAGCGCATCACAGCGCGCGTCGCCGGTGGCAAGCATGGCGGCGATGCCGCGACGCTGCTGCGCGTCGAGGGTTTTGGCCCTTCCGTGGTCTATCGCATCGAGGCGCTGAAGAGCCTGCTCGGCAAAGCAGGGCCGCTGGAGGAGATCGCCGGCGAGGCGTCGAAGGCCATCTGGCGCGATATCCGCGATTGCATACCCTTCGCCGATGGCGGCGCGAGACCGGTCTGGCGCGTCTCGATGGCGCCGTCGCAGGCGCATCACATGGTGATGGCCCTGCGCATGCAGGCGGCGGTCGACGCTTTCTACGATTGGCAGGGCGGTCTGGTCTGGCTGTCGATGCGCGAGAACGACCCCGAGGCCGACCTGCTGCGCAGCCTGATCCGCAAGCATGGCGGCGGCCACGCGACGCTGGTGCGCGCCGCGCCCGCGCACCGCGCCGCGCTGCCGGTGTTCGAGCCGCAGCCGCCGCATCTGGCGGCGCTGTCGGCGCGGCTGAAGGCCGAATTCGACCCCAAGCATATCCTCAATCCCGGCCGAATGGCGCCGGGTTCCAGCTCTGCTACTCTGGCACACTCATCGGAAGGAGCAGCACAATGAGCAACATCAATCCAGGCCCGGGCGGCGCACCTCGCCAGACCGATCGCTGGCTGGAGCCGGGTTCGACCAACGCCCTGGTCATCTACATTCTCTATCTCGCCGGCCTCGTCATTGGCGTCACCGGCATTGTCGGCATCGTGCTTGCCTACATCAACCGCGGCAAGGCCGGCGGCTTCGTCGAAAGCCACTACACCTTCCTGATCAGGACCTTCTGGATCGGTTTGCTCTACGCGCTGATCTCCGTGGTCCTGATGATGCTCGTGATCGGCTTCCTGCTGATGTTTGCCGCTGCTGTCTGGTTCATCGCCCGCTGCATCCTCGGGCTGCAGGCGCTGCAGCGCGGCGAGCCGGTCAAGAACCCGCAAAGCTGGCTCCTCGGACAATAGGCCCCCCGGTGCAGACCAAATTCTCAGCCGCCCAGCTTGCCGATCCGCACGTCGCGGAATCGGAGAAGATCCTGCGCAAATGCGTGCATTGCGGCTTCTGCACCGCCACCTGCCCGACCTATGTGACCTTGGGCAATGAGCTGGATTCGCCGCGCGGGCGGATTTATCTCATCAAGGACATGCTCGAGAACGGCCGGCCGGCCGACAAGGAGATCGTCACCCATATCGACCGCTGCCTGTCCTGCCTCGCCTGCATGACGACATGCCCCTCGGGCGTCAACTACATGCATCTGGTCGACCATGCGCGCGTTCACATCCAGAAGACTTACAAGCGGCCGCTGCTCGACCGGCTGACGCGAACCGTGCTGGCTTTCGTGCTGCCCTATCCCTCGCGCTTCCGCGCCGCATTGAAGCTGGCCGGGCTCGGCAGGCCGTTCATCGGCCTGTTCGAAAAGCTGCCGGCGCTAAAGCCTGTCGCCGCCATGCTCAGGCTTGCGCCATCCTCGATCCCGGCGGTGTCGGCAATGGCCTTGCCTGGCGTGCACGCCGGGCAGGGCACGCGCAAGGGCCGCGTTGCCATCCTGACCGGCTGCGCGCAGTCGGTGCTCGATCCGGCCATCAACGAGACGACCATCTCGCTGCTGACAAGGCTCGGCGTCGAGGTGGTGGTGCCGGAAGGCGAGGGCTGCTGCGGCGCGCTCGTCCACCATATGGGCCGCGAGGAGGCAGCCCTTGCCTCGGCGAGGCGGAACGTCGACGCCTGGACGCGCGCCATCGACCAGGGCGGGCTCGATGCCATCGTCATCACCGCATCGGGCTGCGGCACCACGATCAAGGACTACGGCTTCATGCTGCGCCTCGATCCGGCCTATGCCGAAAAGGCCGCGCGGGTCTCGGCGCTGGCCAAAGACATCACCGAATATCTGGCCGGTCTCGACCTGCCCGAACCGCTGCGCAAGCCGGGCACCGTCGTCGCCTATCATTCCGCCTGCTCGATGCAGCACGGCCAGAAGATCACCCGGCAGCCGAAGGAGCTTCTGGCCAGGGCAGGCTTTGTCGTGCGCGAGCCGCGCGAAGGCCATCTGTGCTGTGGGTCGGCCGGCACCTACAACATCCTGCAGCCCGAGATCTCGGCAAAACTGCGCGACCGCAAGGTGAAAAACATCGAGGCGACAGGCGCCGAAATCGTCGCCACCGGCAACATCGGCTGCATCACCCAGATCGCGTCCGCCGCGAAGCTGCCGGTGGTGCACACGATAAAACTGCTCGACTGGGCCTATGGTGGCGAGCCGCCCAAAATGAGTTGACCACGCAGCGTTTGCCGAGGACGATGCGGCGATGTCCAATCCACGACTGCAAGATATTCAAACCGCAGTTCGTCTTCTAACAGACCTGTCGCGTTCGACGTTTCAGGGTCGCTATGCCGACTGCGAAGCCATTATCGCCCAACACTTGAAAGACGGATCGGCGTTCCTGCTTGAGCTGATCAAGGCGGCTGTGGAAGCGGGCGTTCACCAGGTCACTCTGATCGAAGACGCGGTTTCGTTCCTCGACGATGCGGACTTGGCCCGCCTTGCATTTTTCCTCCAAAGCGCAGCAAGCCGCGGGACGGATGTCGAAGACTTGTTGTCTCACGCTTTGCTGCAGGCTCCAGAGTTGTTTCCAGACGCCGCGCTGGCGACCAGTTACGATTTTGCGGACTGGCAGCAGCATACCGATCTGCGGTCAGCCCCAGCGTGCAAACATTTTATCTTCGAAGGGGGTTCTCCGAGCGACTCGCCCTTTCCGACGCACCGCAACCACCCCACTTGGCATCTGCCGACCACCGGCGGACCACTTGCGGTTGGCGGCAGAGGTTCGGCGACATGTCCAGTCTGCCGGCAGAAATTGACTCACTTGGTTACACTGGACAGTTCTGAGGAGAAGTCTGTTCCTGGGCTTTCCATCGAAACCTGCGCGAACTCTCTCGAGCCGACCTATTATTCGCACGATGCCGAGGGCAGGCCGACGCCCATTGGCCCATTTCATTCCGATGATGGTTCCGCAATCGAGCCGGCTTCGCTTGTGAGCACCGTGCGCGTGGCGGCCACGCCGCCACGCTGGCTCAGACAGTCCTATGGAATAAGCAATTCGCGGCAGAACCTGTTTCGGCTCGGCGGACTGCCGTCCTGGGTCCAAGGACCGCAGTTCCCGCTGGTTCCTGGAACGGATCGGGAAATGAAATTTCTGCTGCAGTTCGACTCGCTGGCCGGCTTCTTCTGGGGCAGCGGCGGCATGCTTTACGTCTTCTGGGACGAAGAAAGCCGGATCACATGCCATGTGTCGCAGTGGACCTGACGACAGCAGTTACTCCGCCGCGAGCTTGTCCGCCACGCCGTAGGTCGCCTGGTAGAGGGCGCGCTGGCGGCTGAGCGCCACCATCGTGTTGCGCAGCAGGATGGCCACCGTGATCGGGCCGACGCCGCCCGGCACCGGCGTGATCCAGGAGGCCACATCCTTGACGCTTTCGGTGTCGACGTCGCCGACGATGCGGGTCTCGCCGTCCGGTCCGATCTCGGAATTGATGCCGATGTCGATGACGGCGGCGCCCGGCTTCACCATGTCGGCCTTGATCAGCCGCGGCTTGCCGACGGCGACGAACAGTGCATCGGCGCGCCGCGCATGCGCTGCCACCGAGCGCGTCATGTGGTGGCACACGGTCACCGTCGCGCCCTCGCTCATCAACAGGAAGGCGATCGGCTTGCCGACGATCTCGGAATGGCCGACGACGACCACCTCGAGCCCCTTGAGGTCGAGGCCGGTCTCCTTGAGCAGCTCGACCGAGGCTGCCGCCGTGCAGGGCGCCAGGTCGAGCTGGTTGTAGACGATGTTGCCGATCGACGCCGGATGCATGCCCTCGACGTCCTTTAGCGGATGCACCGCCGCCTGCAGCGTCTTGATCGGGATGTGCACCGGCACCGGCCGCTGGATGATGATGCCGGTGACGCGCGGATCGGCATTGAGGCCGTGGATCGCGGCCTCCAGTTCGCCGGCGGTGATGTCGGCGGCAAAGCGCCGTTCCTCGAAGCCGATGCCGGCCAGTTCCGCCTTGGCGCGCTGGTTGCGCACATAGACATCGACCGCGGCGGTGTCGCCGACGGTGATCGACACCAGCTTCGGCGGAAAACCTTCGGCGGTGGCGATCGCGGCGTCCTCGCGCACGGAGGCGATGATGCGCTGGGCCACCGGCCCACCCTTGAGATAGCGGCTGTCGTCGGACCGGGACATGGTTGACCTTTGGTGTCGGGAATTGTGCGCTGCAATAGCAGAGGCCGTCCGGGAAATCAGCCTCCGAAAACGAAACGCTCTGCCTTCAGCGCGACGCGTTTTGCCTCGAAAGGCGAAAGGGCAGCACGGTTTCCCGTGCTGCCCTTTCGTGACCGGCCGCATCCCCACACGGCCCGTCCCCCGTTAACTCGTTGCCAGTCTAAGCACGTCTCCCGAATATGCGCTATGGCTTGGGAGCAACAGCTGGCGCCAAAATTAGTCGGCGCTGCCTGACCGGCAGATTCGCAGTCCCTAAATCACCACCACCGTCGTTCCGACATTGACGCGCTCATAGAGGTCGACGACGTCCTCGTTGCGCATGCGGATGCAGCCGGAAGATACGGCGCCGCCGATCGTCCATGGCTGGTTGGTGCCGTGGATGCGGTATTCCGTCGTGCCGAGATAAAGCGCACGGGCGCCCAGCGGGTTCTCCTCGCCGCCGGCCAGATAGGTCGGCAGATAGCGGCCCTTGGCGGCCTCGCGCTTGATCATCACCGCCGGCGGGCGCCAGTCGGGCCAGACGCGTTTGTCGGTGATCTTGTGCGTGCCCGACCATTCGAAGCCCGGCTTGCCGGTGCCGACGCCGTAGCGCCTCGCCTTGCCGTCCTTCTCGACCAGATAAAGGAAATTCTGGTGCGTATCGATGACGATGGTGCCTGGCTTCTGCGGCCCGTCGAACGCGACTTCCTGCGGCAGGTAGATCGGGTTGATCTGCGGCCGCATCGCCGTGCGCCGGGCCGGCTGCTGCACCGCCGCCGTGCGCTGCTGGTCGGGCTGGACCTGCAGATAGCGCCGCTGCGGCTGCTGCACCATCTGGCGGGTCTGCCGCACGATACCAGGCGCATGGCCGAGCTGCAGCACCCAGGGCGCCGAAAGGTCGGGGCTCACCATCACCGGCGGCCGGTCGGCATAGCGGTCATCGGCATTGGAGGAGGTGGCGCCGGCGGCAAGAACCGCCGCGGCACCCAGCAGGGAAAACAAGACTGTCTTCATCGGAACGCACCTTGATCGTCGAACGGACGGAGGCACGAAACCGCCCCCGGTTGCGCGATCCTTGGCGCCAAGCGGCAACCGAAACATGAATCGGAATGCGTAAAATGCCGATGTGTCAGTAAACCTTTTGGTGTGGTTACCGGCCGGTTCAGGAATCTGGTAAAGCCACGGTAAAACAGGCGCCGAGGCGCATTAACGAATGGATTTCTGGCAATGGGAACTGAAAATGCCGGCCTGCTCGACGGTCCCGACGGCAAGGCGCGCTGCTTCTGGCACGGCAATCTGCCGGACTATATGCACTACCACGACCGCGAATGGGGCCGCCCGGTAACCGACGACCGGCGGCTGTTCGAGAAGATCTGCCTCGAAGGCTTCCAGTCCGGGCTTTCGTGGCTGACCATCCTGCGCAAGCGCGAGAATTTCCGCGAGGCCTTCGCTGGCTTCGACTTCGACAAGGTGGCTCAGTTCACCGACAAGGATGTCGAGCGCCTGCTCGGCAATGCCGGCATCATCCGCCATCGCGGCAAGATAGTCTCGACCATCAACAACGCCAAACGTGCGCGCGAAATGGTCGACGAGTTCGGCTCGCTGGCCGCCTGGTTCTGGAAGTTCGAGCCGGGGGCCGGCGAACGGCCCGAAATCGTCGACCTCGCCCATCTGCGCGCCAATCCGACGACGGCGGTCTCGGTCCGCATCTCGAAAGAGCTGAAGAAGCGCGGTTGGAGCTTCGTAGGCCCGACCACCGTCTATGCCTTCATGCAGGCGATGGGCCTGGTCAACGACCATCTCGAAGGATGCGTCTGCCGCAAGGAGGTGGAGGCGGAGCGGAAGAGGTTCAAACGGCCGAAGTGATTTCCTTCCCCTTCTCCCACAAGGGAGAAGGTCAGGTCGCGCCCTCAGATGCCGCTGGCGCCGGTCAGGAACAGGCCGGCGACGATCGCCGCCAGCGCGGCGAAGGCCGGGTAGATGACCAGCAGGCCGGTCATCAGCGCATCGCGCATCGACGAGCCCTGGCGCGGCTCCACCTCGAACGGGCCCGCCACCTGGCTCACCGTTACGAGGGCCTGGCCATCGGCCGGACGCAGCCGCGCGGGCAGTTCGCGCGCGCCGCTGTCGATTGTGTCGAATTGTCCCGTGGTGCTCATAGCCCCGAACCCCTTGGTTTCGGTGCGCTTTATCGGCTGCGATTGTGTCGGCACGATGCCGCGCTGATGGCGGAATTGTTTCCTTTTTTGGTGGGGTTGGTTTCAGAAATGCCTCAGGCGTTCCAAACTACTAACCACAGCAATTGGTGCTTACGTCTTCAGCTGCCTGGCGCTGCCCCTCATCGCCCTGCCGGGCACTTCTCCCCGTATAGTGACGGGGAGAAGGGGCTGGTGTCCGAACCGGATAGATAGGTAACAGAATGGACCGATTGCATAGGTGACAGTTTTCTCCCTCGCCGGAGGACCCGGCGATGGTTTGGCGAGAGACTGGCATCATGGACGAGCGGCTTCGTTTTGTAGTGGATTGCCTTTCTGGCGAAGAGACGATGAGCGAGCTTTGTGCGGCCTACGGCATTTCGCGCAAGATCGGCTATAAATGGCTGGGTCGCTACCGGGAGTTTGGCCCGGAGGGTTTGCACGATCGG
>NZ_SRUX01000109.1:0-376 GCF_004791545.1 Mesorhizobium sp. M4B.F.Ca.ET.214.01.1.1
TTCGCCGCGCTCGAACATCAGGTCGACCGCGCCCTTGATGTCGGGAGCATCGTTCTTGCCGTGCGCCACGCCGGAAAACAGGGCTGGCGCGAGGCGGTTTCCCGCCCATCCCACCAATCCCGCAATCAGGACAATGAGCGGGAACGGAATGCTGAGCACATAGATGCCGAGAAAAGCGCAAAGCGCGAACGCCACCATCACCCGGATCTTCAAGGCGCGGCGGCCGATGCGAATCACCGCCTCGACCACGACCGCGAGCACGGCGGCCTTGACCCCGAAGAACAGAGACTCGACCAGTGGGACATCGCCGTAGAGCGCATAGAGGATGCTCAAGGTGAGCATGACGAGCGCTCCCGGCACCACGAACAGGATGACG
>NZ_SRUX01000110.1:0-375 GCF_004791545.1 Mesorhizobium sp. M4B.F.Ca.ET.214.01.1.1
ATGTGGCTCTCGATACCTCGTCCTCCATCGTCGGCTCGCGTTTGCAGGCGGTCAAGGCCGCAGCGCTCTTCATCACCGACTGGATGCGCACCAACACCGACGTCAAGTATGACGTGCGCTTCGTCTCTTGGTCCGACTCGGTCAAGTCGAGCAAGCAGTATCGCAAGGTCACGTCCGACAACATCGATTCGCTCGAGGTGTGGATCGGCGATCTTACGTCCGGTGGATTGTCGACGAACTTCGGCGCCGCGCTCTCGCAGGCCGAGGCCTTCTTCGAAGGCACCGACCCGAAGAAGACGCAGGTCATCATCGTCGTTTCGGACAACGCAAACACGCTGGCCGACCCGATCTCTGGCGTGTCCGATGCGGTCGACA
>NZ_SRUX01000111.1:0-375 GCF_004791545.1 Mesorhizobium sp. M4B.F.Ca.ET.214.01.1.1
CTGGCGACCCGCTTCGGGCGCTGTCGGCTGGCTGGTTGACGACGCCGGTGCCTGGCTTTCCGCAGGCGGGGCGACCTTCGGTCTGGGGAGCTTGGACAAAGCCTCGACGAGGTCCGATGCGCTGGGCTTGGTAGCCGACGGTGTTGCTTCCGGCGACGGGGAGTTTTCCGCTTTCGTCTGGCTCGATCCCGACGCCTTGGCCGCCGGCGGTTCGCCGGCCGGTTGCGCCGGCTTCTGGCTTTCCGCAGCCTTTGGAGCGGGCGTCGGTGTCTCGGTCGACGGTTTCGCAGGCCCGGTCTCAGTCGGCTGCGGGGTCTCCGCCCGATTGTTGGCGTCGACTTCCGGCTGCGCTGCAGTCGTTTTCTGGATCTCCGC
>NZ_SRUX01000112.1:0-374 GCF_004791545.1 Mesorhizobium sp. M4B.F.Ca.ET.214.01.1.1
GTGATGTCGAGGTCGCAAGCGGGATCTGGCTCGCGATAGTTGGCGGTCGGCGGCACGACGTCCTCTTGGATTGCCATCACGCAGGCGATCATTTCAAGCGCGCTCGCTGCGCCGAGGCAATGCGCGTGCGTGGACTTGGTGGAAGAGATGGACATCGAATAAGCGTGGTTTCCAAACACACGCTTGATCGCCGCCGTTTCAGTCTGATCATTGCTCTTGGTACCGGTGCCGTGCGCGTTGAGGTAGTCGACGTCCTCGGCATTCAGCCCGGCATCGGCAAGGCAGGCGCGCATCGCCGACGCTGGCCCCTCGACAGATGGCGCGGCGATGTGGAAGGCATCGGCGGAAAGGCCGACGCCGGCGATCTCGGCAAG
>NZ_SRUX01000113.1:0-373 GCF_004791545.1 Mesorhizobium sp. M4B.F.Ca.ET.214.01.1.1
CGGGCGTATACGTCGAAGGGACTAAGTGTGGCGGAAGTGGGCGTTCTCGTCGGCCTCTGCTCTTTCACCTTCCTCATCGGCACGATCATGCTGATCGGACTGGTGCTGCTTTACGAGCCTGACATCACTGAACGGTTCACGGGCATACTGCCGGTCGAAGCCTCGACCACGACAGGCGTCGTGCTGCTCTTTTTCGTCAGCCTTTATGTTCTCGGTAGCCTGCTCAGGCTGAAGCCTCTGAAGATCGGCTCCTTCGTGTTGCCATACCCGGCGCCGAAGCTTGTGGCGCAGCAACTGGTCATTGGCCCCATCGAGCTGATCGGCGCGGCGGGCATCATCTATTTCGCGCTGCCGGAAGCCGGCAATCCCGGCT
>NZ_SRUX01000114.1:0-349 GCF_004791545.1 Mesorhizobium sp. M4B.F.Ca.ET.214.01.1.1
CTCCCTTGCTCCATCACGACAAACGCCTTCACGGCCTGCCCAAGAAGTTCGTCCGGAACGCCGATCACGGCTGCTTCCCGCACCCCCGGAATGCCGATAAGCGCGTTCTCAACCTCCTTGGGCGCGACCTTCTCGCCACGGGATTTGATGATCTCATCGCCACGACCGACGAAATAAAGGTACCCTTCCTCGTCAATTCGGCAGTAGTCGCCGGTATAGAGCACCTGTTCCCCCGGCAGAGGACCGGGTCTGAGCTTTCTCGCGGTCGCCTCAGGCTTGCCCCAGTAGCCCTTCATCACGGTCGCGCCCCGGATGACGAGCTGGCCGACGACGTCGGGGCCGACCCGCC
>NZ_SRUX01000115.1:0-346 GCF_004791545.1 Mesorhizobium sp. M4B.F.Ca.ET.214.01.1.1
CAATATACAAGCAGATTATTTAAAGTTACGTTAGAGCAACTTGGTATAAAACAAAGTATGTCACGACCAGGATGTTGCATAGATAATGGACCTATGGAAGGTGTATGGGGAACTATTAAAAGTGAATTGTTTAGAGGAAGAAAAAAAGTGATCTTTAAAGACAAGGCTACAGCAATAAAAGCAATTAATTCATATATAGAATTTTTTAATCAAGAAAGAATAACATTAAAAATGGCTACCCTTATATCGTAAATATAAGGTAGCCATAAACATTTTGTTTTTTTCACTGTCTACTTGACAGGGTGCAGTTCAGAACGGATTAGCTCTCGTATTTTGAGCATAGGTT
>NZ_SRUX01000116.1:0-370 GCF_004791545.1 Mesorhizobium sp. M4B.F.Ca.ET.214.01.1.1
CAACAATCATGTGAAAGTATTAGCTTAACAGGTGGTCAAGCTGGAACAATTCAAAATAAGTTAAAATGTGAATCACGTATTTTTGTAGAGTTTGATGCTGCTGCAAAAGGTTTAGAACTCTTGTTAGAAGAACAAGGTCATCATTTAGATAATTACATTTTTACTAATGTTGGAACCGGAACATCACTGCATTATTCAAATGGCGAAAAGCAACAACGTGTTGGTGGTGTAGGAGCAGGTGGCGGTATGATACAAGGCCTTGGCTATTTATTAACTGGATTAAAAGACTACAAACAATTGACAGATACTGCCCAAAAAGGTGAGCGAGAATTTATTGATTTGAAAGTAAAACATATCTATAAAGATAGTG
>NZ_SRUX01000117.1:0-370 GCF_004791545.1 Mesorhizobium sp. M4B.F.Ca.ET.214.01.1.1
GCTAGTTTTCGCAGCGCTTCGAGCTCCGCTTTTGACGCGTCGCCTTTGGCGCGCAGGCCGATGCTCACCAGGAAGGCGTCGAGTGCGGTCGCTAGAACCTCGGACGCATTCTTGAGGGTCTTTGCCCCTTCGAGCAAATTGTCCTGCCAGCCTGACGTCCACTCGGTGACATCTATAAGACGCAAGACCGACCGCATCTCCACCGACTGAAATGCGAGACCTGTTTCGGCGGCAATATGCTCCAGCGCCAGCCGGTTTGCCTCGTCATGGGAATCGCGCGATGGCCAGGACAATCTCGGAGCGTGCTGCCGCTTGTTCTTGAGAGCGATGCCGAGCGCCAGATAAGGCGTCAGACCATTGACATGGTGCC
>NZ_SRUX01000118.1:0-370 GCF_004791545.1 Mesorhizobium sp. M4B.F.Ca.ET.214.01.1.1
GGGGCAGCGGCTTACGCAGGCGACCCGAAAACGTTTGGGAGCGCCAGTGACCCGCTGGTCGGCAAGCCGATCGGAGGCCTCGTCGTGTTCGGCGGAGGCCTGGCTCTGTACGACGGCAAGGCCATTGTCGGTGGCCTCGGTGTCAGCGGCGATTCCTCTTGCGCCGATCATAATATTGCCTGGCGCGTTCGCGCAGCCCTCGGCTTCGACAAGGTTCCTGCGGGCGTCAATCCCAATCGCAAGGACGCCATCATCTACGATCTCGACCCCGGCGGAAAAAGCGCCTCCGGCTGGGGTCATCCGCTTTGCGCCGGCCACGAGGCCGACATTGCGGCGGAAATCGGTGCCGGCGTCGGAGGTTCGACGCCGA
>NZ_SRUX01000011.1:0-275765 GCF_004791545.1 Mesorhizobium sp. M4B.F.Ca.ET.214.01.1.1
AAGGATGTTGGTGCCTTCCTCGATCTCTTCCTTCAGCCCGTCATAAAGGTCGTCGTGCATCTGCTGCACGAGCTCGTCGTCGGAAAGCTCGGAAAGGATGATCTCGTCGTCGGACATTTTTTCTCGGGCTCCTTGCTGCTCGGAATGTCTGCGGCAGCCTAAAATCGATGCGCCAATACCTAACCCGCGAGGGCCGCGTATCCATAGCTGATTTGCGACTTCCCGCAAAAGGAAAGCGACCGCAAATCTATTGGAATTCTTGTCGATTTTGCGACAGGCGTTGGCGCTGGCTGGCCGTTTCGAATAGGGTGCATGGCTACGATCCGGCGAGAAGCAGCCGCACGCGGCCGCAATCCACATCAGGTCAGAACAAAATCAGGGAAGAACGATCATGAGCGAGAACGCGGCAGTCGAGCAGGAGCCGTCGAGCGGCAGACGCGGGCGCGGCGCTGGCAGTGGCGCGGCGGCGCGACGGGCAGCGCGCTCGGGCGGCGGTCCGGGCACCCAGCTCACCTACATCAAGCGCAAGATCAACGTCTATGAAGTGCTGGACGAGGAAGGCCTGGCGCTGATCGAGAAGAACACCGACACGGTGCTGGAAGAGATCGGCATCATCTTCCGCGACGATGCCGAAGCCCTGCAGCTCTGGAAAGAGGCCGGCGCCGACGTCAAGGGCGAGCGCGTGCATTTCCCGAAGGGGCTCTGCCGTTCGCTGCTGAAGACAGCGCCGTCCGTCTACACCCAGCATGCGCGCAACCCCGAACGCTCGGTGCAGGTCGGCGGCAAAGCGACGGTGTTCGCGCCGGTCTATGGCCCGCCCTTCGTGCGCGATCTCGACGGCAACCGCCGCTATGCGACGATCGAGGATTTCCGGAACTTCGTGAAGCTCGCCTATATGGCGCCGTCGATCCACCATTCGGGCGGCACGGTGTGCGAGCCGGTCGACGTTCCCGTCAACAAGCGCCATCTCGATATGGTCTACAGCCATATCAAATATTCCGACAAGCCGTTCATGGGCTCGGTGACCGCGCCGGAGCGCGCCGAGGACACGGTGGCGATGGCCAAACTCGTTTTCGGCGACGACTTCGTCGAGAACAACACGGTGCTGACCAGCCTGATCAACGCCAACTCGCCGATGGTGTTCGACGAGACGATGCTCGGCGCGTTGAAGGTCTATTCGCGCCACAACCAGGCCTGCATCGTCACGCCGTTCATCCTTGCCGGCGCGATGAGCCCGGTGACTGTCGCCGGCACGCTGACGCAGGTGCTGGCCGAAGTGCTGGCCGGCGCTTCGTTCACGCAGCTGATCCGGCCGGGCGCGCCGGTGCTGTTCGGCACTTTCGCTTCGTCGATCTCGATGCAGTCGGGCGCGCCGACCTTCGGCACGCCGGAACCGTCGCTGGTCTCCTATGGCGCCGCGCAGCTTGCCCGCCGTCTCGGCCTGCCGTTCCGCACCGGCGGCTCGCTCTGCGCCGCGAAGGTCCCGGACGCGCAGGCGGCTTACGAGAGCGCCAACACGCTGAACTCGACCATTCTTGCCGGTGCGAATTTCGTGCTGCACTCCGCCGGCTGGCTCGAGGGCGGGCTGGCGTCCTGCTACGAGAAGTTCATGATGGACATCGACCAGCTCGGCATGCAGCAGAAATTCTCCGAGGGCGTCGACCTGTCGGAAAACGGCCAGGCGATGGACGCGATTCGCCAGGTCGGTCCGGGCAGCCACTATCTCGGCTGCGACCACACCCAGGCCAATTTCCAGACCGCCTTCTACCGCTCCAACATTGCCGACAACAATTCCTATGAGCAGTGGCTGGCGGAAGGCGAAAAGACCGCGCCGCAGCGGGCCAACGAACTCGCCCGCCGCTGGCTGGAAAGCTACGAGGCGCCTTACCTCGATCCGGCGATCGACGAAGCCCTGACCGACTTCATCGCCAAGAAGAAAGGCTCGATGGCCGACGCCTTCACTTGAAAGGAGCCCGAGTCAGGCCGGGCTAAAGTGGCCGACATCATCCACAAGGAAGTCTGGCGGAGCGCATTCTCCGAGCCGGGCAAGAGGGGATGATTGTTTCGCGCGGCACGGTCGACGATATCTCGGCCGTGCTCGCGGTCGATGGCTTGATCCTGCGCGGCGGCTTCCGTTTCACCAGCCAAGACACAGCACCCGCCGGGCGCTGCGGCATGCCCGCCAGGTCCATCCTGCTGGTCGGGCAGGCGGGTGCTGCACCGTGGCCGCATTTCCTGCGCTGGCGGGAGCGGCAACCGCAGGCCTTCGCCAATGCGCTCGACACATGGGCGCGCGCAGTGATCGGCTCGGTTGCGGAAGAGTTCGGCGCGCGCGCCGTGTCGCCCTCCGACAGGCCGTATCTCCCGTTCCAGCAATGGGCGATGCGGGCGGAGGGGCTAAGGCCGTCGCCGCTCGGCATCCTCATGCACCCACGCTACGGGCTTTGGCATGCCTATCGCGGCGCTCTGCTGTTCGAGCAGGCGATTGCCATCCCCAAACCTGACGCAGCTCTCCACCTTTGCGATGCATGTGTCGAAAAACCTTGCCTGAAATCCTGTCCGGTCGACGCCTATGCGGCGGACGGCTTCACGCACCAGGCCTGTCTGGCGCATGTGCGCGGCGCCGATGGCGCGTCTTGCCGCAGCGGCGGCTGCCTCGACCGCAACGCCTGTCCTTATGGCTCCGACTCTCGCTACCCAGCAGATGTTCAGGCCTTCCACATGGCGTCGTTCGCCGGCCTGTAGAGATGGTTCCGAGCCGCACGGAAACTTGACTGCGATTGAGATGCCGTGACTTGCCCTGACGGCCGACGCGGATATCTATCGCCTGGCAACAAGCGGAGCGCGCAATGGCGAAGCAGGACCTCGAGATCAAGACCCAGGATGGTTCGGCGAAAGCTCGGCTGTTTCGTCCAGCCGCGCCGGCCAAGGCCGGAATCATCCTCTACATGGATATTTTCGGTCCGCGCCCGGCGCTCGACCAGATGGCCGAGCGCCTCGCCGGGCTTGGCTACGCCGTGCTGGTGCCCGATCTCTTCTATCGCTATGTGCCCTATGGTCCGTTCGACCCCAAGACCGCCTTTGCCGAGGAAAAGAGCAAGGCTGCGCTTTTGATGCTGAGCGGCGGCACGACGCAGGGCATGACCATCCGCGACGGCGCCGCCTTCCTCGATGCACTGACCGCCGCAGGGATCACCGGGCCGGTTGGCGTCGTCGGCTACTGCATGGGCGGCGCGCGGGCGCTTAACGCGGCGGCGAGCTATCCGGACCGGATCGCCGCCGCGGCGAGCTTCCATGGCGGCAATCTGGCCAGCGATGCAGCCGACAGCCCGCATCGCAAGGCGGCGTCAATCAAGGCCAGGGTCTATGTCGGCGTAGCCGGCGTCGACCGCAGCTTTCCGCCGGAGCAGTCGGCGCGACTGGCCGAGGCGCTGAGGGTGGCCGAGGTCGACCACGCGATCGAGAACTATGTCGGCGTGGCGCATGGCTGGTGCGTGCCCGACCACAGCGTCTACGACGCGGCCGCCGCCGAGCGCCATTGGAAGCGCTTGACGACGCTGTTTGCCGAGACGCTTGGCTAGCCTTCTCTCGCAGATCGCGGCGAGGGCACCATGTAGCGCGAGCCTTCGAACGTTCGCGCCGCCCCTCATCCGCCCCTCGGGCACCTTCTCCCCGTAAACGGAGAGAAGGGAAAGCGCTGCGGCAAAAAAATCTTTCCATAACCCCAAGGATTGGCCATTAGCCTTCGTCCAACAGGCAAATGATGGCGATGATGCTGGACGAGGGCGAAGCCTCCGACGCCGAATTGGTCGGGCGGGCGAAGGGCGGAGACAGGGGTGCTTTCGGCAAATTGCTCGAAAGGCACTACGGCTTCGTCTATCGCGCTGCCTATCGCTGGTGCGGCAGGAAGGCGGACGCCGAGGACATCGCCCAGGAAGTCTGCGTCCGGCTCGGCCGGGCGATCCGCGACTATCATGGCAAGGGCGCCTTCACGACGTGGCTCTACACCATGACGCTGAACGCAGCGCGCGACATGATGCGCAAGAGCGCCCGCGACACCCGCAAGGCCGAGGCCTACGGCGCCTACGCGCTGATCGCGGGAGAGGCGGCGGAACCCGAGGACCCGGCCGAAGCGCTATGGGCGGCGGTGCGCAAGCTGCCGGACAAGCAGCGCGATGCGGTGCTGCTCGTCTATGGCGAGGGGCTCAGCCACGCGGATGCTGCCGAGGCGCTGGCGATCTCGGAGACGACCGTTTCCTGGCACATCCATGAAGCGAAGAAACGGCTGAAGACGTTGATGCGTTCAGCCGGGGAAGTGTGACCATGGTCGACGACAACGAACTCGAGAGGCTGCGCAACATCACGGCACCGGCGCCGGACGCCGAGGCGAAGGCGCGCGCGCTGGCAGCAGCCATGCAGGCTTTCGACGAGCAGGAAAAAATCTTCGCTGCCGCCCAAGGATCGGCCGGCGGGCTTCGTCTCACAGAGCGGGTACAAAAGCTCTGGAGAGAGATCATGCAAAAGAAACTGATCGCCACGCCGGCCATTGCCGGGCTCGTCGCCCTGCCGATCGCCGGATACGCCACCTTGCAGATGCTGAGGGAGGCGCCGCCGCAGATCGGCGGCGATGAGAAGATCACCGAGACGCTGGCCGACAAGCCGGCAACCAACGGGCAGGCAACCAACGTGCCGGCGACCAACGCGCCGGCGACTAAAGTGCCGGCGACGCTGAAGCCGGTTGCCGAGGCCGATAAGCAGAAGAAAGACACCGATAGTGAAAGCCGCGGTTTGAACGAGGTGCTGGTCGCGCCGGCACAGCCGCCGAAGTCCGAAGCGGAGAAGGCCGGCGGCCTGGTCCGGCAGGATGCGCTCCAGCGCACCGAGCCGGCGCCTGCGCCGACCGTCAGTGGCCAGCTTTCCCTCGATGGTGGCGCCGCGGCCCCCGCCGATGTCGCACGCGGCGGCCCGGTGCCGGGCACCGCCGCCGAATCCAAGCTGATGGCGCAGCCGTCCACGCTGCCTGCCGACCAATTGCTGCCGCAGGAGGAAAACCGCGACCGCGTTGAGGATTTCAAGACCAACCCGGTGCATGCCGCGCTCGAGGACCCGGTCTCGACCTTCTCGATCGACGTCGACACCGCCTCCTATTCCTTCGTGCGGCGCTCGCTGAAGGAAGGCTACCTGCCGCAGGCCGACACCGTGCGCGTCGAAGAGATGATCAACTACTTCCCCTATGACTGGAAGGGACCGGATGCGGCCTCGACGCCGTTCAACTCGACCGTCAGCGTCATGCCGACGCCGTGGAACGAGCACACCAAGCTGATGCACGTCGCCATCAAGGGTTTCGACGTCAAGGCGACCGAGCAGCCCAAGGCCAACCTGGTGTTCCTGATCGACGTGTCGGGTTCGATGAACGAGCAGGACAAGCTGCCGCTGCTGCAGTCGGCCTTCCGTCTGCTGGTCAGCAAGCTGAAGCCGGACGATACGGTCTCGATCGTCACCTATGCGGGCGATGCCGGCACGGTGCTGATGCCGACCAAGGTTGCCGAGAAGGACAAGATCCTGTCGGCCATCGACCATCTGCAGCCTGGCGGCTCGACGGCGGGCGAGGCGGGGATCCGGGAAGCCTACAAGCTTGCCCAGCAATCCTTCGTCAAGGATGGCGTCAACCGTGTGATGCTCGCCACAGACGGCGACTTCAATGTCGGCCAGACAGACGACGACGACCTGAAGCGGTTGATCGAGCAGGAGCGCAAGACCGGCGTCTTCCTGTCGGTATTCGGCTTCGGGCGCGGCAACCTGAACGACCAGATGATGCAGACCATCGCGCAAAACGGCAACGGCACCGCCGCCTATATCGATACGCTCGCCGAGGCCGAGAAGGTCCTGGTCGAAGATGCGTCCTCGACGCTGTTCACCATCGCCAAGGACGTCAAGATCCAGGTCGAGTTCAATCCGAACAAGGTCTCGGAATATCGCCTGATCGGCTATGAGACCCGCGCGCTCAACCGCGAGGATTTCAACAACGACCGCGTCGATGCCGGCGATATCGGCTCGGGCCATTCGGTGACGGCGATCTACGAGATCACGCCGAAGGGCAGCGGCGGCGAGCAGATCGACCCGCTGCGCTACGGCCAGGCAACGGTCAACAATGGCGGCGTCGCCAATGCCGACGAATATGCCTTCGTCAAGATCCGCTACAAGCTGCCGGACGAGGACACCTCGAAGCTGATCACCACGCCAGTGACGTCAGCCAACGAAGTCCAGTCCTTCGACCAGGCCGGCACCGACCAGCGCTTCTCGGTCGCGGTCGCGGCGTTCGGCCAGAAGCTGCGCGACGAGGATGCGACCGCGAAGTTCGGCTACGACAAGATCATGGAGATTGCCACCGCCGCCCGAGGAGCCGATCCGTTTGGCTACAGGTCGGAATTCCTGTCGCTTGTGCGCCTTGCCTCGGCGCTGGGCGGTAACCGGTAGTGGCAATAACGGCCGGTTCCTTTCAGACGGGGATCGTTCTGATACGGGGAACCGGCCACGGGCGGGTGAGGCAGGCCGGCGAGGGGAACCTTGCCGGCCTTTTTTTCGGATCTGATGAGATTCATGTGAGGCCGGCCTGCAAATGGAGGTTTCCTGCGCTTCCGGTGCTCACGTACTTCAGTACGCTCCGCTCCGGTTGTCGGAAACTCACCATTTTCGGCTCGGCCTGACCTGAATCTCAATAGATCCTGAAGCCGGCTCCCTTTTCGGCAGATCGTTAAATTGCGAGGCTTTTCAGGAATATGATCGCAATTCCCTCTTGTTACGAAAAGCTAATACACGGGCTTGTGGGGGCCGGAAGTGCTGATCAGAGACATTGCGAATTCAACGCCGGCTGCAAGGGACGTTCAGTCGACCGCCTCGCAGGCGCCGTCGGCGGAATCCCGGCGCATCATGAATGATGTCGAGGCGGCCAGGAACACCGCGAAGTCGGCCCTGAACAATGACCGCTTCCGCGTCATGCTGGAGCAGATCAGCGATCCCCGCGCATCGGGCGCCTTGATGAGCATGGGCAGCGACGCAGGCAGCGCCACCGATTTCAACACGGCGCTGTCGCGCTACGCCGAAAACAGCGAATAATCGAAACGGCGACCGATCAAACGGTCAGGCGCGGCCGCGACGGCGTTCGCGGCGGGCCTCGCTGGTCTCGGCGGTGTTTGCGGTAGCCACCTTGTTGCGCATCGGGCCGATGCGCTCGACGATCGTCTCGATGGTCGGCCGGCTCGATTTGGTGTGCGCGTCGAGAGCCTTGCGCATGGCGGCAAGATGCTGGAACGAGGTGCCGCAGCAGCCGCCGACGATCTTGGCGCCGGCATCGACGGCGAGCCGGACATAGTCGGCCATCAGTTCCGGCGTGCCGGAATAGTGGATCTCGGTGCCGCGGAATTCCGGAATGCCGCAATTGCCCTTGACGATCACCGTCGCCTCCGGCCTGGCCTCGGTCATGTCGAGCAGCGAGGCAAGGATGTCGGACGCGCCGACCCCGCAATTGGCGCCGACGCCGAGCGGATCTTGCGACAGCCCGTCGACGACGCCGTGGATGTCCTTGGGCAGCAGGCCCATCATGGTGCGGCCGGCGGTGTCGAAAGAGCCGGTATAGGTGTAGGGCAGTCCGACGCGGATCGCGGCTTCGGCGGCGGCGCGGATCTCGTCCGGCGCCGACATGGTCTCGATCCACGCGACTTCGGCGCCGCCCGCCTTGAGGCCTTCGATCTGCTCGGCGAAGGCGTCGACCGCCTCGTCATAGGTCATGGCGCCGAGCGGCACCAGCAATTCGCCGGTCGGGCCGACCGAGCCGGCGACGATCACCTTGCGGCCGGACTTGTCGGCCACCGCGCGCGCGATCTCGGCGGCGCGCTTGTTCAGCGCATGCACGCGATCCTGCGCATGATGCAGCTTCAGCCGGTGGCGGGTGCCGCCGAAGGAATTGGTCAGGATGATGTCGGCGCCGGCGTCGACGAAATTCTGGTGCAGGCTGGTGATGGTGTCGGGCGCGGTCTCGTTCAGCAGCTCCGGTGCCTCGCCGGCCTCCAGGCCCATGGCGAACAGATTGGTGCCGGTAGCGCCATCGGCGAGCAGCACACCCTTTTCGGCAAGCAGTGCCTCGATCGGATTGGTCATGATGACATACGCCTTACGGAGTTCTTTGTTGAGATAAGGATATAAAGAACTCTTTATATGTCGTCAATGTCAAAGCCGGCGTCCAGCCATCAAAATCGCAGCTCGGCCAGCCTTTGCGCGAAGCTCGCCGCCTCATGCGCGTTGATGTCGGCAGCGCGGATCAGATTGTCGAAATGGCTGGTCAGCGTGCGGATCGGCTGGGGGGCGTTGAGCACCAGATACATGTCGCCGACATAGATCGCGGCGCGGTAGGGTCCGAAGATGGTGTAGGGGATCGAATAGCGCATGCGCCCGTCATAGAGATACAGGCGAAAGGTCGGATACAGGTCGTCGAGCAGCGTTGCCATGTGCAGAAGATGCTGGCGGCGGTTGGCCTCGGGAAAGCGGTCCCAGACGCCCAGCCCGCGCGCGAAGATCTCCAGCGTGTGGCGCGGCATGCAGACCTCCATGTCGGTCTCAGGGCGCCTGGTGTAGTCGATGCGGTATTGCGTCTCGCCCGCCTGAGCCTCGCGGCTCTTGTTGGTGATGTTCGCCTCGTAGTCGACGAGCGCCTCGGTGCGCAGCAGGTCCGGAATGCCGGCCGGCACGTAGCGGATTTTCGTTCCCGCCGCTTCGGAGTGCCATTTGGCGAGCAGCGTGCGGTCGAAGCCGTCGGGCGCCTCCTCGATCTCCAGGCTCTCGCGGATTTCGCCGGTGACGCCTTCGTCATGGCTGAGGCCCAGCAGCCAGTCGAGCGACACTTTGAACTCGGCAGCAATGTTGAGCAGCGTCTCGGCGCGGGGCAGTCGGGTCGACGTCCCGGAGAGCAGTTGCGAGAGCGCCGAACGGTCGATGCCGACCGCTGTCGCGAAAGCCGACTGGTTCAGGTCCGAGCGTGTCAAGAGCAATTTCAAACGGTCCCGGAAGAGGGTCGACAGATCGCGCTTGTCCATCAGGCTGCTCCTGCTTCGGAGAGGAAAAATTTGCGCCGTAGCCGGATTGAACGTGGCTCAGGCGGAAATGAATCCTCTGTTTGTTTACAATGTATAACATATGCGGCTGAAAATGCGCACTCGCAACAGTTTGTGCGCTTTGTCGCGTTGCGGCAACGACAGGCTCCTGACACAATGTTGTCAGGAATCAAGGTGGTTCCGGCGACTGGAGGGCAGTGGTCGATCGCATGGCAAGCATGACTAAGAGACGTAGCAGTGCAGCGGCTATCGAATGGCCGACCGTGTTCCTCGCATTTTTTTGCTACGGCGCCTGGCTTGCCACCGGCTTCCTGCTTTGGCCATCTTACCCACTTCTGGCTCTCGCGGCCCTGGCATTGATAGCGGCACTGCAATCGTCGCTGATGCACGAAGTGCTGCATGGCCATCCGACACGCAACGCGCGGATCAATGAAGCTTTCGTTTTCCTGCCGATCGGCATGGTATGGCCATTCCGCCGCTTCAAGACGATCCACCTTCGCCATCATGCCGACGAGCGGCTGACCGATCCGCTCGACGATCCGGAGAGCTACTACCAGGCGCTCTGGATGCATGAGGAATTGCCGCCGGCAATGAAACTCTTGCTGAAGATCAACAACACGATGGTCGGCCGCCTCATCCTCGGTCCGTGGCTGTCGTCGATCGGCTTCTTCATCGACGACGCCAAGCAGATCGCAGCCGGCGACAAGGCGATCCGCAAGGCATGGCTGCTGCACGCCGCCGGACTTGCCATGGTGGTGCCGATCGTGACGTACGGCTTCGGCATTCCGCTGTGGCTCTACATTCTGGTACCCGTTTGGCTCGGCCAGTCGATGATTTCGGTCCGCACCTATGCCGAGCATCAGTGGTCGGAACATCCGGAAGGGCGCACGGTGATCATCGAGCGCTCGCCGCTGTCCTTCCTGTTCCTCAACAACAATCTGCATTTCGTTCATCACAAGAGCCCGACGGTTGCCTGGTACCGGCTGCCGAAGCTGTTCCGCGACCGCCGCGAGGAATGGCTGCGGATGAACAACGGCTATGCCTATCCGAACTATTTCGCCCTGCTCAAGGCGCATGCCTTCAAGGCCAAGGAGCCGATCGTCCATCCGGTGCTGCGGCGCGCGCCGGAGCCGGGCCGGGCATTCAAGCCGCGTGTCCGGGCGCGCAGCATCAATGGCCTTGGCAGCGCCCCGGTTCCGGCCGAGCCGCCAAAGGAATGATCCCAGTATAGCCGCCACGCGGCATCCATGCTGCGGGCGGCTCGCGTCCGCGATCTTGTCAGTTTTCCAGAACGGCGGTCAAATCCAGGCATGAGCGAATTCGTTGCGGCCTTGCCGATGTATGACTGGCCCGAGGCGAGGGGCGAGGTCGACGCGCAATGGGCGCGGCTGCGCGAAGCCATCAGGGGCAAGGGCATCGACGCGCCGGAGACGCTCGTCCGCGTCAATGGCGACCTGCCGCCGGTGCCCGGCGGCATCCGCAACGCAGCCGGCAAGGTCATCGCGCCCGATCCGGCGACGCTGCCGGCGGGCGAGCTCGATTTCCACGGGCTCTGGCTGCATCCGGCGCTGCTGTTCGGGCAGACCTGCTGGGGGCCGATGGAGCTCGGGCTCGCAAGCCATGTCCAGGTGATCGGCCAGCCGAGCTACGATGCCGTCGAGGGCGGGCAGGGCGAGCTCTATTCCAGCGCGATCGTCATGCCGACCGACGGCGGGCAGTCCGTCGCATCGCCGGCCGATGGCAGCGCCTCGATCCCGCTCGATCTCATCCGCGGCAAGCGCTTCGCCTTCAACAATCCGGACTCCATGTCCGGCCTGCTCGGGCTGACGCGGGACCTGGAGGCGATGGGCGAAAGCCTCGACATTTTTGCTTCGCAGATACAGAGCGGCGGCCACCGTTCATCGATCGTCGCCATTGCCGAGGGCAGGGCCGATGTCGCGGCGATCGACTGCGAGAGCTGGGCGCTGGCCAAGCGCTTCGAGCCGGCGGCAAGGCACGTGAAGGTCGTCGGCTGGACGAGACGGCGCAAGGGCCTGCCGTTCATCACCGCCCGAGCCACGCCGCCAGAGACGGTAGCGGCGTTGCGCGAAGCGATCGAGGGCCTCGAGTGACTCAGCCAAGCAACCGCTCGTCGAGCGGATAGCTCGAGAGCTGCTGGTTGCCGGTCTCGGTGATGAGGATCTGCTCCTCGATCTTGACGCCCTCGCGTCCGCCCAGCCGGCCGATATAGCTTTCGACGCACAGCACCATGCCGGCTTCGAGCACGCCGTCCGGCGTATCGTCGGTCCAGTCGCTGGCATACGGCAGCGTCGGATATTCGTCCGCCAGGCCGACGCCGTGGTAGAGCACGCCGTAGCGTGTCGGGAAACAGTCGCCGGGCGGCACCGCGGCGCGCTCGACAAGCTCGCGAAAGGAGATGCCCGGGCGCATCAGTTCGGTGTTGTGGGCGATCTGGTCGGCGGCGATGCGGAAAAGATCGCGCTGCTCGTTCGAGGGTTTGCCGTCGCCGCAGAGCCAGGTGCGCGAGAGGTCGGCGCAGAAGCCATACGGGCCGATGAGGTCGGTGTCGAAAGCGACGAGATCGCCGGCCTCGATGACGCGCGACGAGCATTCCTGGAACCAGGGATTGGTGCGCGGACCGGAAGACAGCAGCCTGGTCTCGATCCATTCGCCCCCGCGCGCGATGTTGCCGCGATGCAGCTCCGCCCACAGCTCGTTTTCGGAAATGCCTGGCTCCAGCGCCCGTTCCATCTCGCCCATCGCCGCCTCGCAGGCGACGATCGAACGGCGCATGGCGAGGATCTCGTCCGGCGATTTGATCAGCCGCGCGCTCTCCATCACCGCCTCGCCATTGCCGATGCTGGCGCCGAGGCGGGCAAGCTCCTCGGCGCCCTCCGGATTGATGTGGTCGACGGCGATGCGGCGGTTGCCGCCGCCATGTTGCGCCACCAGATCGGCGATGCCTGCGGCCCAGCGGCGGACCTTCAACGGCGTCAACTCGCCGCTGTAGAGATACATCCACGACACCGCCGGCCGCACCTCGTCGACGACGCCGGAATGATCGGACAGGTGCTCGCAGGAAAAATAGTCGAACAGCACCACCGGCCCTTCGGCGGCAACGAAGCAATGGCGGGTCGGATTGTGCGCGACCCAGAGCTGCATATTGGTCGAGTCGGTGGCGTAGCGGATGTTGACGGGGTCGTAGAGCAGGGCGCCGGCATAGCCGCGGCGCTTCAATTCGGAGCGGATGCGGTCGAGCCGGTATTTGCGCATGGCGGCAAGGTCCGGAGCGGCGATGCCGGCCGCCTGCCATTCGGCCTCGGCCTGCGCGCCGTAGCCCAGCACATGCTGGTTGAGCGAGGCCGCCTTCTGGCGGGAGGCTTCACGCAGCACTTCAACGGAGCCGGCCGCTTCCGGTTCGAACGGCATGATCTTGCGATGGCGGCCGAAGCGTTGTGTCTCCATGCGATCCCTCCCGAAGCGCGCTACGGCGCCGTGATCCTGTGAAGTCTGGCTATCGTGAGCTGGCGGGTCGCAGGGGTGCCGCCGAGCAACTGAGGTACCTCAACCTGCCGATGGATGGTGTCCATCGCGTAGCCGGCCTTGGCGATCCTGTCGAAAATGATCGAATTCGGCTCGCCGTCGTCAGCCGCCAGGACAAGCACGGCTGGTTCGCGGATCGACGCGGCAAAATCGGGTATCTCGTCGTCGAGCACGACGAGATCGGAATCGACAAGACGCAAATTGCCGGCCCAGAACCAGCTGGATATCACCGTGCGCACCGGCCCTTCGGACATGAGCTGGCCGTACAGCGAATGATAGTCCATCCGCACGATGCGCCCGCGGCTGTCTCCGCCGTACACCTGCATGTACCAGCTTACCGGCAGCACCAGGATGGCGAGGACGGCGCCGGCGAAGACAATCGTGGCTTGCGTCTTCCTGCCCCTGTCGCCCATGGCATCCAGACGCATGGCAAGGGCAGCGGGCAGCAGAACGAAAACCGGAAGCATCCAACGATCGCGAAATTGCGTCACGCCGCCCGCCAGCACCACCGCCAGCGTAATCAGCAGAGCAAAAGCAATCGCGCGCCAGAGCAGCTTTTCGGGCCAGGGCCAAGGCTCTGACGATGGCGCGGGTCTGCTGATTGCCACCAAAAACGCAACGGCGAAGACGGCGACCGGAAGCCCGGCGAAGTTGAGTATCGCCTTGCCCAACCCGAACACGCCGAGCGATGCAGTCGCCGCCGCGCTGCCACCCTCGGCAACGCCGAAGCCGTCGCTGTGCAACAGCAAGTCTTCGAGATGCGCGAGGCTCCAGTGGAATGTCGGGAGACAGGCAAGGATGGCCACCACCACGCTGATCGGGAAGCGGCGGTCGAAGATCGCCGCGCGGGTTTCGCGCAGCGACAGCGCCGCCAGGAGCAGCGCGGCGAGAAAGATGACATTGTTGTATTTCGACAGCATCGCCGCAGCCGTTGCCAGGCCGAACAGCACATAGGCGGCGAGGGATCGCCGTTTCAGCAGCTCGACCAGCGCCAGGAACAGCACCGACGAAAAGCAGAATATGGCGACCGAGTGGGTGAGGGCATGCTGCATTTCCCAGATGATCTGTGGAAACAGAAGCAGGCCGAACATGGCGGCCGCGGCCGCGCGATTCGAGAAGCCGAGCCGGCGCACCGCGGTGAAGTATGCTGCGAGCCCTGCGGCCAGCAGACCGTATTTCACGATCTTGAGGGCGAGGATGCTGGTTCCGACCAGCGAGGCCGTCAGGTGGGCAAGCCACGTATAGAGCGGTGGCTGCGAGCTGCCGTAGCCAGCCGCCAGGACCCGCATCACCATCAATTGCTCGGATTCATCGACGCCGACGCCAGTGCCTGCCCAGTGCGACGACAGCGTCATCACCACGACCTGGACAAGGCAGTATGTGACGGCAAAGGCGAGCGCGGCGTTGAATGGACCGGCCTTGTCGTCGCAAAGCCAGTCGGTCCATTTCTCTAGATGCTGCAAGGACGTCGTCTTCCGATAGCGGCCGGTCGAACCGTGCTTGGTCGAAACGCCAACTACACGATCCGGCACGCGCTGTCGCCCTTTTACGTGCGCATCTTCTCGCCGCTCGGGTCGAAGGGCGGCTCGACATTGATGCGGGCCGGACGGCGGTGGCCGAGGATCTCGATCTCAAACAGGCCGGCGCTTTCGTCCTCGGCCAACGCCGCCGGCACATAGCCCTGCGCCATCGACTTTTGGACGTAGTGCGCATAGCCGCCCGAAGTGACCCAGCCGACCACGCGCCAGTCGCCATCGGCGATGCCGCGCACTGCGGAGGCGCCTTCGGCAGCCTGCGAACCGCGCACTTCCTTGCCCGTGGTGTCGAAGCGCGGCGCGCCATAGCCATGCGGCTTTTCCACGGTGCCGTAGTCCTTGCTGACCTTGGCCCAGATCGGCTCGTCGCCCATCACATCGGCGTCGGCTGCATCGACGATGAAGGAGACGCGGCGCAGCTTCGGGCCTTCGGCGTGCTCCTTGGCGGACGCCTCGCGGCCGATGAAGTCGTTCTTCTCCAGCTTGATGAAGCGATCCATCGAGCCCTCGAACGGACCGTAGATCGGGCGCAATTCGCGGAACCAGGTCGGGAAATTCTTTTCCAGGCGCATCGACAGAAGCGCGCGCATGCCGAAGTCGACCAGGCCGAATTCCTCGCCGGCTTCCTTGATCGCCTTATAGACGAGGCGCTGATAGGCGGGCGCCATCCAGATCTCGTAGCCAAGATCGCCGGTATAGGTGATGCGGTTGACCATGCAGGGCGCGCCGCCGACCGCCATCTCGCGGAAATCCATGAAGCGGAAGGCCTTGGTCGAGACATCGACATCGACCAGCTTCTGCAGCAGGTCGCGGGATTTCGGCCCGGCGATCGACAGGCCGACCAGCGTCTGGTCGAAACGGTGGATGCGCACCGAACCGTCCTTCGGCAGGTGTTTTTCGAACCAGCGCATGTGGTATTTCTGCGCGGCGGACGAGCCCCAGATCATGAACCGGTCCTCGCCCGACTTGGCGATGGTGAAGTCGCCGATCAGCTTGCCGAACTCGTTGACCATCGGGGTCAGCACGATGCGGCCAACCTTCGGCATGCGGTTGGTCATCAGCCGGTTGAGGAATTCCTCGGCTGCTGGTCCGGAGACTTCGTATTTGGCGAAGTTGGCGATCTCGGTGACGCCGACCTTCTCGCGCGTGGCGCGCACCTCCTCGCCGATCGGGCCGAAATCGTTGGAGCGGTGGAAGGAGACGATGTCCTTCGGTTCGGTGCCCTTCGGTGCGAACCATAGCGGGGTCTCCAGACCCCACGAGTCGCCCATGACCGCGTTGTTGGCGAGCATGGTGTCGTAGAGCGGCGTCGTCTGCGCCGGGCGAGCGGCCGGCAGTTCCTCGTTGGGGAAGCGGATCGAGAAGCGGCGCGAATAGTTCTCGCGCACCTTGGCGTTGGTGTAGCGCAGGCCGGCCCATTCGCCGAAGCGGGCGACATCCATGCCCCAGACGTCGAAGCCGGGATCGCCATGCACCATCCAGTTGGACAGTGCGAGGCCGACGCCGCCGCCCTGGCTGAAGCCGGCCATGACGGCGCAGGCGCACCAGAAATTGGTCAGGCCCTGCACCGGGCCGACCAGCGGATTGCCGTCGAGCGCGAAGGTGAAGGGGCCGTTGATGATCTGCTTGATGCCGGCCTTCTCGATGCCGGGGAAATGTTTGAAGCCGATCTCCAGCGACGGCGCGATACGGTCGATGTCGGGCTGCAGGAGCTCATGGCCGAAATCCCAGGGCGTGTTCACCGGCGACCACGGCTTGCAGGCCTTTTCATAGGTGCCGAGCAGGATGCCGTTGCGCTCCTGACGGGTATAGATCTCGCCCTTGAAATCGAGCACTCCGATCATCTCGCGGCCGGTCGACTTGTTGAATTCCTCGACCTCCGGCATCGGCTCGGTGAGCAGGTACATATGCTCCATCGCCAGCACCGGCAGCTCGACACCGACCATGCGCCCGATCTCGCGCGCCCACAGGCCACCGCAGTTGACGACATGCTCGGCGTGAACCGTGCCCTGCTCGGTAACGACGTTCCAGGTGCCGTCCGGCTGCTGCGTCAGGTCGACGACGCGGTTGCGCAGCACGATCTCAGCGCCGAGCTTTTTCGCCGCCTTGGAATAGGCGATGGTGGTGCCGGAGGGGTCGAGATGGCCTTCGACCGGATCCCACATGGCGCCGACGAAATTCTTCTCGTCCATCAGCGGGAACATCGCCTTGGCTTCCGACGGCGTGATCAGCTCGGTGTCCATGCCGAGATAGCGGCCCTTGGCGTGGGCAAGGCGCAGAAAGTCCATGCGCTCCGGCGTGTCGGCCATCATCACGCCGCCGGTGAGATGCAGCGAGCACGACTGGCCGGAAATCTCCTCGATCTCCTTATAGAGCTGCACCGTATAGGCCTGCAGCTTGGCGACGTTGGGGTCGCCGTTCAGCGTGTGGAAGCCGCCCGCGGCATGCCAGGAGGAGCCCGAGGTCAATTCCGAACGCTCGATCAGCATAATGTCGGTCCAGCCGGCCTTGGCCAGATGGTAGAGCACCGAGCAGCCGACGACGCCGCCGCCAATGACAACCGCTTTGACATGAGATTTCATACAGATAGGTCCGTGTTTGAAGAGATTGAATCGAGTGAGCGAGGCGTGAAGACAAAGCGGAGACCGGATACCGCGATGTTTTCGGTTAGCCTGCCATCAAGCGTGGCAAGGATGGTTTCACAGACGGAAGTGCGATGTTTCAGGACGTCATGGTTCCAAACGCGCAGGATCGAATAACCTTGGGCGCGCATGAACTCGTCGCGGCGGCGGCCATATGAACTGTCTGCATGCTGGTGGCCGTCGATTTCCACGACGAGCCAATTTTCGCGGCATGCGAAGTCCGCAAAAAAGGGGCCGATGGAAAACTGGCGCGTGAAGCGGTAGCCGCCAAGCTTGCGACCCTTCAGTTCGAGCCAAAGCAATGCTTCGGCCTGATTGCCTGCTTGACGCAGGTTTCTTGCTCGCTTGGTGGTGCCTTGTTTGCGGCGGCTTCGCGTTTGAGAAGCGCCTTCCCCCACTCCGTCGCCGCTTCGCGGCGCCACCTCTCCCCCCTCCGGAGGGAGAGGAAGGGAGCCGGCTGGAATCGCCTCGCGCCTTTCCTCTCCCCCGTCGATCGGGGGAGAGGTGTCGAGCGCAGCTCGACGGAGTGGGGGTCGACCGTGCACCAAATCAGCTTGATTTCCTGCTTTCTGGGTCGCGCCCGCTTTGCGGCGACTGCGCGTTTGAGGAGTGGCTTCCCCCACTCCGTCGCTGCTTCGCAGCGCCCCCTCTCCCCCCTCCGGAGGGAGAGGAAGGGTGCCGGCTGGAATCGCCTCGCGCCTTTCCTCTCCCCCGTCGATCGGGGGAGAGGTGTCGAGCGAAGCTCGACGGAGTGGGGGTCGACTGTTCATCACCGACGGAAGATCAAAAATCGGTCGGGGCGCCGCCTTCGGCGCGGCGTTTCTCGACGAAGTCGTTCAGTTCTTCGCGGATCGCCGGGTCCATATAGGGTTCTTCGTAGGACGCCAGCCGCTCCTTCCAGACCCGGTTGGCCTTTTCGAGCGCCGTCGGCGAACCGGCCTCCGTCCAGCTTTCGAAATTGCGCCAGTCGGAAAGGACAGGCGAATAGAAGGCGGTCTTGTAGCGGTCCTGGGTGTGCTGGGTGCCGAAGAAATGGCCGCCGGGACCGACCGACTGGATGGCGTCGAAGCCGAGCGCGTCCTCCGACAGGTCGAGCGGGGTCAGGAACTCGGCCACCATTTGCAACAGGTCGATGTCGAGGATGGTCTTCTCGTAGGAGCAGCGCAGGCCGCCTTCGAGCCAGCCGGCCCCGTGCATCATCAGATTGCCGCCGCCCTGGATGGCGCCCCACAGCGAAAAGACGCTTTCGTAGGCGGCCTGCGCGTCGACGGTGTTGGCGGCGCAGGTGTTGGAGGTGCGGTAGGGGATGTTGTAGCGCCGCGCGAGCTGGCCGCCGACGAGCTGCGCTTTCATGTATTCGGGCGTGCCGAAGGCCGGCGCGCCGGACTTCATGTCGACATTGGAGGTGAAGCCGCCATAGCCGACAGGCGCGCCCTTCTTCACCATCTGCGCAAAGGCGATGCCGGACAGCGCCTCGGCGTTCTGCTGCACCAGCGCGCCGGCGATGGTCACCGGGGCCATGGCGCCCGAGAGCGTGAACGGCGTGACGATGACGACCTGGCCCTTGCTCGACATCTGGATGATGCCTTCCATCATCGGCACGTCGAGCTTGAGCGGCGAGTTGGTGTTGATGATGGTGAAGACCGACGGCTGCTCGAGCAGCTGCTCATGGCTGATGCCGCGCGCGATGCGGGTGATCTCGATGCCGTCGACATTGCGCTCCTTGCCGAGCGAATAGATGTGGAACACCTTGTCGGTCAGCATGGCGAGGTCGCGGATGCATTCCAGGTGCCGGACCGAGGGATGGATGTCGATCGGCTCGACCGGATAGCCGCCCGTGCAGTTGAGGATATTGTGCATCTGCGCCAGGCGCAGGAAGTTGCGATAGTCGGCCTGGTTGCCCGGACGGCGGCCACGGTCGAGATCGGAGCAGTTGGGCGCCGAGGCCATCATCGAGAGGATGACGTTGTTGCCGCCGAAGCGCAGATTGTGCGCCGGGTTGCGGGCATGCAGCGTGAATTCCGGCGGGCAGTGCGAGATCAGTTCGAGGATCAGGTCGCTGTCGAAGCGCACCCGCTCGCTGCCGTCGCGCACGTCGGCGCCATGCGCCTTCATGATGCGGCGGGCTTCGTCGTGCAGCACGTCGACGCCGATCTCCTTCAACACCCGCAGCGAGGCGAGGTGGATCGATTCCAATTCGTCATCCGAGACCAGCCTGGTCGGCGCGAGCGGATTCTTCAGCTGCCGGAACGGCGGCTGCTCGAACGCCGCCGAGCCACCGGCGCGCTTGCCCGCGCGGCCGCCGCGGCGGGCGCGATCGGTTGCCAGTGCCGGTTCGGCGGGGTGAAGGGCAGCGGTCATGAAAAGCCTCATGGGATGCGAAGGTCGGCGGCATAATGGACCGCCGCCAATGCCGCCGGTGAGGAGGCGGCGACCACTAGGGCGAGGGAAGCGACATGACGGAGCGCCAACCGAGAGCCCAGCGCTTCGCAACGTGAAGCCTGTTACAGTTTCGTCTTTTACTTCTGCTATACTTACGCGCCGAGCATCTCGAGGGGGGTGGCGATGCCTGATGTCATCAAAGTGCGTGCGGCGACCAACAACGAGGTCGCGTTCCTGGCTTGGGATATTGACGGGATGATCCCGGGCTGCCTCGGCTTCGAGATCGTCCGCCTCTATCCCGACACCGGCGAGGAGCGTTGCCTGGCGGCATGGGTGCCGTTCAAGGGGCAACGCAATCCACGCTGGATTCCGCAGGACACCGGCGTGTGGCCGGTGCAGAAGACCTTCTGGCGCGACCTCACGGTGCGCCGGCGCCGCGACAGCCTCACGATCCGGCCGGAAGGCGAAATGATCGCCTATCGGGTGCGCCCGGTCGGCGACATGAAGCCGGGCCTCGAGCCGGTGCCGGTGCGTCCGGAGCAGGTGGTCGACGGCCAACCCGCCTATACCGGCGCGGCCCGGCCTCTCGGCTATCTCGGCCAGGGCGCCGTCAGTCCGCCGATCTTCCTGGGGCAGATGTTCGGCAAGGCGCGGGTCGCTTTCACCAATGGTGTCTTGTCGACGCAATGGATGTCGCACGCGCTGGCGGAAGCCGGCATCAAGGTCGGACAGCGCGACAAGATCAGGGCCGAGCTGCAGAACCCGGCGAGCAAGATACGCGCCTATCTGCAAGGCGATGTGCCCCAGGTTTTGATCAGCCTGATGGAGCGGGCCAAGGACCAAGGTGGCTCCGTCAGGCTTGCGCTCTACGAGCTTGGCGACGACGAATTGAGCGACGCGATCATCGCCGCCAAGGATGTCGTCGAAGTCATCCTTTCCAATTCGGGCAAGGACGAGCAGACGAAGGAATGGGACTTCGGCAACGCGCCGTTCCGGAAGCGGCTGCGCGATGCCGGCGTCGTGGTGACGGACCGCCTGTTCAACAACAACCATATCGGCCACAACAAGTTCGCGGTCTACCGCGATGCCCATGGCAAGCCGCAAGCAGTGATGACCGGCAGCACCAACTGGACCTCGACCGGCATTTGCGGGCAGTCCAACAACGCCTTCGTCCGCGACGACCCGGCGATGGCAGACGTGTTCAACGCCTATTGGGAGCGCATGAAGGCCGACGTCTTCCCGCCGCCGGCGAGCGAAAGCGCCGCCGGACATGTGGCGCAAAAGCAGGGCGTGCCGTTTCGCAAGGAAAACCACATTTCGAACCCGCTGAACGGCGCCAGCGCAGCGCTGGACGGCATGACGGTGTGGTTTTCGCCGAACGATCCCGAGCGCAGCAAGAAGGACATCTCGGTGCGCCCGGTCGACCTCGAGGACGTCTTCGCCCGCATCAAGGCGGCGAAGCGCGCGGTGCTGTTTCTCGTGTTCAATCCGTCGCGGCTCGGCGAGAACTCGATCGTCGACCAGGCGGTCGCGGCGGCGAATGCGGATCCGAAGCTGATCGTGCAGGGCGCGATCAGCGACGAGACCGCGATGCCCAACTATGTCGCCCCAACCAGGGATCCGGTGACCCACAAGTCGAACAAGGACGGCAAGTCGCCCTTCGTCTATCCGGAGAAGGCCTGGGAGGCGCCGAACGTCTCGATCGTCAGGGCGGCGAACCTGACCGGCGCCACGATCGCCCGCGATTTCCAGGCGGAGGTGCTGACCGTCGGGCACTCCATCGTGCACGACAAGATCGTCATCATCGATCCGATGGAGGACAATGCCACCGTCATCACCGGCAGCCACAACCTCGGCTACAAGGCGTCCTACGAGAATGACGAGAACCTGGTCATCGTCGAAGGCGACAAGACCTTTGCCGCGGCCTATGCGGTGCACATGCTCGACGTCTTCGACCACTACAAGTTCCGCGCATGGCGCCGGACGATCGGGAAGGGGCCGTCGGCTGACGACGGGATTTCCATCGACGACAAGTGGCTGAAACCCTATGCCGACGGCAAGAAGGGGGCGATCGCCCGCTACTTCCCGTAGTCTGCGTGGCCCTGAGGCGCGATGGCCGTTGGCGCAAGCAGATTTCGCCACCGGCCCTTCCTTTTCCAGTGTCGAGCCGCTAGCCGGATCGCATGCCGCCCAAGGCTGGGCGATGCAGACGGATGGCGCGATGGCGGCGGCGAGCGATGGCGAGGCGGGAACGCAATGGGCGGCACTGGCCGGCGTCACCACGGCGCTGGCCATGTTCGGCGCAGCGCAGGGGCTGAGCTATCCGCTGTTCACCTTGCTGATGCAGCGGCAGGGCTGTCGCCGGCGCTGATCGGCCTCTCGGCGGCGATGATGCCGGTCGGCCTGCTGCTGTCGGCGTCGTTCGTGCCGGCCGCCGTGCGCCTGGTCGGCGCGCGCAATCTCGCCGTCGGCTGCTCGCTGATCGGCGCGCTATGCTTCCTGGGCATCGGCTATCTGCAGAACTGGATCGCCTGGTACGCGCTGCGCTTCCTCGTCGGCGTGGTCATCAATCCGCTCTATGTGCTTGGCGAGGTCTGGGCGCTGTCGCTGGCGGCGCCGTCGCGCCGCGGCAGGGTGATGGGCGTGTTCAACGCGCTGATGGGCGCCGGCTACGCCGCCGGGCCGTTGATCCTGATCACCCTCGGCGCGTCCGGCTGGCCCCCGTTCATCGCCGCCATAGCGGGCTTTTGCCTGTGCGCGCTGATCCTGCGCGCCGTCTCTTCGCAACTCGCCGGCTTCGAGGATGACGGCCAGGCTTCCGGCGGCATCGCCGGGTTCGCCAGGCTGGCGCCGGCGCTGCTGCTTGCGGTGCTGGTTTCGGCGGCCGTGCAGCAGAGCACCTATTCGCTGATACCTGTCTTCGGCACCGGCTACGGCCTGCCGGAGGCGAAGCTCGCGGCGCTGGTGACGGCGCTGTCGGCCGGCAACATCCTGCTGCAAATCCCGCTCGGGCTGATGGCCGAGCGCTTCGGCGGCCGTGCGATGATCGTCTTTTGCGCGCTGGCGACCGGCGCCTGCGCGCTGTCGCTGCCGCTGCTGATCACGACGCCGCTGGTCTGGCCGGTGCTGGTGGTGATGGGCGCGGTCGGTTACGGCGTCTACAAGATGGCGCTGGTCGAGCTAGGCAGCCGCTTCAAGGGAAGTCTGCTGGTGGCCGGCAACGCCGCCTTCGCACTGATGTGGGGCGCGGGCGGCATTGTCGGCCCGCCAGGCGCCGGTGCGCTGATGCAGGCGGTCGGCCCACTCGGCCTGCCGGCGGTGATCGTCGGGCTCGATGCGCTGCTGGTGGCCTTCGCGCTCTACAGGTCGGCCAGCCGCCGAAGTTCCTGACAGGGTTTGGCTGGAGCAAGCGGTTTTCGCGGGTGAGGGGGTTACGGCTGTCCAGCCGAACCGCTAAGGCTGCCGGCGGAGGAAGGGCCATGAGCGCCGCCGAAACGAACAGCGACGAAACGATACAGTGGGCGGCGATCACCGGGGTGATCGCGACGGTCTCGGTCTTCGCCATCGCGCAAGGCCTGAGCTACCCGCTGCTCAGCTTCATCCTGCAGCGCCAGGGCATCTCGCCGGCGATGATCGGGCTTTCGGCGGCGATGACGCCGATCGGCTTCATCCTGTCCTCGCCGATGATCCCGGCGCTGGCGCGCCGTTTCGGGCCGGGGCGGACGGCACTCACCTGCGCCGCGCTTTCCGCGCTGGTGCTGGCTTTGGTCGGCTGGACGCAGAACGTCTATCTGTGGTTCCCGCTGCGCTTCCTGATCGGCGTCGTCACCAACCCGCTCTATGTTCTCAGCGAAATCTGGGTGATCGCGCTGGCGCCGCCGTCGCGCCGCGGCCGCGTCATGGGCGTCTATTCGACCGTCATCTCGGCCGGTTTCGCCGCCGGTCCGCTTTGCCTGCTTGCGGTCGGCACCGAGGGCTGGCCGCCCTTCCTGGTCGGCATCTCCGCGTTTGTCTTCTGCGGCGGCTGCCTGGCGCTGGTGCTTGGGCGTCTGCCCAAGGTCGACGAGGCCGGACAGCAGGTTTCGGTGATGGGCTTCATGCCGAAGGCATGGCTGCTGCTCGCCGCCGTGGTCGTGGCCGCCGGCTTCGAGCAGGCGGTGCTGGCGCTGCTGCCGGTCTACGGCACTCACTACAGCATTGCCGAGGCCAGCATGTCGGCCCTGCTGTCGACGATGATCGCCGGCAACATCGCCATGCAGGTGCCGCTCGGCCTGCTGGCCGAAAGACTGACGGCGCGCCTGGTGCGCTTCCTGTGCGTGTCGCTGACCGTGCTCGGCTGCGTGCTGCTGCCGCTGCTGATCGAGACGCCTTTGATCTGGCCCTGCGTGTTCATCTGGGGCGCTGTCTCCTACGGCATCTATACGATGTCGATCATCGAGCTCGGCGAGCGCTTCACCGGCTCGGCGCTGGTCGCCGGCAACGCCGCCTTCTCGCTGATGTGGGGCGTCGGCGGCATCCTGGTGCCGCCACTCACCGGCGGCGTCATGGATATCACCGGCGCGTCCGGCCTGCCGGCCACTCTCGGCGCGATCTGTGCCGCACTGGCGGTGGCGACCGTTCTGCGCCGGCGCGTGATGTGAAGGAAAAGCCGCGTTTCGTCGCGACAAGCTGTCATTGCCATCTTGAATGTGAGCGTCCGTGACGCGATGTAGGCGAGGCCGCCTGACTAGCTTTCGGAGACCGTGCGTGACCCAAACCATCACAAAAGGCCAGACTGAACCGGCCGCTGAAGATTCCTTCCTTTGGCTGGAAGATCGAAATGGCAAGGGGGCGCTCGACTGGGTGCACGCCCAGAACGAGCTGACGGTTGCCGAGCTGCAGGGCGATCCCGGCTACCAGGCTTCGTTCGAAACCGCACTCGACCTGATGACGGCCGAGGACAACATCCCGATCGGGACCGCGATCAACGGCCACGTCTACAATTTCTGGCAGGACAAGAACAACGTGCTCGGCCTGTGGCGCCGCACGGCGGTCGCTTCCTACAAGACCGACAAGCCGGAATGGGAGACGATCGTCGATTTCGACGTGCTCTCCGCGAAAGAAGGCATCAAATGGGTGTTCAGCGGCGCGAGCCGCCTTTATCCGGATTTCAACCGCTGCCTGGTGAGCATGTCGCCGGATGGCGGCGATGCCAGCGAGATGCGCGAGTTCGACATCGCGGCGAAGTCCTTCGTCGAAGGCGGCTTTCGCGCCGCCGCCTCGAAGTCGGGTTTTTCCTGGCTGGACGAAGACACCGTCATCGTCTCGGCCGCCTTCGAGGAGGACGACAAAACGCAGTCCGGCTATCCGCGCGTGGTCAAGCTGTGGAAGCGCGGAACGAGGCTGGAAGACGCCACGCTTATCTTCGAGACCGAAAAGCAGGACCTCGCGGCCGGCGGCGGGGTCGAGATCGACGGCGACAGGCGGCACCTGTTCCTGGCCCGAACCATCGATTTCTTCTCCTCGCACAGCTTCCTGCGGCTCGCTTCCGGCGAGAACCGGCGCATTCCGCTTCCAGACGACGTAACCGACACGGCGATCTTCCAGGGACAGCTCGTCTTTGGCGTGCGCAGCCCGTGGACGGCGCCCGACGGCACGCACTGCCTGCCAGACGGGCTTTATTCGGTGGATTTCGAACGCTGGATCGACACCAACACGCTGGGGCGGGTCGAAACCGTGCTCGCGCCGGCGCATCGCGTCTCGATCGCCGGGCTCGCCCGCACCGAGCGGCGGCTGTTCATCAACCTGATGGACAATGTGCGCGGCAAGGTCGTCGCTTGCGATCGGACAGGCGAGGGTTGGTCGCTGAAGCCGGTCGGCCTGCCGGAAAACGGCAATGTCGGCACCAGCCATGCCGAGCATTTCGGCGCCAGCGTCTCCTTCTCCTTCACCGATTTCCTGACGCCGAGCTCGATCATCTGGTCTGACGACGATGGCGAGACGCTTCGGTCGGTGAAGGCGCAGCCGGCCCGCTTCGACGCTTCGCCCTTCATCTCCGAACAGTTCGAGGCACGCTCGAGCGACGGCACGATGATCCCCTATTTCGTGGTCAGGCGGCGCGACCAGGGCGGACCGGTGCCGACGCTGCTCTACGGCTATGGCGGCTTCGAAGTGCCGCTTCTGCCGGGCTATGCCGGCGTGCGCGGCAGGCTTTGGCTGGAGAAGGGCAATGTCTATGTGCAGGCCAACATCCGCGGCGGTGGCGAATTCGGCCCGGCCTGGCACCAGGCGGCGCTCAAGGGCAATCGCCAGAAGGCTTTTGACGATTTCGCGGCCGTTGCCGCGGACCTTGTCCGGCGCGGCATCACCACGGCGGCGCAGCTCGGCATCCAGGGTGGCTCGAATGGCGGCCTGCTGACCGGCACGTCGCTGATCCAGCATCCGGAACTGTTCGGCGCCGTCATCATCGACGTGCCGCTGCTCGACATGCTGCGCTACACCGAATTGCCGCCGGGGGCCTCGTGGATCGCCGAGTATGGCGATCCCGCGAAGCCGGAAGAGGCGGCGTGGCTGGCCGCCTACTCGCCCTATCAACATGTCAAAGCGGGTGCCGCCTATCCGCCGGTGCTGCTGATGACCTCGACGGCCGACGACCGCGTCCATCCCGGCCATGCCCGCAAGATGGCGGCGCGCCTGCAGGAGGCTGGCCACGGCCGGACACTCTTCTTCGAGGAAACCGAAGGTGGCCATGGCGGGCGTGGCGATCGTCGTCCTCAAGCGGCGCAAACGGCGATGCGCTATGTATTCCTGCAGCGGGCGCTGGCGGGTACGGCTTGAATTCAGGGCATCAGGCGGCTTAAGGTGCCGCCATGGCTTGCACGAAGACATCAGGCGCCTTCGGGGTCGCGGTGACGCCGTCACCGCGCACGCTTCGTGCCGAGCTGCTCAGGCTTTGCGCCCGCATCGGCTATTCGCCGCCCGCCCGCCTCTGAGGAATCCGCCCCGGCCGTTGCCGGATTGATTCAAGAGGAAAGAGCAAATCCATGACCTATCAGAATTATTCGCTGAAGCAGCTTCAGCAGATCGACGCCGCGCATCACCTGCATCCCTTCACCGACCACAAGGAGCTGCGCGAGGCGGGCTCGCGCATCATCACCCGCGCCGACGGACCGTTCATCTACGATGCCGACGGCACCGAGATCCTCGACGGCATGGCTGGCCTCTGGTGCGTCAATGTCGGCTACGGCCGCAACGAGCTGGCCGAGGCCGCCTATGCGCAGATGAAGGAGCTGCCATACTACAACTCCTTCTTCAAATGCTCGACGCCGACACCGGTGCTGTTGTCGAAGAAGCTGGCGGAACTGGCGCCGAAGCAAGTCGGCCAGGTGTTCTACGGCTCTTCCGGCTCGGAGGCCAATGACACGGCGCTCAGGCTCGTGCGCCACTACTGGGCGCTGGAGGGTAAGCCGGAGAAGAACCGCATCATCTCGCGCAAGATGGGCTATCACGGCTCGACCGTTGCAGGCACCTCGCTCGGCGGCATGGAGCCGATGCACAAGCAGCTCGGCGGCGCCGTGCCCAACATCGTCCATGTGATGATGCCCTATGCCTATGAGCTCGCGCTGCCCGGCGAAAGCGACCATGATTTCGGCCTGCGCGCGGCCAAGGCCGTCGAGGACGCCATCCTCGAGGCCGGCGCCGACAAGGTCGCCGCCTTCATCGGCGAGCCGGTGATGGGCGCCGGCGGGGTGAAGATCCCGCCGCTGAGCTACTGGCCGGAAGTGCAGCGCATCTGCCGCAAATACGATGTGCTCTTGATGCTGGACGAGGTGATCACCGGCTACGGCCGCACCGGCGAATGGTTCGCGGCGCAGACCTTCGGCATCGAGCCCGACACCATCACCACGGCCAAGGCGCTGACATCGGGCTACCAGCCGCTGTCGGCGCTGCTGGTCGGCGACCGCATCAGCAGGACGCTGGTCGAGAAGGGCGGCGAGTTCTACCACGGCTACACCTATTCCGGTCACCCCGTGGCCTGCGCCGTGGCGCTGAAGAACCTCGAGATCATCGAGCGCGAAGGCCTGGTCGAGCGGGTCAGGAACGACACCGGTCCATACTTCGCCCAGGCGCTGCAGGAGCGTATCGCCGGGCACAATCTGGTCGGCGAAGTGCGCTCGATCGGGCTGATGGGGGCGATCGAGATCGTCAAGGACAAGGCGACCAAGGAGCGCTACCTGCCGTCGGGAAGTGCCGCCGTCGTCGTGCGCGACCACGCGATCGCGCAAGGCATGATGCTGCGCGCCACCGGCGACACGATGATCCTGTCGCCGCCGCTGATCTGGACGCGCGAGACGGTCGACATGGCTTGCGATCGCATCGCCAGGGCGCTCGATCTCGCCGAAGCGGATTTGCGCAAGCGCTGAACGAAGGCCGGGCGGCGTCCGCGACGGCGCCCGGCCGTTTCCATTGGCGTCAATCATGATCGTGGACCAACGGCCGGGCGGTTGCTGCCGTGTCCCAGACCAGGAAATGTGCTGAAAAGCCGGATGCCGTCTGACAGTATGCGCCAGCGGTCATGTGAACCAATGGCAGTTTCATACAGGGGCAGGCGCATATGGTGAGTTCCTTTCGTGCGGTCGTGGTCGGTGGCGGCTGCGTCGGTGCCGGCATTCTCTATGGCCTGGCAAAGCGCGGCTGGACCGATGTGGCATTGCTGGAGAGGACGCAGCTTACCGCCGGCTCGACATGGCATGCCGCAGGGCTCATTCCGTCCTATGCGCGCAGCCGCAACGTCGGCCGCATGATCGCCAGGTCGATTGAAATCTATGAGGGCCTGGAAGCCGAAACGGGCCAGAAGGTCGGCTGGCACAAATGCGGCCAGCTGCGCATCGCCAACACGCGCGACCGGCTCGACGAGTACAAGAGCTATATGGACGTCGCGGAGGTCCAGGGCGTGCGGGCCCGGATCGTGTCGCCGGCGGAGGCGCGCGAGATCTGGCCGCTGCTCGACAATAAGGACATGCGGGGCGCCCTCTACCATCCCGACGATGGTCACATTGCACCGGCGGACGTTACCCAGGCGATGGCCAAGGGCGCACGCGACCTCGGCGCGAAGGTCCATCTCGACACCGAAGTTGTCGGGTTCGAGCGGATGCCGGGCGGCGAGTGGAAGGTCAAGACCCCGCGCGGCGACATCCTCTGCGAGCATGTCATCCTCGCAACCGGCAACTATGCGCGCCAGACCGGCGCCATGCTGGGGCTGGACATTCCCGCGATCCCGATCGTGCATCAGTACTGGATCACCGAGGCGGTTCCGGAAGTTGTCGAACGCAAACGGCTGGGCCTGCCGGAGATGCCGATCCTCAGGGACGAGGGTTACGAGGGCTATCTGCGCGAAGAGGGGGACGGGCTGCTGTTCGGTCCCTATGAGCGGACCGAACAGCTCAAGCTGTTCGCCGAAAACGGCGTCCCGGAATGGTTCGGCGCCGATCTGCTCGACGAGGATTTCGATGCCGTCTCCTGGAATTGGGAGCGCGCGAGCGAATTGGTCCCGGCGCTCGGGCGCGCCGGCATAAAGCGCAATGTGCGCGGGCCTTTCCAGATGACCGCCGATGAACTGCCGCTGATGGGGCAGGCCTGGGGTCTTGAGAACGTCTGGCTCGCGGAGGGCGTGCCGGGCGGCATCCTTTGGGGCGGAGCGATCGGCTATTATCTTTCCGAGCGGATCGTGGAGGGCGGCAACAGCATCGACACGGCCGAACTCGATCCCCGCCGGTTCGGCGAGTATGCCAACAAGAACTGGACCCGGGAAAAAGTCAGGGAAGCCTGGGGCACCCACGCCGTGCAGCACTATCCAGGCCAGGACATGCCGGCGGCGCGACCGCAGAAAACGGCGCCGTCCTACGACCGCCTAAGCCAGCTCGGCGCGGTTTGGGACGTGCTGAACGGCTGGGAGATGCCGAGCTGGTTTGCGCCCGCGGGTGTCGAAGCGCGCAACATCTATAGCTGGCGTTGGACCTCCAAAGGCAACCACGTCGCCGAGGAAGTCCAGGCCGTCCGCCAGGCCGTGGGGCTGGTCGAGATGACGCCGATGACCAAGTTCGAGGTCAGCGGGCCGGGCGCCGAGGACTGGCTCGACGGAATCCTTGCCAACAAGCTGCCTCGTCCCGGTCGTGTCGCCCTTGCCCATCACCTGACGCCGGCCGGTGGCGTGCAGGCCGAGTATGTCGTGGCGCGGCTAAAGAGCGATCTGTTCAATCTCATATCGACGCCGCGCGCCGAGCGCTGGAATTTTGACGACTTGAGCCGGCTGCTGCCAGAGGGCGGCAACGTTCAGCTTCGCAATGTCACCGATGATCGCGGCAGCTTCACAATCGTTGGACCGAAGGCGCGGGAGGTATTGCAGCCACTGACGGAAGTGGATCTCTCAAACGAGGCCTTCCCATGGTTCAGCGTGCGGTCCGGAACCGTCGGCCTGGCCAGCGATGTGCGTCTGCTGCGCGTCAACTACTCGGGCGAACTGGGATGGGAGCTCTATCATCCGCTCTGTTATCAGCGGCATTTGCTGGACGCGCTTTTGGCGTCGGGCGAGGCGCAGGGGATGAGATTGGTTGGACTTCAGGCACTGGAGTCCCTGCGTTTCGACAAGTCCTACCGGGCCATGTATCGCGACATGAATGTCGAATTGTCAGCCTGGGAAAGCGGCCTCGACCGCTTCGTCAGCCTCGACAAGGGCGACTTCGTCGGCCGGGCCGCACTGGTCGCTAAACAGGAGCAGGGGACGGCGCGCCGGATCGCAACGCTGTCGATCGATACGGACGGCGCGAGCGCGTTCGCCTTCGAGGGCGTTTACCGCGACGGCGAGCTTGTCGGCCACGTCACGTCGGCAGGCTACTCCTATACTTTTGGTCACGACATCGCACTCGCGCTGCTGCCCCTGGAACTGCTGTCGCCCGGTACCGAACTGGAAGTTTCAGTCCTCGGCGAGCGGCGTCGGGCAAAGGTGACCGCCGACTCGCCCTACGATCCGGAAGGCACGCGTGGGCGCATGTGAAACGCCCGGGCACAATTCTCGGAACAAGCTGCGAAGACCGCATACCTCGCCGAATGCGGCAACGAAATATAGTGCAGCAAAACGCAAAAACCGCGTCCCACCGGGAACGCGGCTTTGCCAGATACGCATGGCGTTTCGCTACAAGCGACTTGCGAAACTTACGGGCTCCGGTACGCGAGACCTGATCCGGAGCGCCGGGCGGATGCGATATGTCCGCCTCGCAGTCCGTTTTATAGGCACATCGTTACCGGCCGGTTATCGAGACCTTAAGCAAATCTAAATTTGCCGGTTTTCGGCCAAATAATCTTCTAATAAGCCTTTGAAAGCAGCGGTTTATGCGAGTTGGCCGCGGAGGAAATTAATAATGCCGGAGAAATCGACCCCGGCATTGCCCTGCGTGTTGAACAGCGCGTAGAGCTGCGTCGCCTCGGCGCCGAGCGGCGTCACCGCGCCAGCACTTTGCGCCGCCTCCTGCGACAACTTCAGGTCCTTCAGCATGAGGGCGGCGGCAAAGCCGGGCTTGTAGTCGCGGTTGGCCGGCGAAGCCGGCACCGGACCGGGCACCGGACAGTAGGTGGTCAGCGACCAGCACTGGCCCGACGAGGTCGAGGCGACGTCGAACAGCGCCTGATGCGACAGGCCTAGCTTTTCCGCCAGCACGAAGGCTTCGGCGACCCCGATCATCGAGATGCCGAGAATCATGTTGTTGCAGATCTTGGCCGCCTGCCCGGCGCCGTCGTCGCCGCAATGGACGATGCGGCCAGCCATCGGCTTCAGGACCGGCTCGGCCTTGGCGAAGGCGTCCTTCGAGCCGCCGGCCATGAATGTCAACGTGCCGGCGGTGGCGCCGCCGGTGCCGCCCGAGACCGGAGCGTCGATCGACAGCAGGCCGTGTTTGCTGGCGACGGCATGGGCCTTGCGGGCCGATTCGACGTCGATGGTGGAGGAATCGATGAACAGCGCGCCTTTCTTGGCCTTGGGCGCGATGTCCTCATAGACCGACAGCACATGCTTGCCGGCCGGCAGCATGGTTATGACGACATCGGCGTCCTTCACCGCCGCGACGGCGTTGGCCATGACGACCACGCCATGCTCCTTGGCGACTGTGAGGTTCTCCGGCACCAGGTCGAAGCCGTGCACAGAATGCCCGGCCTTGACCAGGTTGGCGGCCATCGGATTGCCCATATTGCCCAATCCGATGAAGGCGATGGTTGTCATAGCGGTGCTCCCAGGGTTAGGCAGTAGGCAGTAGGCAGTAGGCAGTAGGCAGTAGGGGATCTATTCAGGTGCCAGCTTGATAATAAGCTGGCGAAGCATCTTTCCGATGGCTTCTGTGGCTGAGAGCATATGACGAACCTCATCACGAGTGGCCAAGCCGATGCGTTCAGCGATCTGGAGGTGTGTCTCGAGCTCCTTTAGAGAGCCTTGGGCTATCCTGAGAAACTGCTGATAGGAACCCGTGTTATCGCGGCCGTAACCTTCCGCGATGTTTGAAGGGATAGATGTGGCTGAGCGGCGGATTTGGCTGGTCAGCCCGTACAATTCCTCCTTTGGCCATGCCTTGGTCAAGGAGTAGGTAGCGACGGCCAGACCCATGGCCTGCTGCCACACGATAAGATCCTTGTACGAATTGATCTTGCCGGTCATCCTTCGCCTACTGCCTACTGCCTACTGCCTACTGCCTACTGCCTACCGGCCGATCAGCGCGCGTGCGATGATGACGCGCATGATCTCGTTGGTGCCTTCGAGGATCTGGTGGACGCGCAGGTCGCGCACCAGTTTCTCGACACCGTAATCGTGCAGATAGCCATAGCCGCCATGCAGCTGCAGCGCCTCGTTGGCGACATCGAAGCCGACATCGGTGACGAAGCGCTTGGCCATCGCCGACCATTTGCCGGCGTCCGGCGCCTTGCGATCGAGCTTCGAAGCGGCGGCGTAGAGGAAGATTCGCGCCGCCTGCAGCTCGGTCTCCATGTCTGCCAGCCTGAACTGCAGCGCCTGGAACTGGTTGATCTTCGAGCCGAAGGCCTTGCGCTCGCCTGTATAGGACAAAGCCTTGTCGAGGGCCGATTGCGCGCCGCCGAGCGAGCAGGCGGCGATGTTCAGCCGGCCGCCGTCGAGGCCGGCCATGGCGATACCGAAGCCGGCGCCTTCCGTGGCCAGCAGGTTCTCGGCTGGCACCTTGCAATCCTCGAAGATGACCTGGCGGGTGGACTGCATGTGCCAGCCCATCTTGTGCTCGTTGGCGCCGAAGGAGAGGCCGGGCGCATCCCTGGGCACGACGAAGGTCGAGATGCCTTTCGGCCCGTCGGCACCGGTGCGCGCCATGACGACATAGAGGTCGCTGTCGCCGGCGCCGGAGATGAACTGCTTGGCGCCGTTGAGCACATAGTCGCCGCCGTCTTTCACCGCGCGCGTCTTCAGCGCGGCGGCGTCGGAGCCGGAACCGGGCTCGGTCAGGCAGTAGCTCGCCAGCCATTCCATCGAGGTCAGCCTGGGCAGGAAGCGCTGGCGCTGCTCCTCGCTGCCGAAGCGGTCGATCATCGACGCCGCCATGTTGTGGATCGAGATGAAGGAGGAAAATGCCGGATCGGCGCGGGCAAGCGCCTCGAAGATCAGCACGGCATCGAGCCGGCCCAGCGCCGAGCCGCCGACGTCGTCGCGGACATAGATGCCGCCGAGGCCGAGCGGCCCGGTTTCGCGAATCACATCGGCCGGGAAATGTTTCGCACGGTCCCAGTCGAGCGCGTTCGGCGCGACGCGGTCGGCGGCGAAGGCCTCGGCCATCTCCTGGATGGCGCGCTGCTCCTCGGTGAGTTCGAATTGGCTGGTGCTCGCATCGACCGCGGCGTCCATGGCGTGCTCCCTGTCGTTTTAGGCCTTCTGGCCTGTCGTTTTTGGCTTTGCGCGCCATTCAATCTAGACCAATGATGCCGCCGCGCAACCCGCCCGGCCGCGGAGCGGCTGTGCATAGATCGACCAACGGAGCATGGCGTGACGACAGTCTTCTATGAACTGCTCGACCGGTTCCACGCCTACCTCAGGACCTTGGACAGCGCTCTGGTCAGCGACGCCGTCGCCCGCATCGATTGGGACATGCCGGTGCGACCGCTGGAGCCGCATCCGCTCGCCTGCCTGCGCCATCTCGACCGCATCGCCGAACTTTCGCCATCGGACATCCGGCCCCTCACGCGATTCGTGGCGGAACATCGCGGCGATCTGCGCTGGGGCCAGACCTACAGCGTCTCGGATTTCGGCCAGGCGTTCCTGGACAATTACGGCTGGCTGGAGGTTTTCGGCACGCGCGGCCATTTCGTCAATGACGAGGTCGCGGCCGGCCTGCTGATCCTCGGGCCCGGGATCGTCTATCCCGACCACCATCACATTGCCGAAGAGATCTACATTCCGCTGACCGGCGGTACGGAGTGGCACAAGAGCGAAAGTGGTTTCCATGTTCGCGAGGCGGGCGAGGTGATCCATCACCCTTCGAATGTCAGCCATGCCATGCACACGGGCAAGGAGCCGCTGCTGGCGCTCTACATCTGGCGTGGCGGGCCGCTGGCGCAGAAGTCGACAATCCCGGGCACCGTGGCGCAGGGCAGGGGCTGATGGCTGCAAAAGCGATCATGCTGCAAGGCACCGGCTCCGATGTCGGCAAGAGCGTGCTGGTGGCGGGGCTCTGCCGCGCGGCGAAGATGCGCGGGCTGAAGGTGCGGCCGTTCAAGCCGCAGAACATGTCGAACAATGCCGCCGTCGCCGACATTCCCGGCGACGACATTCCCGGCGACGACAAGGCCGGCGGCGGCGAGATCGGCCGCGCGCAATGGCTGCAGGCGATCGCCTGCGGCGTGGCGCCGACCGTTCACATGAACCCGGTGCTGCTCAAGCCGCAAAGCGATGTCGGCTCGCAGGTGGTGGTGCAGGGCAAGGTGTTCGGCGAGGCCAGGGCGCGCGACTACCAGGCGATGAAAGGCCGGCTGATGGATGCCGTGCTGGAGTCCTGGGCGAAGGTCGGCGAGGGCGCCGATCTCGTCATCGTCGAAGGCGCTGGCTCGCCGGCCGAGACCAATCTCAGGAGCCGCGACATCGCCAATATGGGCTTTGCGACGCGGGCCAATGTGCCGGTGGTGCTGGTCGGCGACATCGATCGCGGCGGCGTCATCGCTTCCGTCGCCGGCACTCATCTCATCCTGCCGGAGGAGGACCGGCGCATGATCGTCGGCTACCTCATCAACAAGTTCCGCGGCGACGTCTCGCTGTTCGACGACGGCATCAAGGCGATCGGAAAGTTCACCGGCTGGCCTTGCTTCGGCGTGGTGCCGTGGCTGAAGGCGGCGGCGAGGCTTCCTTCTGAGGATTCGGTGGTGCTGGAACGGCTGGCATCCGGCGAGAAGCGGGCGCTGAAGGTCGCGGTGCCGATGCTTTCGCGCATCGCCAATTTCGACGATCTCGATCCATTGAAGGCCGAACCGCAGGTCGAGGTGGTGTTCGTGCCGCCCGGAAAGCCGCTGCCCGCGGATGCGGGATTGGTGGTCATTCCCGGCTCGAAGTCGACGATCGGCGATCTCTTGAAGTTCCGGGAGAATGGCTGGGACCGCGACCTCCTCGCCCATCGCAAGCGGGGCGGCCATGTCGTCGGCATCTGCGGCGGCTTCCAGATGCTCGGCCGCAAGGTCAGCGATCCCGCCGGCATCGAGGGCAGCGTGACCGAGGCGGAGGGGCTCGGCCTGCTCGACATCGAAACGCTGATGGAGCCGGAGAAGACGGTCCGCAATGTCAGCGCCCGCTCGGTGCAGTTCGATCTGCCGCTCGAAGGCTACGAGATCCATCTCGGCCGCACCGTTGGTCCGGATTTGGCGCGGCCGTCCGCCATCATCAACGGCATCGATGACGGCGCGATCTCCGCCGACGGCAAGGTGGTCGGCACCTATCTGCACGGGCTGTTTTCCGCAGACGCCTTCCGGGCAAGATTCCTGGAAAGCCTCGGCGTCAAAGGCGGCGGCATCGACTATCGCGCCGATGTCGAGCGGGCGCTGGACGAGGTCGCGGCCGAACTGGAAACCCACCTCGACTGCGACGCGATTTTTGGCCTGGCCCGTTAGCTGGCGGCGTCTCCTGCCTTCGGCCAATAGGTGCCAAACGACCAGACATTGCCTTCGGGGTCGCGGCAGATGAACTCGCGGCTGCCATAGTCGCGATCGGTCAGTTCCTGCAGGATCGTGGCGCCGGCCTTTCTTGCCCTGGCGTAGGCGGCATCGGCGTCTTCCACCGCGACATAGATCGACTTGCCGCCGCCGGCGCCCGGCTCGCCGACCATCTTGCCGTAGTCGTCGTCACGCGCGGTGCCGAGCATGATCATCGAGGCGCCGAAGACGAGCTCGGCGTGATGCACGACGTCGCCCTCGCCATAGCGGGCGCGCACGGTGAAGCCGAAGGCGTCGCACAGCCAGTCGATCATTCCGGCGGCATTCCTGTAGCGCAGAGCGGGGTAGAGACGAGGTGCTTCGTTCGCGGTCGACATGGCAATCTCCCTGGTGTCGGTTGATGGTATCCAGTCTCGGCGAAGGCCGCCGCGGCGTCTTGAAGAAATGTTACCTCGGTGGAGAAAGATACTATGCGAGCGCGGTTGGCGTCTCGCCGGCGAGATCGCGGAATTCGCGCACCAGATGCGCCTGGTCAGCATAGCCGCAATCGGCGGCGATCCCCGCCCAGTCGTCGAGCTGATGCTTGGACAGCGAGAGCGCCCGGTTGAAGCGCACGATGCGCGACAGCGTTTTCGGCCCGATGCCGATCGCGTCGGAAAATTTCGCCGCGAGATGCTTGCGGCTCCAGCCGAGCTCATCGGCAAGCACGGAGACCCGCGTGCGTCCGCCAGAGCCAATGACTTGCCGGTAGGCCCAGGCGATCTCGGCTGACATCCGCTTCGCCTCCGCCAGCCTTGCTGCGACGAAGCTCTCGGCAATCGCGAAACGCGAGCTCCAATCCCGTGCCTCGCCGAGCCTTTCGCGCAGCGCGATGCCTTCGAGGCCAAGCACATCGTCGAGCCCGACCATGCGGTCGGTCAGCTCGCTCATCGGCAGGCCGAAGAAGCGGCGGGCGCCGAGCGGGGTGAAGTTGATCTGGACGCAGCAGGCGCCGCCGAAGGATTGGATCACCACCGGCCCGGCAAAGAGGCCGGCGGCAAAGCTGGCGAAGCGATCGTTGTCGCCGGGATCGCGCCCAAGCCCGATGGCGAAGGGCTCGGCGAAGCTGATCACCAGCGGCACGGTCAGCGAAGCATATTCGACATTGCGGGAGCAGACGGGCAGCATCTCGCGATAGCCGCAAAGGTCGGTGACTGAGCCGGCAAGCGAAGCGTCAGCCGCTCGCCGCACCATCTCGAACCTTGCGGCTAAAGAATGGTCCTGTTCATGACGGCGCTCTGTCTCGATCGACATCGGCAATCCTCGCCCGCCAAATCTAGCAGACCACATTCCGAAATCAAAAGCGCCCGGCTTGTGGCCGGGCGCTCCGGTTACCTGAGATCTGAATGTGCCTGACTTAAGCGCCGCGCATCATGCAGCCGGCGGCAAGCACGATGTAGCCGATGAGAACAATCCACACTGCGGCAAGAGGAATGAACGCAAGAACGCCAAGAGCGGCGAGAACGCCGATGATGGCGATGACAAGGGAGATAATGAAAATAAGCTGAGTAGGTGCACTGAGATTCATGTGTGGCTCCTCCAACATGATTCGTACGCCGGCATTGTATCAGCGGGGCCGTCACACACCAATCAGCTGGCGCAGCGGGTTCGCCGGGTCGGCGAGAAGCTTCACCGCCAGCGCCACGCAGACGACAACCAGCAGCGGCTTGATCAGCCGGGCGCCGATGCGGATGGCGAGGCTGGCGCCGAGGCGCGCGCCGAGGAACTGGGCGACGCCCATCATCAGGCCGATCTTCCAGTAAACGACGCCGACGGCGGCGAAGATGGCGAAACCGCCAATGTTGGAAGCGAAGTTGAGCATCTTGGTGTGCGCGGTCGCCTTGAGTACGCCGTAGCCGGCAAGGCTGACGAAGGCCAACATGTAGAAGGAGCCTGCACCGGGTCCGAAAAGGCCGTCATAGAAGCCGACAAGAGGTGGAACGATCAGTCCGAACAGGAAGGGCGACAGGCGCTCGGCGCGGTCGACATCGTTCATGTTGGGCTTGAGCGCGAAATAGAGCGCGATGGCGATCAAAAGCAGTGGCAGCAAGGCGCGCAGGAAATCACCAGGCACGATTGTAGCCAGCAAGGCGCCGACGGCGCTGCCGATTAACGCCAGCAAGGCGGACGGCAACTGCCGGCGCAGCTCGACATGGCCGTTCGCCGCATAGTGGATGGTGGCCGACCCGGAGCCGAACATGCCTTGCAGCTTGTTGGTGCCGAGCGCGGCAGTCGGCGAGAAGCCCGCCAGCAGCAGCGCCGGAATGGTGATCAGGCCGCCGCCGCCGGCGATGGAATCAACGAAGCCGGCGGCAAACGCGGCGAAGGCCAACACGGCAACAGTCTGTATGCTAAGATCGATCATCGGGGCTATGGGTCTTGCGGCGGGACGATATGCGCGCTTCGACCATGCCAACCCCGTTTGCGCAAGGCCGATTCCGCGCTAACTATCTGCGACGGAATCGCAAAGGGGAGGCCGATGGCGATGGCACTGCTCGATCAGATACGCTCGATCTTCGACGGCGATCCCGGCGTGCGCAAGGTCGCGGACGATCCGGTCCTGTCGGCGGAACTGTTGATGCTGTTCCGCATGATCCTGGCCGACGGGTCCGTCTCGGAGAGCGAGATGGTCGCCTTCCGGCGCATCTGCAAGGAGGCGTTCGGCATTCCCGAGACGAGCATCGACAGCGTCATCGAATATCTCAACGACTTCGGCTACGAGACCAACGGCTCGCAGGCGATAGCGCTGTTCCGCGACCTCGACGTCGAGCGGCGCAAGCTGCTCGCCCAGCACATGGCCGAGATCGCCAAGGCCGATTCGAAGCTGGCCGAAAACGAGGTCAGGCTGCTGCGCCGCACGCTCGACCTGCTCGACATCAGCCCGGTCGATGTTGTGAAGCCGCAGGAATAGCCGGTTTCGATAGCGGCCGGCAGGCTCGCTGTTTACCCTTGTTCCTGTAGTCTCCGTGCGATCGCCCGGTGCAAATCGGGCGCGGCTCTCACCAGCGCCCTGGCCGCCTCGGATTGCGGATGATCGAGTACCGCGCCGGTCTTGCCGCGCTCGACGATCCTGCCCTCATGCATGACCAGCACCTCGTCCGTGATGGCGCGGGCGACGGTCAGGTCGTGGGTGATGAACAGGTAGGCGATGCCGAGCTTCTGGTTGAGCTCGGCGAACAGGTCGAGGATCTGGGCGCGGATCGAGACGTCGAGCGCCGAGACCGGCTCGTCGGCGACGACCAGCTTGGGACGGGTGATGATGGCGCGCGCGATCGACAGGCGCTGGCGCTGGCCGCCCGAGAATTCATGCGGATATTTGTCCATGTCGCGCGGCCCGAGGCCCACCTCGTGCAGCGCATGCGCCACCAGCTCGCGCCGCTCGGCATTGGCCGGCTTCTTGTCCAGCACGTGCAACGGCTCGGCGACCAGCTTCTCGACCTTCTGGCGCGGATCGAAGGAACCGTAGGGGTCCTGGAACACGACCTGCATGTCGCGCCGCGCCGGCTTCAGCTCCGCCTCGCTCCTGCCGGTGATGGTCTCTCCGCTGAAGCGGATCGTCCCCGAGGTCGATTTGTCCAGCGCCAGGATCATGCGGGCAAGCGTGGACTTGCCGCAGCCGGAGCGACCGACCAGCGCCACCGACTGGCCGGGCTCTATCGACAGCGAGACGTCGTCGACGGCGCGGATGGGAGCGGCACGCCGGAACAGCGAGCTGCGTCGTCCCGGATAGTCGCGCGTCACGCCATCGACCTGCAGCAAGGGCCTGGCCGAGCCGGCGGTGTGGGGGCGAGGGCGGGCCGGCACATGCATGGAGGCCTGCGCCAACTGACGCGTATAGGGATGGAGCTGCCCAGACAGCGTGCGTGCGGTGTCGCCGGCTTCCATCACCTCGCCATGGCGCATGATGGTGATCTTGTCGGCCATCGCGGTCACCACCGCGAGGTCGTGCGAGATCAGAAGCAAACCCATGCGGTTTTCCGCCACGAGATCGCGCAGCAAATCGAGGATCTGCGCCTGCAGCACCACGTCGAGCGCCGTGGTCGGCTCGTCGGCGATCAGGAGCTTGGGTTTCAGCGCGCAGGCGATCGCAATGACGACGCGCTGGCGTTGGCCGCCCGACAGTTCGTGCGGATAGCGCGACAGCGGGAATTTCGCCGAGGGCAGGCCGACGCGGTCGAGTATTTTGCGCGCCTGCTCCTCGGCCTCGGCGCGGCTCGCCTTGGTGTGCCAGCGAATGCCCTCCGCCACCTGCTCGCCGATGGTCTTGACCGGGTTCAGCGCCGTCATCGGCTCCTGGAACACCATGCCGATGTCGTCGCCGCGCAACGCACACATCTGGTCCTCGCTCGCCGCGAGGATGTCGATGCCGTCGAAAGCGACGCGTCCGCTGGCGCGTGCCGCGAAGGGCATGAGCCGCATCACGGCGAGTGCCGTCATCGACTTGCCGGAGCCGGATTCGCCGACCAGCCCCATCACCTCTCCGGGCGCCACCGCAAGCTCGACGCCTTTCAGGATCGGCGTGTCGCCGATCGAGAGCGACAGGTTCTCGATCTCGAGCAGGCTCATCGCTGCCGCCGCGATTTCGGGTCGAGGATGTCGGCGATGCCGTCGCCGAGCAGGTTGAGGCCGAGCACGGTGACGGCGATCGCCATGCCCGGGAAGATCGCCATCCACGGCGCCACCACCATGCGCGTCTGCGCGTCGAACAGCATGCGGCCCCAGCTCGGCATCGGCGGCTGCGCGCCGAGGCCGACATAGGAGAGGCCTGCTTCGGCAAGGATGCCCAGCGCGAACTGGATGGTGCCTTGCACCAGAAGCAGCGTCGCGATGTTGGGCAGGATGTGCTCGATGGTGATCAGCGTCGGGCCCTTGCCGGCGGCGCGGGCGGCGAGAATGAACTCACGCGGCCAGATGGCCAGCGCGCCGGCACGGGCGACGCGCGCGAACACCGGAATGTTGAAGATGCCGATGGCGATGATGGCGTTGATGGCGCCCGGCCCGAAGATGGCGGTGATCATGATCGCCGAAAGCAGGGCGGGGAAGGCGAAGACGAGGTCGTTCAGTCGCATCAGCGCTTCGTCGGCGAGGCCGCCGCGCGCTGCCGCGAAGGCGCCGAGCGGAACGCCGACGCCCATGCCGATGCCGACCGCGACCAGCGCCACGGCGATCGAGTTGCGGGCGCCGACCATGATCATCGACAGGATGTCGCGACCGAAATGGTCGGTGCCGAACCAGTGCGCCCATGAGGGCGCCAGGGTCTTGTCCGAGATCACCAGCCTGGTGACGTCGTATGGCGTCCAGGCGTAGGAGAGGACCGCCACCGCCCCCACCAGCGCGGTGATGACGAAACCGACAAGGAAGGATCGGTTGCGGAACGCCTTGGCCAGAATGCCGGCCAGGGTCTCCTCGGGGATGTCGACATGCAGTGTCATTGCCGGCTTCTCAGGCGCGGATCGACGACCGCGTAGGAGAGGTCGACGAGGAGGTTGACGGCGATGACGGCGGCGACCAGCAGCATGACGACGCTTTCGACGACGATGAGGTCGCGTTGGGTGATCGCCTGGAACAGCAGCCTTCCGAGGCCGGGCAGGTAGAAGACGTTCTCGATGATGATGGTGCCGGCGAGCAGGAAAGCGAACTGCAGCCCGAGGATGGTGAGCACCGGGATCATGGCGTTGCGCAGCGCGTGCCGCCAAAGCACGGCGCGGTAGGGCATGCCCTTGGCGCGGGCGGTGCGGATATAGTCCTCGTTCAGAACCTCGATCAGCGCCGAGCGGGCGACGCGTGCCAGGATCGCGGCTTGCGGCAAGGCAAGGGCGACCGCCGGCAAAAGCAGCGATTTCAGCGCCGGCCAGGCGCCGGCGCCCCAGCCGGGGAAGCCGCCGGCCGGTACCAGCCTGAGCCAGACGGCAAAAAGATAGATCAGCATCAGCGCGAACCAGAAGTTCGGCACGGCGACGCCGAACTGGGCGACGCCCATGGCGATCGCGTCGCCGGCGCGACCGCGCCGGCTGGCGGAAAACAGGCCAACCGGAATGGCGATGGCCGTGGACAGCGCCAGGGCGATCAGCGCCAGCGGCAGCGAGACGACGACGCGTTCGCGCACGAGATCGATGACCGGCACCGAATAGGTGTAGGAGCGGCCGAAATCGAGGCTCAGCAGCCCGCCCGCCCAATGCAGGTAACGCAAGGCCAGCGGCGCGTTGAGCCCCATCTGATTGCGCAGCACCTCGACCTGCTCGGCGCTCGCGTTCATGCCCAGCATTAGGCGCGCGGGGTCGCCCGGGATGATCTCGAGCACCGCGAACACCACCATGGAGGCCAGCACAAGCGTGGCGGCGGCGATGATCAGACGCTTCAGGAGGTAGGCACTCATCGGCACAACCTGCCGGAAAAGCAAAGGCCCCGGAAGCGGCTTTCGCCACCGGGGCGTTGCATTTCTCTCGAGGTCAATCCGACCACTTCACCTTGGTCAGATCATTGGCCTGAATCGGCGCGTTCTCCCACAGGCCTTGCAGCTTGGCGTCCCAAACGCCGACCTTCGGCAGTTCGTAGAGGAAGCCGACCACGGCGTGGTCGGCGAGGATCTTCTGCGCCTCACCGAGCAATTCCTTGCGCTTGGCCTCGTCGGAGGTGAGGTTCAGATCGGCGATGACCTTGTCGAAGGCCGGGTTGTCGTAGTTGAAGTAATAGTCCTTGCGCGAATAGATATCGATGTCGTTGGGCTCGGTGTGGGAGACGATGGTGAGGTCGTAGTCCTTCTTGGTGAACACCTGGTCCAGCCACTGCGCCCATTCCACCGGCACGATCTCGAGATCGATGCCGACGTCGCGCAACTCCGAGGCGATGATCTCGCCGCCGAGCCGCGCATAGGAAGGCGGCGGCAGCTTCAGCGTCGCCTTGAAGCCGTTCTCGAGCCCGGCTTGCTTGAGCAGTTCCTTGGCCTTGGCGACATCATGCGGATAACGGCCGGTGAGGTCGACATAGTCCTTGTTGGCGGGCGACATGTGCGAGCCGATCGGCTGGCCGAGCCCCGCCGAGGCGCCATCGATGATCGCCTTGCGATCGAGCGCGTAGGAGATCGCCTGCCTGACCTCGACCTTGTCGAAGGGCGGCTTCTTGTTGTTGATCGACAGGATGGTCTCGCCCTCGGTCGAGCCGATCACGACATGGAAGCGCGGATCGTCCTTGACCTGGGCGACGCTGTCGGGATCGAAGAAAGGGAAGGCCTGGATGTCGCCGGAAAGCAGGGCCGGAACGGCGGCGGCGGCATCGGGGACGATGCGGAACTCGGCCTTGTCGAGAGAGACCGGCGCGCCCCAGTATGCGTCAGATTTCACCAGCGTGATCGACGAGCCCTTGACCCAGTCCTGGAATTTGAACGGGCCGGTGCCGATCGGCTTCTCCTTGTTGGTGTCGGCCGATTTCGGCGACACGATCACCGCGTCGCCCCAGCCCATATTGTAGAGGAAGGAGCCCTGCGGGTTCTTCAGCGTCACCTTGACGGTGGCCGGATCGACGACATCGACCTTGTCGATCGCCGCGAACAGGCCCTTCTGCGCGTTGACCGAATTGTCGGCGCGGGCGCGGTCAAGCGAGAACTTGACGTCGTCGGCGCTGAAGTCGGCGCCGTCATGGAATTTTACGCCGGTATGAAGCTTGAACGTGTAGACCTTGCCGTCGTCGGAAATGCTCCAGCTTTCGGCGAGGTCGGGCAGCACCTCGCCGTTCGGGCCGATGCGGGTCAGGCCTTCGAACACGTTGGCGTAGAGCACTTCGTCGATCGCCGCGGCAGCACCCGCGGTCGGGTCGAGATGCGGGGGTTCGAGCGGAATGCCGATGACGAGATCGGTACGCGCGGCAAAAGCCGAGGTGGCGGTGGCGAGCGCCAGAGCGGCGGCGGCGGCGAGAACGGTCTTCCACAATTTCATCGGGCAACTCCCATCTTCTCAAACCGGGTGGATAGAAGCGTGATTTCGAGGTCGAGTAAATTGCGTTTCGTGCTGTCGGACAGCGCCAGGCGGAATGTTTTTCCCGAAACAGGCGGACTGGCCGACCTCCACTTGCCTGTTTTCGTATGGATCAGTCCGCGACGGTGCCCCGCAACAGCACGTTGAGGCCGATCGCCATCACCTTGGCCGATTCCACCATGTCGGCGATGCCGACCCATTCGTCGGGCCGGTGGGCCAGGTCGAGAATGCCCGGCCCATAGGCGATGCAGTCATAGATGTGGCCGATACGGGCGACGTGCTTCTGGTCGTAGGTACCGGGCGAAATCACATAGTCGGGCTCGCGGTCGAATATCGCCATGATGCCTTGCGCCACAGCTTTCACCACCGGAGCGTCGCGCTCGGTCATCAGCGGCAGCACTTCCATCAGATCGCGGATCTCGTAGTCGAACTTCTTCCGCTCGCGCTTCAGCCGCTCCAGGATATCCGTCACCTGGCTCTTCACCGTGGCGAGGTCCTCCTCGAGCAGGAAGCGCCTGTCGATGGTCAGCCGGCAGGAATCGGGCACGTTGGGGGAGGGCAGGCCGGGACGAAAATCCTCGGTCTGGCCGCCATGGATGGAATTGATGTTCATGGTCGAGCGCTTGGCGCCTTCAGGCACCACCGGCATGCGCGTCACCTTGCGGTCGAGGGCCGGGAACAGTTCATCCTCGAAGGCCTGCAGCACGGCGCCCATGTGGCGCACCGCATTGTCGCCGAGGAACGGCATCGAGCCATGCGCGATCTCGCCCTTGGTCTCGATCTCCGCCCACCAGACGCCGCGATGGCCAAGGCAGATGCGATCCTTGTTCAGCGGTTCCGGAATGATGACGTGGTCGACTTTCGGCTTCGAGAAATAGCCGAGCCTGGCAAGATGGGCGACCCCGCCGAAGCCGCCGGACTCCTCGTCGACCGTACCCGAGATCTCGATGGCGCCCGGGAAGTCCGGGAACACCTCCATGAATGCCTCGGCGGCGATGATCGAGGCCGCCAGCCCGCCCTTCATGTCGCAGGCGCCACGGCCGTAGACCCTGCCGTCCTTCACCAGCCCGGCGAACGGATCGACGGTCCAGCCTTCGCCGGCCTCGACGACGTCGATATGCGAGTTGAAATGCACGCAGGCGCCGGCCGATCTGCCGTCGAAGCGGGCAACGACGTTGACGCGCGGGTAGCGGTCGGTGTCGCCGGGGGTGCCTTCGGCGCGGATGAACTCGGTTTCGAAGCCGCGCTTCCTCAGGCGCTCGCCGACATATTCGGCGCAGGGGCGATAGGCCTCGCCTGGCGGATTGACGGTCGGGAAGCGGATCAGGTCCGCGGTCAGCGCAACGAGGTCGTCGATCCGCGCGTCGACGGCCTTAAGGAGTCGTTCGGTCATTCCTGAAGTTGAGCAGTGAAGCGGGCGACTGGCAAGCGCGACGGCGAAGTCTTTGAAACTACGTGTCGCGGCGGCAACTATGGCGGGAAAATCGTTCAAATTCGCTGCTTTGGATTGGCGAATTCATCAACGAGTGTGTGTTACTTCATTCACCTGCCGTTAAAATGCTGAAAAATCGCGTGATGGCAGGCATGCAAGGGGCAATCAAAGGGGTTTGATCGCATGAAAAAGACTGTTCTCATGGCAACGATACTGGCGACCGCGCTGTTCGGCACCTCGGTCGCAGGCAAGGCTGCCGCACTGGTGGCCAATATCGACGTATCCTCACAAACGATGACCGTCAGCAAATACGGCCAGGTGCTGTACCGCTGGAGCGTGTCCACCGCCCGCAAAGGTTACTTCACGCCGCGCGGCAGCTACCGCCCGCAGTGGACGGCCCGGATGTGGTATTCGCGCAAATACGAGATGTCGCCGATGCCATACTCAGTGTTCTTCCGTGGCGGCTACGCCATCCACGGCACCGGTGCGGTGAAATATCTCGGGCGTCCGGCCTCGCATGGCTGCGTGCGCCTGCACACCGCCAACGCCGCGACCTTCTATTCGATGGTGCGCGAAGCGGGCTACGGCAACACGCGCATCGTGGTCACCGACTGACCTCGCGCGATTGGCTTTCGGCGCCAAAAGCGTTGCAGCAATGCCGCACTGCAACCGGAACTCGCGTCGACGCATGGTTTCCGGTGCCGGCGTCGATTGCGTGAATCTTCGGCGGTGGTAGGTATCGCAACGTTACTTTTTGATGCTTGGGGACTACAATGTATCGACTTGTTTTGAGCGCGGCGATTGCCGTAACCGCTACTTCCGCCTTCGCTGCCGACGCGCCCGTCGTCCTGGACCAGGAACTCGCCCAGCCGCATGTTTCAGGCTACGGCGAGGTATATCTCGGCGGTCTGTACTTCGCGACCCCAGGGGACGATGCAGACGGCACGACCGCCGGCGGCGCCGCCCGGGTCAATTTTCCGATCGACGCCCGCTGGAACATCCAGACCGACGCAGTGATCGATTCGCTGTGGGTCGAAGGTACGAACATCTACAGCTACGGCGGCGCCATCCATGGTTACTGGCGCGATCCGAGCTCGTATGCCCTGGGCGCCTTTGCCACGATCAACGGATATGGCGGCGACGAGGGCCTCGGTAACGCAGGCCTCTACACTTTCACCGTCGGTCCCGAGGCACAGGCTTATTTCGGCAACGTGACGGTCTACGGGCAGGTCTATTACGGACAGCTGCGGGCCAGCGGCGAACCCGAACACTTCGACAATTGGGGCGGCCGCGGCGTCGTGCGGTATTTCGCGCAGGACGATCTGCGCTTCGACGGCGAACTCGGCTTCTCGCGGCTGTCCGGTTTTGGCGGGCATTTCGATACCGTCTCGGCGGCATTGCAGGCGAACTATCGGTTCTCGGGGACCCCTTGGTCAGTGTTTGGCCGCTATCAGCTGGATCACCTGAGCTTCTCGGAAGCTTCGGGCAGCGTGAACATCCACAAATATCTGATCGGCCTGCGGGCAAGCTTCGGTTCGGACACGTTGCTCTCCGAAGATCGCAACGGCGCCACCATGGATACATTCCGGCCGAACTTCACCGTCCCTGCTCCGCTCTGAGGGAGCTTAATCCAGAGCCGCGAGGAGTACTCCTCGCGGCTTTTTTGTTGCGCATCGGAGCAGGGCAATCGGAGCCTCCGCTTGCGCCGACGGCCGCTCATCTGCCAACGCGCATCGCCGTCACGGATCAGATGGAGTGTTGGAGAAAAGACAATCCGGCTCCTGCCAGTGCTTATGAATACTGCAAGTGCCCATGAACGCTGCACAGTATTTGGGCAGATCAAGGCCAAAGCGTTGCAGTAATGTCGCAGGGCTTCAGAACCCGGCTTCTACGCCCGGGTTTGAGGCTGTTCACGCTTGTGTGAACGGGCAGCGATGGTAAATGCCGGATAAGTCAGACATTTGAGGGGCTTCACGATGTATCGACTTCTCTTTGGTGCGGCACTTGCCGCAACGGCCACGTCGGCTTTTGCCGCCGATGCCGTCGCTCCGATCGTTATGGATCAGGAACTCGCCCAGCCGCATGTTTCGGGCTACGTCGAGGCCTATCTCGGCGGGCTGTATGTGACGGCCGCTGGCGAGCACGCGGATGGCACGACCGCAGGCGGCACGGGCCGGGTCAATTTCCCGATCGATTCCCGCTGGAACGTCCAGACAGACGCGTTCGTCGATTCGCTGTGGGCCGAGGGCACCAACATTTACGGCTATGGCGGCGCGGTTCACGGCTACTGGCGCGATCCCAGCGCCTTTGCGCTTGGCGCGTTCGCCTCCGTCACCGGCTATGGCGGCGACGGGTTCGACGACGATCTCTACAGTTTCTCGGTTGGACCGGAAGGCCAAGTCTACATGGGTAATGTGACCGTGTACGGCCAGGTTTACTATGGCCAGTTGCGGGCCAGTGGCTCGTCCGAGCATATCGACACCTGGGGCGGTCGCGGGGTGGTGCGCTATTTCGCCCAGGACAATCTCCGCTTCGATGGTGAACTGGGCTATTCGACGACATCTGTGGGCCCCTTCGACACCAACACCTTCACCGGCGCGCTGCAGGCTACGTACCGGTTTTCCGGAACGGCGTTTTCGGTGTTCGGCCGCTATCAGTTCGAACGCGCGTCCATATCTGCGTTCGACGTAACCGAGAACATCCACAAATATGTGATTGGCGTGCGGGCGAGCTTCGGTTCGGACACATTGCTTGATGAGGATCGCAACGGCGCCACGATGGATACCGGCCGGCCGAACCTCATCCTGCCTTCGTTACTGTAGTATCGGCGGGAAACAAGAGATTTATGGCGAAGACCGCGAAGAGCAATCTTCGCGGTTTTTCTTTGCCGCGTCCAATCTGCGCACGCGATGGCACATTCACCGAGCGGAATGGAAAAGGCTTCGGCGCCCGGTCCTTCAGTCAGAATTTCCCACAAGCGCAACCGATGAACAAACAACGAAGCCGCGAAGGGTCTCTTCGCGGCTTTTGCTTGGTGCGGCGTCAATGGTCAATTCGGGCCGGGCACCGGGTCAGCCGGCCGCTCCTCGGCCTGCCCACGCCGCTTGCGCCGGCGGCCGCTCATCTCCCAACGCTTGTGGAACCACATCCACTGGCCGGGATCCTCGCGCACCCAGCGCTCGACGACGTCGGCGAGAAGCTGGGTGGTGGCGTGGACGTCGACGCTACCGCTTTCGGTGCGCGGCAAGGTCAGCTTGTCCTCGATGTCCAGGCGGAACCGGTTGCCCGGCAGCCGGACGCAGCGGGCGGGATAGACGTCGCAGTCGTAGTGGCGGGCGAGCATGCCCAGCACCGGATTGCTCTGGCACGGACGGCCGAAAAAGGTCGTCTCCAGTCCGCTGGAGAATTTCTGGTCGACAAGCACGCCGATATTGCCGCCGTTCTCCAGGATGGCGGCAAGCGCGAAGGACGCGCCGGTCGAGGAGGGCAGCAAGCCCCCCATGGTCGAGCGGCGCGTCGAGTGGATGTAGTCGGCGAGATAGGGATTGTTGGGCGGGCGAAACAGCGCGGTGATGTTCATGCCGAAGGTGGCGGCGGCCACCGGCAGCAATTCGAAATTGCCGAGATGGCCGGTGAACAGGATATGCGGCTTCTTCTCGCCGGCGATCTCGACGAAATGCTCGACGCCACGGACGTCGACGCGGCCGGGCTTTGTCGCTTTCGGATCATAATCGAAGAGGGCGTCGAGGAAGATGTACTCGGCCGCCAGCCGGGCCATGTTGCCCCACATGTCGAGCGCGATGGCCTCGATCTCGGCGTCGCTCTTTTCGGGATAGGCAAGGCGCAGATTGTTGACCGCAACGCGGTGACGTCCGACCAGCGGGCCAATGCGGCGGGCGACGCGGTCGGCGAAGTTGAGCGCCTTGTCCGGCGGCAGGAGCCGCAGCAGCGAGATCATCGCCATGGCCAGGCGCGCCACCAGCCAGTGCTCCATCTGGCGCAGCCGCCGGCCGTAGCGGAACATGAAGTCCCGGCGGGCTTTCTTGAGCACCTTGCCGACCATTGCCCTAGACGCGCAGGATGATCTTGCCGAACACGTCGCGGCCTTCCATGCGCTTCAGCGCCGCGTCGATGTCGTCGAAGCCGACTTCGGTGTCGATGACGGGAGCGACGAGGCCGGCCGCCATCTTCTGCATGGCATCGGCCATGTTCTCCATGCGGCAGCCGAAGGAGCCGAGCAGCTTCAGCTGCTGCTGGAAGAGCTGCATAAGATTGACCTGCGTCGACACGCCGGAGGTCGAGCCGCAGGTGACAAGGCGGCCACCGCGCTTGAGGCACAGCATCGAGCCGGCGAAGGTGTCGGCGCCGACATGCTCGAACACGACGTCGACGCCCTTCTTCTTCGTCAGCTTGCGCACGACGCCTTCGAAACGGTCCTCGCGGTAGTTGATGACATGATCGGCGCCGAGCGCCTTGGCCTTGTCGATCTTGTCGTTGGAGCCGACGGTGGTGATGACGGTGCAGCCCATCTTTTTCGCCAGCTGGATCGCGGCGGTGCCGATGCCGGAACCGCCGGCATGGACGAGGATGGTCTCGCCGGGCTCGAGCTTTGCATTGTCGAACAGCATGTGCTCGACCGTGCCGAAGGTAACGGGCGCGACCGCCGCGCCGATCTCGCTGACGCCGGGCGGGGCGGGGACCAGCAGGCGGGCCGGCAGGTTGATCTTCTCTTGCGCGAAGCCGTCGAGGTGGAAGCCATGAACGCCGGAGACGTGCTCGCAGAGATTGTCGCGGCCTTCGCGGCAGGCCCGGCAAAGGCCACAGGTGCGCGCGCCATAGATCGAGACCAGCTGTCCCGGCAGAAGGCTGGAGACGCCGGGTCCGACGGCGTCGACCTCGCCCGAGGCCTCGGCGCCGACGACAAGCGGCAGCTTGCGCTTGGCGAAGGCCATGCCGCGCCAGCCCCAGACGTCGATATGGTTCAGCGCCACCGCCTTGATGCGAAGCGTCACTTCGCCGAGCGAAGGCGGCGGGGGAGGCGGCAGGTCCACCGTTTCAAGACGGCGGTCCTCGATAAGTTGCAATGCGCGCATTGGGCCTGTCAGTTCGTCAAAAGCGGGAAAACGTCCGCTTAGACCGGTTCCCTCGCCATGACAAGGCAGGTGTTCTGGCCGCCGAAGCCGAAGGAGTTCGACAATACGGTGCCGACCTCGGCGTTCCGCTGCTTGTTGGGCACCACGTCGAGCACGATCGCCGGGTCGGGATTGTCGTAATTGATGGTCGGCGGAATGACGCTTTCGCGCATGGTCATCAGCGAGAAAGCGGCCTCGACCGCGCCGGCTGCCGACAGCGTGTGGCCGATCATCGACTTGTTGGACGAGATCGGCATCGAGCCGATCCGCTCGCCGAATACGGTCGACAACGACAGATGCTCCATCTTGTCGTTTTCAGGCGTCGAGGTGCCATGCGCGTTGACGTAGTCGATCTCGTCCTCGCTCAGGCCGGCATCGGCAAGGGCGGCGCGCACCGCAGCGATCGCCGGCGAACCATCGGGCTTGGAGCGGGTACGGTGGAAATCGTCGGCCTTTTCGCCGCAGCCGCGCATGATGCCGAGGATAGGGGCGCCACGGGCAAGGGCCGCCTCCAGCGATTCCAGCACCAGCGCGCCGGATCCCTCGGCCAGCACAAAGCCGTCGCGATCCTTGGAAAAAGGCTTCGACGCCTTTTCCGGGATGTCGTTGTGAGTGGAGAGCGCCGAAAGCAGCGAGAAGCGGATCAGCGCCTCGGCGGTCGCCGAGCCGTCGGCGCCGATCGACAGCGCCTTGTCGCATTCGCCGCGGCGGATCGCCTCGACGCCGAGCTGGATGGCGGTGGCGCCGGAAGCGCAGGCGGTCGACAGCGTGATCGGCAGGCCGCGCGTTCCGAAACGGTCGGCCAGCCGGTCGGCGATCGAACCGAACTGGGTGGTCTCGAAGATGTCGAGCTCCTTCAGCGCGCGCGCCACGCGCAGCAGCCTCTCGGCGCCGGCATCCTGCTTGTCGGAATTGTAGAGCGAAAAACGGTCGGCCCAGTCGAGTTCGACCGGCGGCGAGGCAAGGAAGAGCGGTCCGGCGAAATCGCCGCTGTCGAGCCCGGCTTCCGCCACCGCCTCCTGCGCCGCGGTCTCGGCCAGCTCGTAGGTGAGGGGGCTGGCGCCCTTGGAGCTTGACGGCAGGAAGTCGACCATGCCGGAGATGCGGGTGTTCAGATGATCGACCGGAAAGCGGGTGATCGGGTGGATGCCGGACTTGCCGGAGGTGAGCGCCGCCCAATTGTCGGCCTTGCCGACGCCCAGCGACGTCACCACGCCGATGCCGGTGACGGCGACGATCGGCCTGCCCATGTGGTCGTTCAGATTGGCCATGTTTTGTCCCTGGTGGTCACTCAGGCCGCCTTGATCAGCCCCATGCCCTCGAATTGGTGATAGCCGATCGCCGTTGCAAGCACGGTCGTGGGAATGCCGGCGAACGGCTTCTCGGTCGCGGCATCGAAAGCGGGATAGGCGGCCTTGCGCTCGACGGTGAGCGCCGCCAGCGCCACGGCGAAGGGGAACTGCGCCTCCTTCATATGGCCGGTCAGCGTCGAAAAGGCACGCGCCGCGATCGCCGGGTGGGCGGCGAACGCGGCTCTTTCGGCCGCTGTGGCGGTGTGGGCGCCGGAGGCGCCGGAGATCGCCAGCAATTCGCCATTCGGCAGCGCCGTCTGATCGAGCAAGGTCGCGATCTCGGCATCGAGCCCGCCGTTCCGCCGCTTGGCGCGGCCGGAAACGATGGGGCCGAGCTCGGCGTAGATCTTGCGCCCGCGGCTCGTCGCGTGCTCGCGCTGCTCCAGCACCAGGAAAGCGCCGCCAGATCCGGTCACCACGCCGCCGCCTTCGCCGCCCTGCCTTTGCCAGACAGGCTTCCAGGCGCCACGATGGAGGTAGCCGGCCAACTCGTAGCCGAGCAGCATGTCGGAATGTTCGGTCTGGAAGGCGCCGCCGACCAGCACATGCGTCGACTGTCCCGAGCGGATGCGCGCGGCCGCCGTCTCGACGGCGGCGACGCCAGCGCCTTCCTCGCCCATGAAGGTGCGGGACGACCCGGTGACCTTGTGGACGATCGAGATGTTGCCAGCGAGCAAATTGGAGAGCTGGGCGAGGAACAGCGTCGGGCGCAGTTCAGTGGTCAGCTTCTCGTTGAGCAGCACGTCGCGGTCGTTGCGGCTTTCGGATGCGGCGAGGATGGCGGCATCGACCGCCTCGTCGCGCTCGCCGCCGCCGGCTGCCACCACCATGTCCATGGTCGCGCAGAGCTCGTCATTGCCCTTGATGCCGGCATCGTCCAGCGCCAGACCCGCCGCATAGGTGCCGAGCCGCTGCCACGTCTCCATCTGCCGCTGGTCGCCGCGCTTGGCGATCTGCAGGTTCCAGTCGATCTCCGGCAGCGGGTGGATGGTATAGGGCGCAAAGCGCCCGGCATCGAGCACCGGCTCAAGGCCGGGCTGGGCGAGCTTCTGCCAGTGCGCATCCGGGCCCTCTCCCAGCGAGGAGACAAGGCCGATACCGGTGATGACGACGTCGTGGGGGCTGCTCATGGGCGGCTTTGTGGGTCACGTGGCCGGGCGCGTCAAGTTCGCGCCCGAACCGCCTCAGGCGTTCTTGGCCGCGACCAGCGCGTCGATCTTGGCGCACAGGTTCTTCATGACGAAATAGTCGTCGGTCGAGGCCTTGCCGTCGTTGACCTCCTGCGTCCACTTCTCCAGCGGCACCTTGATGCCGAATTCCTTGTCGATGGCAAAGACGATGTCGAGGAAATCGAGGCTGTCGATGCCGAGATCGTCGATGGTGTGGCTTTCGGGCGTGATCGTCTCGATATCGATCTCGCTGGTGTCGGCAATGATCTTGGCGACTTTGTCGAACGTGGTGGACAAGGGCTCTTCCTTCGGTTGCGGGCGGAATCTGTCCGCATCTTGTTTGGGCGCTGTCTAATCGGTTTTTCCGGGCAGGAAAAGGGCTGATAAGCCCGGTGCAGATGGGATGCTGGCTTTCGAAACGCAAGAAGGGCCGCCGGATTGCCGGCGGCCCTTCCCATTTGACGTCACGTCAGCTCAGTTTTCACGGAGCTTAACCAGGTCGTTCAGCAGTCCGCCCGTCCCGTTATGGACGGTCAGCCGCTCGACCTTGCCGGCGATGGCTTCCAGAGCCTCGAGCTCCTTCAGCCGCAGCATCACCGGGTTCTCGGCCATCACCTTGGCCGTGTTGAGGAGCGAACGCGTCGCGTTCGTCTCCTCGCGCCGGCGGATGACGTTGGCCTCGGCCTGCTTCTCGGCCGAAACCACCTGGTTGAGGATCTCGCGCATCTCGCCCGGCAGGATCACATCCTTGAGCGCGATGTCGCTGACCTCGACCCCGATCTCGGCCATGTCGGCGCGGACCTTGGCCGCCGCCTCCTCGTCGACCGTCACCTTCTTTTCAAGGATCTGGTCGAGCGTGAGCGCGCCAAGCGTCTTGCGGAAGGCGTACTGCAGGGCGCGGTAGAGGGCTTCAGAGAAGTCCTTCACCGCGCTCACCGCCTTGACCGGATCGAGGACCCGGTATTCGGCGGCGATGTTGACGCGGATCGTCACGCGATCCTTGGTCAGCACTTCCTGCCCGGCGACGTCGAGCGACTGGCGCTTGAGGTCGACGACCTTGATCTGCACCATGCGCCCGACGTTCCAGAAGGCGTGCACGCCCGCGGCAAGCGTCCGCGCCAGCGCCCCGTCGACGAACAGCAGTCCGGCCTGACCGTCGACCACCGGGTGAACGGACATCAGTTCCGTCTTGCGGGCCTGGCCGAGCCGGCGCATGAGAGCCGGATCGATCGCAAGATCGGCCGAGGTGTCGACCAGCGTCACCTTCCACGGGCCGGCATCGGTCCACAGCACGAGCTTGCGATCCGGCGCCAGGACGGCATGGAGGTTGCCGTCACGCTCGATGACGGCGACATCCGTACGCCCGGTGCGAACGACGGTGAAATGACGCGCCGCCACCTCCGGCAGCTTGTCGAACAACGCCTTCTCGTAGGCCGAAACGAATTCCGGGTTCTTCAGGTCGTGCCGGGACACTTCAAGGCGTCCGCGCCGGTTGGCAAGCCAATGCTCGCCCGGCATCAGGACAGCCTTGATCTCCCCCTTGTAGAGGGTGACGGCCCGTTCGTTTTCCTTAACAAGGACGCGCTCGCGCCCCAGAACCTTATCGAGAATGGTCATTGTCTTCACTCCTGTCGGGCATGGCCCCATGCGAGGCGTCAACTCATGCGTCGATCATCCTTTTCGTTTCTCGTTTCCCTTTTCCCGGCACGAATGATCCGGAGACCGGTGGCATCGCCAAGCAGCGGGCTTTCGGGAGCGGATCGCGAGGCAGCGAAGCGGGCGCCGGAGGCCTTGGCCTCCCTAGCCGGCGACACTGCGCCTTGATCGTCACCGCGGGCCTGGCCGCGAGCCGATGGCGTTGGATCTGCCGGTACGGCCTTGGCCCGAAGGCTTCGGCCGTCCGTCAGCTCTTTCGCATTCCGGTCCCCGGACCGATTTTCCGAATAACACCGTGACAGGGTGGCTTGGCTTGGAAGGCCAATGGAGAAGGATTCGAACCTTCGACCGTCAGATTCGTGATCTGATGCTCTACCCAACTGAGCTATCCGTGGTGCAGACAGCAGGATTCGAACCTGCGACCTCCGGATCCAAATCCGGCGCTCTCCCCCTGAGCTACATCCGCGATCCCAACCTCCGAAACGGCGCCGTACACAGGGCGGCAGTGCCGCCTGCGCGGGCGGAGACGAAAGCTCCAACCGCTGTGCTCGCTTCGGTTTTCGTGACCGGGAGCGCGCCTATAGACCCTGCGACGGGTTGTCGCAAGCGGCATTGTCGCGGCGGCTTTGCGGCTTCTTTCGGCAGTGGCATTTCGGCAACAGTTGCAACCATCGCCTGTATCAGGCTCGCGCCCGTCAGAAAGTGACGCGGCCAAGCACCCTTAGGCCGTCGCCCTGTGGCTCGACCACCACCGCTTCGCCTTCGCGCGGCGCGACGCCGGTCAGCGCCATGATGTTCTCCAGATGGGTGACCAGCACCAGATTGTCGGAACCGGAATAGCCGCGAATCTCCTTGAGCGTCGCCTCAAGCTGTGCGGCCTTCTCGGCGGGATCGGTCTTCAGGAGGTCGAGCGGCGCGAAAGGCTCGGGCTCGGCCTCGAAGGCGATGCGGGCGGTGTCGAGGCAGCGGCAGTAGCGGCTGGAGAGCACGCGCTCGATGGGTGCTGCGCGGGCGGCGAACAGGGCGCCGATCCGGCTCGCCTGCTGCTGGCCGCGCGCCGACAAATTGAGCTGGGTCGGGCATTTGGCGATGTCGAAATTGGCCGGATCGGCAGCGCCGGTGACCATGGCATGGCGCAAAAGCACGATATGGCCGCCGTCGCGCAGCAGCGCCCAGCCGGCATCCGTCGCATGCGCCGTGGCAGAAGCGAGGAGCAGCATCAGCGCCAGGAGAAATCGAACCATCAGCCATCCTTCTTGCATCCACCGGCAGCGACGGCGGTGAGCGCCATATAGGGACCGCAAAGCCGGCTGAAAGACAAGCTCGGGCTATTTCTTCGCCAGTTGCTGCTTCACCAGCTCGATCTTCTTGTCGGTGAGCGGGATCGGGATGGTGTAGCCGGCTTCGACAAAACCCTCCTTGGCATTTTCGAAGAACTCGATCGCTTTCAAATAATCGGCGTCGCCTCCGCCCTGGCTGGCGCGGTTCCAATAGACATCGCCGAGGTTGTTCTGCGCGAAGGCCCACTGCAGCGGCTGGCTGTCGCGGGTGAACACTTTGAGCGTCGCCTGGAAGGCCGCTTCGGCCTCGTCCAGATATTTGCCGCTGCGTTCGAGCGTGCCGAGATTAAGCAGGCTCATGCCGATGCCGTTCTGGGCGTTCGCCCAATCGACGGGTGCCGCTTCCAAGGTCAGCACCTCGAGCGCGGCCCGGCGCGCGGCGACCGACTCGGCCAGGGACGTGGTATCGCCTTCGGCCATGCTCAGCCAATGCAGCGCCGAGCCGAGGCCGGCCTGGGCCAGCGCCCATTGCCGCGGCGTCGTCTCGCGCTTGTATTCTCGCAACGCGTCCCGATAGGCCGTCACCGCATCCTTGTAGTGTTCCGGCTTGTCGGACAGGCCGCCGAGCAATTGCAGCGTGTTGCCGAGATTGTAGGCGGTCATCGCCCAGTCGAGCGGAAAGGCGCGCCTGGTGTAGATGCGCCGCGCCGCCCGGAAGGCGGCAACCGACTGCTCCAGTCTCGCCGGATCGCGGGCGCGCTGGCCGAGCGTCTGGTAGACCGAGCCGAGATTGTTCTGGGTGGAAGCCCAGTCCATCGGGAAACGCTTGCGGGTGAAGACGCTCAGCGCATCGCCATAGGCCGTCGCCGCTTCTTCGAGCTCGCCGGTGCCGAGATCGAAGCGGGCGGCGCTGCTCAGCGCGTTGCCGAGATTGAGCCGGCTGGTCGCCCAGGAAACCGGGAAGGTCTCGCGCGTGCGGATCTCGAGCGCGGCGCGGAAGGCCGCGGCCGCCTCGGTGATCTTCGCCTGATCGTTGAGCTGCGTGCCCAGCGACACCAGCGTGTTGCCGAGATTGTTCTCAACCATTGCCCACTGCACCGGCGCCTTCTCGCGCGTGTACTCCTGCAGCGCCAGCCGATAGGCGGCCTCGGCGTCAACAAGGCGCTCGCCGCCGGGCTCGCGTTCCGAGAGCGCGTAAAGCGCCAGGCCGAGATTGTTCTGCGAGGCGGCCCAGTCGAGCGGAACCTTGTCGCGCGGCCGCTTTTCCAGCGTCGCGCGCATGGCGGCAACCGCCTCGTTCACGCGCTTGGGGTCGCTCTCCCGTTCGCCGATCTTCAACAGGACATTGGCGAGATTGTTCTGGGCTGCGGCCCAGTTGAGGTCGTCCTTCTCGCGCTCGAAGACGACCAGCGAGTCCCGGAAGATCCGTGCCGCTTCATCGAGCCTGGCCGTGTCGGTTTCGCGCTCGCCAATGGTCTGCAGCACCACCGCCATGTTGTTGCGGGTGATCGCCCAGTCGCGGTTCTGTTGGCCATTGGGAATAAAGCCGAGGATGACCTGATAGGCATCGATCGCCTGCTCGAGCGCCTTCCTGTCGCCGGTGGCATCGCCATGCGCGTTCAGCGCCTCGGCCTCCTGGTTCTTGTAATTCCAGCGCAGCTTGTCGTCCCACTTCTCGACCAGCGAGAACGCCTTGCCGTAGTCACTGGCGGCGGCGCTGTAGTCGAAGACCAGCGCCGAGGCATCGGCTCGCCTGGCATAGATGGCGGCATCGGCAAGGCGCTTCTGCCGGACCAGTTCCTCCGCCTGGTCGACGGCGCCGCGGGTCTGCTCGACCCGGCTCACCGCTTCGTCGAGGAACTTGTGCGCGGTGACTATCGCGCCCTGGCCGATCGCCTTGTCGGCCGAGGCTACGAGGCGCTTGATCTCGGGGTCGTCGGTGCTGAGCGCGTCGCGCTCTGACAGCATCTTCTTCAGCCGCTCGGCCTGGGCATCGAGGAGCTTTTCCAGGTCCGTTGGGTCCTCGGGTATCTTCTCCGTGCCCAGTGCCCTGAGCACGCCATAGAGCGCGTCGAGCGGCACGCCGTCCTGCTGCGAAGCCAGTTCCACTTGCGAGCGCTTCGGATCGGGCAGGTCGGCGATGGTCAAAAGCAGCTGCCGCCGCTCGCCGGTGATCAGCCCGTCATCGCCGGCCGGCTCCGGCGGCGCGACGCCGAAATAGAGCAGCCGGCGCAGGCTTTCGTTGACCCATGGCCGTTGCCTGGCCTTGGTGTCGAGATAGACCTCCTCGGTCACCATGCGCATGACCGAGCCGAATTCGGTGCCCTTCATCGCGGCGAGGTGGCGCAGAAGCGCCGCCGCATAGGGACTGTTCTCGCCGGCGGCGCCATCGAGCGCCGGGCGTCCGGGCTCGGCGGCGAAGCCGACCACGGTTCCTAGGTTTTCCGTCGCCGGCGCGCTGCCGAGCGCCTTGGCGCCGCGCACCGGTTCCAGCCCGCCGGCTCCGATCGGCGAGGCCGAGGCGGTCGGCGCGCGGCGCAACTCAGCGTCAGGCGGAAACGGATTGGTGCGGCAGGCATCGAGCAGCATGATCGTCACCGGCACCGTCTTCTTCAGCTCCTCCATGACGGCGGAGATCGGCACCAGGGCGTTGTCGGCATCCTTCAGCGAGGACATATCGGCATCGACCGGGACCAGGTAGTTCTCGCCGCCGGCCTCGATGCCGTGGCCGGAATAATAGATGAAGGCGACATCGGCACCCTCGGCGTCCTCGACGAAGCGCTCGAGGTCGCGCTTCAGTTTCGCGGCATCGCGATCGGTGACGCTGCGGGCATCGAAGCCGAGATCGGTCAGCATCTTGGCCATGTCGCGGGCGTCGTTGGCCGGGTTTGGCAGGGTGGCGATGTGCTCGTAGGCCGATTGGCCGACGATGAGAGCGACGCCCTTGAGGTTCTCCGCGCCGTTGGCCAGCGTCGCGACGAGACAGAGCAAGCCGGTGACGAAAACCGTCAGCCACGCCCTTGCCGAAAGGTGATGGTTCGGGGTTTTGAGCAAACCCATTCGCCGCGTATCCCCCTGACGATCCCAAGCCTCTATAACGCTGCCAGCCGACCTTGATCAATTCGGGCGGGGGCAGGAAGCGGGGTAGGCCTTCCTCGGCCGGCGCGATTGCGTTGCAAACGGGGCTCGCCTATCACGGGAAAAATGTCCCCGCTCACCGAAACCGTCCTTTTCGTCTTCAGCCTCGTCGCGCTCGGCTACCTTGCCGGGTTCACCGGCTATCTGAGGCCGGCGAGCGGCGAGGGCATCTCGGAATTCGCCATCAACGTGGCGATGCCGCTGCTTCTGTTCCAGACGATGGTGAAGTCCGATTTCCACGGCGTGGCGCCGTGGTCGCTATGGGGCGCCTATTTTACGGCAGTGGCCATCACCTGGGCGGTGGGGCATCTCGTCACCACGCGGGTCTTCGGCAGGGATTCGCGCACGGGCATCGTCGGCGGCGTGTCGTCTGGCTATTCCAACATCGTCCTGCTCGGCGCGCCCTTCATCCTCGGCATATTCGGACCGAGCGGCTTCGAGGTCCTGTCGCTGCTGGTCTCCGTCCACCTGCCGGTCACGATGATGGCCTCGATCGTCCTGTTCGAGATGTTCGGCCGCGGCGCCGGCGAGCCCGCGCATCCGCTGCGCGTCGTCACCAGCTTCCTCAGGCGGCTGTTCCTCAATCCGCTGGTCATCGGCATACTCGCCGGACTTGCCTTCCGCCTGAGCGGCGCGCCGCTGCCGGAGCTCGTCTCGCGTGTGGTCGATGCCCTGGCGGATACCGCCGGGCCGGTGGCGCTGTTCGCCATGGGGCTCAGCCTGCGCCGCTTCGGCATCTCCGGCAACATCCGGCCGGCTCTGGCGCTGTCTGCGCTGAAACTCTTCCTGATGCCGGGGCTGGTGCTTGGCCTGGTCTGGCTGCTCGGCTTGCCGCCGCTGACGGCCAAGGTGGCGGTGGTGGTGGCGGCGTTGCCCTCGGGCATCAATTCCTACCTGATCGCCGTCCAGTTCAACACCGGCCAGGCGCTGGCGTCGAACCAGATAACCATCGCGACGGCGAGCGCGGTGGTGACCACGTCCTTCTGGCTGACGGTGGTTCTCCACGTCTTCGGATAGGGGAGCGGCCGCGCGGCCAACTCTCGCCTTTGCTGGTCCAACCCCTATATGCCATCTTGCGATTGCTTGCCGGCCTTTCCCTAGGTAAGAGCAGTGCGCCAGCGTGCGGCCACGGGGCACGCCCAACGAATATCCAGAAAAACGGCCGATCAGCGCGCCGAACGGAGGCTAGACCATGCTTCAGAAAACCAGCCATTTCATGCGCCAGGCCAATCTCATCAATGGCGAATGGGTGCAGGCCGACAGCGGCCAGACGGTCGACGTCAACAATCCCGCCACGGGCTTGAAGATCGGCACCGTGCCGAAGGCCGGCAAGGCCGAGACGCGCCGCGCCATCGAGGCCGCAGAGGAAGCATTCAAGAGCTGGCGCAAGACCACCGCGCTCGAGCGCTCGAAGCTCTTGCGCAAGCTGCACGACGCCATGATGGACAATCAGGACGTGCTCGCCGAGCTGTTGACCATCGAGCAGGGCAAGTCGCTGTTTGAATCGAAGGGCGAGATCGGCTCGGCCGCCGCCTACATCCTTTGGTTCGCCGAGGAAGGCCGCCGCACGTATGGCGACATCGTGCCGTCGCCCTGGGGCGACCGCCGGATCCTGGTGACCAAGGAGCCCGTCGGCGTCATCGCCGCCATCACGCCTTGGAATTTCCCGTCCTCGATGCTCGCCCGCAAGCTCGGCCCGGCGCTGGCCGCCGGCTGCACCGCCGTGGTCAAGCCGGCCTCGCAGACGCCGTATTCCGGCCTCGCCTGGGGCGCGCTCGCTGAGGAAGTCGGCTTCCCCAAGGGCGTCATCAACATCCTGACCGGTTCGGCGGCCGAGATCGGCGACGAGATCTGCGCCAATCCGCTGGTCAAGAAGATCACCTTCACCGGCTCGACCGAGATCGGTAAACTTCTGATCCAGAAGTCGTCGGTGACGGTCAAGAAAGTGTCGATGGAGCTCGGCGGCAATGCGCCGTTCATCGTCTTCGACGACGCCGACATCGATCGCGCCGTGGCCGGCGCCATCACCGCCAAATATCGCAATTCGGGCCAGACATGCGTGTGCACCAACCGCTTCCTCGTGCAGGCCGGCGTCTACGACAAGTTCGTCGACAAGCTGGTCGTCGCCAGCAACAATCTGAAGGTCGGGTCCGGTCTGGAAGAGGGCGTGCAGCAGGGACCGCTGATCGACGACAAGGCGGTCGAGAAGGTCGAGGAACTGATCGCCGACGCGACGTCGAAGGGCGGCAAGGTCGTTGCCGGCGGCAAGCGGCACGCGCTCGGCGGCTCGTTCTTCCAGCCGACGGTGATCGCCGATGCGACGCCGAAGATGCGCTTCATGAAGGAAGAGATCTTCGGCCCGGTCGCTCCGGTGTTCAAGTTCGACACCGAGGAAGAGGCGATCGCGCTCGCCAACGACACCGAATTCGGCCTCGCCTGCTATTTCTACACCGGCGATCTCGGCCGCGCCTTCCGGGTCATGGAAGGGCTGAAATACGGCATGGTCGGCGTCAATGAGGGCCTGATCACCACGCCGGAAGCGCCCTTCGGCGGCGTCAAGGAATCCGGCCTCGGCAAGGAAGGCGGACATCAGGGCATCGAGGACTATCTCGACACCAAATATGTGTGTATCGGCGGCCTCGGCCTCTGACAACCAAGCGGAAGAGCAGGCGCAAAGCCTGCCTTTCTTGTATTGCAAACCCGGCCGGGACCGGCCGGGTCAATAGATCAACGAACTGACTTTCGGGCATGACGATGAAGGACGGCGAGGTCTTCGGCACGACGCAGGCGGGCGAACCCGTGCGCCGTTTCACCATTCGTGGCGGCGGCCTCTCCGCCAACATCATCGGGCTTGGCGCGATCATCCAGGACCTGCGGCTCGCCGGCCACGACGCGCCGCTGGTGCTGGGCTACGACCGTTTCGAGCCGTATGAGACGGACCGCGCCTTCTTCGGCGCCGTCGTCGGCCGCTTTGCCAACCGCATTGGCGACGGCCGTTTCACCATCGCCGGCAAGCGCTACCAGACGGAACGAAACTTCCTCGACAAGCACACTCTGCATGGCGGCTCGGAAGGCTATTTCCACCGACCGTGGACGGTCTCGCTCCATGGCCGGGATTTCGTCACGCTGACCTTGCATGACCCGGACGGCACGATGGGCTTTCCCGGCGCGCTCGACGTGACCTGCACCTACCGGCTCAAGATTCCCGGCACGCTCAGCGTCGAACTGACCGCCACGACCTCCGAGGAGCCGACGCTGTGCAATCTCGCGCAGCACTCCTATTTCAACCTCGACGACGGCGGCGCCGGCGATATCCTTGACCATCGGCTGATGCTGAACGCCGGCGCCTACACGCCGGTCGACGGCGAGATGATCCCGACAGGCGTGGTCAAGCCGGTCGACGGCACACCTTTCGACTTCCGCCAGGCGCGTCCGTTGCGCATGGAGAGCGAGGGCGAGCAGCTTCCCTACGATCTCAATTTCTGCCTGGCCTCGGCTCGCGGGCCGTTGCGGCAGGCTGCCTGGGCGCAAGGCGCTTCATCGGGCGTCGAGATGGAGGTCTGGACCACCGAGCCCGGCCTGCAGCTCTATACCGGCCAGTACCTGCAGCCGTCCTCGGCAGGCCTGGACGGACGCCAGTACAAGGCCTTTTCGGGTCTCTGCCTGGAGGCGCAGGTCTGGCCGGACGCGCCGAACCGGCCGTATTTCCCGCAGGCCACGCTGTGGCCGGGGCAGATCTACCATCAGGTCACCGAGTACCGGTTCCGACTGCCTTGAAGGTGCGTTGATATTCAGGTGAAGCCGGCCTGCGAACGCTGGTTTCTGCGCTTCCGGTGCTCACGTGCTGAAGTACGCTCCGCTCCGGTTCTCGAAAACCACCGTTTGGTCGCTTCGCGATCGCCTTCGACTTGGCCCTACCTGAATCTCAATACACCTTAGCTAGTTGCCGAACGCCGCTCTCAGCGTTTCGAACGGCGCCAGCGCGCCGCGCACTTGCACGACCGCGGCGGCGACGCGGTGCGCACGCTCGGCTGCCTCAGCCGGGCCATGGCCGGCCAGCCGAGCTGCGAGGTAGCCGCCGTTGAAGGAATCGCCGGCGCCGGTGGTATCGACCGGGGTGGCGACATGCACGGCCGGTATCGGCTGGCGGGCGCCGTCGACGGCGATCAGCGCCGCGTCCTCGCCATTCTTGACGACGATTTCGCCGACTTGACGGCCAAGCCGGTCGGCAGTCGCCTGCGGCGTCGCGTCGCCAAACAGCATCTGCTCGTCGGGAAAGGTTGGCAGCGCGATATCGGTTACAGCCAACGCTTCGGTGGTTGCCGCCTGCGCCTCCTCGCGGCTGCGCCACAGCCGCGGCCGGTAGTTGGGATCGAAGGCGACGAGCGAACCAGCCGCGCGCGCCTTGGCCACCGCCTTCAGCAATATCTGGCGTCCGGCGTCCTCCAGAATTCCCAAAGTGATTCCGGAAAAATAGACAAGTGCCTGGTTTTCAAGGTTTTTGGCCAGTGCGTCCGGATCCGAAGCCAGTTGCCTGGCGGCGGCGTCGGCGCGCCAGTAGGTGAAGGCGCGTTCGGCGCCGGTCAGCGTGATGGCGTAAAGGCCTGGCCGGGCGCCTGGAATGACAGGGCTTTGGCCGATGCCGATGCCGTTTTCGGCGAGGAAGGCGATCTGCCCTTGCGAGAACGGGTCGTCGCCGAAGGCCGAGACATAAGTCGCCGGCCGCTCGCCGCTCAGCGCATGCAGCGCCCACAGCATGTTGAACGTGTCGCCGGCAAAGCCCATGCGCCAGTTCGGTCCCGCCTGGCCTGACAGTTCGAGCATGCACTCGCCGATCGAGGCGACGCCATTTGCAGCCATCTATCTGTCTCCCGGTGCATGTCGCGCAAAAGTGTCCAGCGTTTTGGGGATGACGACATGCACAAACCAACGAGGTGCTGCTGTAGCTTTTTGCGATGGGTAACGCCATGCTTGGCGGCTGCGGTTTTTTGCGTCAGAAGCGGTTTCCCACAGTCGCGGCGGGATGCGATGCGCCCGCTGGAACGTTGTCTTTGGAGAAGGAACCGGTTTGGCATCCCTATGGCGCTATCTTCTCGCGGGTCTTGGTCTGGCCGCCTTGCTGGCTGGCGTTCTTGCGATCGTGTACCTGACCGCTCCGCAAACGACGCCGGGCCCCGACAGGTCGCGCTCGAAGACGACGGCAAACGGGCTGTTCGTCGCCAGTTTCCAGCCGGAGCGGGGCGGGGTTCGGCAAGGCGAATTGCAGTCCTGGCTGCTGACGCTGAAGACAGTCAAGGGCGATCCGGTGGAGGGAGCGGCGATTGCCGTTTCCGGCGGCATGCCGCAGCACAATCACGGCCTGCCGACCAGCCCGCAGGCGACCGACTATCTGGGCGAAGGGCGCTATCGCATCGATGGGCTGAAATTCACGATGAGCGGCTGGTGGCAGTTGCGCTTTGCCATTTCCGCGGCCGCCGGGTCCGATACGGTCGTCTTCAACATCGTGCTGTGAGCGGTCGATGAGGCGTCTCCTGCTGGTCCTGCCTCTCGTCGCACTGGTCGCCATGGCGTTGCTTGCCGGCTGCGGCAAGCCGCAGTTTTCCGATACCGAGAAGAAGGTCATCGCCTCGCTGGCGCTGAACACGATGCCGCCGCTGAAGCCCGACACCACCAATCGCTTCGCCGAGGTGCCGGCGGCCGCGGCCCTGGGCTCGACGCTGTTCTTCGACCAGGGCATGAGCCGCGACGGCAACGTGTCCTGTTCGACCTGCCACAAGATCGACCGCCAGTTCCAGGACGACCTGCCGCAAGCGGTCGGCATCGGCCGCACCAACCGGCGCACCATGCCGCTGGCCGGCGTGGCGCGCGATCCCTGGTTCTTCTGGGACGGGCGGCGCGACAGCCTGTGGGCGCAGGCGTTGACGCCGCTCGAAAACCCGCTCGAGCATGGCGGAAACCGCGCCGCCTTCGCGCATTACATCAAGAAACGCTTCGGCGAGCGCTACGAGCGCATCTTCGGGCCGCTGCCCGATCTTTCCACTGTGCCCGCCAATGCCAGCCCGCTCGGCACGGATGCCGAGAAGGCGGCCTGGGCCGCCATGCCCGTCAGCCAGGCCGAGGACGTCAACCGCGTCTTTGCCAATATCGGCAAGGCGATCGGCGCTTTCGAGCGGTCGATCGAGCCGCCGCAAACGCGCTTCGACCGTTTCGCCATCGATCTGGCATCTGGCGCCGAGCCACAGGGGGACGACGCCTTGTCGCCCGAGGAGATGCTTGGGCTGAAGCTGTTCATCGGCAAGGCCAATTGCGTGACCTGCCACAATGGTCCGCGTTTCACCGACAACTCTTTCCACAACACCGGCGTGCCGCCGGTCAAGGACCTGCCGCCGGATCGCGGCCGCATCGATGCCGTAGTGCAGGTCGAGGCCGACCCGTTCAACTGCTTAGGCAAGTTCCGCGACGGCGACGACAACGCGTGCCGTGAGCTGCGCTTCATGGTGAAGGGCGGGCCGGACCTGGTGCGCGCCTACAAGACGCCGTCGCTCCGAGGGGCCGCTGCCCGCGCGCCCTACATGCATGCCGGGCAGTTCTCGTCGCTCGAAGAGGTGGTCGAGCATTATTCGAAGGCGCCGGCGAGCGTCGAAGGTGTTTCCGAGGTCCACCCGGTCGAGCTTTCCGACCGCGAGCGCGCGGCGCTGGTGGCGTTCCTGAAGACGCTGTCGGAATGAGCTAGCGATCCTTGACCGTCTCCATCGCCACGAAGGTGGAAGTCTGGGCAACATGGGGGAGCGCCGAAATGCGTTCCCCCAGCACGCGGCGATAGGCGGCGATGTCGGTGGTGCGGACCTTCAACAGGTAGTCGAAGCTCGACGCCATCATATGGCATTGCTCGATCTCGGGGACTGCCTGCACGGATCGATTGAAGGCGTCGAGCGCGGCCGAGCGGGTGTCCGACAATTTCACCTGGACGAACGCGACGTGGCCTTCTCCCATGCGCTCGCGATCGATGATCGCCTGGTAACCCCTAATGTAACCGTCCTTCTCCAGGCGCTTGACGCGCGCCTGTACCGGCGTCTTCGACAGGCCGACCTTGCCGGCCAGCTCAGACATGGAAAGCCGCCCGTCGCGCGCCAGCGCCGACAGGATGTTGCGGTCAATGCGGTCCAATTGGTCTTCTGTCATCGAATTGGCAATCGAATTGGCAAGAATACTGGGCAAATCATAGTCCAATCGAACCGGAATGTCGATTTCTTTGGACCGACTGAAAACGGCAATTGTGCTAGCTTGCGCCATTCGGTCCGGTGACCGCCGGCCCGCTCCCTCAAGCTCGCTCGATAGGACAGCCATGCCCGCGCTCGATGCCATCCGCCAGCAGATCCGTGCCAATTATTTGCCCGACGAAGACGCCGCGGTGAAGCGGCTCGCCGATGGAGCGGGGCTTTCGGCGGATGACCGCAAGGCGATCTCGGCCCGCGCGGCCGATCTGGTGCGCGCGGTGCGCGGCTCGACCGATCCGAGGCTGATGGAGGTTTTCCTCTCCGCCTACGGCCTGTCGACCAAGGAAGGTGTCGCGCTGATGTGCCTTGCCGAGGCGCTGCTGCGCGTGCCCGACACCGAGACGATGGACGATCTCATCGCCGACAAGATCGCGCCGCACGACTGGTCGGCGCATTCGGGCGGCTCGAGCTCGATCTTCGTCAACGCCTCGACCTGGGCGCTGATGCTGACCGGGCGCGTGCTGGACGAAGGTGAGGGCGGCATCGAGGGCACGCTGCGGGCCATGGTGCGCCGGCTGGGCGAACCCGTGATCCGTAAGGCGGTGGCAGCCGCCATGCGCGAAATGGGCGAGCAGTTCGTGCTCGGCCGCACCATCGCTGAGGCCGTCAAGCGTGGCCGGCCGATGACGCAGAAGGGCTATCTTTATTCCTTCGACATGCTGGGCGAGGCGGCCCGCACCGAGGCCGACGCGCTGCGCTACCACAAGGCCTATGCCGACGCGATCTCCTCACTCGATTCCGGTTCCAACGGGCCGGACATCCGCAACAACCACGGCATTTCGGTCAAGCTTTCGGCGCTGCATCCGCGCTACGAAGTGGCGCAGAAGGAGACAATGCTGCCGGTGATGGCCGAGCGGCTGCTGTCGCTGGCGCTGGCGGCGCGGCATTCGCGCATGGGGCTCAACATCGACGCCGAGGAGGCGGATCGCCTCGATCTGTCGCTCGACGTCATCGAGCGCGTGCTGGCCGAGCCGGAGCTTGCCGGCTGGAACGGTTTCGGCGTGGTGGTGCAAGCGTATGGGCCACGCGCGGCCTTCGTCATCGACTGGCTCTACCAGCTGGCCAAAAAGTACGACCGCACCATCATGGTGCGGCTGGTCAAGGGCGCCTATTGGGACACCGAGATCAAGCGGGCGCAGACGCTGGGGCTCGCCGGCTATCCGGTCTTCACCCGCAAGGTCAACACTGACGTCTCCTACATGGCCTGCGCGAAGAAGCTGCTGTCGATGACCGACCGCATCTATCCGCAGTTCGCCACCCACAACGCCCATACGGTTGCCGCCATCCTGTCGATGGCCAAGGATCGCGATTCCTTCGAGTTCCAGCGCCTGCACGGCATGGGCGAGGCGCTGCACGAGACCGTGCGCCAGGCCGAAGGCGCGCGCTGCCGCATCTATGCGCCGGTCGGCGCCCATTCCGACTTGCTCGCCTATCTGGTGCGCCGTCTGCTGGAAAACGGCGCCAACTCGTCCTTCGTGCACCAGCTCACCGACGAGGAGGTCGAGCCGGAAGACATCGCCCGCGACCCGCTGGAAACGGTCGAGACGCAGGGGCCCGCCGCCAATCCGGCGATCGCCCGTCCCGCCGGGATCTTCGGCGCCGGCCGCCGCAATTCCAGGGGCGTCGACATCACAGATCCGGTGACGCTGGCGGCGATCGACAAGGCCAAGGCCGAGTTCGCCGGATCGAACCGCTGGCACGCCAAGCCGATCACGCGCGCCGCCGGCTACGGCAAGGAACGCCCGGTGGTCAATCCGGCGAAGCCCGACGAGGTTGTCGGCACCATCCACGAGGCGGCCGCCAAGCAGGTCGCCACTGCCGTGCGCATCGCCGTCGAAGCGCAGCCGGCCTGGGCCAAGCGCCCGGTCGCCGAGCGCGCGGCGATCCTGAACCGCGCCGCCGACCTCTATGAGGCCAACGCGGCCGAGTTCTTTGCGCTCGCCACCCGCGAGGCCGGCAAGTCGCTGGCCGACGGCGTCGCCGAGGTGCGCGAGGCGGTCGATTTCCTGCGCTACTACGCCGCCGAGGCCGCCAATGCGGAAACGGGCACCGAGGCGCGCGGCGCGATCGTCTGCATCTCGCCGTGGAATTTCCCGCTCGCCATCTTCACCGGCCAGATCGCGGCAGCCCTCGTCACCGGCAATTCGGTCATAGCCAAGCCGGCAGAACAGACGCCGCTGATTGCCTTCCGCGCCGTCGAGATGCTGCGCGAGGCGGGCGTGCCGGAAGACATCATCCAGCTTCTGCCCGGCGACGGTCCCTCGGTCGGCGCGCCGCTGACGGCCGACCCGCGTATCGCCGGCGTCTGCTTCACCGGCTCGACCGAGGTCGCCAAGCTGATCGAGAAGCAACTCGCCGAGACCGCCGCGCCCGACGCCATGCTGATCGCCGAGACCGGCGGGCTTAACGCCATGATCGTCGATTCCACCGCGCTGCCCGAGCAGGCGGTGCGCGACATCCTCGCCTCCGCCTTCCAGAGCGCCGGCCAGCGCTGCTCGGCGCTGCGCGTGCTCTACGTGCAGAAGGACGTCGAGAAGAAGATGCTGGAGATGCTGAAGGGCGCGATGGAGGCGCTCCACCTCGGCGATCCCTGGCTGATCTCGACCGATGTCGGCCCGGTCATCGATGACGAGGCGCAAGCGTCGATCCGCGACTATTGCACCAGGATGGGCCTGCAGGGCCGGCTGATTGCCAAGCTCGAGGCGCCGAAGGGCGGCCGCTTCGTCGCGCCGCATGTCTTCCGCGTCAAAGGCATCGAGGAAATGGAGCGCGAGGTGTTCGGCCCGGTGCTGCATGTCGCCAGCTTCGACGCCGACGAGATCGACGCCGTCATCGCCGCCATCAACCGCAAGGGCTATGGCCTGACCTTCGGCCTGCACACACGCATCGAAGGCCGCGTCCAGCATTTCGTCGACGGCATCCATGCCGGCAACATCTATGTCAACCGCAACCAGATCGGCGCCGTGGTCGGCTCGCAGCCGTTCGGCGGCGAGGGGCTTTCGGGCACGGGACCGAAGGCCGGCGGGCCGCATTACCTGCGGCGCTTCCGCAAGGGGCCGGAGGCGGGCACGCATGTCGCCGAGGGCCACAAGGTGACGGCAACCGAACTTGCCGACAATCTGCCCGATCCGACGCTCGGCGGCTGGTCGACGCGGCCCGACCGCGTGGCAATCCTGCGGAAGCATCTGCGCGGCAAGGGCGCGGCGGCCATCGGCGCGGCGGCAAGTATCGATTTTGGTCAGGTCGATCTGCCAGGCCCGACGGGGGAGGCCAACACGCTGTCGTTGGCGCCGCGCGGTCGCGTGCTTTGCCTTGGACCGGATACCGACACGCTGCTGGCGCAGGCGATCCAGGCGCTCGCCGCCGGCAACGCCGTGCTCGCGGTGGCGCCGGGCGCGCCGGCGGCGCTGTCGGCGCTGACCGGCAAGGGCCTGCCGATCGCGGCCATAGACGGAAGGCCCGACCCGGTCGAGGCGCGCGCGCTGCGGGTCGACGTCGTCGCCTTCTCCGGCACGCCGGAGGCGGCACGCGTCGTGCGCAAGGTCATCGCCGAGCGCGCCGGCCCGATCGTGCCGTTGGTCAGCGAGGTGCTCAACCCGGCGGCCTACGCGCATGAGCGCGCCGTCTGCGTCGACACCACGGCGGCGGGCGGAAACGCCAGCCTGCTGGCTGCTGCCTAGGGTGTGTTGATATTCAGGTGAGGCCGGCCTGCAAATGGCGGCTTCCTGCGCCTCCGGTGCTCACGTGCTTCAAGTACGCTCCGCTCCGGTTGTCGGAAGCCACCATTTTCAACTCGGCCTGACCTGAATCTCGACACACCCTTACCGTCAACCGAGATTGACCGCGCGCCAGCGGCTACGCCCCCTCGACAACCGAGAACCCTTCGAACTGGGGATGACCGAGATAGTGAACCTTCGAGGTGCCGGCGTTGCGATGGGCGGCGCGGAAGTTTTCCGACTTCGTCCAGGCGACGAAATCCTCGTGGCTGGCCCAAACCGTGTGCGAGGCGAACAGCGTGTAGCCCTCGTTCTCGTTGACCGGACCGCGCAGCAGGTGGAATTCCCTGAAGCCTTTCATGTCGGAGAGGCTGGAATCGCGGTTCTTCCAGACATCCTCGAAGGCGTCTTCCGAGCCGTTCTGGACCTTGAAGCGGTTCATGGCGATGTACATTGGCTATTCCTTTGGCGATGTATGGTGGGTGGTTTCGAAGCCGATCAGTACGGACCGATTGGGGCTCTGAACCGCCAGCTCGAAATTCCGATCTCCGGCGGAATGGGAGGGAAGGGTGACTGCTGGCGCACCAGGTTCAACGCGAACTGATCGAGTTCGGGTGAACCTGAACTTTTGGCGAGCTCAAGGTCCGTGACGCGGCCATTCGCCAACACCACAAAGCTCACCGTGGCATTGTTGAGAGCCTTGGCCTGCGCCGACTTTGAAACAAGACGATTGGCTTTCGCCAGCTTGCTGGCGATCTCGCCACTGTAGCGCGATCTCGCCGCTTCGCCGTTCGCTGCCTTGGCCTTGCCCTTGCTGGCGATCGACGCCTTGATCTCTTGCCCGTCCGCCGTGCCGCGCGCGTCGGCCATCTTGCTTACAGCGCCCGAACCGTCGGCAGGGCTCGGCCTCGGGGTCGGGACGGGCGGCTGCCCGGAAAAAGCCGGTTCAGGCTCGGAGCTTTCGTCCTGGATCGCGGAAGTCACCGGCTGCTCATCCGCCTGCGCCGGGCTGTGAAGGTTGTCTCGCGGCGTTCCGGCGATCAAAATGTCAGGTGCCGGGTCTGGCTTTTCGACGGTTTCCTTCGCAGGTGCTGGCGCTGCCGACTCTCGTTGTGCCTGGGGAGCCGGAGTTGGCGCCGGCTTCACTGCCGGCGTCGTCGGTGGTTTCGGGGTTGGCACCAGCGCGACGTTGACCGCGCCCGGCATTTGTCCATCCGAGGCGCTGCCGACGACGTTGGCGCCTGATTGATCGGCGCCCTCCGCCTGCATGGCGTCCTGAAAACTAAGGGTTGTCGCCGGCGCAATCATCAAGGCCGCCGCCAGCGCCGCATGAAGGGTGCCGGACGCGCCGATCGTCGCGATCCAATTGAGGTTCCTTTCCGGCGGCCGCGCGCCCGCACGCGGCTCGCCTGGTGTTGCCGTCAACTCGCTGCTGAGGTCGGAAATTTCACTGATGTCCTGCATGGCGCGGTACGGAAGCTGCCGCGACCAGTCCGGCATTGTCAAATCAAGATCGCTTGCCGCGAGCGGCGCGAAGCCGATGCCGGCCGAGGCCAGGCAAGGGCGTCTCGCGCGAGTGACGGCTCTATTCCCACCGTTGCATCAGACTCCGAAAGCGATGCCGGTCTTGGTCGAGGTCTTCAGGCCGCGCATGCAGCCGGCCGGCTTGACGCCAGCGCCGGCGCATTCGGCCGCGCTGTTGATCAGCACGCGGCTGACCTTGGCGCAGTCGGTGCCGGCAAGATCGAAGCGCGTCACCTTGGTCTTGCCCGCTGGCAGGTCCTTGAAGTCAAGCACGGTCAAGCGGTCGACGACGCCGGCCTCGTTGAACAGAGCGATCTCGAAGGCGGCCTTCGACAGGTCGGCGCCGAGCGCGTTGTTGACCACGAAAGTCAGCCGGCAGCCCTTATCGGAGGGCTGCGCGGCATTAAGCTCGAGGCTGAGTTGAGGGGCCGGTGCGGACTGGGCCCACGCCGGCGCCGCCGCAAGCGACATCGCCAGCGTCGAGGCCAGCAGACGAAGCGATGCCGTCAAGCTTGTCATGGTCGTCAGCCCCCAAAGCGCATGGTCGCCCCCAGCTTCAGCGTGATGCCGGGTTCGTAGAGGACAGCCGTCGTGCCGCCGTTCAGCGGGTTGGTGTATTTGACGTCGAACAGGTTGTCGGCGCGGAAGTCGACCTTGAGATTGTCGGTCGCCTGGTAGCTGGCGAAGGCGTTGACCAGCGTATAGTCCTTGGCCACGGAGTTGCCCTTGGGCTTGCCGTTGTACTGCACCTCGCCGCCGACGGTCAGCTTGTCTTCGAGGAAGCGAAGGCCGAGCTGCGCGGTGACCTGGGAGGAGGGGATGGTGGCAAGGTCGGCACGCACGCCCTTGTAGGAAATCGTGTGGCCGTCGATGACAGAGGCCGAGAGCCCGGCATAACCCCAACCGGCGTCGTAGACGCTTTCCAGCTCGAAGCCGTTGATTTTGGCCTTGGCGAAGTTCTGGTACTGGAAGCAGATCGGGATGCCCGGGCCGAACGGGCAGCCGCTGGTCGGGTCGAATGCCGACAGCACGACGCCGTCAATGTAGTCGTCGACATTGTTGTTGAAATAGGCGGCCTTGAGCCGCAGCGCGTCGCCGGCTTCGAAGATGTCGTTCTGCTTGAAGTTGACGCCGAATTCGACCGTCTTGCCGGTTTCGGGCCGCAGGTTGGGGTTGGGCAGGAACGGGAAGCTGACGCCGGCCGGATGGTTGCCGCTGATCAGCGTCTCCGTCAGCGAGGGCGAGCGGTAGCCTTCGGCGTAGGTGCCATAGAACTGCAGGCCAGACAGGCTGGCGCTTTCGAAGGGCGAGACGCCGACGGTGATGCGCGGCGACAGCCTGTCGCCGGATGTCTCGTTATCCGAATCCTTCAGCCTGTAGCTGTCGTAACGCAGGCCGGTGATCACCTCGAGCCACTCCCAGGTCAGTTTGTCCTGGATGTAGGCGCCGGAGACGTTGCGCTTGCCGGACGGCGTGTAGAAGCTGTCGCCGCCGGCGGTACCGCCCGTCTCGACATTGTCGCCGACCCAGTCGCCGCCATAGGTCAGCTCGTGCGCGACGCCGGCGGTCTCGAAGCGCGACGTGTTCCAGATATCGATGCCGGTTGTGCCGACATCGAAGGTCGAGGTCGACCCCGCAGGCAACACGACGGGAAGACCGGTTTCCGGATCGAACCGGTTTTGCGCGACAAGGCTGGTCAGATCGAGGTTGGTCTTGTTGTAGGAGGCGTTGATGTGGAGATCGAGCCAGCTCCTGGAGTCGTCGGTGATGTTGTAGCGGGCTGTAAAAGTGTTCGACTTCAGGTCGACATCGTTGGCCGGCACGCCGCTGCTGGTCTCCGTCCAGCCGTCGCTGGAGCCGACCCAGCCGAGTTTCAACTCGCTGTTCTCGGTCGGGCGGATCGTGGTCTTGAGCAGGCCGCTCAGCACGTCGAAGCCGGTGCCGCCGACAGTGTCGCCGCCGCCATTCTTGTAGTCGTCATAGTCGCGGTAGACGATGTTGCCGAGCACATCCCAGTTCTCGTTGAAGCGGTAGGCGCCGGTGGCGCTGGTGGTCCAGCCCTTGCCGTTGCTTTCATAACGGCCGGTGAGCGCGCTAGCCCAGCTTTCCTCCGGCTTGAGGAAATCCTCGGCATCCTTGGTGTCGAAGAAGACGACGCCGCCGATGGCGCCGGAGCCATAGGTGTTGGCGACCGGACCGCGGATCACGTCGACGGATTTGATGAGTTCAGGGTCGACGTAGAAGGTCGACTGCGTGCCATGATCGGAGCGCTGGAAATCCTGCCTGGCGCCGTCGATGATGACCGCGACGCGGCCGAAATCCTGCAGGCCGCGGATGTTGATGCTGGAGCTGACGCGGCGCGCGTCGGCCTGCACGGTCACCCCCGGCACGCCGAGCAGCATCTCGTTCGGCGTCGTCGCCATGCGGCGGTCGAGCTGCTCGCGGTCGACATGGCTGGCCGAGGCGAGCGACTGGATCGCCGTCTCGCCGGTGCGGCTGAGCACCAGGATCTTGTCGAGCAGCGTCGCCTCGGCCGGCTTCGTCTCTTCCGTCTTCTTTGCAGGATCGGCCTGCTGGTCGCTTGCAGCCTGGGCTGTCTGCTGCGCGCTTGCCGGCGGAGTCAGGATCGCGATCGCCGCCGCGCCGGCCAGAAGCGCGGCCATTCCCCTTGCCATAGACCGTTGCGCCGAGCCCGCGTTCTCATCCGCCAGACCCAGCCTTTGCCAATTCGCCAACCCCATGCCCCAACTCCAGATTACAGGTTCGCTGCTGGCTGGCCCGAGGGCTCGCTGGCATTTTTCATCACATCCGGCGCGTTAAATGTTGACTCATTTACTCCGGTATTGCACTGGTTATAAAACATGATTATTCGAGTCAAGAAATGAATCGGCATTTTATGCAGACGTCCGGCCAGGTGGCCGGCACAGGGAAAGGACCGACCCAGATGAACACGCACAACGCAAACGATTTCCGCTATCGCGTCCGTCGTTCCGAAGACGTTGCCACCCGTTTCGACAGCGTTCCGCTGGCGGTGAGGACGCTCTCCAGCAACACGCTTTTCCAAGGCGAGCACGAGATCGGCATCGAGCACCATGGCGCGCTCTATCGGTTGAAGATCACCCGCCAGGGCAAGCTGATCCTCAACAAGTGAGCAGCAACCGACGACAGGCTGAAGGCAGGGGAAGACATGGACCAGCGCGTGAAACCCACACCGCATGAAATCCGGCGGGCGCGGGAAGACAATCCGAAAGCGCGCGAGCGCGACCTTGCCGCCGAGCTCGGCATCTCGGAAGCTGAGCTCGTCGCGGCCCATAGCGGGCAGGGCGTCGTGCGGGTCGAGCCGCGCGTCAACGATTTGCTGACCGGCCTCGAAGCTGTCGGCGAGGTGATGGCGCTGACCCGCAACGAGAGCGCCGTTCACGAGAAGATCGGCGTCTACGACAAGGTCGTCACCGGCAATCACAACGCCATGGTGCTCGGCGAGAACATCGACCTGCGCATCTTCCCGAAAGTCTGGGCGCATGGCTTTGCCGTCGAGAAGCGCGACGGCGGCGACATCCGCCGCAGCCTGCAGTTCTTCGATGCTTCGGGCGAGGCGGTGCACAAGGTGCATCTGAGGCCCGCCTCGAACCTCTACGCCTACCAGAAGCTGGTGGCGGAACTGGAATCGTCGAACCAGGAGCCGATCGTTTCCGTGTCGGCAAGCGCGAGCGAGGAGGAGCCGGAAGTCGAGGGGCAGGCGGCCAGCATCGACGACCTGCGCGACCGGTGGAGCAGGCTCACCGACGTGCATCAGTTCTTCGGCATGCTGAAGACGCTGAAGCTCAGCCGCCGCCAGGCGGTGCGCATGGTCGGCCAGGATTATGCCTGGCTGCTCGACAAGGATGCCGTAGCCGCCATGTTCCATCACGCCGCCGAAGGCGCGATGCCGATCATGTGCTTCGTCGGAAACCGCGGCTGCATCCAGATCCATTCCGGTCCGATCAAGGCGGTCAAGCCGATGGGGCCGTGGATCAACGTGCTGGACGAGACGTTCCACCTGCACTTCAGGAACGACCACATCCATGAGGTCTGGGCCGTGCGCAAGCCGACCAAGGACGGCCATGTCACCTCGCTCGAAGCCTATGGCGCCGACGGCAAGATGATCATCCAGTTCTTCGGCAAGCGCCACGAAGGCGAGGGCGAGCGCGACGACTGGCGGTTCCTCGCCGAGAACCTGCCGCGCATCCCAAGCCCGACCGCTGCCTGAGGAGGATGAACCATGGTTTCCTTCCCCAGTCTGTCGCGACCGAACCTTGCTCCGGCAATCGGACTTTCGCTTCTTCTTGCCGTCCTGCCGGTTCGAGCCGAGGAAGCCGCGACCGTCTTCGCCGACACGTCGAAGATCGTCGCCATCGGCGGCTCGATCACCGAGATCGTCTACGCGCTCGGCGAAGAGGACCACCTCGTCGCGCGCGACTCGACCAGCCGCTATCCGGAAGCCGCACTCAAGCTGCCGGACGTCGGCTATATGCGCCAGCTGTCGCCGGAAGGCGTGCTGTCGGTCAATCCGTCGGGGATATTGGCCCTGCACGGCAGCGGCCCGAAGGAAGCGGTCGACGTTCTGAGGAAGTCGAGCGTTCCCTTCATCGAGCTGCCCGAGCACTACACCCATGACGGAATCCTCGAAAAAATCCGCCTCGTCGGCAAGGCGCTCGGCGTCGATGCCAAGGCGGACAGGCTGGCGGCCAAGGTCGACGCCGGACTGAAGGCCGCCGAGAAGCAGACGGCCTCGATCAAGGAGCGCAAACGCATCCTGTTCGTGCTGTCGACACAGGGCGGCAAGATCCTTGCCGCCGGCAGCGACACCGCCGCCGACGGCATCGTCAGGCTGGCCGGCGGCGTCAACGCGGTCGAGCGCTTCTCCGGCTACAAACAGCTGTCGGACGAGGCGATCGTCACCGCCAAGCCGGACGTCATCCTGATGATGGACAATGCCGGACCGGCGGTGTCCGACGACGAGCTGTTCTCGAATCCGTCGATTGCCTCGACGCCGGCCGGCCTCGCCCGCAAGGTCATCCGCATGGATGGCGGCTATCTGCTCGGCTTCGGACCGCGCACGGCAGAAGCCATCCACGACCTTGCCGTTTCGCTCTATGGCGGCCAGGTCACGGACTGATCATGGCGGGTCAATCGATCGCCGGCGCGGCGGGCAGGATGACGGTGGCCGAGGGCGACCGTTCGGCGCGCGCTCGTCTCGTCATACTCTCTCTGTGCCTGGCGCTTGCCGTCTCGGTGCTGCTGTCGCTGACATCGGGCGCCTCCGACGCCTCGGCCGTCGGCGTCGTTCGTGACTGGCTCACCGGTGCGGTGCCCGGCGACGCGGTATTGAGCGCCCGCGACCGGCTGATCGTCTACGACATCCGCTTGCCGCGCGCCCTGCTCGGCGTGCTGATCGGCGCCGCACTCGCCGTGTCGGGGGCGGTGATGCAGGGATTGTTCCGCAATCCGCTCGCCGACCCCGGCCTGATCGGCGTCTCGGCCGGTTCCAGCCTTGGCGCCGTCGCCGTCATCGTGCTTGGCTCGACGTGGCTGGCGCCGCTCACCTCGGCCCTCGGCACGCTGGCGCTGCCGCTGGCGGCCTTCACTGGCGGGCTGGCGGTGACGCTGCTGCTCTATCGCGTTGCGACCAGGCATGGCCGCACCTCGGTCGCCAGCATGCTGCTCGCCGGCCTTGCGCTCGCTGCGCTTGCCATGGCGCTGACCGGGATCCTGATCTTCATGGCCGACGATCGGCAGTTGCGCGACCTGACCTTCTGGCAGCTCGGCTCGCTCGCCGGCGCGACCTGGCAGAAGATCGGCTCCGTCGGGCCGGTCATCGTTCTGGCCCTCTCGGCGATGCCGTTCCTGGCGCGCGGCCTCAACGCGCTGGCGCTGGGCGAAGCGACGGCGGGCCATTTGGGCATTCCGGTGCAGCGGCTGAAATACACGGCGATCGTCGGTGTCTCGGCGGCGGTTGGTGCCTCCGTCGCCGTCAGCGGCGGCATCGGCTTCGTCGGCATCGTCGTACCGCATCTGCTGCGCCTGCTGATCGGCCCGGACAACCGCTATCTGCTGCCGGCGTCGGCCTTGCTCGGCGGCTCGCTCTTGCTGCTGGCCGATGCGGTCGCCCGCACCATCGTCGCGCCCGCCGAACTGCCGATCGGCATCGTTACGGCGGTCGCCGGCGCGCCGTTCTTCCTGTGGATCCTGCTGCGCAAGCGCGGCGTGATCGACCTGTGAGGCTGGCATGATCGAAGCGCGCGATGTTTCGGTGGCGATCTGCGGCAAGCGCATCGTCACCCACGTCGATTTCGCCGCGCGGCCGGGCGAGATCGCGGCCATTGTCGGACCCAACGGTTCGGGCAAGACGACATTCCTCAAGGCGCTGTCGGGCGAGCTTGCCTATACGGGCGGCATTGCGCTGAACGGCTGCGACCTCAAGGCGATGAAGCCGGTTGAGGCGGCGACCTATCGCGCCGTGCTGCCGCAAGCGACGACATTGTCCTTTCCGTTCACGGTGCGCGAGATCGTCAGGCTCGGCCTTGTCGGCGGACGCTCCGGCGTGCTGCCCGGCGAGAACGCGCGGCTGCCTGAGCGGGCGCTGGCGCGCGTCGATCTCGACGGCTTTGCCGGACGATTCTACCAGGAGCTTTCAGGCGGCGAGCAGCAGCGCGTGCAGCTTGCCCGCGTGCTCTGCCAGGTCTGGGCGCCGGTGCTCGACGGCAAGCCACGCTACCTGTTCCTCGACGAGCCGGTGTCCAGCCTCGACGTCAAGCACCAACTGATCATCATGGACATTGCCCGCGACTTCGCCAGGCGCGGCGGCGGCGTCGTCGCCATCCTGCACGATCTCAACCTGACCGCCATGTATGCAGACCGCATCCACGTCATGCATCGCGGCCGGCTCGCCGCCGCGGGCGCGCCGCAGCACGTGCTGACCGACGAACTGATCGAGAAGGTGTTCGATTGCCGGTTGAAAGTTGGCGTGCTGCCGGCAGCCAATATGCCGTTCGTTTTGCCGCAATCGGCGGCCTAGCCGCCGGCTGCAATCAGGCGGCCGGGGCCCGCTGCTCCAGCATGTCGATGCCGAGCAGATGGCGCACATTCGGGCGCGCCGCAACAAGGTCGGCGATCGTGTAGCGCGACAGCACGGCAAAGAAGGCGTTGAGCGCCTCGCGCAGCGCTGAGTTCAGCGCGCAGCTGTCAACCAGCGGGCATTCGACCGCGTCGTTCTCGAAGCATTCGGCCATGGCGAAGCTCTCTTCGGTCACCCGCACGACGTCGAACAGGCTGATCTGTTCGGCCGGACGGCCGAGCCTGACGCCGCCATTCCTGCCACGCACCGTCTCGACCAGGCCGTTCTCCACCAGCGGCTGCAGGATTTTGAACAGGAACAGCTCCGACACCGAATAGGCGGCGGCGATCTCGGGGATGCGACTCAGCCGTTCGGTATTGGCGGCGCAATACATCAGGATGCGCACGGCATAGTTGGTCTGGCGCGTCAGCCGCATTTCGTCCTCTTGAACCAGTAGCTTGGGCTCAATATGGCCTATACCTTGGAACAATTCCAGACTGGCAGCGCACGATAGATGAATAAACGCGTCAACTTTATGTGCATGGTGGCGCAAATCGTGAGCGTGGGTAGCGTGCCGCGGGCATTTGGCCTTCAGCGTCCCTAGATAAGTCGCAACATCGATCAGGAGCGGCTCACAATGTCACAAGCGGCCCCGGCCATGAACCATGTCCGATTCGACACCGACGCCGCTGCCAAGCTTGCGGCGCTGAGGCGAACCAAGTTCGTGGCGACCGCGGCGCTGGCGCTCTGCGTTCTGGTCTTTGCGCTCGCCAAGTCGTTCGAGGGCACCTATCCGTGGCTCGGCTTCGTCGCCGCCTTCGCCGAGGCGGCGACCATCGGCGGGCTGGCCGACTGGTATGCGGTGGTGGCGCTGTTCAGGCGCCCGCTCGGCCTGCCGATCCCGCACACGGCCATCATCCCGGAAAACCAGAACCGCATCGCCGACAATCTCGGCCGCTTTATCGAGGTCAATTTCCTGGCGCCGGAGCCGGTGCGCGAAAAGCTGGCCGAGGTCGATTTCTCCGCCTTGGTCGCCGACTGGCTGGCCGATGCGGAGCGCGCCGCCGGCCTGTCGCGCTTTGTCGCCCGCCTTGTGCCGCAGACGCTTGCCGCCGTCGAACAATCCGGCCTGCGCGGCTTCGTCACCAGCCGCATGATGGATGAGGTCGAGAAGGTGCCGCTGGCGCCGCTTGCCGCCGAGCTCCTGTCGGCGCTCACCGACGACCGCCGCCACCAGAAACTGTTCGACGAGTTCACCAGGGTGATCGGCCGGTTCCTCAACGACGAGGAGGCGCTCTCCGCCATGCGCGAGAAGATCCGCGAGGAATTGCCGTCGCTGTTCAACCTGTTTCGCGCCGACGCCTATCTCCTGAAGAAGATCGTGGCCTCGGCAGGCACGCTGCTCGAGGAGGTGCGGGCCGATCCCGACCACCCGATGCGGGCAGAGTTCGACCGTTTCGCGAGGACTTTCATCGAACGGCTGAGGACGTCGAAGCAATCGGCGAGGTGGCTGAAATGGCCAGGAAATCCGGCACCGAATCCATCGAGATCCTGCGCGAGCGGATCAAGGACGCGATGGCGGAGATCCGCGCCGGCTACGACAAGAAGTGACGCTTCCCACCGGCGTCGCTGGTGCTGCCTGCCAGGTACCCTCGCGCTTCCGGGAGCGGCTAGGTCGCGGGCGTTGAGGGGCAATGCTGCCTTCCGGCGGCATTGTGGACGAACTGCCACCCATGGCAGCAAAACGCTGCCTGTCGGAACCGAATTGCCAGGCGGCGAATTGACAGTGGGCTCCGCTTCGTGATCGGGAGACAGGCAAAGCGATCGGGAAAGCAGGAATGACGGAAACACGGCCGAGGACGCCGCCGACCTTCGAGCAGTTGAGGACGATGGCCGGGCAGGAAGTCGGCGTGTCGGAGTGGACGACGGTCGACCAGCATCGCATCGACCAGTTCGCCGAATGCACTGGCGACCATCAATGGATCCATGTCGACCCTGAAAGGGCAAAACGGCAGAGTCCGTTCCGCACCACGATCGCGCATGGCTATCTGACGCTGTCGATCATCGGCGCGTTGGCGCTCGACATGGGCATCGTGCCCGAAAACACCCAGGCCGCCTTCAATTACGGCTTCGACAAGGTGCGTTTCCTGGCGCCGGTCCGGGTCGGCTCGCGCATCAGGTTGCGCACGACGCTGCTGTCCATGGAGGACAGGGGCCCCGGCCAGTATCTGATGAAGGCCGCCAATACGGTCGAAATCGAAGGCGAGCAGAAGCCGGCCTTGACCGCCGAGACACTGGTTATGCTGTACGAGCGCCGCAAGCGGGCAGGGGCCTAGAGCTGTTTGGAATTCTACTCTGGCGGCCATCTGATGGCGTTTTGTGCGCTTCCGGTGGTCACAGGCCCAAACGTCCGCTGCGCTCCGGTTCTCGAAGCCACCACCATATGGTTCGCCAGAGCGAATTTCGAAACAGCTCTAGGCCTCGGCCCGCTCCTTGCTTCTCGTAGCCGCCCGCCGGCAGAACACGCCAAGGCCGAGCGCAAACAGCGCAAGCGCCATCGCGAACCGGAACGTGACCTGCATTCCGAGCAGGGTTGCCGATGGGGTCGCTGAATCTGCTCCAGCAGATGCCGCGGCGAATATGGCGCCCATCAGCGATGCGCCGGTGATCAGGCCGAGATTGCGCGACAGGTTGACGAGGCCGGAGACGACGCCGCGCTGGTCGGCGGTCGCGGCCCCCATCACCGCGGCGTTATTCGCGGTCTGGAACAGGGCGTAGCCGCCGCTCAGCGCCAGGACCGGGACGACGTAGCCGGGAATGCCGAACGCGATCCGGATCGACGAGAGGGCAAACGTGCCGAGAACGAGCGAGGCCAGGCCGGCTATCATCGTCGGCTGGGCACCGAAGCGGTCGACCAGCCGCCCCGCCGGCACCGCAGCCAGCGTCGCGACCAACGGTGCCGTGGACATTACCAGCCCGACGGTGGCGGGGTCGAGGCCCAGCGCTCTGGAGAGGTAGAACGGCGCGACCACCAACTGGCCCATCACCACGGTCGAGACGACGACGCTCATGGCGAGGCTTGCGGTCAGCATGCGGTCGCCGAATGCAGCCAGGCGGACGAGCGGCGTTTCGACCTTCAATTCCGTCACGATGAACAAGGCGACGCCAAGGGCGGCAACGACAAGCAGGGCGAGATTGAGCAGACCAACGCTGCCCTTGCCCAGTGTCATGGCCAGCGCGTAGGCGGCCAGCGTCAGGCCGAGCAGAACCGTCCCGAGCGTATCGAAAGCGCTTCGTCCCGGCCCGGACCTGCCGTCCTTGGGCAGCGCGCGCCAGGCAAGCGCGAAAGCCAGCATGCCGAGCGGCACATTGACCAGGAACATCGCCCGCCAGCCGGCGCCGGCGATCAGCAGTCCGCCGAGCGAGGGGCCAAGCATGGTGCCGATCGACGACATGGCGCCGAGCAGGCCCATGGCGCTGCCGGTCCTGGCCTTAGGGACGGTGCCGGCGACGAAGGCCAGCGTCAGCGCCATCATCACGGCCGCGCCAAGGCCTTGCGCGGCCCGCGCCGCGATCAACAGCCCAAGCGTCGGCGCCAGCGCGCAGAGCGCCGAGGCGATCGTGAACAGGGCGATGCCGGCGAGCAGGAGCGGACGGCGGCCGACAATGTCGGCCAGCCGCCCGGCGCTGACGATCATGGTGGTGATGGCAAGCAGATAGGCCAGCACCACCCATTGCACGGACTGGAACGAGGCGCCGAACGCCTGCATCAGCGATGGCAGGCCGACGCTGGCGATGCTGGTGCCGAGAGAGGACAACAGCGTGGCAAGCGACAGGCTGGCCAGCGCCCAGCGAACGGACCGCGTGGGCGTCGCAGCGCCGTCAATCCAATTGCTTTCGGTTCCAACTTTTTCCGCGACGTTCGCCATGGCTTGCTCCTTTGCTTCGGCCTGGTCGTACGCCCCTCGCTGACATGGCGAAAGACGCAGCATTTGCATCTTATTCATGCATGCGACGCCATATATCCGTGCTATGATCCGGCGATGCCGTCACCCGATCTCAACCTGCTGGCCGCCCTGGATGTCCTGCTCAACGAAGGCAGCGTGGCGCGCGCCGCGCAAAGGCTGCGCCTCAGCCCGTCGGCGATGAGCCGCACGCTGGCGCGCCTGCGCGAGGCGACGGGCGATCCGCTGCTGGTCCGCGCCGGCCGGGGCCTTGTGCCGACGCCGCGCGCGCAGGAATTGCGGCTGCAGGTGGGCCGCGTGGTCGAAGACGGGGAAGCGTTGCTGCGCCCGGCCGGGCTGCTCGACCTGCAAGGCCTCGACCGGACGTTTACGCTGCGCACCAACGAAAGCTTCGTCGAGGAGTTCGGGCCGCGGCTTGTCGCCCGCGCCGGAGCGGAGGCTGCCAATGTGCGGCTGCGCTTCGCGCCGAAGTCCGACAAGGACGTAGCGTCGCTGCGCGACGCGACCATCGATCTGGAGATCGGCGTAGCCGGCGAGACCGGACCCGAGGTCCGCATTCAGACGCTCTTTCGCGACCGTTTCGTCGGTGCGGCGCGGTCCGGCCATCCGCTAAGCCTGGGCCCCGTCACGCCGGCGCGCTTCGCGGCCGGGCGCCACATCAGCGTTTCCCGGCGCGGCCGCGAGAGAGGGCCGATTGACCAGGCCCTGGAACAGCTCGGACTGCGCCGGACTGTGGTGTGCATGGTGTCCAGCTTCTCGGCGACCCTCGCCATGGCCCGCGCGTCCGACCTGATCGCCAGCGTGCCCGAGCGGCATACGGAAGGCGCGCGCGCCGGCATGTTCAGCTTTCCCCTGCCGGTCGCGACAGCGGAGGTGACGATCTCCATGCTCTGGCATCCGCGCCTCGACGCCGATCCGGCGCAACGCTGGCTGCGCGATTGCGTGCGCGCGGTCTGCGCCGCTTCCGGCTGAGCGGAATTACGCTGACATCGCCGCTTCGAGCGCCGTGAAGATGCGTTCGTCAGCCGACTGGGCGACATTGAAGCGCAGGAAGCGGCTGGCTGTTCCGGACAGGCTGAACGCATTGCCGGGTGCCAGCACCACACTGTCGGCCAGTGCGCGGCGAGCGACCTCCGCCGCATCCAGGCCCTCCGGCAGGCTGCACCACAGGAACAGGCCGGCCGGCTGCTCGATCCACGGCGTGATGCCGATCGGCTTCAGGCGGGCACTCGTTTCGGCCATGGCGCGCGCAAGCCGGATGCGCAACGCCTCGACATGCTTGCGGTAGCTGCCGTCCTTCAGCAGGGTCAGCACCAGTTCGGCCGCCAGCCTGCCGCCGCCGAAGGTCGTGGCGATCTTGAGGTCGATGAGCTGCTCGATCCAGTCGCGGGGCGCCGCGATGAAGCCGCAGCGCACCGAGGCCGACAGCGTCTTGGAGAAGCTGCCGATCTGGACGACGCGGTTGAGGCCATCGAACGCCGCCAGGCGAGGGGCCGGGCTGTGCTCGAAATCGGCGAAGATGTCGTCCTCGACGATGGTGAGGTCCGCCTGGTCGGAGAGCTTGAGCAGCCGGTGGGCGGTGACCGGCGACAGGATCGCGCCGGTCGGATTGTGGATGCCGGAGTTGGTGATGTAGAGGCGCGGCCGGTGCTCGGCCAGCGCCGCGGCGAACAGGTCGATGTCCGGCCCAGATGGCGTGTAGGGCACGCTGACCACCTTGGCGCGGTGGGCGCGCAGAAGCGCGTGAAAATTGAAATAGCAGGGGTCGTCGACCAGAACGGTATCGCCGGGCTCGATCAGGAAGCGGCACAGGAGATCGATGGCCTGGGTGCCCGATTCCGTCAGCATGATCTGTTCGGGCGCGGCTTCGATCCCATGCCCTGCCATGCGCCGCGCCAGCAACTGTCGCAGCGGCGGCAGGCCGAGCGGCGTGCCGTAATCGGCAAGCGCGACATCATCGGCGCGCGCCGCCGTGCGCAGCGCCCGGCGCAGGGCGGCTTGCGGCATCCATGCGGCCGGCAGCCAGCCGCAGCCGGGTTTCAGCACCTCGTCGCCGGCTTCCAGCGACTGGCGCGAGACCCAGAGCGGATCGACCTCGCGGTCGAGACGGGGGCCGATCTCGGCCAGCGACAAAGGCGCCAGCTGGCCGGCGGCGTAGAAGCCCGAGCCAGGGCGCGAGCGGATGGTGCCTTCCGCGGCGAGCCGATCATAGGCCTCGACGACGGTGGATTTCGAAACCCGCATGGATTTGGCGAGGGCGCGGATCGAGGGCAGCCGCGCCCCCGGCGTCAGGCTGCGGGCAGCGATCCGCTGGCGGATGGTCGCCATGACAGTTTCGACAAGCGTGGTGGCGGCAAAAGTGCGCGCTGCGTCGGCTTCCAGAGCGAGTTCGGTCATCTGTATTGCTCAATTGACCATTACAGTTTTGCCGAATTGTACCGCATTGTCTCTGGCTGCACCATAGGGGTCTGCGCGATACAGGGCGAAAGAAATGGAGCCTGGAATGGACAAGACCGCGAGCGGCTGGGTGAACGGATTCGTCGGGGTGTTGATCTTCAGCGGCTCGCTGCCGGCGACGCGCGTGGCGGTGGCGGATTTCGATCCGACCTTCCTGACTTCGGCCCGCGCGGCGATTGCCGGACTGCTCGGCCTGGCGATGCTCATCCTGTTCCGGCAGAAACGGCCGGAGCGCGGGGATCTGCTGTCGCTGGCGATCGTTGCGCTGGGCGTGGTCGTCGGCTTCCCCTTGCTGACGGCGCTGGCGCTCAAGCACGTCACCTCGGCCCATTCCATCATCTTCGTCGGTCTGCTGCCGCTGGCGACGGCGATCTTCGGCGTGCTGCGTGGCGGCGAGCGTCCACGCCCGGCCTTCTGGCTGTTCTCCTGCCTCGGCAGTGCGCTCGTCGCGGGCTTTGCCCTGATGCAAGGCGGGACGGCGTCACCAATTGGCGACGGCCTGATGCTGGCCGCCATTATCGTCTGTGGACTGGGTTATGCGGAAGGGGCCGCGCTGTCGCGCCGGCTCGGCGGTTGGCAGGTGATCTGCTGGGCGCTGGCGATCTCGCTGCCGATCATGCTGGTGCTGACCTTTGCAACGCTGCCCCCGTCCTTCGTCGGCATCGGCTCCGGCGCCTGGGCCGGCCTCGCCTATGTCTCGCTGTTCAGCATGCTGATCGGCTTCGTGTTCTGGTATCGCGGCCTGGCCCAAGGCGGCATCGCCGCCGTCGGCCAGCTGCAGCTTTTGCAGCCCTTCTTCGGCCTGGCGCTGGCGGCGAGCCTGCTGCACGAGCAGGTCAGCCCGCTGATGATCGCCGTCACCGTCGCCGTGGTGCTTTGCGTCGTCGGCGCCAAGAGATTCGCCAAGCAGGAGTTGCCGAGACCCGCGGCTTCGGCGTGACGCCGGCATCCGCTCCTAGAACTTCGTCACTACGCCGATGCCGATGCCCTCGAAGCCGCCCATCGCCATCAAGGCCGCAGGCGCATCCTCGAGGCTGATCTTCTTGCCGACCAGAAGTTCCGGCTTCAGCTTGCCGGTGCGGATCATTTCCATCATCGCCGGATAGCGGTAGGCCTGCATGCCGTGGCTGCCGAATATCTCGAGCTCGAAGGCGATCACCTTGTCCATCGGCACCTGCGGCTTGGCATGCTCGGCCAGCATCAGGCCGACCTGAACGTGGCGGCCGCGGCGGCGCAGATTGGCGATCGAATTGAACGAGGTGGTCGGGTGGCCGAGCGCGTCCATCGACATATGCGCGCCGCCATTGGTGATCTGCTTGACCGCCTTGACCACGTTGGGGGTGTTCGAGGCGTTGATCGTCGCCACGGCGCCGATCTTCCTTGCGAAGTCCAGCTTCTCGTCGGTGAGGTCGATGGCGATGACGTTAGCGCCCATCGAGCTGGCGATCATAATCGCCGACAGGCCGACGCCGCCGCAGCCATGCACGGCCACCCATTCGCCCGGCTTCACCCGGCCCTGGTCGACGATGGCGCGGAAGGAGGTGACGAAGCGGCAGCCGAGGCTGGCGGCGGTGGCGAAGTCCATCTCGTCCGGCAGGCGCACCAGGTTAGTGTCGGCATGGTCGATGGCGACATATTCGGCGAACGAGCCCCAGCCGGTGAAGCCGGGCTGCGTCTGGTGCTCGCAAACCTGGTGGTTGCCCGAGGTGCATTCGAAGCAGCGGCCGCAGCCAATGGCGAACGGCACGGTGACGCGGTCGCCGGCCTTCCAGCGGGTCACCCGCTTGCCTGCGGCGACGACGATGCCGGCGAGTTCGTGGCCGGGCACATGCGGCAGCGTGATGCCGTCATCATGGCCCATCCAGCCATGCCAGTCGCTGCGGCAAAGCCCGGTCGCCTCGACCTTGATGACGACGCCTTCCGGCGCCGGCTTCGGGTCGGGGACGGTCTGGATCGTCGGCGCCTCGCCGAACTTCTCGAAGACGACGGCTTTCATCGGCAACTCCTCATGCTCTACCCGGAATTGTGCGGCTACTCCGCGTCTACCTGATTCTCCGGCGCCGCCTTGCGGAAAGCCGGCAGCGCCATGCAGGCGGCGTGGATGCGCGAGATCACCGGATAGGGCGCCATGTCGACGCCGAAACGGGCGTTGTTGGTGACCTGGGCGGCGAGACAGATGTCGGCAAGGCCGGGCGTGTCTCCGTGACAGAAGGTGCCGGTCTCGGGCGATGAAGCGAGAATCGTCTCAAGCGGCTGGAACCCTTCGTTCACCCAGTGCCGGAACCAGTTGACGACATCCTGGTCGCTGGCGCCGAACAGCGTGCGGAGCGAGGTGAGCACGCGCAGATTGTTCACCGGATGGATGTCGCAGGCGATCATCTGCGCCAGCATCCTGACGCGCGCCCGGCCGAGCGCGTCCTTCGGCAGAAGCGGCGGCTCGGGCACGGTCTCGTCGAGATATTCGATGATCGCCAGCGACTGCGTCAAAAGCCGGCCGTCGCCGAGAACCAGCGCCGGCACCAGCCCTTGCGGATTGACCGCGCGGTAGGCGGCTTCGAGGTGCTCGCCATGGCGCAGATGATGCGGCACGTAGTCGTAGCTGAGGCCCTTCATCTCCAGCGCGATGCGCACCCGGTAGGAGGTGGAGGAGCGGTAGTAATTGTGGAGGATCAGGTCGCTCATCGCATCACGCTGCCGGCTGGCCGATGGTGATTTCGATGGCGCCGATGCCGTCGACGCCGCCGGTCATCGTTTCGCCCGGCCCGACCGCGCCGACGCCGGCTGGCGTGCCGGTGAAGATCAGGTCGCCCGGTTCCACTTCGACCGCCTCGCTGCAGATCGAGACGATGTCTGCGAGCGGCCAGATCAGCTCGGCAAGGTCGGCATCCTGCCGGACCTTGCCGTCGACGGCGAGCCAGATGCGGCCCTTCGCGGGGTGGCCGGACTTCTGCGCCGGGACCAGCGCGCCGCACGGGGCGGAACGGTCGAAGGCCTTCGACCAGTCCCAGGGCCGCGCCGCCTTCTTGGCCTGGTCCTGCAGGTCGCGCCGGGTGAGGTCGATGCCGACGGCATAGCCCCAGACATGAGCAAGCGCCTCGTCGCGGGGAATGCGGAAGCCCGCCTTGCCGATCGCCGCGACCAGCTCGATCTCGTGATGCAGGTTCGCGGTCAGTGGCGGGTAGGGGATGGTGGCGCCGCTGTCGACCACCGCGTCGGCCGGCTTGGTGAAGAAGAAGGGCGGATCGCGCTCGTCATTGCCGAGTTCCCTTGCATGCGCCGCATAGTTGCGCCCGACGCAGAAGATGCGGCGCACCGCGAAGCGTTCGTGCGAGCCCGCGACGGCAACGGACGGGGTCGCGGGCAAAGGAAGGACGAATTCCGTCATGCGTTTCTCTCAATCGTATCTCTGGTCGGCACATTCGGCCGATTTGCGCGACCCGGCAAGGGATGCGCGATGGCAAGGCGCTGGTCATACCGGCGCTTGCCGGCTGAATTTCAGCGGAACAAGGCCGGGCCGACGTTCAAAAAACCGTCGCGGCCAAAAGAAACAGCGCTGTGGGCCATTCGGCGGCATGTCGTTTACTTTCGTTTCCGGTTATGGCGTCACCTGGGCACTGCAATCGACGGCAAGAATGGCGATGTATTGTTTGCCAATAATCTGGCCATGGTTGCGGGATTATCCTATTCTGGGCGCAAGTGAAGCGACCTCATCATGACCGCAGTCAACGATCGCGCCCGGTTTCTGATCATCGACGACCATCCGCTGTTCCGCGAGGCGCTGCACAGCGCCGTGCAGATGGCCTATCCGGACGTCGATACGGTCGAGGCGCGCTCGATCGCCGAGGCGCTCGACCTGCTGGCCGGCCCGAAGCCGTTCGACCTCGCGCTGCTCGACCTCAGCATGCCCGACGTGCATGGCTTCGACGGGCTGCTGCAGCTCAGGACCCGCCATCCGCGCCTGCCTGTGGTGATCGTCTCCGGCTATGAGGAGCCGCGCATCATTTCCGAGGCGCTGTCCTACGGCGCGGCCGGCTTCATCCCGAAATCGGCGCGCAAGAGCGACCTCGCCGGCGCCATCCGCTCGGTGATGGACGGCGCGATCTATGTGCCGGAGACCTACGAGATCCAGCCGCCCGATGCCGACAGCATCGACCGCGCCGATATGGTGCAGCGCCTGGCGCGGCTGACGCCGCAGCAACTGAGGGTGCTGCAGATGCTGCGCCAGGGCATGCTCAACAAGCAGATCGCCTATGAGCTGCAGGTCGGCGAGACTACGGTGAAGGCGCATGTCTCCGAAATCCTTCGCAAGCTCAACGTCTACAGCCGCACACAAGCGGTGATCGAGGTGTCGAAGCTGGATAATGCGGAGCTGTTTCGGGATCAGGCGGGGTTTTGAAATTCAAGCCAGCAGATGCGCCAGCAGCGCCCGCAGTTGCGCCGGCTTCAGCGGTTTGCGCATCAGTTCGATGCCGTCGGCGCGGGCGGCCTTGGCGACGACGTCCGACCCGTCGGCGGTAACGATCAGCGCCGGCACCGGGCGGCCGAGATAGTCGCGGACTTCGGCGATGGTCGCGGTGCCGAGGTCGCCGCCGTCGAGATGCTGGTCGGCAATGACGATGTCTGGCACCCAGTCGGTGTCGCCAAGCATATCCAGCGCATCGTCGGTCGAGGTCGCGGCGCGCACCTGGCATTGCCAGCGCTCGAGCAGGAAGGTCATCGCCTGCAGTACGTCGGCATCGTTTTCGACCAGCAGCACCTTGGTGCCGAACAGGCCGTAGCCGCGCGGCCGCTCCAGATCGGCGGTGCTGGCGGTCGTATCGGCCGCGGCGCCGATGCCGACCGGAACGTCGATGTGGAAGATGGTGCCGCGGCCGAGCTTCGACGAGAACGTCACCGGATGGCCAAGGGCGGCGGCCATGCGGCGCACGATGGCGAGGCCCAGTCCCAGCCCGCCGCCGGACAGCCCGGTGTCGGTGAGCGCCGTGCTGCCGCGGTGGAATTCCTCGAACACCGCCTCGCGCTGGTCGTCGGCAATGCCGCAGCCAGTGTCGGCGACATCGATGCGGATAATATCGCCGCGATGCCTGGTGCCGACCAACACGCCGCCGGAGCGGGTGTAGCGCAGCGCGTTGGACAGGATGTTCTGCAGGATGCGGCGCAGCAGCGTGCGGTCGGAGCGCACCAGCGCGTTCACCGGCCGGAACTTTAGCGTCAGCCCTTTCAGCTCGGCCACCGGCAGGAAGTCCGAACGCAGCGAGGAGAACAGCGCCTCCAAGCTGACATCGCCGATCTCGGGCTGCACAACGCCGGCGTCGAGCTTGGAGATGTCGAGCAGCGTGCGCAGCAGGTCCTCCATCGTCTCCAGCGAACGCTCGACCTGGCGCACCAGCTTCTTGCCTTCCTCGCTGGTCTGCACCTCGGCCAGCGCCGAGACGGAGAGGTGGGCGGCGTTCAGCGGCTGCAGCACGTCGTGGCTGGCGGCCGCCAGGAACCTGGTCTTGGAAAGGTTCGCCAGTTCGGCGATTTCCTTGGCGGCGATCAGGTCGATGTTGGTCTGCTCGAGCCGGCGCAGGGTCGAATGCAGTTCGTCGGTGCGCGTGCGCACCCGGTTCTCCAGCGAGATCGCGGTCTGGAACAGCGAGAAGGCATTGCCCTGCTGGTCCATCGAGCGCTCGACGCGGCTGACGAGGGCGGCGTTGATCTTCTTCAGCTTTTCGAGGTCGTTGATGTCCCGGAGCGGCATGGGCGGCCCGCGCTATTCGGCCGCCAGGCGATCGCCGAAGGCGATGCCGGTGAAGGTCTGGTTGAGATGCATCGAGCGATACTGTTCGCCATAGGTGCCGAAGCCGATGACGTTGTTGACCCGGTAGAGCTCCGAAATATCCCGGAACACCTGGCGGTTGCGCGCGTCGAGCCGCCGCAGCACGCAATCGAAACCGAGGATCATATCGATGCCGCCCAGCCGCTCCCTGACATCGCTGAGCGCGGCGCGTGTCGCCTCGACCATGTTCTTCGGCTGGGCGATCGAGAGCACGACGCCGTCGTCGATGGCGCAGAAGAAGGAGAGAGAGCCGTCGGCATGCATCCTCTGGATCGAGCGGCAGTAATATTCGCCGCCCACCTTCACCACCACCGGATGCGAGGCAAAGCTCAGCGGCGTCAGCGTATGCGGCAGGATCCCGACCGAGGCGGCATATTCCTCGGCGGCGTTGACGGCGTTGAATTCGCGCACGATGCGGTGATCGGGATCGGAAGCGGTCACCACCAGCTTCTCGTCGGTGGGAATGAAATTGTCGGTCTTGAAGACGTGGAAGGGGATTTCGGTGGCGATCAGCATGATGATGGCGCTGTCGGAGGCGACCTTGCCATTCGAGATCAGCGTGGTGGTCTCGAATTTGAGGTCGTCGCCGGCCGAGCCGCCGATCAGCGGAATGTCATCCAGCCCCCAATGGATGGCCGACGTCACGGCCTCCTCGGCATAGGACAGCCCGTCGATGAAGCACAGCGCGAAGGTATCCTTGGCCCGTCCATGTCCGACGCGGCCGCGCAGCGAGCGCCTGAGCGCCGCGACCTCGCCGGTGATCCTGTCCATGCCCGACGAGGAGAGATTGTCGACCATGATGCTGGCCGTGGCGAACGAGGCGGACGGCAGGAGCAGGGCAAGGATGTGGCCGTCCTCGAGCCCCTGCGGCGTGATTTCGCCGGCGGTCGAGCAGCCGGCATAGGCAAGCGCCGGCGCGTGCTCGGTCAGCGCTTGCGACAGCGCCGCCGCATCGACCAGACTTTGGGAGAAGAACAGCAGCGCGAAACCAGCGTCGATCGCCGCCGCTTCCGCCGCGATTGCCCGGGCGAAGGCATTGGCGTCGGGCGCATCCGTGGTGAGCGCCGAGAGGCCGCATGCATAGCGCGTCCGCGAACTGGCCAGCTGCCTTCTCCTGCATTTCCTCCGACGTTGTCTTGTGCGCGTCGGGCGAGCGGCGTCGAAAGGCATTGTTGTCTTCACGGCGGCGCTTTGGCAATGGTCCGCCCCCATCCGGCGTGACCGAAAGTACAATATGCGACTTTTCGGGCGAACTGCATTCTCGCCCCGTGGAGGGCCCAAGCTATTTTTTCCCGCTTTTTGTGCGGCACGTGAACGGGCGAACAGCCAGGCGCCGGGAGGAAAACGGCGCCAGGACGACCAAGGTAAAATACCCAGGGAGGTTTCATGTCGGACATATCGTTGACGGTGAACGGCAGGCGCGTCAGTGGCGCCGCCGAGGACCGTACGCTTCTGGTTCACTTCTTGCGGGAGAATCTCGGCCTGACCGGGACGCATGTCGGCTGCGACACCTCGCAATGCGGCGCTTGCGTCGTGCACGTCGACGGCAAGGCGGTGAAGTCCTGCACGATGCTGGCGGCGCAGGCCTCAGGGTCCAGCGTGGTGACCATCGAAGGCCTCGCCAACGGCGCCGACCTGCATCCGGTGCAGGCCGCGTTCAAGGAGCATCACGGGCTGCAATGCGGCTTCTGCACGCCGGGCATGATCATGACGGCGACAGACATGATCGCGCGTCATCCTGAAGGCCTCGACGAGGCGACGGTGCGGGCCGAGCTCGAAGGCAATATCTGCCGCTGCACCGGCTACCACAACATCGTGAAGGCGATCCTCGCCGCCTCGAAGGCGATGGCGAAGGGGTCGAAGGGCAAGACGAAACGGGCTGCTTGATAGGGGAGTAAGGGAATAGGGGAGTAAGCCAATTGGCTCTTAATTCCCTACTCCCTTACTTCCCTACTGACCTATTCCCCTAAATTCCGGAGGAATTTCATATGGGCATTGAAGGTGTTGGCGCCCGCGTGGCGCGCAAGGAGGACAAGCGGTTCATCACCGGCGCCGGCCGCTATGTCGACGACATGGTGGTTCCCGGCATGAAGCATGCAGCGTTCGTGCGCAGCCCGCACGCGCATGCGCAGATCAGGAAGATCGACGTCAAGAAGGCGCAGGCCATGCCTGGCGTCATCGGTGTGCTGACCGGCAAGGAACTCAAGGCCGACGGCATCGGCAACCTGATCTGCGGCTGGATGATCCATTCCAAGGACGGCTCGCCGATGAAGATGGGCGCATGGTCGCCGCTGGCCGTCGACAAGGTCCGCTATGTCGGCGACGCGGTCGTAATCGTGGTTGCCGAAACCAAGGGCCAGGCGCGCGACGCAGCCGAGGCTGTCGAGATCACCTACAAGGAACTGAAGGCGGTGGTCGACGCGACCAAGGCGCTGGAGAAGGGCGCGCCGCAGATCCATGCCGAAGCCGAGAACAACCTGATCTTCGACTGGGAGATCGGCGACGCCAAGGCGGTCGACGCGGCGATCAAGGGCGCGGCGCACGTCACCCGGATGAAGATCGTCAACAACCGGCTGGTGCCCAACGCGATGGAGCCCAGGGCAGCGCTTGGCCACTACGACAAGGCAGAGGATCATTACACCTGCTGGACGACATCGCAGAACCCGCATGTCGCGCGGCTGGTGATGAGCGCCTTCTACAACATCGCGCCGGAGAACAAGCTGCGCGTCATCGCGCCTGATGTCGGCGGCGGTTTCGGCTCGAAGATCTACATCTATCCGGAAGAGATCGTCTGCCTGTGGGCCTCGAAGAAGACCGGCGTGCCGGTGAAATGGGTCGCCGACCGCACCGAGAGCTTCCTCTCGGACGCGCATGGCCGCGACCATGTCTCGACGGTGGAGATGGCCTTCGACAGGAACAACCGGATCACCGGGCTGAAGGTCGACACGATCGCCAATCTCGGCGCCTACATGTCGCTGTTCTCGTCCTGCGTGCCGACCTATCTCTACGCCACGCTGCTGTCGGGCCAATACGACATGCCGGCGATCCACGCCAACGTTCGTACCGTCTACACCAACACCGCGCCCGTCGATGCCTATCGCGGGGCAGGGCGGCCGGAAGCGACCTATCTGCTGGAGCGCACGATGGAGACCGCCGCGCGCGAGCTCGGCGTATCGCCGGCGGAGCTTCGGCGGACGAACTTCATCAAGTCGTTCCCGCACCAGACGCCGGTCATCATGAACTATGACGCCGGCGACTATGGCGCCTCGCTCGACGCGGCGATGAAGGCATCGGACTATGCCGGCTTTGCCAAGCGCAAGGCCGCCGCCTCAAAGCAAGGCAAGCTGCGCGGCATCGGCATGAGCTGCTACATCGAGGCCTGCGGCATCGCGCCGTCGGCGGCGGTCGGCTCGCTTGGCGCCGGCGTCGGCCTTTGGGAATCGGCCGAGGTACGCGTCAACGCCGTCGGCACGATCGAGGTGCTGACCGGTTCGCACAGCCATGGCCAGGGCCACGAGACGACCTTCGCGCAACTGGTCAACCAGCGCTTCGGCGTGCCGATCGACAGCGTGTCGATCGTGCATGGCGACACCGACAAGGTGCAGATGGGCATGGGCACCTACGGCTCGCGCTCGGGCGCGGTCGGTATGTCGGCGATCTCCAAAGCGCTCGACAAGGTCGAGGCCAAGGCCAAGAAGATCGCCGCGCATCTGCTCGAGGCCGACGAGAGCGACATCGTCATCGAGAACGGCGCGCTGAAGGTTGCCGGCACCGACAAGAACGTGCCGTGGTTCCAGATGGCTCTGGCGGCCTACACCGCCCACAATCTGCCGGCCGGCATGGAGCCGGGCCTGAAGGAGACGGCGTTCTACGATCCGGCCAACTTCACCTTCCCGGCCGGCTGCTACATCTGCGAGGTCGAGATCGATCCGGAGACCGGCTCGACCGAGATCATCCAGTTCGTGGCCGCCGACGATTTCGGCAACATCATCAACCCGATGATCGTCGAGGGGCAGGTGCATGGCGGCATCGCCCAGGGCGTCGGCCAGGCGCTGCTGGAAGGCGCCTATTACGACGCCAGCGGCCAATTGCTGACGGCGAGCTACATGGATTATACGATGCCTCGCGCGGGCGACCTGCCGTCGTTCAAGGTCTCGACCTCGAACACGCCATGCCCGAGCAATCCGCTCGGCATCAAGGGCTGCGGCGAGGCCGGCGCCATCGGTTCGCCGCCGGCGGTGATCAACGCCATCACCGATGCCATCGGCATTGCCGACATCGCCATGCCGGCATCGCCGTCCACGGTGTGGACCGCGATCCGCGCGAAGACCAAGCACTGAGGGAGGGAGCAAGCATGTATTCGGTCAACTACCACCGTGCCGCCTCGGTTGCCGAGGCCGCCAAGCTTTTGAAAAGCGGCGAAGCGAAGCTCCTGTCGGGCGGCATGACGCTGATCCCCGCCATGAAGACGCGGCTGGCCGCGCCCTCGGACCTCGTCGACGTGTCCCGGCTGAAGGAACTGCAAGGCGTCAAGGTGTCGGGCAAGACGGTGACCATCGGCGCCGCCACCACGCACCACGACGTCGCGAATGACCAGAAGCTGAGGAAGGCCTGTCCGGCGCTCGCCCATATGGCATCGCTGATCGGCGACCCGGCGGTGCGCCACAAGGGCACGATCGGCGGGTCGATCGCCAACAACGATCCAGCCGCCGACTATCCGGCGGCACTGCTGGCGCTGGGGGCAACGATCGTCACCAACAAGCGCGAGATATCAGCCGACAAGTTCTTCAAGGGCCTGTTCGAGACGGCGCTGAAGGATGGCGAGATCATCACGGCCGTCAGCTTCACCGCGCCGGCCAAGGCGGCCTACGAAAAGTTCCGCAATCCGGCGTCGCGCTATGCGATCGTCGGCGTGTTCGTCACCAAGGGCAAGGACGGGGTCCGCGCCGCCGTGACCGGCGCCGGCGACGATGGCGTCTTTCGCTCTAAGGAGATCGAGGCGGCGTTGGCGAAAAATTTCGCGGCGTCGGCCCTCGATGGCGTGAAGGTGCCGGCGAAGAACCTGATGAGCGACATCCACGCCTCGGCGGATTACCGGGCCAATCTGATCGCGGTCATGGCCAAGCGTGCAGTCGCCGCCGCCGGCTGACGCTTGCAGTTCGCATGAAGAGAGAAGGGGCCGTTATGGCCCCTTTTTTTCGCGGCCGCCTGATCAGGCCGCCTGGCGATTTTTCCGTTCGGACAGGTAACGGCGCAGGCCGGCTTCGCCGCGCGGCGTCGTCCAGCGGTGGTTCCAGGCAAAGGCCTGCCTGAGCAGCGGCGCCAGAAACTTCAGGATCGGCCTCAGCACCGTGACCTGCCAGATCAGGTTGACCCGGGTGCCATTTGCCGATGGCGACAGTTCCGCCCGCCACAGGCCGTCGAAATCGCCGAAGGTCTTGACCACCACGAGCCGGCCGGGTTCGAGTTCGGCCGCCTCGATGATGAAGTTCAGTTCGTAGGGCAGGGCGCCGCGCGCCCGGGCCTTTGCCCGCGAGCCGACCACGCCCTTGCCCTTCTTGTCGAGCGGCACGACCTGCTTGTAGACGTCGCCCCACCAGAGCGGGAGCAATTCGGCGTCGGAGAGCACATCCCAGACCTCTTGCGGCGTCGCCTCTGGAATGTCCCAGCTCTCGTCGAAGCGGAAGACGTTGCTCGGCATGGCGGTTCGCCCCCGGTGGCGCAGACGGCCACTTTAGCGACGGCTTGTTTGTTGCGCCAGTGCCGCGCGCCGGCGCTCAGGCAAGTTGCCTGAGGTAGTAGCGCACGGCCTTCTTGCCGCCATGGATGACCGCGTCGCCGACCTCGGCGAACCCCAGCGCCGCATGGAAGGCGTCCGAAGCCGGATTGGGCGGATCGGCATTCACCTCGCAGGTGATGATCGCCTGGCCGGAGCGCGCGACGTGCTCGAACAGATCCTCGTAGAGCCGGCGGGCATGGCCACGGCCGCGCGCGGCTGCGGCGACGACGACCCGGTCGACATAGACGAAGCGCTGGTAGCGCTCGCGGAACCAGAGGAAGTTCGGACTGTCGTAGTCGGCGTCCTGGTCGAAGGTCATGATGAAGGCCTCGAGCGCGCCAATGCGGCGCGCATAGAAGGCCTCGCCGAGCAGGAAGGAGAGCCGCTCGGCTTCCAGCCAGGACAGTTCCGCCGCATGCTCGTTGTTGAGCGCGAGGATCGCGGGCTCGTCCCCGGGCGAAACGCGGTCGATCGGCGAGCGTCCTTCGGTCATCGCATCTTCCCCGGGATCAGGCCCTGACGGCCGCGATGGTCGCCGCCACCAATGCCCCGTCGGTCACCGTGGTGCGGTACTCGCGGTCGAGGTCGCTGCCGCCCATGCCGACGCGCGGGTTGCGGTAGTGCATGGCGCTCGGCACATCGGCAAGCGCGGCGAAATGCATTTCCTTCAGCCCGGTCCTGGCGAGCACCTCTGCGATATTGTCGGGATCGAGCCCGCCGCAGCCGAGGATGATGATGCGCTCGCCGGCCTGTTGGACGAGCGCGGCCAGAAGCTCGGCGCCCCCCAGAGCAGTGTCGCGCTGGCCGCTGGTCAGCACGCGGCCGACCCTGCAGCGGACCAGCGCCTCGAGCGCCTCGGCCGGGTCGCGCGTCATGTCGAAGGCGCGATGGCAGGTGACGTTGAGCGGGCCAGCCGCGCGCACCAATTCGCCCATGCGGGCCTCGTCGATGGTGCCGTCGGCATTCAGGCAGCCGACGACGACGCCGGCGACGCCGAGACCGGCCAGCGCGCTGACATCGGCAAGCATCGAGCGGTACTCGGCCTCGCTGTAGAGGAAATCGCCGCCGCGCGGCCTGACGATGACGTGGAACGGAACGGTGGCGAGCTCAAGCGCCGCGCGCACCGTGCCGAGGCTCGGCGTGATGCCGCCTTCGACCAGGCTGGCGCAGAGCTCGACCCGGTCGGCGCCGGCGTCCTGCGCGGCAAGCAGCCCGTCGATGCCTTCGACACAGAGCTCGATCAGGGGTGGCTGAGGATTCTTGCTCAAGGTGCGGTCCGTCCATGATTTTCGGCGACAGCCCTAGCATCGGGTCCGCTGCCGTGAAAGCGGCAATGATCGGTCCAGCAGGCGACGGGCGACCGGCATTCGCCAAGGCGTGCTTGACAATTCAATAACTAGCGAGTTATGAGTTAATTCATAGCCGACGGGTTATTGATCGAGGCAGGCAATGTGGCCCAAAGGCCGTCCAGCCTGCGACGGTGTCGGCGAACCAAAAAAGCCCTGGAGAAACCAGGACCTCCGGATGCTGAGCGCCCGGGGTTTGCGAGAACACGACCGAAGGAGGCCATTGTGCAAGCACGACTGAAGAACCCCGTAATGCTCATCCCCGGCGCGCTGCAGGCGCTGCTGGCGCTGGACAAGTCGACCGAGGCGGCCGACGTGCCTTATGTGACGCGCAAGCTCGTCCACCTGCGCGCCAGCCAGATCAACGGCTGCAGCGTCTGCGTCGACATGCATGCGCGCGAGTTGAAGAAGGCCGGCGAGAAGGACGAGCGCATCTTTGCCGTGTCGGCCTGGCGGCAAACGCCTTATTTCACGGAGCCGGAACGCGCCGCGCTTGCGCTGGCCGAAGCCACGACGCGGCTGAGCGATCGGGCCGACCCGGTGCCGGACCCGATCTGGGACGAAGCCGCCCGGCATTATGACGAAAAGCAACTGGCCGCACTGGTGGTGCAGATCGCCCTGATCAACGCTTTCAACCGCCTCAACGCCGCCACCGAGCAACCTGTCGGCGCATGGGGATGAGGGCGATTACTGGCGCAGCACCGTGTTCTTGGCGCCCTGGTCGACCTGGTCGATGACCAGCAGTTTCACCGGGCCGTCGCCGAGATTGGTGGCCTGGTGCCACTGGCCGATCATCTCGACGATGAAATCGCCGGTCTTGTAGGTATTGCTGTTGCCGGTTTCGACATTCGTCACCTTGAGCGTTCCGGCCTCGACATAGGCGTAGCGGGGAAACGGGTGCTTGTGGACCGGCAAGGTCGCGCCCACGGCGATCTCGAAGCTCGAGACGATGACCTCGACATTCTTCTGCGGCAGCGTGATGGGCTGGCCGGACGCCGTTTGCGTGCGATCGGCGAGCGGCGTCACGACGACAGGGTTTGCGCCGCTGTCCAGAGCGTTGGCGGCGGTTGCGGACAGCGCGACGGTTAGCAGCAGCGCCGATGCCAGGACGATTCGCATGGTTCCTCCTCAGGGTTTGCCGGACCATGGCGCGGCGGGCGTGCGGGCGCAAGATTCCTTGACGGTCCGCGCGCCCCATCGGCGTGACCGCCGCACGGGCTGTCGCGATCGCAGCGAGGAGTGCGAGAAAAAAGAGAATTCCGCGTCAGCCGCCGCTCTGGCCCATTCCGACTGAGCCCTTCAGCGTTTCATGAGGTCACGGCTGAACCTGACCTCGTGGCCGTACGAGCCGCTCGGCAGGTCGGCGGCGGCCTGGCGGAAACTGTCTTCTATCCGTGTTGTATAACGGCCTTCATTCTGAAGCCTGTCCCACAGGACAAAGCAGACCGCCAAGGCGATGACAATGAGCACCGGTCGCATCGGAAAATCTCCCTCAAGAAGTTCCCGACAAAGCGGCTGTATGATGAGCCTGCTTCAGGCGAAATACAAGCGATTGCTAATATATAGTTGCCAGCGCTTGGCGTGTACGCCTCTCGGTGGCGCCGCGACTTGGTGATGATCAGCTGGCCGCGCTAGCCAATGATGGCCAAGCCAATGGCAATGCCCAACCCGATGGCAATGCCCATCAGGAGCTTGCCGGCGAGATTGAGGGCGATGGCGCGGACGTTGGCGCGCACATCACTATGGGGCTGTGCCACAGCCCTTGTCAGGTCATCGAAAGTCGCTTCCACGGTTGCCACCCTGCGATCTTTTCAGGGTAAGCCTAAATCATATCCTCGGTTATGTGAATCCCCCTTTTGTTCTATGGCAACAAGCCACAGAAGGCGCCGGGAGGCGCATCTCCGCCGCAGGCCGAACCCCGCTTAGCGCGCACTCGCCCGGCGCGCGGTGGCCGGCCCGGGTCCGCGCATATAGTGGAGCTCCGGCCGGTAGCGTGGATGAACGAACTCGCGAAAAGCCGATGCCAACCGAATGAGGGCCAGCCCCAGGGCGGTGACCGAGAGCACCGCAGGAGGGCCGAACAGAAGTTTGTGCGACATCATTGTCCCAACCTCAGATGCCGGTGTCGATATGGAACAGGTCTTTTCGGCCGGCATGACTGAAGTTGTGGCAGCAAGAACCGTGCCACGCCTGGCCGGCGCACGATTTGCCGCCTGGGCCGACGCACGCCGGCGTCTCGGAATGGGTCATTTGCTGCTGGCACCACAATTGCACTGCCAGCAATGCCGGGTTGTTGGGACCGGCAATAGGGGCGTTTGGGGGCCTCGCCGCTCCGCGAATGGAGCGGCGAGGTTTCTGCTTTTCCGGCCGGGCCTTCTGGCGACGCGACATGTTCCGGCCGGCTGCTCTTGTCGATCGGCACTAGGAATTCGAAGTCGTGGAGCCCGTCCCCACCATCGTGCCGCCAGGCGGCGGCGTCGCCAGTCCGTAGGCCCCTCATGCCCCGGCGGCACATGGTCGCCGGGCCTTTTTTGGTCGGAGCCATCGGAACAAAGAGCGCGTCTGTCTGGTTTCGGGTGAGGGAGAGAAACCTGATGCCAGATCAAACCAAAGAGCGGCCCCCGCCGAAAGCCGACCACAAGAAGCCACCGGTGCATCCCCGCGACAAGGAATCATCATCGCCCGAGCCTGAACATGTCGACCCACCGCCGCGAGATGTGCGTGAGGCACCGTCACCAAATCCAAACGGAAATAAGAATGGTTGACCGGACCAGGCGATGAACGGCGGAGCGGTTGCGGCCTTTGGATATGGACGCATGCGTGGCTGCCTGGCCGGACTGGCTGCGCAACTTTCGCCTAAGTCTTTGGAAATGTTGGCTCCCCGGGCCGGATTCGAACCAGCGACCAACCGGTTAACAGCCGGTTGCTCTACCACTGAGCTACCGGGGAACAGAGGCTCTTGTGTGAGTGGCGCAGCCTATAGCAAACCCGTTTCGGCTTTGCAAAGAAGCATTTCACATTTTTTTCCGCCATTTTGTGCATGGCGCTTTCTGGCAATCGACGGCTGGGCTCCTCATATGAGCGGTTCCGCAAGGAACGTAGGGCGGCGAAAGGCGTTGCGGCCTTGGGCGGCCGATGTCTTTAATCGATGGGAACCGAGATCGAGATGACTGCAGCAGGCGACGACGCACCGGCACGGAAAATCACGGTCTTCGGCCGTGAGTTCACCATGCCGCGCTCGCGCGGGCTCAGGATCGCCATCGGCGTCGTGCTGATTCTCGGCGGCATTCTCGGCTTCTTGCCCATCCTGGGCTTCTGGATGATTCCAATCGGATTGCTCGTGCTTTCCTACGAATTCGCCATGGTGCGCCGCCACCGGCGCCGCTTCGTCGTATGGTGGGAACGCCGGCGCCGTCCGGATTGATTTGGCCGGGCGCTTTGCCGGCCTCTCGCAGATCTCCTGGAGGCCTCGCCCGGAATCGAACAGGGCATGAAAAAGCGTTGCGGCGCTTCACGCCGCCGCAGCGCAAGCCGGGTGGCTCCGTCACAGGCGAAGGCTGCGCGCTCATGAAAACCGATCGGAAACGGTGTCCGGTGCTCGCCTGAGGAAAGCGCCGGGAATGGCGCGCGGGCGCTTGACGGCCTTTCGCCGCCAACATATTGAGTCCGCTCGGAACGCCGGGAGCAACGAGGCCTCGTGGCGGAGTGGTTACGCAGAGGACTGCAAATCCTTGCACCCCGGTTCGATTCCGGGCGAGGCCTCCAGTTGCCTGGGCTCCTTAGGGAGCAGGCGTTCCGGTCGGATTGGACCGCGGTCGTGGCGCGGCAGGCGGGCCTTGTTGGGCGGATTGGTTGGAACGATGAGCGCTGATTTCTCCGAACGCCGCGTCAAGATGGTCGATGGCCAGGTCCGCACCACCGACGTGACCAGCGCGCCGTTGATCGATGCCATGCTTTCGGTGCCGCGCGAGAGCTTTGTCGGCGCCGGCCAGCGCGATCTTGCCTATATCGATGAGGACATTCGCATCTCCAGCGGCGCCAACGGCAGCGGCGCGCGCTATCTGATGGAGCCTTCGCCGCTGGCCAAGCTCTTGCAACTGGCCGAGATCGGCGCCGGCGATTCGGTGCTCGATGTCGGCTGCGGCACCGGCTATTCGGCCGCTCTTCTGTCGCGGCTGGCCCGCTCCGTGATTGCGCTGGAAAGCGATTCGGCGCTGGCGGAAATCGCCGGATCGGCGCTCTCGGCGCTGGCCTGCGACAACGTGACCGTGGTCACCGGGCCGTTGGCGCAGGGGCATGCCGTCAAGGCGCCCTACGATGTGATCTTCGTCGGCGGCAGCGTCGAGGAAGTGCCGGCCGCGCTGCTCGACCAGCTTGCGGAGGAAGGCCGTCTCGTCGCCGTTGAAGGGCAGGGCAATTCGGGCGTGGCCAGGCTCTTTTTCAAAGCAGGGGGGGTTGTAACGGGCAGACGCGCGTTTAATGCGGCAATTAAGCCACTACCTGGCTTTGAACGTACCCACGCATTTGAATTCTGAGCGTTTTTGCCTTGCAGTGAACGCGCTGTCGTGATCGCTTGCATTTGAACAATCGTTGCTGATCGCATAACCATGTATTCTCGGGGGCAGTCAGCGGGGGAACGATAGAAGCGCGGCGCCGGCTGCTCATGGATGAGCGACTGTCGTGGCGCGGTTCCCATGCAAACGAATGAGGGATATTACGTGCCGTCCGTACGCAAGACTGTTCTAGCCGCCATCCTGGTTTCCGCGACAGCGCTTTCGCCGCTGGCCGCCTCGGCGGAAACCATCACCGGCGCGCTTGCCAAGGCCTACCAGAACAATTCGCAGCTGAATTCCGCCCGCGCCGGTGTGCGCGTCACCGACGAGGGCGTGGCCATCGCCAAGTCCGGCTGGCGCCCGACCGTTACCGGTTCCGGCAGCATCGACTATTCGAGCAGCCATCTGAACGGCACCAACCAGAGTGTGCGCCTGACCACCGGCAATTTCGGCGTGCAGATCGACCAGACGCTGTTCGACGGGTTCCAGACCAGGAACAACGTCGCGGCCGCGGAAGCCCAGGTCCGGGCCTCGGTCGAAAGCCTGCGCAACACCGAGGAAAACATCCTGTTCAACGCGGCAAGCGCCTATATGGATGTCATCCGCGACCGCCAGGTGGCGGTGCTCACCGAACAGAACCTTCAGTTCCTGACCGAGCAGGCGCGCGCCGCGCGCTCGCGCTTCGAGGTCGGCGAAGGCACGCGCACCGACGTAGCCCAGGCCGATGCCTCGCGCTCGACCGCCGTGGCGCAGCTCAGCGCCGCCCGCGCCCAGGCGCTGGCCAGTGCGGCGACCTATCACCAGATCGTCGGCGACGAGCCCGGCAAGCTCAAGGCAGCGGCGCCGCTGGCCAGGCTTTTGCCGTCCAGCCTCGACGCGGCGATCGTCATCGCCTCGGCCGAGCATCCGGCTATCCTTGCCACCGCGCACCTGGTCGACGCGGCGGCGTTCGCGGTGAAGTCGCAGGAAGGCGCGCTGCTGCCGCAGCTTTCCGCCAATGCAGGCGTTTCCAGCGCCTATCGCAACACCGTGCCCGGTGCCCTGAGCACGTCGGACGGCACCACCAATTCGGCCAGCATCGGCGCGACGCTGACCATCCCGATCTATTCGGGCGGCCGCACCTCGGCACTGGTGCGACAGAAGAAGGAATCGCTGAGCCAGGCCCGCATCGAGGTCGATGTCAGCCGCGATCAGGTGCGCCAGGCCGTGACCTCGGCGTGGACGCAGTACACAGCCGCGCAGCAAAGCGTCGCCGCCAACAGGCAGGTCATCGCCGCGGCCCAACTGGCGCTCAACGGCGTCATCGAGGAGCGCAATGTCGGCCAGCGCACCACGCTCGACGTGCTGAACGCGCAGAACGCCGTCATCAGCGCCAAGATCAACCTTGCCAGTTCGGAGCGCGACGTGGTGGTGGCGAGCTACGCCATCCTGTCGGCGACCGGCCGGCTGTCGGTCGATCGCCTCGCGCTCAACGTGACGAAGTACAAGCCGGAAGAGCACTACAACGCCGTCAAGGACAAGTGGTACGGGCTGCGCACGCCCGACGGCCGCTAAAGCGTCCACTGCAATCAAGGTTCGGCTCGGCAAGACGCCGCGTGTCCAACGGATGCGCGGCGTTTGGCATTGTCGGGCCCGATGCTCCTTCCTCCTCTGCCGCGGCCATCCGAGAGCCTGAGGCATAAGCTAATCTGTTGAAATCCAACATCTCCCCAGAATGGGGATTCTCGGACGGCGATCCGTCGGCTACCCTGTTGCCATGATTCGAATCCGGCTTTTGCCGGGGCGAAAATCTGGAATGGGTCACAAGAGCGGCGGATGTGACAATGGCGACGGCAAGCAGCGCGCAGCGCGAACCTTCCATGGAAGAGATACTGGCTTCCATCAGGAGGATCATCGAAGACAGCGACACCGGGCGCAAGCAGCCGGGTGACGCGAACGAATTGCGCCAGGATCTCCAGCCCGCGCCGGCGGCGGTCGTGCCGGCTCCGGATGTAGATGCCTTCCGTGCCGAACTCAATGCCGGGACCGAAGCCCGCAAACCGGTCTCGCTGGCCGAGGTGCAGGCGCAACTGGCGGCCGAACCGGTCGTCGCCCGCATGGAAACGCATACGCGCGCGGATGCCGCTCCGGCGGTCGAGCTGAAGGCGCCGGTGACGCTCGCCGAGGTGAGCGCCAGGATCGCCGCCGAGCCGGGCCCAGCCGCACCGGAGAAAGTTGTCGAAACCAGCGATACGATCGTTGCCGACTGGCGGCGCGAGATCGCCGCCGTCGGCGAGACGGCGAAGGCTGTGAGCAGGCCGGAGCGGGTCGAGCCGCGCGCGCCGGCGGTTGAACCTGAGCTCGAGATAGGAGAGGACGAGCTGGCGGACGAAGCCGGTTACGAGCCGGCCGCCGCGCATGTTGCGACGGCGCCGCAGCCCGCGGCCGAGGCGCCGCCCGCCCGCCCGGCGATCCTTTCAGAGCATGTCGGCCGCCAGGTCGCCGCCGCCTTTGGCGAGCTCTCCGATGCCTTTGCCAGCCGCAGCAAGAAAAGCTTCGACGAGATGGCCGAGGACATGCTGCGGCCAATGCTGCAGGACTGGCTGGACAACAATCTGCCGACGCTGGTCGAGCGCCTGGTCCGCGAGGAAATAGAGCGCGTCGCGCGCGGCGCGTAGTAATCTCCTCCAACGATCACTCTCGAAACGCCGCCCATGAGGCGGCGTTTTTGTCGATGGTCAGCCCGCGCTCGTCGCGAAGCAGATGAGGTTGCCGTCGGGATCCTTGACGATGAACGTGCGGGCGCCCCAGGGTTCGGTCCGCAATGTCTGGTGGAACGGGGCCGTGGCTGCCTGATACTCCAAAAACAGAGCCTTGATGTTGTCGACAATGATCGTCGCCGCCAGCAGGTCAACGGTCGAATTGGCGGTGAGTGGAGGCTTGTCGACATGGCGCAGGTTGAGCCGTGCGCCATCGCGGATGATTTGGGCGTAGAAGGGCGGCTCGCCATAGGTGAAGCGCGTCCCGAAACCGAGCTTTTGCCGGTAGAAATTACAGGCCGCTGCGATGTCGCAGACAAAGAGTTGTGGCTCGGCAAAGGCGAGATGCGGTTTTGCGGCGTCTGCTGCTGCATGATCGGTCACGGTTTGAAGGCCTTCCTTCAGCGCCTGCCAGCTCTCGAAACCTGACTTCCTGGCGACGAGTTCCTGGGCATCGGCAAGCTTGAAGCCGTGATCGAGGATTTGGCTGTCGCTGAGATGGTGAAAACGCGGCAAGAGCCATCCAATCACAGCGGTGACGGGATAATACCGCTCGCGGTGCCATTTGAGATAGAGCTTGGCCTGTTTCTTGTGGTGTTCGAGGGTCGGCATGGGCGCATTGCGGGGTTGAGGTGGCGTAGGCGGGCAATGCCCCTCCGGCTGGAAGCCGATGCGCCCTACAGCAGCGCTGGCAAGGTAAGATGGCTGGGATCAGTGGTCAAGACGAGAGTGACAAGGCTTTCTCCGGCGAATTGGGGGCCGGCCATCGTCGACGAGTGGATCGAAGAACAGCTCCTGCTTGATCCGATCCGCGCTACGCCTATCTGCTTCTCATGACCCGAGGCGGCCCTTGCGGTTGACTTGGCCAAAGCCTTCCGATTTACACCGGACCAGCAAGATCCCGACAGCGCGGACCACTTTCCCATGCTTGAAAAGACCTATGACGCCAAGACCGTCGAGCCCAGGATCGCCAAGATTTGGGAAGAGGCGGACGCCTTTCGCGCCGGCGCAGGCGCGGAGGAGGGGGCGGAGGCCTTCACTATCGTCATCCCGCCGCCGAACGTCACCGGCTCGCTGCATATGGGCCATGCGCTCAACAACACGCTGCAGGACATACTGGTGCGCTTCGAGCGCATGCGCGGCAAGAACGTGCTGTGGCAACCGGGCATGGACCATGCCGGCATCGCCACGCAGATGGTGGTCGAGCGCCAGCTGATGGAAAAGCAGATCCACCGCCGCGATCTTTCGCGCGAGGATTTCATCGAGAAGGTCTGGGAATGGAAGGCCCAATCCGGCGGCGCGATCTTCAATCAGCTGAAGCGGCTCGGCGCCTCGGCCGACTGGAGCCGAGAGCGCTTCACCATGGACGAAGGCCTGTCCAGGGCGGTGCTGGAAGTGTTCGTGACGCTCTACAAGGAAGGGCTGATCTACAAGGACAAGCGCCTTGTGAACTGGGACCCGAAGCTGCTCACCGCGATCTCCGACCTGGAGGTCGAGCAACACGAGGTCAACGGCAATCTCTGGCACTTCCGCTATCCGGTCGAGGGGGCTGTCTTCGACCCGGAAGACCCCAAGACGTTCATCACGGTCGCGACGACGCGTCCCGAGACGATGCTTGGCGATACGGCGGTGGCGGTGCACCCGGACGACGAACGCTTCCGTCATCTGGTCGGCAAGAACGTCATCCTGCCGATCGTCGGCCGCAGGATCCCCGTCGTGGCGGACGAATATTCCGATCCGGAAAAGGGCTCAGGCGCGGTCAAGATCACGCCGGCGCACGACTTCAACGACTTCGAGGTCGGCAAGCGCCACAAGCTGCCGGCGATCAGCATCCTCACCGTCGAGGCGGCGATCACCCTCAAGGACAATGAGGATTTCCTCGCCGGCCTCGAAGTGACGCCGGAACGCCGGGCCGTCTGGGACGAGCTCAATGGCCTCGACCGCTTCGCCGCGCGCAAGAGGATCGTCGAGCTGATGGAGGCCGGCGGCTTCCTCGACAAGATCGAGGCGCATCGCCATACGGTGCCGCATGGCGACCGCGGCGGCGTGCCGATCGAGCCGTTCCTGACCGACCAGTGGTATGTCAACACGATCGAACTGGCGAAGCCGGCGATCGCCTCGGTGCGCGAGGGCCGCACCAACTTCGTGCCGAAGAACTGGGAAAAGACCTACTTCGACTGGATGGAAAACATCCAGCCCTGGTGCATCTCGCGCCAGCTCTGGTGGGGCCACCAGATCCCGGCGTGGTACGGGCCGGATGGACGCGTCTTTGTCGAGAAGACCGAGGAAGAGGCGCTGGCCGCGGCGATCGAATACTACCTGGCGCTGGAGGGGCCGTGGAAGGCATGGGTCGAGGACAAGCTCGAGAATTTCAAGCCGGGCGAGATCCTGAGCCGCGACGAGGACGTGCTCGACACCTGGTTCTCGTCCGCGCTGTGGCCGTTCTCGACGCTGGGCTGGCCGGACCAGACGCCGGAGCTCAAGACCTACTACCAGACCGATGTGCTGGTCACCGGCTTCGACATCATCTTCTTCTGGGTCGCCCGCATGATGATGATGGGCCTGCATTTCATGGACGAGGAGCCGTTCCACACGGTCTATGTCCATGCGCTGGTGCGCGACAAGAACGGGCAGAAGATGTCGAAGTCGAAAGGCAACGTCATCGATCCGCTCGAGCTCATCGACGAATACGGCGCCGATGCGCTGCGCTTCACGCTTGCCGTGATGGCCGCGCAGGGGCGCGACGTGAAGCTCGATCCGGCGCGCATCGCCGGCTACCGCAATTTCGGCACCAAGCTCTGGAACGCGACGCGCTTTGCCGAGATGAACGAGGTCGCGCGCAATGACGATTTCTGGCTGAACGACGCCAAGCTCGCGGTCAACCGCTGGATCCTCACCGAGCTGACGCGGGCGGCGCGCGACATCACCGACGGTATTTCCTCATACCGCTTCAACGAGGCGGCGGGTGCCGCCTACCGGTTCGTCTGGAATCTGTTCTGCGACTGGTATCTGGAACTCCTGAAGCCTGTATTCATGGGCACGGACGAGGCGGCCAAGGCTGAGAGCCGCGCCTGCGTCGCCTTCGTGCTCGACGAGATCTACAAGCTGTTGCATCCGATGATGCCGTTCATGACCGAGGAGCTGTGGGCGCAGACCGCCGGCGAGGGCCAGGAGCGCGCTTCGCTGCTTTGCCACGCCGCCTGGCCGTCGCCGGACTTCGAGGACGCGGACGCGGCCGCCGACATCAACTGGCTGGTCGATCTCGTCTCCGGCATCCGCTCGGTGCGCTCGGAAATGAACGTGCCGCCGGCGGCGATCGCGCCGTTGATGGGGATCGGCGCCAACACGCTGACGCAAGAGCGGCTGGAGCGCCACGCCCAGGCCATCAAGCGGCTGGCGCGCGTCGGCGACATCGCGCTGGTCGACGCGCCGCCGAAGGGCTCGGCGCAGATGGTGCTCAACGAGGCGACGGTGTGCCTGCCGCTCGGCAGCCTGATCGACCTCGCGGCGGAAGCGGCGCGGCTGCAGAAGGAACTGGCCAAGGTGACCGAGGAGATCGCCCGCCTGCACAAGAAGCTGTCGAACGAGAAATTCGTCGCCAATGCGCCGGAAGAAGTGGTCGAGGCCGAACGCGAAAAACTGGCCGAATACCGCGAGGCGCAGGAGAAGCTTTCGGTGGCGTTGACGCGGGTCCGCGACGCCGGCTGAAGTCAAGATTCGCCTCTACTTGGAGGCAGGTTTCCGGTAGGTCAATTGCCTCGAAAACGGCCATGCCGTTGGGTTAATTTTGACGTAAACGGAAAGTTTTAGCCCCATTGTTGCCATAATGTAACAATGGGGCCAAATGGCCCCGAAAGACCTTGTTTTTGAGCTTTTTGTGACAGGTTTCACAGATTTTTTCCGCCGAGTTGCCCCGGCAAAGCCATTTTTCAGCTAGGCGGCGGCATGCGCCGATAGGCCCCAAAGGCGGCCGGCCAAGGTGTACATGTACGCCTTCCGAATTCATTGTTGCGCCGTTAACCCGAATTGGTTCTAGCTTGATCCACTAGTATTTCGGGGAGGACATCCATGATCAATTTGCGTTTGAAAGCACTGCTGGGGGCGGGGTGCTTTTCGCTGGCCGCGATCGGTTCCGCGCATGCCGGCGGCCTGGAACGCGGCGGTTACGACATCGACCTGCTGTTCGATCCAGCGCAGGTCACCGGCGAGGCTTCCGCCACCTATGTGATGCCGCAACGAGACCTGAAGAATGTGGTGGACATCGACCCGACAAATGGTCCGCTTAATTTGTTGGGCGCGCCCAACTCCGCCCGCGATACCGAAAGCTATTGGGTGCCAAGCGCCGGCATTAAGATCGGCATGGGCCCTGTCGATTGCCTCGGCGACTACGGCCAACCGATCGGAGCGTTCAGCAATCCCGGCGCCAATTGGGCCGGTGCGAACGGCAATATCATAACCAAGGTAAAGAGCGAAGCGCTGGGCGCAACCTGCTCGTACAAGATGGACCTTGGAAAAGGTCAGTTTCGGGTTCTTGGCGGCGTATTTCACGAGGATGTTTCGGGCTTCAAGGAGCAGTTGGTTGCTCCTCTCCCGGCATTCTTGGGCACGGGCGTAGGACGCCTCGATCTCGAGGGAGATGGCTGGGGATGGCGTGCCGGTGTTGCCTATGAGATTCCGGAAATCGCTCTGCGCGCCAGCCTGGTCTACAATTCGGCGGTGAAGCTCGATAATCTCGCCGGAACGCTCGACCTGACCCAGGTTTCCAGCATCATCGATCCGACAAATCCGCTGCTGGGTACCGTAACCAATGTCTATGGCTCCTCTGAAGTGCCGGACTCGGTGGAACTGAAGCTGCAGTCTGGTATCGCGCCAGGATGGCTCGCCTTCGGCTCCGTCAAGTGGATGAACTGGAGCCAATTGCAGAGCATCCCGTTCTGCCCGACTGCGACGAAGGGCGCGTTTGCCTGCACCACCACCAGCGTGGTTCGCGCGACGTCATTGGATCTGCTCTACAGGGACGGATGGACGGTCTCCGGCGGTATCGGCCACAAGTTCAACGATCAGTGGAGCGGTGCGGCAGTTCTTACCTGGGATCGTGGTACCACCACCGGCCTCAGCGCCCAGACCGACACCTGGACCATCAGCGGCGGCGTGGCGTACACGCCGACCCAGAACATCGAGCTCCGTTTCGGTGGCGCGTTGGGTGTGCTCACCAGCGGGTCGATACATCCGGTCGTCGGCAGCGACGGCGTCACCTACGGCACCGACTATACCGCCGACTTCGGCAACGACCTTGTTTCCGCCCTCTCCACCTCGTTTAAGGTGAAGTGGTAAGCCATTCAGACTGAACACAAAAAGGCCGGGCATTGCCCGGCCTTTTTTGTTGGTGCCGTCAGGCGTGCGGGTGTCGCCGTAGCCGCACCAATCTCGCCGCGTTGCAGATAAGCCGCACATCCCGCGCCCCTCACAATTGTGACGTTTTAGCAACACTTTATGAACAACCCCAGCGCTACAGTTCCGGCCAGGGGGATTGCCCATTTCCCGCCATAAACCCGGCGCACCTCGAAATGGTCTCGGGACACGCGCCAAAAGGCTCGGCGATGGGGCAGGCCGCACCGCCCGCGGCAAGGACGAGTATGGACGCCAGAGCTATCTCCAAGGCCAAGCTGCCCAGCCGCTACGTGACCGTGGGTCCGGCGCGCGCGCCGCATCGCTCGTACCTCTACGCCATGGGATTGTCTGCGGCCGAGATCGCGCAGCCGCTGGTCGGCGTCGCCAGCTGCTGGAACGAGGCGGCACCTTGCAACATCTCGCTGATGCGTCAGGCGCAGGTGGTCAAGAAAGGCGTCGCCGCCGCCAACGGCACGCCGCGCGAGTTCTGCACCATCACCGTCACCGACGGCATCGCCATGGGCCACCAGGGCATGAAATCGTCGCTGGTGTCGCGCGAGGTGATCGCCGATTCGGTCGAGCTGACCATGCGTGGCCATTGCTACGACGCACTGGTCGGTCTTGCCGGTTGCGACAAGTCGCTGCCCGGCATGATGATGGCCATGGTGCGCCTCAACGTCCCGTCGATCTTCATCTATGGCGGCTCGATCCTTCCCGGCAGCTATCGCGGCCGGCAGATCACCGTGCAGGATGTGTTCGAGGCGGTCGGCCAGCATTCGGTCGGCACGATCAGCGACGCCGAACTGCTCGAGATCGAGCAGGCCGCCTGTCCGTCGGCCGGCTCCTGCGGTGCCCAGTTCACCGCCAATACGATGGCCACCGTCGCCGAGGCGATCGGCCTGGCGCTGCCCTATTCCTGCGGCGCGCCGGCACCATACGAGATGCGCGACCGCTTCAACTACGCCTCCGGCGAAAAGGTCATGGAGCTGATCGCGAAGAACATCCGGCCGCGCGACATCGTCACGCTGAAGTCGCTGGAGAACGCCGCGACCGTGGTGTCCGCCACCGGCGGCTCGACCAATGCCGCGCTGCACCTGCCGGCGATCGCGCATGAGGCCGGGATCAAGTTCGACCTCTTCGACGTCGCCGCGATCTTCGAGAAGACGCCTTACATCGCCGATCTCAAGCCCGGCGGCAAATATGTCGCCAAGGACATGTTCGAGGCCGGCGGCATTCCGCTGCTGATGAAGACGCTGCTCGACCATGGCTATCTGCACGGCGATTGCATGACGGTGACCGGCCGTACTTTGGCCGAAAACATGCAGCATGTTGCCTGGAATGACAGCCAGGATGTGGTCCGTCCCGCCAACCGGCCAATCACCAAGACAGGCGGTGTGGTGGGTTTGAAGGGCAACCTTGCCCCCGAAGGCGCGATCGTGAAGGTCGCGGGCATGTCGGAACTGAAATTCTCGGGTCCGGCGCGTTGCTTCGATTCGGAAGAGGAGTGCTTCGAAGCGGTCACGCAGCGCAATTACAAGGAAGGCGAGGTTCTCGTCATCCGCTACGAGGGTCCGCGCGGCGGTCCGGGCATGCGGGAAATGCTGTCGACGACGGCGGCTCTCTACGGCCAGGGCATGGGCGGCAAGGTGGCGCTGATCACCGACGGACGGTTCTCGGGCGCGACGCGCGGCTTCTGCATCGGCCATGTCGGGCCGGAGGCGGCTGTAGGCGGCCCGATCGGGCTCATCAGGGACGGTGACGTGATCTCGATCGATGCGGTCAACGGCACGATCGAGGTGGCGCTGTCCGACGCCGAACTGGCGGCGAGGAAGAAGACGTGGAAGGCGCGCAAGACCGACTATCAGTCGGGCGCGATCTGGAAATATGCGCAGACGGTCGGATCGGCCCGCGACGGCGCGGTGACCCATCCGGGCGGTGCGGAAGAAACACATTGCTATGCGGATATCTGAGGTGTTGAGGTCGTCTGTCTTTTCGGCACTGGTCGTGTTCGCCACTTTTGGCGCGACCTTCGGCGCCGTGGGCCAGGCCGTGGCCTTCGACGACAAGGTGTTCGACGACAAGACCGGCGTGAAGCCGCAGTCCAGCCCGTGGGCGGTGTTCCAGTTCGGCTTTTCCGCCTACAAGAACGGCCACAAGGACCAGGCGGTCGAGGCCTACAAATATGCCGCCGAGAACGGCCAGATCGGCGCCACCTGGAAGCTTGCGCGCATGTATGCCGAAGGCGACGGCGTGGCGCGCGACGACTACGCGGCCTTCAAGTTCTTCTCGGAGATCGTCGACCAGGATGTCGAGCCCGGATCGCCCGAGGAGAGCTATGTCTCCGACGCGCTGGTGGCGCTCGGCGACTATCTGCGCAAGGGCATACCCGGCAGCCCGGTCACCGAGAACGAGGTGGCCGCGCAGGAATACTACATGCGCGCCGCCGCCAACTACCGCAATCCGAACGCCCAGTTCGAAATCGGGCAGATGTTCCTGAAAGGCGAGGGCGGCGTCAAGGCAAGCGTCAAGCAGGCCGGGCGCTGGCTCCAACTGGCGGCCGAGAAGGGCCATGCCGGCGCGCAGGCGACGCTCGGCAACCTCCTGTTCCAGAGCGGCAAGGTGGTGCGCGGCCTGGCGATGATGACGGCCGCACTCGAACGTGCCGCACCGGCCGACCAGCCGTGGATCCGCAGCATGCAGGAAGAGGCCTTCGCCGCCGCCGGCGAAGCCGACCGCCGCACGGCCATCTCGCTCGCCGACGACATCCTGACGAAGGGCGGCGGCGACCAGTAAGCCGCGCCGCTGCCAAGTCACTCCAGGTAAATCAGTTCTCGGTCGGTTCCGTCGGCACCATGCTTGGCGCGGGCGTCGAGATCGGCGTGGTCATGACCGGCGGGGTCGTGCCCGGGCAGTCGTCATGGATCTTGGTCCACGAGGTGTTGTTGAGCACCATGTCGCAGCGGGCGAGGTGGCTTTCGCCGGCAATCGTCAGGCAGGCGGTCTCACCAATCTTGAACGATTTGCCGTTGGCAAGGCATGCCTGGGCGGCAAGCACCGGTGCCGGCGCGATCAACGCCAACACAAGGCCAGCCGAGCAAAGAACAAACCGGATCGCCATCGAACCCCCGCAGCAAGTCGCATCAAACGCGCAATTTGTGGCGATATCAGGGTTTTGCGGAGATTTGCGTGAGTAGCCCTCAGGCGGGCTGCAGCGCCAGCTCGATCGCCACCGGCACATGGTCGGATGGCTTCTCCCAGGCGCGGACATGCTTTTCGACCGAGGCCGAGGAAAAACGGTTGGCGGCTTCGGGCGACAAAAGCAGGTGGTCGATGCGGATGCCGTTGTTCTTCTGCCAGGCGCCGGCCTGATAGTCCCAGAACGTGTAGACATCGGACGAATCGGTGACGGCGCGCACCGCTTCGGTGAAGCCGAGGTTCTTTAGCCGACGGAAGGCCTGCCGCGTCTGCGGCTGGAACAGGGCGTCGCGCAGCCAGTTCTCCGGGAACCGGGCGTCGGCGGCTTCGGGGATGACATTGTAGTCGCCGGCCAGCACCAGCGCCTCTTCGAGCCGCAGCCGCTCCTGCGCCCACCTCTCCAGCCGCGCCATCCACGACAGCTTGTAGGAGAACTTCTTCTCGTCATCGATCGGATTGCCGTTCGGCAGATAGAGCGAGGCGACGCGCAGCGCGCCCCTGTCGGTCGAGAACACGCCCTCGATGAAGCGCGCCTGCTCGTCCTCGTCATCACCGGGCAAGCCCTTGATAACTTCATCGAAGCGCAGTTTCGACAGGAGGGCGACGCCGTTGAAGCCCTTCTGGCCATGGGTCTCGACATTGTAGCCGAGCGCCTCGACCTCGGCGCGCGGGAACTGTTCGTCGACCGATTTGATCTCCTGCAGGCAGACGATGTCGGGCGCGCTTTCGGTCAGCCAGTGGGTGAGGTTGCCGATGCGGGCGCGAACGCCGTTGATGTTCCAGGTGACGATTTTCATGGATTGCCCTTGGGATCTTCGGACGGGAGGCGTTCGACGAGGCCGATCGTATTGCCTGCCGGGTCCTTTAGGAAGGCCATCCACTCGCTTTCCCCCGCCGGACCGAACTGGCCTTCGGTGTCGCGATGGACTAGTGCCGGCGGCGCGGTGAAGGGAATGCCCGCGGCCTTCGCCTGCGCATGGAAGGCTTCGAGGCCGGTAATGTCGAGATAGACGATGCCCGCCGGCACGCCATCGGTGAAGAACAGGCGCACGTCGCCGGCCATGATGAAGGCGATGCCCGGCGGATCGTAGCGCGCATGCACGCCCATGCCGAGCACGTCACGCCAGAAGGCGAGCGTGATGTCGAGATCGCGGCCGGCCGAGAGCGCGACCTGACGAACCGCCCCGACGGCAGGCATCCGATTTCAGCTAAACAGAAAAACTGGTGCCGCAGCCGCAGGAGGCGACGGCGTTCGGATTCCTGATCTGGAACGACTGGCCCATCAGGTCGTCGACGAAGTCGATCACCGAGCCGCCCATATAGACCAGCGACAGGTCGTCGATCAGCACGGTGGCGCCGTCCTTCTCGATGGCGACGTCGTCGTCGTTGCGTGTGTCGACGAGGTCGAACTTGTAGGAAAAGCCGGAGCAGCCGCCGCCTTCGACCGAGACGCGCAGCGCCGTCTTGCCTGGCTCGCCGGACACGATCCTGGCGATCCGCTTGGCGGCGGCGTCGGTCATCTCGACCTTCATGGCAGTCTTGGCATCGGCGCCCATGGCGTCACCTTGCTTTCGGTTTCATATGATAGGTATGAAGCGGGCGGGGCCAAGTCAACTGGTGGGTGAATGGACGAGCGGCAGGGCAAGGATGCTCTCGGCGACATAGGGTTCGGCTACCGGCCGCGCGCCGCCTATGCCAGCGATCCCGCGCGCTCGCGCGGGCGGCTGTTCGAGGAGGCCGAAAGCCCGACCCGTACGCCGTTCCAGCGCGATCGCGACCGCATCATCCATTCGACTGCCTTCCGCCGCCTGAAGCACAAGACGCAGGTGTTCGTCGCGCATGAGGGCGACCACTACCGCACCAGGCTGACGCATTCGATCGAGGTTGCGCAGATTGCGCGCGCTCTGGCGCGGGCGCTGCGCGGCGACGAGGATCTGGCCGAAGCCGTGGCCCTGGTGCACGACTTCGGCCACACGCCCTTCGGCCATACCGGCGAGGAGGCGTTGAATGAGAAGATGGCTGCCTGGGGTGGCTTCGACCACAATGCGCAGTCGCTGCGCGTGGTGACGCGGCTTGAGCGGCGTTATGCCGAGTTCGACGGGCTGAACCTCACCTGGGAAACGCTGGAGGGGCTGGTCAAGCACAATGGGCCGCTGACGGATGCCAAAGGGCAGGGGCTGAAGGGCCCGGTGCCGCAGGCGATCCGCGACTATTCGGAGCTGCATGATCTCGAACTCGACCGGTTTGCCGGCATCGAGGCGCAGTGCGCGGCGATCGCCGACGATATCGCCTACAACACCCATGACATCGATGACGGTCTGCGGTCGGGCTTCCTGACGCTGGACATGCTGGAGGACGTCACCTTGCCGGGCTCGATCCTGGCGAGCGTGCGGGAGCGCTATCCGGCGCTCGACGCCGTGCGCACCGGCCATGAACTGATGCGCCGCCAGATCACCATGATGGTCGAGGACGTGATTGCCTCCACCCACGCCAATCTCGAGCGCCTGAAGCCGGCAAGCGCCGACGACGTGCGGGCGGCGGGCGAGACGATGGTGACCTTCTCCGCCGGCATGGCCGCGACCGAGAAGGAATTGAAGGCCTTCCTCTACAAGCATCTTTACCGGCACAGCGAGGTCATGCGCGTGCGTGCCGACGCCGAAGGGATCGTCAGGGATCTGTTCGATGCCTATTTCGCCGATCCGCGCGCCATGCCCGACGGCTGGCGCGAAGGCCTCGATAGGGCGCAGGATCGCATCAAGGCGCGCAGCGTCGCCGATTTCCTGGCGGGCATGACCGATACCTACGCCCTGAAGGAACACCGTCGCTTGTTTGACCACACGCCCGATTTGAGCTAGGGCGAGCGCGATTTTGCCGGCCAACGAGCCGGATTCCCTAGCACAGCCGCCAGAGCCAGACCCAATGAACATCTTCGCCGATTTCAACGCGCGAGTCATAAAAGCCGTAGAAGCGCTTGACCTGAAAGACAAGGACGGCGCGCCGCTCGACCTGTCGCGCATCGCCGTCGAGCCACCGCGCGATGCCAGCCATGGCGATCTCGCCACCAACGCCGCGATGGTGCTTGCCAAGCCGACCGGGCAGAACCCGCGCGCGCTTGCCGAAAGGCTGGCCGAGGCGTTGCGTGGCGACGCCGACGTCGCGGCGGCCGATGTCGCCGGTCCGGGCTTCGTCAATCTCAGGCTGCATGACGGGTTCTGGCAGGCGCACCTGGCGGCGCTGCTCGGCGAGGGCCGCAACTATGGCCGCTCGACCATCGGCGGCGGCCGCAAGGCCAATGTCGAATATGTTTCGGCCAACCCGACCGGCCCGATGCATGTCGGCCATTGCCGGGGCGCGGTGGTGGGCGACACGCTCGCCAATCTGATGGCCTTCGCCGGCTACGACGTGACCAAGGAATATGTCATCAACGACGCCGGCTCGCAGATCGACGTGCTCGGCCGCTCGGCTTTGCTCCGCTACCGCGAGGCGCTCGGCGAGGCGATCGGCGAGATACCGGCCGGGCTCTATCCGGGCGACTATCTCATTCCGGTCGGCCAGGCGCTGGTAAAGGAGTTTGGCGGCAAGCTTTTGCAGATGCCGGAAGACGAGGCGCTCGCCATCGTCAAGAACCGCACCATCGATGCCATGATGGCGATGATCCGCGAGGATCTGGCGCTGCTCAACGTGCACCACGACGTGTTCTTCTCCGAGCGCACGCTGCATGCCGACAATGCCAGGAAGATCCGCTCGGCAATCGCCGACCTGACGCTGAAGGGGCATATCTACAAGGGCAAGCTGCCGCCGCCCAAGGGCGAGAAGCCGGACGACTGGGAAGATCGCGAGCAGACCTTGTTCCGCTCGACCGCCGTCGGCGACGACATGGACCGGGCGCTGGTCAAGTCGGACGGCTCCTTCACCTATTTCGCCGCTGATGTCGCCTATCTCAAGGACAAGGTCGACCGCGGCTTCGTCGACCTGATCTATGTCCTGGGAGCCGACCATGGCGGCTACGTCAAGCGGCTTGAGGCGCTGGCGCGCGCGGTCGCGGGCGACGAGGTGAAGCTCACCGTCCTGCTCTGCCAGTTGGTCAAGCTGTTCCGCGACGGCGAGCCGGTCCGCATGTCGAAACGGTCCGGCGATTTCGTCACGCTGCGCGAGGTCGTCGAAGAGGTTGGCCGCGACCCGATCCGCTTCATGATGCTTTACCGCAAGAACGACGCGCCGCTCGATTTCGACTTCGCCAAGGTGACCGAGCAGTCGAAGGACAATCCGGTGTTCTACGTGCAATACGCCTCGGCGCGCTGCCACTCGGTGTTCCGGCAGGCGAGCGAGCAGTTGGGCGAGGCCAATTTCGACCGCAATCGGCTGACGGCGTCGGTGGCTTCGCTCTCCGACGAGGGCGAAATCGGCCTGATCCGGAAGCTGGCTGAATATCCAAGACTGATTGAGTCCGCGGCCCTTGCATTGGAGCCGCACAGGCTGGCATTCTACCTCTACGATCTGGCTTCCAGCTTCCATGGGCACTGGAACCGGGGGACGGATAATCCTGACTTACGTTTTGTTAAGGTTAACGACCGACAATTGACGTATGCCAGACTGGGGCTGGTGCAGGCTGTTTCGGACGTTTTGACGTCCGGCCTGACGCTGATTGGGGCCGAAGCGCCCACCGAGATGCGTTAGGTTTGACTAAAAAGCCTGTCACCTTTTGCCCACATTGCGCTGGTAAGGGCCAACCCTGCGCGACGTCCATGGCGTCCGACTGTGTGCGAGTTCGGGAACAATAATGGCAGACAGAACCCCGCTGAAAGTAGCCGATCACAACGACATCGCTGACGACGATCCGTTTGCGGAACTGACCAGGATCATGGGTTTCGACCCGCGCCAGCCGGTAAAGCCGCAGGTGCCTGTCCAGAAGGCTGCGCCCGCCAATCAGCCTGCCGCGGGCAGCGATTTCGACATCGACCTCGAGAAGGAGCTGATGGGCGAGTTCGGCGCCGAGGAAAGTGCCGCCGTCGCGCAGCCGCCAGAGCCGGCTTTCGAAACCGCAGCCTCCGTTGCGCTGGACGACGAGCTTGCGGCGTCGCTCGACCAGGACTTCGTGTTCGACGATATCGCGGACCATCACTTCGGCGCCCCGGCGCAAGCGGCCGCCGAGCCGCAGGCCGATGCGGAGCTCCAGGTCGAAGCGGAGTCGCAATTCGAAGCGGCCTTCGACGATGATTTCGGCCAGGCGGTCGCCAGTTCGCTCGAAGACGTCTCGCCGCTCGATGACGATCTGCCGATGGACGACGAGCTTGCCGCGTCGCTCGATCGCGAATTCCCGGGCGCCAATGAGGCGGTGGAGGCGGTCGACCACAACGTCGTCGAAGCTGCCGCGCCAGTGGCCGAAGCCGCTTTCGATGACGATCTCGAACATTCGGTTTCTCTGTCGCTCGAGGACGAGCTGACGCTAGACGGACATGGCCCTGCGGAGGATCATGCCGCGCCGGCCGTTGCTGCCGAATATGCAGCGCCTGTGCAGGCGGCTGCCGACCAGGCGATCCCCGAGGAGGACTTTTCCGGTCATTTCGACGAGGCGATGGCCGATGTCGACACGGATTTCGAAGCGCAGGCCGAAGCGCCGGCTGAAGCCGCGCAGGCCGAAGAGCCGGCTGAAGCCGATGGGATGCCGGCCGTCGAAGCGCTCGCCGAGGCCGCCTATGCCGCTGACGATGCCGAGGCCGATCTGCGGGCTTTTGAGGACGAATTCGAGATCGATCACGCGCCGGTCGACGAGCCGGTGGCTGCCGAAGCGCCTGCCGAGGCCGCTTACGTCACCGATGCCAATGACGATGCTCCCGAATTCGTCGCGCAGGAAGCGTTCGACGACAATTTCGAGCTTGATATCGACGATGCGCCGACCGCCGAGGATCAACAGCCGGCAGCCGAAGCCGCTGCCGAGGAAATCGCTCCGATTGCGCCCGCCGTCGTCGCGGTCGAGCCGCCGAAGCCCGCCGCCGAAGAGCGGAGCCTCGAGGACGAACTCAACGCTCTCCTCGGCGCCATGAGCGCGCGGCCGGTTCCCGTCGCCAGGGAAGCCGAGCCCGTCCGTCAGCCGGTGATCGAGACTCCCGCTCCCCAACAGCTGGCTGATGACCTCGATTGGAATCTCGACGGGCAGGAGCCAGCGTCCGGCGAGGATGCAGCGCCCTCCGCCGACATTGATTTCGACGACGACGCGTTCGATGCCGCCTTTGCCAGGGGTATCGGGGGCGATCAGGAGCCGAGCCATCCCGTGGCGTCGGCTTCCCCTTCGCAGGACTGGCTGCGCTCGGCACCGCCTGAGCCGGCCCGTTCCTGGAGCCGCGTGACACCGGTCGCAGCGGCCGCGCAGGCGACGTTCGCGGCCCAGCCGACGGCATCGGCGGCGCCGGTTTCGGCCGAGCCGTCATACCGGCAGGAGCCGGTCGTGGAGGAGGTTCCGGCCTATGCCGAGCCGGAGCCCGCGCCGCAGGACCAGCCGCAAGCCTATGACGAGATGCCCGACGTCGAAACCATCGACGTGCCGGAGCGCGTGGTGGCGCTTGCCGACGATCTCGATATTCCCGAGCTCAATTTCGAGGAAGAAAAGCCGGCGGCGCCAGCTTTTGACGATCTCGACGCCGAGTTCGCCGGCCTGCTGAACGACATGAACGCTGTCGATCTGGCGCCTGCGCCCGCACGCGCCGCCGCCTATGAGGACGACAGCTACGGCGCCGGGTTCAAGCCGGGCCACGATCACGGCGACGCGCGCGCCTATGCGGCGGCGAAGCCGGCTGAAATGCCGGCTGCCTCAGCGCCGGTTTCCCAGGCCGCCGCGACGGGCGGCTTCGATATTGACGATCTGCCGGGCAGCCGGCCGCTCGCGCAGGCCGACGATTTCGCGGTCGATGAGCTCGACTACGACCCCGAACTGGACCAGGAGATGGCGGTACCGGGCCTTGCCGAGCGTGAGGCCGCCAGGCCGCGCGGCCGTGGCGTGCTGATCGCCGCCGTCGTCGGCGCCGTGGCCCTGGCCGGTGGTCTTGGCGCCTTTGCCTTGTCGTTTGGTGGCAAGGGCGGCAGCGAGGCGCCGGTTATCGTCAAGGCCGACAACGCGCCGATCAAGGTCAAGCCGGAGAATCCGGGCGGCACGGTGGTGCCGAACCAGGACAACAAGGTCTATGACGCGGTGGTCAAGGGGACCAAGCCGGCCGAGCCGGTGCAGGAAAAGCTGGTCACCAACACCGAAGAGCCGGTCGATGTGAAAGCCAAGGAGCCGGAGAGCCGCGTCGTCGATCTTTCGCCCGCCGATGCTGCGCCGGGCATGGACGATGTGGGCAATGCCGCCGCGACCGCGATGCCGGGCGTGGATGCGCAGGCCAGCGCGGAAGCGGCGCCGGCGCCGAAATCCGAGGATCGCATAGCCCAGGTCCTGCAGGAAGCCGACAAAGGGACCAACCCGGAAGTCGTCGCTGTCGCGCCGCGCAAGGTCAGGACCATGATGGTCAAGCCCGATGGCTCGCTGGTTGCGCGCGAGGATCCTGCACCCGAGGCTGCTCCGCAGGTCGCTGCCGCCGAACCGGCCGATCCGGCGCCCCAGCATGTCGCCCCCGCGGCGCAGGCCGGTGCCGAGCAGACCGGCACCGTGGCGCCGGCGACCGATCAGGCAAGCGATCAGCCGACCGACCAGGTCGCCAGCGCCGACCAGTCCGATGCCGCTCAGCCGCTCAAGCCGGCGGCGCCGAAGCCCGAGGCCAAGGCTGAAGCCAAGACGCAGACCACCCACAGCCAGTCGGCCGACACGCCGGCCACTGTTCCGGTTGCGCCGCAGCGTCCGTCCGACCAGCCGGTCGACGTCGTCGGCGAGGTGAAGCCCGACCAGGTCGCCTCCATATCACCGAGCGCGGCAGCGGCGGGCGGCGGTTCGTGGTCGATGCAGATCGCCTCGCAGCCGACGGTTGAAAGCGCGCAGTCCACCTACCAGGACCTGCAGCGCCGCTACGGCAGCGTGCTGTCGGGCCGCACCGCCAACATCGTCAAGGCCGAGATCGCCGGCAAGGGCACCTTCTACCGCGTCCGCGTGCCGGCGCAGTCGCGCAACGACGCGATCGCCCTGTGCACCAGCTACAAGGCGGCCGGCGGCAACTGCTTCGTGTCGCGCTGAGGCTGGCTGCAATCAATCAAAACCGGCGCGGCTGCGAGGCTGCGCCGGTTTTTTGTGGACCGGGATCGGGCCTTCAGCCGCATGTTGGGCGGGGAGATTCCCTTTGTCCGCGCGAAGCCCTAAGCTTCCACGCATGACCGAATCAAAATCCATGATCCTCGGCTGCGCCGGGAAATCGCTCACCCCCGAGGAAATCCGTTTTTATCGCGGCGAACGACCGTGGGGGTTCATCCTGTTTGCCCGCAATGTCGGCGAGACCGAGCAGATCCGCGATCTGGTCGCCTCGATGCGCGACGCCGTCGGGCGCGCGGACGCGCCGGTGTTCATCGACCAGGAAGGCGGCCGGGTGCAACGCCTGCGGCCGCCATTGGCGCCGAACTATCCCGCGGGCGGCGCGCTCGGCGCGCTGTGGCGCAACGACCGCGAGGCTGGCCGCCGCGCCGCATGGCTGATGGCGCGGCTGCATGCCTTTGACCTGCTTCGCCATGGCATCACCGCCGATTGCCTGCCGGTGCTCGACGTGCCGGTGGAAGGCGCCAGCGACGTCATCGGCGCGCGCGCCTACGGCAAGGAGCCGGGCCCCGTCATCGAGCTTGGCCGCGCCGCCGCCGAGGGACTGATGTCGGGCGGCGTGCTGCCGGTGATGAAGCACATTCCGGGGCACGGGCGGGCCTTCGCCGACACGCATTTCGAACTGCCGACGGTCGATACGCCGCTCAGCGAGCTGCGCAGCCATGATTTCGCTCCGTTCAAGGCGCTCAACCAATTGCCGATGGCGATGACGGCGCATGTCGTCTACAGCGCCGTCGATCCGAACAACCCGGCGACGACCTCGGCAAAGGTGGTCAACGACATTATCCGCGGCGAGATCGGCTTCGACGGGCTGTTGATGAGCGACGACACCTCGATGAAGGCACTTTCTGGGGATTTCCCGGCAAAGGCGGCGGCGATCCTTGCGGCGGGCTGCGATCTGGTCCTTCACTGCAACGGGGTTTTCGAGGAAATGTCGGGCATCGCGTCACGCACCACGGCGCTTACCGGCAAGCCGCTCGAGCGCGCCGAGCGGGCGCTGACCTATATAAAGGATCGCGACCGCGCGAACGAGACCGAGATACGCGCCGAGTTTGCCACCTATTTCGACGCGGTGGCCTGACAGAGGAAAGAGACAGGGGCAGTGGCGGAAACATTGGACAGCAAGGCCGCGAAGGCCGCACCGATGGACCGTCTGTGGGCCGAGAACGACGATTCGCGCGTCACAGGCGATCCGTCGCTGGTCGTCGACGTCGCCGGCTTCGAGGGGCCGCTCGACCTTCTCTTGCACTTGGCGCGCAACCAGAAGGTCGATCTGGCGCGGATTTCCATCCTGGCGCTGGCCGAGCAGTATATCGCCTTCGTCGAGCAGGCGAGGGCGCTGAGGCTGGAGCTTGCGGCCGACTATCTGGTGATGGCGGCGTGGCTTGCCTTCCTGAAGTCGAAGCTTCTGATCCCGAAGCAGCCGGGCGAAGAGGGCGAAAGCGGCGAGGAACTGGCGGCGGTGCTGCAGTTCCGGCTGAAGCGGCTGGAGGCGATGCGCGATGCATCCGCCAGGCTGGTCAACCGCAACCGGCTCGGCCGCGACGTGTTCGCGCGCGGCATGCCGGAAATGGTCATCATCGAGAAGCGCAACGCATACTCCGCCTCGCTCTACGATCTGCTCACCGCCTATGCGCAGCAGCGCCAGAAGCAGGCGATCAACAATGTGACGATCGCCAGGCGTGGCGTGTGGTCGCTCAAGGATGCGCGCGACATCCTGAACAGGCTGGTCGGCACGCTCAGCGACTGGACGGCGCTGGACAGTTTCCTGATCGAGTATCTCGCCGCTCCGGAAGAGCGGCGCACGGCGGTCGCCAGCTCCTTTGCCGCGACGCTCGAACTGGTGCGTGAAGGCAAATTGGACTTGCGGCAGGAGCAGGTGTTCGCGCCGATCTATCTGCGCGGCCGCGCCCAAGGCATAAAGGCAGTCGAGGTGGTAGCATGAGCGAACGCGCCAACGCTTCGGTCATTCCGTTCAAGGTCGAAGACGAGGCCGAGGAAACTGCGGTCGAGCAGGCTTCGGTCGAGAATCCGGCCGAGCGGCTCGCTCTGGCGGAAGCCGTGCGCATGGCCGAGGCGATCGTCTTCGCCAGCGCCGAGCCGGTCAGCGAAAAGCAGCTTGCCGCGCGTCTGCCCGACGGCATCAACATCGCCGCCGCGATGGCCGACCTGCAGCAGATCTATGCCAGGCGCGGCGTCAATCTGGTGCGTGTCGGCGATGCCTGGGCCTTCCGCACCGCCGGCGACCTGGCGTTCCTGATGAGCCGCGACACAGTCCAGCAAAGGAAGCTGTCCCGCGCCGCGCTCGAGGTTCTGGCGATCATCGCCTACCACCAGCCGGTGACGCGCGCCGAGATTGAGGACATCAGGGGCGTCGAAACCTCGAAGGGCACGCTCGACACGCTGATGGAGACGGAATGGATCAGGATGCGCGGCCGTCGCCGCACGCCCGGCCGCCCCGTCACCTACGGTACGACGGACGCCTTCCTCGACCATTTCGCGCTGGAGGAGATCCGCGATCTTCCAGGCATGGAGGAACTGAAAGGCGCCGGGCTGCTTTCGACCCGCATGCCGTCGAATTTCTCGGTGCCGCTGCCGCCGGCCGACCCCGACGCGCTGGCCGAGGACGAGGATGCATTGACCGACATCGACCTCGAGGAACTCGGTCTTCTGACGCCGCGCGTCACGGAAGATTGACCTGCCTGCCGCTGTCAAAAGCAGCGCTGCGAGGGTAGATGCGCCGATTGGTAGCGGGCGGCATTACCGAAAATGCGTGACATCCGCCGCGCTGTCATAAACTTTGTCGCGGTTGTGTTTGAATCCCAACGCGAAAGCGCATAGATCATCGCCAGGGAAAACATTCGAGAGAGAGTAGCTATGGGTTCGTTTTCGATTTGGCACTGGATGATCGTCCTGGTGATCGTGCTGCTGGTGTTCGGCCGCGGCAAGATTCCGGAGCTGATGGGCGACATGGCCAAGGGCATCAAGAGCTTCAAGAAGGGCATGGCCGACGACGACACCGCCGACGACAAGCGCACCGTCGAGCATCGCGCGGACGAGACCGTTTCGACGGTGAAGGAAAAGGCCAGCAAGAGCTGAGCCCGAGGTTCTAGTCGGAACAGATTGCCATGTTTGAAGTCGGCTGGACCGAGATGCTGGTGATCGCGGTCGTCATGATCGTGGTCGTCGGGCCGAAGGATTTGCCCAATATGCTGCGCACCTTCGGCCGCACGACGGCAAAGCTGCGTGCCATGGCCGGCGACTTCCAGAAGCAGTTCAACGAGGCGCTGAAGGAAGCCGAACTCGACGACGTCAAGAAGTCGGTGGACGAGCTCAGGGGCCTCAGCCCGGTCGCCGAGATCCGCAAGCAGCTCAATCCGTTCGAACAGGCGGCGGCCGATGTCCGCTCCGGCGTCGATGCCGCGATGAAGCCGAAGCCTGCCGTCGATCCGGCCACGCCCGCCGCTTCGACGCCGCAGGCCAGCGAGCCGCTGAAGAACGGCGCGACGGTATTGCCTGGCGTCGAGACACCTGAAGCGACGCCGGCGGCGCCCATCTTCCCGGCGATGACCGACGATGCCGTTGTGGCGCCGGCAGTTGCCGCTGCAACGGCGGCGCCGCAGAAGGTGGACGCCAAGAAGCCGGCCGCGGCGAAGACTGCCAAGGCACCCGCAACCGTGGCGAAGGCTGCGAAGGCGCAGGCAAAGCCGACGCCGGTGAAAGCCGCCAAGCCAGCCGCACCAGCAAAGACAACGAAGCCGGCCGCAACCAAGCCGGCGAGCAAGGCTGAAGTGAAGGCGGCGCCAGTGACGAAGCCGGCGACGGCGAAGCCCTCGCCCAAGAAGACGGCGCCGGCGACGAAGCCCGCGCCGGCGACGAAGCCCGCGCCCAAGAAGACGGCGGGAGCCGCCAAGTGAGCGTCACGGATCAGGAAAGAGACGAAATCGAGAAATCGTCGGCGCCGCTGATCGAGCATCTGATCGAGCTGCGCCGGCGGCTGATCTGGTCGCTGGGAGGCTTCTTCGTCGCCTTTCTCGTCTGCTTCTTCTTCGCCAAGCGGCTGTTCAACCTCCTGGTCGTGCCGTTCAAATGGGCGACGCAATGGGCCGGGCTCGACCCGCACAAGGTCGAGCTGATTTATACGGCGCCCCAGGAGTTCTTCTTCACGCAGGTCAAGCTCGCCATGTTCGGCGGCATGGTGATCGCCTTCCCGCTGATCGCCACGCAGATCTACAAATTTATCGCGCCCGGCCTCTACAAGAACGAGCGCAACGCCTTCCTGCCGTTCCTGATCGCCTCGCCGATCCTGTTCCTGATGGGCGCCTCGCTGGTCTATTTCTTCTTTACGCCGATGGTGATGTGGTTCTTCCTCGCCATGCAGCAGACCGGCACCAACGACCAGGTGCAGATCTCGCTGCTGCCGAAAGTCTCGGAATATCTCAGCCTGATCATGACGCTGATCTTCTCCTTCGGCCTGGTGTTCCAGCTGCCGGTGGTGACCAGCCTGATGACCAGGGTCGGCATGCTGTCGTCGAAGGCGCTGGCCGAGAAGCGCAAATGGGCGATCGTCATCGCCTTCGTCGTTGCCGCCGTGCTGACGCCGCCGGATCCGATGAGCCAGATCGGCCTGGCCATCCCGACCATCCTGCTCTACGAGGTCGCCATCTGGTCGGCCCGGCTGATCGAACGCAGCCAGGAGCGGGACCGTCTGGCGCGCGAGAAGCAGGAGGCAGGCGAGGCCGTGGCCGACAAGACGCCGGACGAGCCCTCGGCGCCGGCGGCATCGTAACGCGGCGGCGGCGGAAAACGGTAACCGCCGCCCGGCCCATCTTGCATCGATCGTGGATGCGGTTTACGCCCTCGAGCCTTAGCTCAGGAGCGTTCAGACCATGCTTGACATCAAATGGATTCGCGACAACCCGAAGGCCCTTGCCGAGGCGCTGGTCAAGCGCTCGTGGTCGGCGGCCGAGGCGCAGTCCACCGTCGATGGCCTGATCGCCAGCGACGAGGCGCGGCGCGAGCATCTGACCGAACTGCAGGTCAAGCAGGAACGCCGCAACGCCGCCTCGAAGGAGATCGGCAACGCCATGCGTTCGGGCGATGCCGCTCTGGCCGAAAAACTGAAAGCCGAAGTCGGCGAGATCAAGGCCTTCATCCAGAACGGCGAGGCGCGCGAGCGCGAGCTCGACAAGGCGCTGAACGATGCGCTGGCGGTCCTGCCCAACGTGCCGCTGGATGAGGTTCCGGTCGGCAAGGACGAGCACGACAATGTGGTGAAGCGCATTGTCGGCGAGGTGCCTGCGCGCCCGAACTGGGTGAAGGAGCACTTCGAAGTCGGCGAAGCGCTGGGCATGATGGATTTCGAGCGGGCGGCAAGGCTGTCAGGCTCGCGCTTCACGGTGCTTAAGAGCCAGCTGGCGCGGATGGAGCGCGCGCTCGGCCAGTTCATGCTCGATCTGCACACGACCGAGCATGGCTACGAGGAGGTTATCCCGCCGCTGATGGTCAAGGACGATGTCCTCTTCGGCACCAACCAATTGCCGAAGTTCGAGCTCGACCTGTTTTTCACGCCGCATGGCGACGGCAGGCTGGGCTTGATCCCGACCGCCGAGGTGCCGCTCACCAACCTGGTGCGCGAAGAAATCACCGCGCATGAAAAGCTGCCGCTGCGCTACACGGCGCTGACGCCGTGCTTCCGCTCGGAAGCGGGCTCGGCCGGGCGCGACACCCGCGGCATGCTGCGCCAGCACCAGTTCTACAAGGTGGAACTGGTCTCGATCACCGACCAGGAAAGCTCGATCGCCGAGCACGAACGGATGACGGCCTGCGCCGAGGAAGTGCTGAAGCGGCTGGAGCTGCCGTTCCGCACCATGACGCTGTGCACCGGCGACATGGGCTTCGGCGCGCGCAAGACCTATGACATCGAGGTCTGGCTGCCCGGCCAGAACGCCTATCGCGAAATCTCGTCCTGTTCGGTCTGCGGCGACTTCCAGGCACGACGCATGGACGCTCGCTACAAGGACAAGGACGGCAAGGGCAACCGCTTCGTCCACACGCTGAACGGTTCGGGCACCGCGGTCGGCCGGGCTCTTATCGCCGTCATCGAAAACTACCAGAATGAGGATGGCAGCGTAACCATTCCTGAAGCGCTTCGGCCTTACATGGGTGGTCTGACCAAGATCGAATCGAAGTAATGCGCATTCTCTTGACCAATGATGACGGCATCCATGCCGAGGGCCTGGCGTCGCTCGAACGCATCGCGCGCACGCTGTCGGACGACGTCTGGGTGGTGGCGCCGGAGCAGGATCAATCCGGCTACGCGCATTCGCTGTCGATCTCCGAGCCGCTGCGGCTGCGCAAGATTGGCGACAAGCACTACGCCGTGCGCGGCACGCCGACCGATTGCGTCATCATGGGTGTCAAGAAGATCCTGCCGGGCATGCCCGACCTCATCCTGTCCGGCGTCAATTCCGGCGCCAACATCGCCGACGACGTCACCTATTCCGGCACGGTCGCCGGCGCCATGGAGGGCGCATTGCTCGGCGTGCGCTCGATCGCGGTCAGCCAGGCCTATTCCTATGCCGGCGAGGACCGCGTCGTTCCCTACGAGACCACCGAGGCGCTGGCGCCGGCGCTGCTGAAAAAGCTGGTGGCGATGCCATTGCCGGACGGCGTGCTGCTCAACGTCAATTTTCCGAATTGCGCGCCCGACGAGATCGAGGGCACCGTCGTCACCTCGCAAGGCAAGCTGGTGCACAGCCTGTGGGTGGACGAGCGCCGCGACGGGCGCGGCCTGCCTTACTACTGGTTGCGCTTTGGCCGCGAGCCGGTCGAAGGCAAGAAGGGCACCGATCTCCATGCCATGCGCAACCGACTGGTGTCGGTGACGCCGCTGCAGCTCGACCTTACAGCTCATGAAATTCGCGACCAACTGACCAAGGCGCTCGCATGAACCAGCCGATTTCAGTCGACGACCGCGAAGGCTTTGCCGCCTTCCTGCTGCGCCTGCGCGGCCGGGGGTCGGCGCCGAAGCCGCTGATTGCCGCCTTCGAGGCGACGCCACGCCGTGGCTTCCTGTCCGGACAGTTCCATTCGCTCGCCTGGTCGGACGGCATGCTGCCGATCGAATGCGGCGAGGCGATCGAGGGCGCCGACCTGCAGGCCGCAGTGCTCGCGGCGCTTGGCATCGAGCCCGGCAACCGCGTGCTGGAGATCGGCACCGGGACTGGCTACACGGCGGCGGTGATGTCGCGGCTGGCGTCGCGCGTCGTCACCATCGACCGTTACAAGACGCTGACCGAGCAGGCCAAACAGCGCTTCGAGGCGCTCGGCATCGGCAATGTCATCGTCCGCCAGGCGGATGGCTCCAACGGACTGCCGAATGAAGGGCCGTTCGACCGCATCGTTGCCTGGGCTGCCTTCGACAACCTGCCGCGTTTCCTGCTCGACCAGTTGTCGAGCGGCGGTGTGGTCATCACGCCGATCGGCCCGGAGGAGGGCGAGCAGGTGCTGGCAAAGCTCACCAAAGTCGGCAGCCGCTTCGAGCGCGAGGACATCGGTATCGTCAGGCTGCAGCCGATCCTGCGCAGCGTCGCCGCCGTCATTTGACCTTCCTCGAATATTTTAAGAAAATTTTCGCCGGATTCTAAGGGGTTAACCGGCCAGTAACATTAACGCGCTTTAATCATGACCAGTTTGTACCGGGTCTGTGCGGGTTAAGTGCGATGCAATTCAGTGTTTTGAAGGCAAACGGACGCAATCTGGCGCGTGGCTGCGCCGTCCTCATGATTGCAGGCGCCGCTGCGGGGTGCAGCTCCCAGGTCGCCCGCTTCAACGGTGTCGACGACGTCTTCACCTCCTCGACCAACAATCAGCGCGCCATCATCGATAAACAGGATGCCGCCCAACCCTATCCGGGCGACACTGCGATGGCGCCGGCGCCGGTCGATGGCAGCCACACCCAGTCGGTGAGCCGCTCCAGCCTGGAGCCGGTTTCCGTGCAGCAGCTGCCGCCGCCGGTGTCACAGCCGGCCCAGGCGCCCGCCGCGAAGCCGATGCGCACCGCTTCGGCCCCGGTCCTGGCGCCGCCCGCCACGCATGTCGACAGGACGACCACCGGCACCGTCGCCCCGGCGGCGAAGCCGTTCAAGGAGGCGCAGCCCGACTCGAAGATGGCGGCCGCCGGCACGCCTCACGCCACCGAGATCGTGGTCCGGGACGGCGAGACCATCTCCGGCCTGGCGCAGCGCTACAAGGTGCCGGCCGACGTGATCATGAAGGTCAACGGTCTGAGTGCGACCAAGGGCCTGAAGACAGGCCAGAAGCTGGTCATTCCCGCCTATGCCTATTCGAGCAAGGAGCCGGCGCAGAAACTCGCCGACACCAAGCCCGCGAATGCGCCGAAGCCCGCCAGCGCGCCCGAGAAGATCGCCGTGCTGCCGCAGCAGCCCAAGCTCAAGGACGGCAAGTCGGCCGCGCCGGTCGACGCTTCTGCCGCCGCCAGCGGATCGAAGGACGCCAAGCCCGCGACGCAGGTCGCCTCCGCCAAGCCGGCTGGCGCCGGCGGCACCTACACGGTCCAGCAGGGCGACTCGCTGTCGTCCATCGCCAGGAAGACCGGTGTCGGCGTCGTGGCCCTGAAGCAGGCGAACGGCATGCAGGACGGCCTGCTCAAGATCGGCCAGACGCTGAAGGTTCCGGCCGGCGGCACGGCGACTGTCGCCGCCGCGAAGCCGGTCAAGGTCGATCCGGTGACGACGGCCACCACGCAGCCGGCGGCCAAGCCGACCGAGACGCTCGCCTCCTACACGCCGCCGAAGAAGGACGCCAAGGTCATCCAGCAGGCCGAGGACGACGACGCGGTGGCGCCGGATGCCACCGGCATCGGCAAGATGCGCTGGCCGGTGCGCGGCCGCGTGATCTCCAATTTTGGCGGCGGCAAGGACGGCGTCGACATTGCGGTCCCGGAGGGCACGCCGGTCAAGGCTGCAGAGAACGGCGTCGTCATCTATGCCGGCGACGGGCTGAAGGAATTCGGCAACACCGTTCTGGTGCGGCACGAGAACGGGCTGGTCACCGTCTACGGCCATGCCAGCTCGATCGAGGTGCAGCGCGGCCAGAAGGTCAAGCGCGGCCAGGAGATCGCGCTGTCGGGCATGAGCGGCACCACCGACTCGCCGAAGCTGCACTTCGAGGTGCGCAAGAACTCCGCCCCGGTCGATCCGTCGGGCTATCTCGAATAGAAGAAGAACAATTGCGGGCCGTCTGAGACCTCCAGTCCAGCCCGCCGGCTCAGCCCGCTCCGCAAGGGGCGGGCTTTTTCAGTCGCTGCCGGCACCGCTTTGGCAAACGTCCAGCGCCGCGGCATACGGGTGGCGAACTCAAGCTTGCGTTGATCCGGTGAAGAAGCCTTCCAGTTCCGCGAAGCCCATCGCTTCCTCGGAAAACCGGAAGGTGCCCGCGGATTTCATCTCCCGCACGGCGTGGACGAACTTGCCATAGGCGAGCCGCGCCAGCGCCGAGCCGACGCTGATCCGCTTGACGCCAGCATCCGCCAATTCGGCCACGCCAAACGTGGCGCCGGGCATGCCCATGACGATATTGACCGGTTTCGTCACGGCGCCACAGACGGTGCGGATCATGCCGAGGTCGTGGAGGCCGGGCGCATAGAGCACATCGGCGCCGGCCTTCTCGAAAGCCTGCAGCCTTCTGATGGTGTCATCCAGATCGGGGCGGCCCCACAGGAAGTTCTCGCAGCGCGCCGTCAGGACGAAATCATCCGGCAGGGCGCGGCGCGCCTGTGCGGCCGCCTCGATCCGCTCGACCGCCAGCGCGAATTCATAGATCGGATCGTCATGCCTGCCGGTATGGTCTTCGAGAGAACATCCGGCAAGGCCGATGCCGGCCGCGGCCTCGATCGTCTCGGCAGCACTTTGCGGACTGTCGCCGAAGCCCTTTTCGAGATCGGCGGAGACGGGCAGTGGCGTTGCCGCCACGATGGACCGACAGTGACTTAGCGTATCCTCTCGCGAGACCTGTCCTTCGGCGACACCAAGGGAAAACGCCATGCCGGCACTGGTGGTGGCGAGGGCCCGAAAACCCATGGCCGCCAGAATTCGTGCCGTGCCTATGTCCCAGGGATTGGGAATGATGAACGTACCTGGTTCCTGATGAAGCCTGCGAAACGCCGCGCCCTTGCTCTCCAATGCGTTCTCCCTCGGGCTTCGAGTCACCGAAGGAAGATGACACAACAATCGGAACAAATAAAGAACAAGTGCTGCGCTTGGTCGTAACGTCAGCAGGCCTCATGTGCGCCTGCTTTCGGATGACAGCTATCAGTCCGTCAGCGGCTTGCCGAGACGTCCCGCCAGATCCTGTGTGAACTGCCAGGCGACGCGGCCGGAGCGGCTGCCGCGCGTCGTCGCCCATTCCAGCGCCTCGGCGCGCAGCGTCTCGGGGTCGATGGCCAGGCCGTGATGGCGGACATAGCCGTCGATCATGTCGAGATATTCGTCCTGCGAGCATTTGTGGAAGCCGAGCCAGAGGCCGAAACGGTCGGACAGCGAGACCTTCTCCTCGACCGCTTCAGAGGGATTGATGGCGGTCGAGCGCTCATTGTCGATCATGTCGCGCGGCAACAGATGCCGCCGGTTCGAGGTGGCGTAGAAGATGACATTGGCCGGACGGCCTTCGACGCCGCCTTCAAGTGCCGCCTTCAGCGACTTGTAGGACGTGTCGTCCTGGTCGAAGGAGAGGTCGTCGCAAAACAGGATGAAGCGGAAGGGGGCGGCCTTGAGCAATCCCATCAGCTTGGGCAGCGTGTCGATGTCCTCGCGGTGGATCTCGATCAGCTTGAGCGGCCGATCGAGCTTGTCGGAGGCATTGACCGCTGCGTGCACCGCCTTGACCAGCGACGATTTGCCCATGCCGCGCGCACCCCACAACAGCACGTTGTTGGCGGCAAAGCCCGCGGCGAAGCGCTCGGTGTTGTCGACAAGGATGTCTCGGACGCGATCGACGCCGCGGATCAGCCCGATGTCGACGCGGTTGACCTTGCGCACCGGCTCCAGATAGCCGGGATCGGCCTGCCAGACGAAGCAATCGGCCCCGGCAAGGTCTGTTTGCGGCACCGGCGGCGGGGCAAGCCGGGTGACCGCTTCGATCAGGCGGTCGAGCTTCTGGTTCAGGGCGTCGAGGGTGCTGTCGGTCATGTCTTGTCTTTTGATCTGGCGTTCGGGATCGGGCAGGCGGAAATCCGCTCTTTCGCGGCGGCATAAGAACCGCTTCCAACCTTTTGCCGGAGCATGCTCTTTTCCGCAGACCGCACCCGGCATTCGGCGATCATGCTCTAACACGCGCCAACCGGCCGGAAAAGCAGCGGATTCGCCCGGCGGCGCAGTTGCATTGGCAACTTTACCGACTATATTCCGGCCAAATTTCGCGGGGCCGCCTTGTGGCGGTTTTTCACCATTCAGGAGTTTCTTGATGTTCGTTACACCGGCATACGCCCAGGGCGTCGGCGCCTCGCCAGACATGTTCATCAGCATTTTGCCGTTTGTCCTGATTTTCGTGATCATGTATTTTCTGATCATCCGGCCGCAGCGCGCGCAGCTGAAGAAGCGCCAGGAAATGCTCTCGGCAGTGCGGCGTGGCGATACGGTCGTGACCGGCGGCGGTTTCGTCGGCAAGGTGACCAAGGTGATCGACGACAACGAACTGGAGATCGACCTCGGCGGCGGCACCAAGGTGACGGCGCTGCGCTCGACGATCTCGGACGTGCGCGTCAAGGGCGAGCCGGTGGCGAACCAGAACGCCAAGAAATAACCGAATTGAAGGCGGAACGCTGCCGCTTGTACGCCTGAACGGATAAGAACGAATGCTCTATTTTTCGCGCCTGAAGATGATCCTGATCTGGCTGGCCGTGGCCGCCACCGTGGTCCTCGCCGCGCCCAATCTCTTCCCCGCCAGCACGTTGGCGCAATTGCCCAGCTGGGTGCCGAAGCGGCAGATGACGCTCGGCCTCGACCTGCAGGGCGGTTCGCACATCCTGCTTCAGATGAACCAGAACGACCTGATCAAGGATCGGCTGGAGACCTCGCGCGACGAGATCAGGACGCTGCTGCGCGACGCCAACCCCAAGATCAATTACACCGGCCTTTCCGGATCGGGCCGCACGGTGCAGGTCCGCATCACCGATCCCAGCCAGCTTGACGCCGCCAAGAAGGTGCTGAAGCCGCTGACCGACCCGGTGGCGGCGGGTCTCTTCACCGGCGGATCCGTCCAGGAGATGACGCTGGACGATTCCGAGCCCGGCCTGCTCAAGTTCACGGTGACCGACGCGGGCATCAAATACCGCACCTCGACGGCGCTGACGCAGTCGATCGAGGTCGTCGAGCGGCGCGTCAACGAGCTCGGCACGACCGAGCCGATCGTGCAGCGGCAGGGCGACGACCGCATCCTGGTCCAGGTGCCCGGCCTGCAGGATCCGCAAAGATTGAAGGAAATCCTCGGCCAGACCGCCAAGCTGACGTTCCAGATGGTCGACCAGTCGATGCCGGTCCAGGACGCGCTCAACGGCCGTCCGCCGGCAGGCTCCTCGATCCTCTATTCGCAGGACGATCCGCCGGTACCCTATCTGATCGAGAACCGCGTCATCGTGTCGGGCGAGAACCTGGTCGATGCGCAGGCGACCTACAATTCGCAGAACAACGAGCCGGTCGTTTCCTTCCGCTTCGATTCCAAGGGCGCCACCCGCTTCGGCCAGGCGACGGCGCAAAATGTCGGCAAGCTGTTTGCCATCATCCTCGACAACCAGGTGATCTCGGCGCCGCAGATCCGCGAGCCGATCCTCGGCGGCACCGGCCAGATCTCCGGCAATTTCACCGCCCAGAGCGCCAACGACCTCGCCGTGCTGCTGCGCGCCGGCGCGCTGCCGGCGACGCTGACGGTGATCGAGGAGCGCACGGTGGGTCCGGGCCTGGGGCAGGACTCCATTCATGCCGGCAAGGTCGCCGGCATCATCGGCTCGATCCTCGTGGTCGCCTTCATGTTCGTCGCCTACGGCTTCCTCGGCTTCCTGGCCAACATCGCGCTTGCGGTGCATGTGGCGATGATCGTCGGGCTGTTGTCGCTGCTTGGCGCGACGCTGACCCTGCCTGGTATCGCGGGTATCGTGCTGACCATCGGCATGGCGGTGGACTCCAACGTGCTGATCTATGAGCGCATCCGAGAGGAGCGGCGGGCCGGCCGCTCGGTCATCCAGGCGATCGACACCGGCTTTACCAAGGCGCTGGCGACCATCGTCGATTCCAACGTGACGTCGCTGATCGCGACCGTGGTGCTGTTCTATCTCGGCACCGGGCCGGTGAAGGGCTTTGCCATCACCTATGCCATCGGCATCCTGACCACGGTCTTCACCGCCTTCACCTTCACCCGGCTGCTGGTGTCGATCTGGCTGCGCCGCGCGCGGCCGAAGGAACTGCCGCGCGCTCCGGTGACCTTCATTCCGCCCGGCACGAAGATCCCGTTCATGGGCATCCGCCGCTGGACATTCGCGCTCTCCAGCCTGCTGTCGATCCTGTCTGTCGTGCTGTTCATGACCGTCGACATCAACTACGGCATCGACTTCAAGGGCGGCTCGCTGATCGAGGTGCAGTCCAAGAGCGGCAATGCCGATCTCGCCGACATCCGCGGCAGGCTGACGGAACTCAACATCGGCGAAGTGCAGGTGCAGCAGTTCGGCGAGCCGAACGACGTGCTGATCCGCGTCGGCACCCAGGAGGGTGGCGAGAACGCCGAGCAGACCGTCATCGACAAGGTGCGCGGCGAGCTGCAGGACCAGTATGATTTCCGCCGCGTCGAAGTGGTGGGACCGACGGTTTCGGGCGAGCTCGCCAAGCAGGGCACGATCGCCATGCTGATCGCGCTGCTCGGCATCCTGGTCTATGTCTGGTTCCGCTTCGAATGGCAGTTCGCGGTCGGCGCCATCATCGCGACCGTGCACGACGTGGTGATGACCATCGGCTTCTTCGTCATCACCGGACTGGAATTCAACCAGTCGTCGCTGGCGGCAATCCTGACCATCATCGGCTATTCGCTGAACGACACCATCGTCGTCTACGACCGCGTCCGCGAGGATCTTCGGAAATACAAGAAGATGCCGCTGCCGCAGCTGTTGAACAACGCCATCAACGAGACGCTGTCGAGAACGACGCTGACCTCGGTGACGACGATCCTGGCGCTGCTCGCGCTGGTGCTGTTCGGCGGCGAGGTGATCCGCTCGTTCACCATGGCGATGCTGTTCGGCGTGGTGTTCGGCACCTATTCGTCGATCTTCATCGCCGCGCCGCTGCTGATCCTGTTCAAGTTGCGGCCGCAGGCCACGTCCGCCGACGAGGAGAAGCCGGTGAACGGCAAGGCCGTGGCGACCTGACGCCGCGGCCGTGGCCAAGGGCATCGTCATCCGCGAGGCGCATTTCCCCGGCCGGGCGCCGATCGAGGCCTATGGCAATGGCGGCTTCCGCTTCGCCGATATGTCGCATCGCGGCTCGCTGCTCTGCCTGCCGTCCGGCATCCATGGCTGGGAGCCGGCCGATCCGCTGGCGTTGACGGTGGCGGACTTCAGCAAGCTGCTCGCCGAGGCCGGCAAGGTCGAGATCGTGCTGGTCGGCACCGGCAAGGATCTGCGGCCGCTGCCTGCGGCGCTGCGCGCGGCATTGAAGGAAGCCGGCATCGCCGCCGATCCGATGTCGACCGGCGCGGCGGTGCGGACCTACAATGTCCTGCTCGCCGAAGACCGCGCCGTGGCCGCGGCGCTGATTGCCGTCGACTGACGTGGCCGATACCGCCAACATCGTCATGGATGCGGTGCGCGCTTCCGACCATGACCGTTATCTCAGCGCGCTCTACGCGCCCGCCGACAAGCGCGACGCGCTGTTTTCGCTCTATGCCTTCAATGCAGAGATCGCGTCCGTTCGCGACCGTATCCACGAGCCGTTGCCCGGCGAGGTACGGCTGCAATGGTGGCGCGATGTCATCGCGGCAGAGAACGATGCGGAGACCGGCCATCCGATCGCCGATGCGCTGAGGGCGACGATAGCGGCCAACCGCCTGCCGAAGCCGGCCTTCGACAACATGCTCGAAGCGCGCATCTTCGATCTCTATGACGACGCGATGCCGTCGCGCACCGACCTCGAAGGCTATTGCGGCGAGACCGCCGCTGCGCTCATACAGCTTGCGGCAATGGTGCTCGATCCCCAGGAGGCGCCGCGCTTCGCCGAATTGGCTGGGAGGGCGGGCTGCGCCCAGGCGATCACGGGCCTTCTGCTGCTGTTGCCGCTGCATCGTCGACGCGGCCAATGCTTCGTGCCGGCGGATATCCTTGCGGCGGCTGGCTCTTCATCGGAAGAGTTCGTCAAAGCGGACGGCGGCCCCGGCGCGCAGCGCGCGGTGGCGGCGGTGATCGCGCTGGCGCGCGAGCATCTCAGTGCTTTCGAGCGCGGCGCCGCCGCGCTGCCGGCTTCGCTGCGCCCGGCCTTCCTGCCGCTGGTGCTGACGCGCGCCTATCTCGGCAAGATGGAAGGGCGCTCGCCGCTCGATGGCGCTGCGCGGCTTTCGGCTTTGCGCCGGCACTGGCTGCTGCTGCGTCGCGCCTCGAAAGGCTGGCCGGCCATTTGACGTAAACGTCAATCGTGCTAGGTGTTCTGCCGGTCGGACTCGCGTCGAAGAAGCGCAAGCCGCCGGAGGAGATGCCATTCCATGAGCCTGCCCGTGCTGGTCGCCCTTGTCGTGTTCGGCATCGCGCTGTCGGTCGCGGCCGTGCATTTCACTGGCGGCACCACGACCGCGACGCTTGCCGGCACGGATCAGGCGCTGCAGCGTTTTGCCGAGGATTTTCCCGATGAAAAGCCGGCGGCGGTGCGTCTGACGGCGGACCGCCGGGCGGCATTCCTCGAACTCGGGCCGGCGCGCGCCGGCATCGTCAGCAGCATCGGCGATTGCTTCCTGACGCGCATCGTCACGCCGCGCGACATCTTGGCCCTGACCGTCGACGATCAGCTTTCGATCTCCATCAGGCCAAACGACTTCACCTGGCAGGGCGGCCGGTTCGCCTTTGCCGATGAGGCCGACGCCAAAGCTGTGGCGGCTGCATTGCAGGACCATGATCGGACCCGGGAGGCCGCGTGATGGACGACTACAATTTTCCGCAGGTCACCCAGCTCGCCATCCCGTTCTTCGTCGCCGCCATCCTGATCGAGCTCTGGCTGGTGCGCACAGGCCGCGCCAGGGGATCGTTCGAGACGCGCGACACGCTGACCAGCCTGATGATGGGCACCGGCAACGTCGTTGCAGGGCTGCTGCTCGGTGTTGTGTCCTACTGGGCGCTGCTTTGGCTTTGGCAGTTCCGCTTCTTCAATCTCGGCCTGTCGGTCTGGGTGTTCCTCGCCGCCTTCCTGCTCGACGATTTGCGCTACTATGTCTACCACCGCATCGCGCACCGGGTGCGCTGGGTGTGGGCCGAGCATGTCAATCACCATTCCAGCCAGCACTACAATCTCTCGACGGCGCTGAGGCAAAGCTGGACCGGGCTTTTCACCTTCATGTTCGTGCTGCAGGCGCCGCTGGTGCTGCTCGGCTTCCATCCGGCGGTGATCGCCTTCACCTTCGGCTTCAACCTGGTCTGGCAGTTCTGGATTCACACCGAGGCGATCGGCAAGATGTGGGACTGGTTCGAGTTCATCTTCAACACGCCCTCGCATCACCGCGTCCACCACGCCACCAATCCGCGCTATCTGGACGCCAACTATGCCGGCACGCTGATCATCTGGGACCGGATGTTCGGCACGTTCGTCGAGGAACTGGAGGAGGACCGGCCGCGCTACGGCATCGTCAAGAACATCGGCACCTTCAACCCGCTGAAAGTGGCCTTCCACGAATGGATCGGCATGTTCAAGGACGCGCTGATGCCGGGTCTCTCCCTGCGCCAACGATTCAACTATCTCATCCAGCCGCCGGGCTGGAGCCATGATGGTTCGCGCGACACGTCGGAGACGCTGAAGGCAGCTTACGTGCGGAGGAATCCGGGAGAGGCGGGGAAGCCCGGGTTGCCTAGTGCGGCCGCTGAGCCGGCGGAGTAGCTTACCAGCCTAATCGACGACCTTGATCCGCACCGGTGAGCCGTCGGGCAATTCGTTAATCTGGCGATGAACCTCGGCCATGCCGATGAACTGCTCGCTGACTGGAACTACGAACATGTTCTCGACGTCGAATTTGCCCTTGGCGAAGACTGGCAAGATGGTAAAGCCGTAGCATTCTCCCACCTTAGGCTTCTTGCCCGCGGCATGAAGGCGTCCCACAAGCGGTGGCAGGAACCACTCGTCAACGAGATCATGAGAGATTCGGATCATCTCATCAAAAAGTGTCCGATTGCGAGCCACCCGCTCGACCAAACCGGTTCCGGTGTCTAGCCAATGAACCTCATTGTTGGGTCGCTCGACAAACATGCCTCCCACCATTGAGCAGACAAGTGGGGTCCAAGGCTCTGGCAAAAGCCACGACCACGCTTTCGCTACCGTATGCGCGACATCTGGCTCAAATTGGAACGCGATGTCCTGCCAGATGACGTCAGTCACCGATTACTCCGCCGCTTCGGCCCGCACGGGCAACCCCAGCCATTGCCTGCAATCGGCCAGCGCGCGCGCCGTGATGGCGCGCCGCTTGGCGACGATCTTGTCCTTGCCTCGCAGCCGCTTGCCGTCGGACTTCGGTGCCTCGACCGGCGGGAACAGGCCGAAATTGACGTTCATCGGCTGGAAGGAGCGTTTACCGGGCTCGTCGTCGGAGACGATGTGGCCGCCGGTAATGTGGTTGAGCAGCGCGCCGAAGGCGGTGGTGAGTGGCGGCGGCGCGGCCTGATGGCCGAGCCTTTCGGCAGCGGCGAAACGGCCGGCGAGCAGGCCGATCGCGGCGCTCTCGACATAGCCCTCGCAGCCGGTGATCTGGCCGGCAAAGCGCAGGCCCGGCCGTGACTTCAGCTGCAGCGAGGCATCGAGCAGCGTCGGCGAGTTGATGTAGGTGTTGCGGTGCAGGCCGCCGAGGCGGGCAAAGTCGGCGTTTTCCAAGCCTGGAATGGTGCGGAACACGCGCACCTGCTCGGCATGCTTCAGCTTGGTCTGGAAGCCGACCATATTGTAGAGCGTGCCCAGTGCATTGTCCTGGCGCAGCTGGACGACGGCATACGCCTTCACCGATGGATTGTGGACGTTGGTCAGCCCCATCGGCTTCATCGGTCCGTGGCGCAGCGTCTCGACGCCACGCTCGGCCATCACCTCGATCGGCAGGCAACCGTCGAAATAGGGCGTGCCTTCCCATTCTTTGAACTCGGTCTTCTGGCCGTCGACCAGCGCCTGGACGAAGGCGAGATACTGGTCCTTGTCCATCGGGCAGTTGATGTAGTCCTTGCCGGTGCCGCCGGGGCCGACCTTGTCGTAGCGCGACTGGAACCAGCAGGTGTTCATGTCGATCGTGTCGAAATGCACGATCGGCGCGATCGCATCGAAGAAGGCGAGCGCATCGGCGCCGGTCGCCTGCGCGATCGACTGGGCAAGCGAAGGCGCGGTCAGCGGACCGGTGGCGATGATCGCCTCATCCCAGTCCGCCGGCGGCAGGCCCGGCACTTCCTCGCGCTCGATGGTGATCAGCGGGTGCGCCTCGATCTTTCGGGTCACCGCCTCGGAAAACCCGTCTCGGTCGACGGCCAGCGCGCCGCCGGCCGGCACCTGGTGCGCGTCGCCGGCGCTCATGATCAGCGAGCCGGCAAGCCGCATCTCGGCATGGAGCAGGCCGACCGCGTTGGTTTCGGCATCGTCGGAACGGAAGGAGTTGGAACAGACGAGCTCGGCCAGGCCATCGGTCTTGTGCGCATCGGTGCCGCGGACGGGCCGCATCTCATGCAGCACGACCGGAACGCCGGCCTCAGCGATCTGCCAGGCGGCTTCGGAGCCGGCGAGGCCGCCGCCGATGACGTGAACGGGATTTTTGCTCATGGGCGCCGGAATAATCGCTTGTCGCTGCGATTGCAATTGGCGCGAAGGACTGGAAAGGGCCGATGGCGGGCCGAAGTGCGGCAAAGCCGGCCTCAGAAACACAACACCCGCCGGGGGAGGAGGTCCGGCGGGTGTCGTTTTGGGGGTCGATCCTCGGGAGGAGGTGAAGATCGACCGTATTCGTCATCGCCGGGGAGGAGGTCGGCTCTGACGAAATTCCTTTCGCCGTTTGAAAAGGGGCGAAACCTTTGGAAGACGAACTGCGTTCGCTTCGGGAACAACGCCCGCCGGGGGAGGAGGTCCGGCGGGCGCCGTTTCAGTGGTCAACCCTTGGGAGGAGGTAAGGGTTGGCCGTATCCGTCAGGGTCGGGGAGGAGGTCGACCCTGGCGAAATTCTTGTACTTAGACCGCCTTGCGGGCGATCATCTTGATCTCGTCACGGACGATGCCGAGATCATGGAGCTGGCGATTCGACAGACGACCCAGCTCGGTAACCGTATCGCGATAAACGCGCCAGTTACGATAGTTGCGGATCAGGTTCATTGTCGTTCTCTTCTTCAAAACTGGTTCGGACCATTCGCGGTCCGAAGAGGATTAGACCGCCTTGCGAGCGACGTAGTGGATGTCGCTGCGGCTGATGCCGAGGTCGGTCAGTTCACGGTTCGACAGGCGGCTCAGCTCGGAGACGGTGTCCCGGTAGCGGCGCCAGTTGCGGTAGTTGCGGATCAGGTTCATGGTAGTGCTCGTTTCGTCTTTCGTTCGGATCATTCCGTTTGTGTACGAACAGAAAATAGGTGGGGTCATATCGATTTAAAAGTGCCATTGGCGCATGGCAGCAATGCAAATTGTGCAATGCAACATTAACGCGCGTTCACGGCTTCGACATAAAGAAACCCGAATCGGAAAATGCCGTAGCGTCAACGGTTTGACCGGGTGGGCTGAATAAAAGACCGAGGGCAGGGGGAAAAGAAAATGGCGAGCTATGCTTCGCGGGTCAGGTCAGACATCGCCCGATGGCGGCAGACCGGCCTGATCGACGCGCCGACGGCCGAGGCGCTGGTGCGCGATATCGAGGCCAACGAGCGCAAGTCGCTGAGCTTCGGGTCGATCCTGGCGATGATGGCGGCGCTGCTGTTCGGCGCCGCGATCCTGATCTTCGTCGCAGCCAACTGGGAAGCCATTCCGCGCCTGGTCCGCGTCGCGGCGCTGTTCACCGCCATCCTGGCTGGTTATGTCGGTGGCGCGGTGCTGAAGACACGCGACCACGCGGCCATAGGCGAGGCGCTGTGGATCGTGGCGGCGGCGGCCTTCGGCGGATCGATCGCGCTGATCGGCCAGATGTATCATCTGACCGGCGACGAGGCCTCGGCGCTGCTCACGTGGGGCGCCGGCACGGCGCTGGCAGCGGTCGCGCTACGCTCGAACCCGCTCACTGTCGTTTCCGTCGGCATCGCCGACGCCTGGCTGCTCCTCAAATGGGGCGGCTTTTTCCGGCGCTCGGAATTTCCCCATCTCTTCCCGGCCATTGTGCTGGTGCTGTTCGCGATTTCGTTCTGGACCCGCAGCCAGGCGGCGCGGCACCTGATCATCCTGTCGGTCCTGTTCTATCTCGTGCTGCTGTCGATGGATCACAACACGCTGCAGGTGTCGGTTCCGCTGGCGCTCGTTTCGGCGCTGCTTTTTGCAGCCGCGGTCTTCGCCGCCGAGCCGGTCGACAGGATCGTGCAACTCGGCGGCCGTCTGCCCCTGCACGCGCTGATCGGCTTCCTCACCGGCATGGCGATGGTCCAGTTCGAACTGGCCGACGAGGCGAGCTACAATGGCGCCTTCGCCATTGCCTCGGCGGTGGCGCTCGCCGCCATCGTCGTTGCGATCATGCTGGGCGGCCGCGAGAGCAGGGGTCTGCGCTGGGTCGCCTATGCCGGCTTCGCCTTCGAGCTCGCCATCATCTACGTGGTGATGCTGCAGTCGATGCTCGGCACCGCCGGCTTCTTCCTGGCCGCCGCGCTGCTGCTCGGCACAATGGCGCTGGTCATCATCCGCGTCGAAAAGCGCATGAACACGCCGCGCAGCGAAGGAGCCCTTGCATGATGACCGGCAAAAGACTGATCATCTCGGCGCTGCTGCTGGCGCTCGTCCAGATCGGCTTCCTCGGCTGGATCATCGCCGGGCGGGCGGCGATCCTGCGCGACGGCAAGCAGGTGCTTTTGAAGGTCGAGCCGATCGATCCACGCGACCTCTTGCGCGGCGACTATATTTTCCTGGGCTACGAGATATCGCGCATCCCGGTAAAGCTGATAGCCAACATCCCGGCCGACAAACTCGTGAGCGACGACACCTCGATCGTGGTCCGGCTGAAAAAGGGCGCAGACGGCTACTGGCAACCGACAACGGCCTGGTTTGGCGCGGCGCCAGCGCCGGCCGCCGCGGACGAAGCCGATATCGTCGGACATATCAACGACGGTTGGGGCCTGCGCGAAGAGGGCGCATCGATCACTCCGGACTACGGCATCGAGCGCTTCTATCTGCCGGAAGGCGAGGGCATGGCGATCCAGAACGACATGCGGGTGCGGCCGTTCGCCGTCCGTGTTGCCATCGCCGGCGACGGCACCCCGCAGATCAAGGCGCTGATGGACGGCGACAAGACGCTGTTCGAGGAGCCGCTCTACTAGCTCCGCATTGCCACCCGGCGTGACCCTGATGATCTCCTCCGAACTGTGTGAAGCATGACGATTGAGCTGACGGCGCGGGGCGACATCAACCTCGACACTGTTTTTCGTGTCGCCTGGCGCAAGGAGCCGGTGCGGATCAGCGACAAGGCCATGCAGCGGATTGCCTCATGTCGCGCATCGTTCCTGCGCTTGATCGAAACCGACCCCGCGCCGATCATCTACGGCGTCACCACCGCGATGGGCGAACTGGCGAGCCGGAAGCTCGAGCGTGACGAACGGGACCGCCACGCGCGCATCAAGGCGTTCGCGGCCGCCACTTCGTTCGGCGAGCCGCTGCCGGAGCGCGTGGTCAGGGCGATCGTGCTTGCCCGCCTCACGAATTTCATCGAGGGCAACGCCGCCACCTCGCCGCGCATCGCTGAAGCTGTCGCTGCCATGCTGGACGGCGGGCCGATGCCGATCGTGCCGTCGCAGGGCCAGGGGGGCGCCGGCGAGATCCTGGCTCTCTATCCGCTATTCGCCGCGCTTTCGACGCGCTTCGACCTGGAGGTCAAGGAGCGGGGATCGCTGATCAACGGCTCGCCCTGCGCGGCGGCGCTGGTCGCCGACGCCGCCCTCGCCGCGCGTGGGCGCATTCAAATGGCGCACAAGGTGTTCGCGCTATCGATCGAGGCGTTTCGCGCTCCGCTCGAACATTACGACGCCGCGCTCGACGGGCTTTGGGGCGACGAGCACGAGGCGGCGGCGCTGCAAGGCCTGAGGGAGTATCTCGTCGGCGCCGGCGACGGGCGGCGCAACTATCAGGCGCCCGTCAGCTACCGCATCGTGCCGCGCGTGCTGGGACAGGCGCATCGCGCGCTGTCCGGCGCGGAACGGGCGGCGACCGTGTCGCTGGCGTCGATCTCGGACAATCCGGTCTACGTCCCGCCGGACGAGGCGCATCCGCTCGGGCGCTGCATCAGCACCGGCGGTTATCACAATGCGATGGCGACGCCGGCGCTCGACGATCTGGCGGCGATCTGGGCCGACATCTGCCTGCTCTGCGACCGCCATGCCTCGAAGCTGCTGAACGGCAAGGTCTCGCTGCTTCCCGATCTGCTGATGGCCGACCGGCATTGGGCCGACAGCGACGGCCACGGCAATGTCGGCTACGTGCCGATGGCGATCACCGGCTATCTGGAACAGGCGAAGCTTGCGGCGCAACGCACCTTCATCCCGGGCACGGAATCTGCCGGCGCCGGCCAGGACGATGTCGCGACGACGGCGTTCCTCGCCTGGACGAAGGAGGCGACCGCCGGCCGCTGCCTGGACGCGGCGATGGCGATGTTGGCGATGATCGCCTCGCAGGCGCTTTACGTCACCGGGCGCGAGGCGCCGCCGGCGCTTCGGCCCTTCGTTGCCGACATCAGGGCCATCGTGCCGCCGGTCAGGGATGACCGCGTGCTGGGGCCGGAACTGGCGAGATTGAGCGAATGGTTTACCGGCAAGGTCTTCGAGGCATAGCCGCGGCGCCTCGGTCTGTCAGCCGAAGCGGATGGTGCGGGTAGAGGGACTCGAACCCCCACGATTGCTCGCCAGAACCTAAATCTGGTGCGTCTACCAGTTCCGCCATACCCGCGCCGCCCGGCAATCCCATGTAGCCATCATTCTGTCAATGTCGCAGCCCAAATGGCTGTCATTCGCCACAATGCGAAGATGGTTGAAAATTAGGCCGGCCTGTGACAAAAGGCGTGTCGAATGTGACGGGACGCGACGATCCGCTTCTGCAGAATGTGATAAGAAGTAGGAAAAACAAAGACTTATTCACATCTTGGAACGCAGTTTGGAAGGATTTGAGCCGCTTTAGCGGTCAAGCCGCCAGCTTCCGTACCAAAAGCCATTCCCGGCAAGATTATACCGGCAGGCTGTAAGCGGCATGAACCGCCTGGCAGCCTCATGGGTGAGAACAAAGGTTTTATGATGCAGGTCACCGAAACGCTCAATTCCGGTCTCAAGCGCGAGATCAAGATCACCGTGCCGGCCGGTGACATGGAAGCCAAGCTGATGGCGCGGCTGACGGATGCCCGCAACAAGGTCCGTATCAACGGCTTCCGTCCCGGCAAGGTACCGGTGCAGCACCTGCGCAAGGTCTACGGCAAGTCGTTCATGGCCGAAGTGGTCAACGAGATCCTCAACGATTCGACCCGTTCGATCATCTCCGGGCGCGGCGAGAAGGCCGCCATGCAGCCTGAAGTGATCATGACCGAGGACGAGAAAGAGGCCGAGAAGATCCTGGCCGGCGGCGCCGATTTCGAGTTCCGTCTCAACTACGAGATCATCCCGGCGATCGAGATCAAGGACTTTTCCGACATCAAGGTGACGCGCCAGGTGTTCGACGTGCCGGACACGGAAATCGACGACCAGGTCAAGCGCATCGCCGAATCGGCGCGCAGCTATGAGCCGAAGACCGGCAAGGCCGCCGAGGGCGACCGCGTGACGATCGACTATGTCGGCAAGATCGGCGGCGAGGCGTTCTCCGGCGGCGCCGGCAACGACCAGCCGCTGGTGCTCGGCTCCAAGGAGTTCATCCCGGGCTTCGAGGACCAGCTGATCGGCGCCAAGGCCGGCGATGAAAAGCAGGTGACCGTCACCTTCCCGGAGAACTACCAGGCAGCGCATCTGGCCGGCAAGGAAGCCACTTTCGACGTCACCGTCAAGGAAGTGGCGAAGCCCGGCGAACTGGAGATCAACGACGAGACCGCCAAGAACCTTGGCCTGGAATCGCTGGAGCGCCTGCGCGAGATCGTGCGCGGCCAGATCGAGAACCAGTTCGGCTCGATGACGCGCCAGAAGGTCAAGCGCCAGCTGCTCGACCAGCTCGACGCGTCCTACGCGTTCGAGGCGCCCTCGAAGCTCGTCGAGGCCGAGTTCAACAACATCTGGAGCCAGGTCAATCGCGATCTGGAAGCCGCCGGCCGCACTTTCGCCGACGAAGAGACGACGGAGGAAGAGGCGCGCGCCGAATATATGCGCCTGGCCGAACGCCGCGTGCGCCTCGGTCTGGTGCTCGCCGAGATCGGCGAGAAGGCGGGCGTCACCGTTTCGGACGAGGAGCTGCAGCGCGGCCTGTTCGAGCAGGTTCGCCGCTTCCCGGCCAACCAGCAGCAGGAAGCCTTCGAATTCTACCGCAGCAATCCGGATGCGCTGAACACGCTGCGGGCGCCGATGTTCGAGGAGAAGGTGGTCGACCATCTGCTCGGCCAGATTTCGGTCACCGACGTCAAGGTCAGCAAGGAAGAGCTGATGGCCGACGACGAAGAGGGCGAGACCGCGACCAAGGCAAAGCCGGCGAAGAAGGCCGCGTCGAAGAAGGCAGAAGCCAAGGCAAGTGAAGCCAAGGCCGGCGACGACGCCGAAGAGCCCAAGAAGAAGGCCGCGCCGAAGAAGAAGGCGGCCAAGGACGCCGAGTAACCGGTGCACTTTGTTCAATCGTGAAAGGCCGCCCTCGGGCGGCCTTTTTCGTTGTGGCTGTCTGGTCGGTGCGCCGACCCGCTCTCAGCGCGCGCTCTAAACCTTCGCAATCTCTGGCTTTTTCTATCCGCCGGCTGGAATCCGTGGTATGTAGGTGCCGCAATTCCACTGCGGCAGTGCGGATATTCCGTACTTGCCATCTAGGGGCGCAAGCCGACGTGAGCGGCTGCGTAAATCGTCAAAGGCAAGGATGACGACCAGGGAGGAAGTGCCATATGCGCGCCATCGCATTTATTGCAGCCATGTCCGTAACAGCCTTCACCGCGCATCCCTCGCAGGCGCAGGACGCCGCGGCGGGTGAGAAGGTCTTCGTCAAATGCAAGGTCTGCCACATCGCGGACGAGGACAAGAACAAGATCGGCCCGTCATTGCATGGCGTAATTGGCCGCACGGCGGGCACGCACCCTGATTTCACCTACTCCCAGGCGATGATCGATGCCGGCAAGTCCGGCGTCAAATGGGACGAGCCGACTCTGACGACCTACCTTCACGATCCCAAGGCCATGGTCAAAGGGACCAAGATGGCGTTTGCCGGTCTCAAGAATGACCAGGACGTGGCCAACGTCATCGCTTATCTTAAGCAATTCTCGCAATAGTCATTCTCCTGCCTCCATCGGTGGTCGCCTGCAATGTCGACTAGGGAAAGCCGCCTCGAGGACACCGGCATTCGCCTCTCGGAAGCGACGGCCGCCGATTTCTTCGCACTGCTCAAGCCGCGCGTCATGGCGCTTGCCGTCTTCACCGCTTTCGTCGGCCTGATGACGGCGCCCGGCGCGATGAACCCGGTCATCGCGGTGATTGCGATAGCGGCGATCGCCATCGGGGCAGGGGCGGCCGGCGCGCTCAACATGTGGTACGACGCCGATATCGACGCACTGATGTCGCGCACCGCAAAGCGGCCGGTGCCGTCGGGCCGTGTCAGCCCTGGCGAGGCGCTCGGTTTCGGCCTGGTGCTTTCGGCGCTTTCGGTGATGACGCTCGGCGTGCTGGTCGGCTGGCTCGCCGCGTCGCTGCTTGCCTTCACCATCTTCTTCTACGTCGTCATCTACACCATGTGGCTGAAGCGCTCGACGCCGCAGAACATCGTCATAGGCGGCGCGGCGGGGGCGCTTCCGCCAGTCATCGGCTGGGCGGCGGCCACCGGCGCCGTCGGGATCGAAAGCTCCATCCTGTTCCTGATCATCTTCCTGTGGACGCCGCCGCACTTCTGGGCGCTGGCCTTGTTCAAGGTCGGCGACTACGCCGCCGCCGGCATTCCGATGATGCCGAACGTGGCGGGCGAGGCGTCGACCCGCAGGCAGATCTTCGCCTATGCGCTCATCCTGGCGCCGATCGGCGTGCTGCCCTGGCCCTTCGGTTTCGCCAGCGGCTTCTACGGGGCAGTCGCAGCCACGTTGGGCGTCGGCTTCATCTGGCATGCCTGGAAGGTGCTGGCCGCGCCCGACAAGGAGATGAGGCCGGCGAAGGCGCTGTTTGCCTTTTCGATCGCCTATCTCTTCGCGATCTTCGCCACGCTGCTCGCCGATACCATTGTCGCGCGCGCGGTCGGTTCATTCTGAACCGATGGCATGAGCCTCAGTCGCCGGCGGGGATGACTGCCGGCGACGTCACGCCGGCAGCGCGAAAAACCCCAGCAGCAGCAGAATGAGTATCCCGAAGCCGAGTATGAGAAGCGTCCGCGTGTCCATCACCTTCACCTTCGACCCGGCAGAGAATAGCGAAAAAGGTGTTTTTGAACCAGCTTATGGCTGACGACCGCAGGAACCCTAGCCGACAAAGGGCGACAAGTCCCGCGCAAGAGAGTATGGTGATTGCGGTGCAGGTCGCGGTTGGCGTGACCAATCACGCAGATCGATCGCACCATGAAACCGCGACCTTGCCGGACCTGATCTGGAGGAATGGTTCATGGCGAGCTTTCACGTGATTGCAGGTGCCAGCGAAACGCTGGAGCATACAAGAATTCGAAAAATCGGCGTTTCCGATCTTTTCGACGCGCTCAGACGCGGCGTCGACGATTTCATGGTCAAGCCCTCGCATATCGTGTTCCTCTGCCTGATCTATCCGCTGGTGGGCGTGGTTCTCGCCGCCTGGACATCGGGCGCCAATGCGTTGCCGCTGCTGTTCCCGCTGGTCTCCGGCTTCGCGCTGCTCGGCCCGTTCGCGGCAATCGGCCTCTATGAGATCAGCCGCCGACGGGAGGCCGGTATCGATGCCTCCTGGAGCCATGCCTTCGAGGTCAAGAACTCTCCCGCCCTGCCGTCGATCGCCGCCGTCGGGATCATGCTGTTTGCGATCTTCATCGCCTGGCTTTTGACCGCCCAGGCATTCTACGTGCAGCTTTTCGGCCCGGCGCCGCCTGCATCGCTGTCCGGCTTCATCAATGAGATATTCGCCACCGGACGCGGCTGGACGCTGATCGTGCTTGGTCACGCCATCGGCTTCGTCTTTGCCGTGGTGGTGTTGTGCACCACAGTGGTCGCCTTCCCGCTGCTGCTCGACCGCGATGTCGGCGCCTACGAAGCCATCCACACCTCCGTGCGCGTGGTGATGGCGAACCCGGTCGTCATGGCGGTCTGGGGGCTGATCGTCGCCGTCGCGCTGATCATCGGCTCGATCCCGGTGTTCGCCGGGCTGGCGGTGGTGCTGCCGATCCTCGGCCATGCCACTTGGCATGTCTACCGCAAGGTGGTGGAACCGCCGCCTTCGGCCAAGCCGGCAGGTTGAGCTTTGGGGCCGCGCCGTTTCGGCGCGGCCCCGATCTCTCGGTAGTTCTCTCGATTTCTCAGTAGGCCGGATGGCTGAAGCGGGCCTGGCGCGCATCCGTGGTCAGGTTGCGAAAGTCCTTGCCGCTGACATGCACGAGCGTCCTGTGGTCGCCGCCCTCGAAATAGACGTCGTCGGCGGCGCCGAGGCTTTCGTCGAGGATCACCGGCACGTCATAGGCGGCGCCGATCGGCGGGACGGCGCCGACATCGCAATCGCCGAAGAGCGAGACCACCTCGTCTTCGGAAGCGAGCCCGAGCCGCTTGTCCATGATGCTTTGCAAGGTGCCGAGCTCGATCCTGTGGGTGCTCGGGACCACGGCCAGCGCATAGCCGAGCTCATGGTGAACGACCACCGATTTGGCCATGATGCTGCCCGGCACATGGGCGGCTATGGCCGATTGCCGGCTGGTAGAAGTGCGGTGATGCTCGACGGTGTCGTAGAAAACTCCCTTGCCATCGATGAAATGCTTGAGTTTGTTCGCGATCGTCATTTTGGCGCCTCTTATCTTGAGTTGTGACGCATTGAAATGACGGCGGTCTCCCACCGTTTCCGATGCCGACAAAGATGGCTCAGCCATCCATTGTTTCAAGGCGAGGCGGCCGTCCAGCAACTCTGGCTGAGCGTCAGGGTCCGGCACCGAAAAACGTGATGCGGGTGAAGAGCGTATAGTCGGACTCGAAGACCATCATCATCGTGAACACCAGCACCAATATCGGCGGCAGGATGATCGCATAGGCCAGCGCCAGCCTTTCCCAGGCCATGTGCATGAAGACAGCGACGATCAGCCCGGCCTTGAGCATCATGAAGATCAGGATCAACGACCATCTGAGATAGCCGTGCAGACCGAAATAGTCGACCAGGTAGGAGCAGGTGCTGAGGATGAACAGCCACACCCAGACCACCAGATAGAGCTTGATCGGATGTTCCTGATGCGCCTCGGCCACGGCGACCGTCGCAGCATCATGCGCGTGGTCGCCGTGCAGTGCGTGTTGCCCGAGGCCGTTTGCGGTTGCTTCAGCCATAGCTTCCTCTCACCAAAGCCTGCCTCTCACCAAAGATAGAAGAAGGCGAAAATGAAGACCCAGACCAGGTCGACGAAGTGCCAGTAGAGGCCCATGATCTCAACGTTCTCGTAGCGGCCCCTGCGGCTGGTGAAGAAGCCGGGCCGTCCGACATCGTAGTCGCCACGCCAGACCTTGTGCGCCACGATGATCAGGAAGATCACGCCGATGGTCACATGCGTGCCGTGGAAACCGGTGATCATGAAGAAACACGAACCGAACTGCGCGGCGCCCCATGGGTTGCCCCAGGGCCGCACGCCCTCGCTGATCAGCTTGGTCCATTCGAAGGCCTGCATGCCGACGAAGGTCGCACCGAGCGCCGCCGTCAAAAGCATCAGGATCGCGGTCTTGCGGCGGTCGTGGCGGTAGCCGAAATTGACCGCCATGGCCATGGTGCCGCTGCTCGAGATCAGCACGAAGGTCATGATGGCGATCAGGATCAGGGGGATCTCCTGGCCGCCGATGCGCAGCGCAAAGACCTCGCTCGGGTTCGGCCACGGCACGCGCGTCGATATGCGCGCGGTCATGTAGGAGAGCAGGAAGCAGCCGAAGATGAAGGTGTCGCTGAGCAGGAAGATCCACATCATGGCCTTGCCCCAGGACACGTTCTTGAACGCGCGCTGGTCCGAGGCCCAGTCGGCGGCAATGCCTTTCAAGCCGGCCGGCCTTGGGGCCGTTTGGCCGCTATGCGTCAGAGTCGTCTCGGACATACCCTGCCTCCTCAGGTCAGCAGCCCACGGCAAATGTCGATGAATGTGGCGGCCCAGCCGGCCAGAAGGGCGAAGATGCAGAGCCAGACGAAAAGCAAGAAATGCCAGTACATGGCGCAGAGTTCGACGCCGAGGCGCAGCCGCTCAGGCCGCGCGCCGTTCCAGGCGCCGACGCTGGTCCTGCCGAGACCGATCAGGCCGCCCAGTATGTGCAGACCATGCATTCCGGTGATCAGATAGAAGAAGCTGTTGGCCGGGTTGGCAGCCAGCAGGTAGCCGTCCTCGGTCAATTGCCGCCACGCCATTAACTGTCCGATCAGGAAGGCGAAAGAAGTGAAACCGGCCGTGGCAAGGCCGAGCCGGACATTGTCGATCTGGCCCTTGCGCGCGGCGACCACGGCGCATTGCAGCGCGATGCTGCTCAGCACGAGCACGCCGGTGTTCAGCCAGAGCAGGCGCGGCAAAGGCAGCGGCCGCCAGTCCGACAGGCCCATGCGCATGAAATAGGCGCTGGTGAACAGCGAGAACAGGCAGCCGACCACGGCGAGGAAGACACCGAGCCCGATCTTGGCGGTGGGCAAGGCCGACCGGTCGAGGCCGACGAAATCGCCGGCCAGGCCTTGCTCCAGCCACGGCTTGGCGGTCAGCCGCTGGTGCGAAAGCCACCAGCCGGCAAAGCCGGCAATCACAGCCAGGAAGACCAGGATGACGCTCATGCCGGCTCCTTGGAGAGGCCGAAATTGCCCGGCACGTTCTGCGGAATGAAGTCCTCCTTGGCGCCCGGCACGCTGTAGTCATAAGCCCAGCGATAGACGATCGGCAGGTCCTTGCCAAAATTGCCGTGAGCCGGCGGCGTCTGCGGCGTCTGCCATTCCAGCGTCGTCGCCCGCCATGGATTGCCGCCGGCCTCGCGGCCATGGCGGATGCTCCAGATCAGGTTGAACAGGAACACCATCTGGGCGAAGCCGACGATGAAGGCCATGATCGATATGAACGAATTCAGATGATGGGCCGACTCCGTCATGATCGTCATGTCGGTCAGCTCCGCGTAGCGCCGTGGAATGCCGATCAGACCGAGATAGTGCATGGGGAAGAAGATCAGATAGGCGCCAAGGAAGGTCACCCAGAAATGGAACCGGCCGAGCGTCTCGTCGAGCATGCGGCCGGTGACTTTCGGATACCAGTGGTAGATCGCGCCGAGGATCACCAGGATCGGGGCGACGCCCATGACCATGTGGAAATGGGCGACGACGAACATGGTGTCCGACAGCGGCACGTCGACGACGACGTTGCCGAGGAACAGGCCGGTCAGCCCACCATTGACGAAGGTGACGATGAAGGCGAGCGCGAACAGCATCGGTATGGTGAGATGGATGTCGCCGCGCCACAGCGTCAGCACCCAGTTATAGACCTTGATGGCGGTCGGGATGGCGATGATCAGGGTGGTGGTGGCGAAGAAGAAACCGAAATAGGGATGCATGCCGCTGACATACATGTGGTGCGCCCAGACCACGAAGCTCAGCGCGCCGATGCCGACGATGGCCCAGACCATCATGCGATAGCCGAAGATGTTCTTGCGCGCATGGGTGCTGATCAGGTCGGAGACGATGCCGAAGGCCGGCAGCGCGACGATGTAGACCTCGGGGTGACCGAAGAACCAGAACAGATGCTGGAACAGGATCGGGCTGCCGCCATTGTGCTGCAACTGTTCACCCATCTCGACGATCGCCGGCATGAAGAAGGAGGTGCCGAGCACGCGGTCGAGCAGCATCATGACGCAGGCGACGAACAGCGCGGGAAAGGCGAGCAGCGCCATCACGGTGGCGGTGAAGATGCCCCAGACGGTGAGCGGCAGGCGCATCATCGTCATGCCGCGGGTGCGCGCCTGCAGCACCGTCACGACATAGTTCAGGCCGCCCATGGTGAAGCCGATGATGAACAGGATGAGGGAAGCGAGCATCAGGATGATGCCCCAGTCCTGGCCGCCGGGCGTGCCGGTCATGATGGCCTGCGGCGGGTAGAGCGTCCAGCCGGCGCCGGTCGGTCCGCCGGGCGCAAAGAAGCTCGACACCAGAACCAGCACGGCGAGCAGGTAGATCCAGTAGCTCAGCATGTTGACATAGGGAAAGACCATGTCGCGCGCGCCGACCATCAGCGGGATCAGGTAGTTGCCGAAGCCGCCGAGGAAGAGCGCAGTGAGCAGGTAGATCACCATGATCATGCCGTGCATGGTGATGAACTGGTAATAGGCCTCGGGGGTGATGAAGTCGAAGGTCCCAGGGAAGCCGAGCTGCAGCCGCATCAGCCAGGACAGGCTGAGCGCGACGAAGCCGATCGCCGTTGCCGTCGCCGAATACTGGATGGCGATGACCTTGGCGTCCTGCGAGAAGACGTATTTCGTCCACCAACTGTGCGGATGGTAGAGCTCCATTTCCGCGACTTCGGCGGGCGGGACGGCATCTGCAGGCGTGATATCGACCATGGCGGCACCTCCGTGCCCTGTTCAGCGAGCCTCGACAGTTTCGAGCTTTGCCGCAACGTTCAGACCAGACGCCGTCGCCTGGTCGGCCGAGCCCGTCTTCTGGGGCGCCGACAGTTGCGCGAAAGTCTGCTGCTGGCCCAGCCAGGCCAGATAGTCCTGTTCGGTGTCGACCATGACCACGCCGTGCATCAGCGGGTGGCCCTGGCCGCAGAGTTCCGCGCACAGGACCTGGAAGGTTCCGGTCCTGGTAGGCGTGAACCAGAAATAGGTGACCGAGCCCGGGATCATGTCCATCTTGGCGCGGAACTCCGGTATGTAGAAATCGTGCAGCACGTCGACCGAGCGCAGCACCATCTTGACCGGCTTGCCGATCGGCAGATGCAGATCGGCGGCCTCGACCACAACATCGTCCTGGCCGTTGGGATCGCCTGGGATGACGCCGAGCGGATTTTCAGCCGTGATGTCGCGGGTGTCCGAGGTGCCGAGCTTGCCGTCCTTGCCGGGCAAGCGGAAACTCCATTGCCATTGCTGGCCGATGACTTCGACCTCGGTCGCGTCGCTCGGGACATTGACGAAGCGGCTCCAGACGAACAGGCCGGGCACCAGAAGGGCGGTGACGCCGACCCCGGTGATGACCGTCAGCCACCATTCGAGGCGCTTGTTCTCCGGTTCATAGGCGGCGCGGCTGCCCTCCCGGTGACGGAAGCGGAACACGCAATAGGCCATGAAAAGCACCACGGCGGCGAAGACGACGCCGGTGATCCAGAAGGTTATGATGATGGTGTGGTCGATATAGTCCCAGTTCGAGGCAATCGGCGTCCACCACCATGGGCTCAGGAAGTGAAACAGCACCGAGCCCACAACAACCAAAACGAGTACAAGCGCAATGGCCATGTCCCGTCCTCCCGGCAATCGAGGGGGCGCGGAGCCGTCCCGGCGAGTGCCAAGATCATCATAGCGTGATTTGCGGTTGAAATTCCAGAGCCGACTATGGGTGGGATATATATGTGGGCAAACTTGCGAGTCCCGCGGTCGCGGAGCCTCGATTTCAGCCCGGGCCGGAGCGCGCGATGATCCAGTCGGCCGCCGCCGCGAGATCGGCGACGGTTGCGGTCGGCGGCGGATCGAACCGCTTCTCGTCGCCGCGGCGATATTTGCCGGTGCGCACCAGCAGGGCACCCGAAAGTCCGGCGCGGAGCGCGCCGGCTATGTCGGCCTCGGCGTCGTCGCCGACCATGATCGCCTGTTCCGGCGGGCAGTTCATCGAAGCCAGCGCCGAGAGAAAGAATGCCGGTGACGGCTTGCCGAGAACGGTGGCGCGTTTCAGCGAGGCAAATTCCAGCGCCGCCACGAACGGTCCCGCATCGAGGCTGAGCCCGCCATCGGCATCGCGAAATGTCCGGTTGGTGGCGAGAGCCAGCAGTTCGGCCCCCGCGGTCAATTCGCGGAAGGCGTCGTTCAGCACCGCATAGGTCAAGGTCTCGCCGGCATCGCCGATGATGACGGCGCGCTTGTCGCGACTTGGCAGTTCGTGAAAGTCCGGCTCGAGACCGGGGTGGACCAGCAGATACGGCGCGCGGCCGTTGCGAAGCAGCCATTCCCGCGCCGCCTGCGCCGGCGTGAAGACGTCCGCCTTGGCCGCGATCAGGCCAATCGCCGCGAGATGGTCGAGAACCCGTTGCTTCGACGAGCGCGTGGTGTTGCTGACGAAGCGTATGGAAAGGCCAGCCCGGCGCAATCGAGCGACAGCGTCGACGCCGCCCGGTATGGCGGTCCCGCCATCATAGATGACGCCTGCAAGGTCCAACAGCACGCCCCTTGTCATCACCCCAGCATGACGAGGAGTCCGCTATGCGTCAAATGCGAAAGGAACGAGGTTGCGGCGAAGAGCTGTCCTGCTACTTGTGCCTTCGTCGAGCCATGTCGCCGGCGCGGGGCGGAGATCGACACCGAGCTCAGATCAGCAGCAACCCCTTCATACTCGCATTGCCTTTCCTGCCGATGATGAGGTGGTCGTGGACGGCGATGCCGAGCGGCTTTGCGGTGTCGATGATCTGCTTGGTCATCTCGATGTCCGCGCGCGACGGCGTCGGATCGCCGGAGGGGTGGTTGTGGACCAGGATGATGGCGCTGGCCGAAAGCTCCAGCGCGCGCTTGACAATGATTGTGGCGGTATTGACTACCCAGAGGGCTGGCTTCAAGGTTTGGGATTGGGACCAAAGCCGTGGGATGGGTGGAAGCAATGAATACCCCCGATCAAGGCACTGAGCTATTTAGGCCCTTAATGAGCCATCTGGATACTCTAGCCTCCAGAAATGAAATGGCGCTCGATCGAAGATATCTCTCCAGCGCGATTAATGGTCTGATAGAGCTTTATAGTTATAGTGCCGCCAGGACTCGCAAAGGTCTCCCTAGATCTTCTATTGAAGATGATGATTTATACGAGCTTCTGGGGGTGTACGCGACTTGTATGAAATCTATATACAGAGAAGATTTTCCTTCCGATCATCTAACTATGCACCCATTGGTGATAATATATGAAATTATTAATGGCATGATTTTATCGCAAGATAGATCTAGTGGTACCTAAAATATTTATGCATCTCGCCGTCGAGTGACCGTGATTCGCAATGGTGAGCGGTCCTCTCGTAGCATGCTTGACAAATTCAAAATCCTTCAGCTGATTTCGGGCGCAGTGTTTCGGGGGGGCGCCAATAGGCTTGTACGCGCGCGCTGATGCCGGCCTCCAGCCTTAAATCAACAGCAGCCCCTTCATGCTCGCGTTGCCGTTCCTGCCGATGATGAGGTGGTCGTGGACGGCGATGCCGAGCGGTTTGGCGGTGTCGATGATCTGCTTGGTCATCTCGATGTCCGCGCGCGACGGCGTCGGATCTCCGGAGGGGTGGTTATGAACCAGGATGATGGCGCTGGCCGAGAGTTCCAGCGCGCGCTTGACCACCTCGCGCGGATAGACCGGCGTGTGGTCGACGGTGCCGACCTGCTGCACCTCGTCGGCAATCAGCCCGTTCTTCTTGTCGAGGAAGAGCACGCGGAACTGCTCGCGGTTCTCGAAGGCCATGACTGACCGGCAATAGTCGAGAAGCTGCGTCCAGTTCGCGACGATTTCGCGGCCGCGCACCTCGCCGCGCGCCATGCGCTGCGCCGCCGCGGCGATCACCTTCAGGTCGACCGCCACCGAAGGGCCGATGCCCTTGACTTCCTGCAGCAGCGCAACCGGCGCGCCGAGCACTTCGGCGAAGGTGCCGAAGCGGGCCAGCAAGGCCTTGGCGATCGGCTTGGTGTCGACGCGCGGGATCAGCCGGAAGAGCAGCAGTTCGAGAAGCTCGTAGTCGGGGAGGGCGTCGGGACCGGCGGCCGTGAAACGCTCGCGCAAACGGTCGCGATGGCCATGATAGTGCGGCTGTTCTGGTGTCGCCTTCTTTTCGGCCGCCGCTTTGCCGGCCGGCGGTTCGATCCACCGCTCGGAGAAAAATCCCCGCTCGTCGTCGCCGGTTTTTCCCATGAACCCGCCCCCCGAAGGCATTGAGGGAAGACTAGGCCAGTAAACCAGGCCGATCGAGTTTTTTCGGCGAGAGCGTGAAGATCTCGCAGCCGGTGTCGGTGACGCCGATCGTGTGCTCGTACTGCGCCGACAGCGAGCGGTCGCGCGTCACCGCGGTCCAGCCGTCCGACAGCACCTTCACATGCGGGCGGCCGAGGTTGATCATCGGCTCGACGGTGAAGATCATGCCCGGCCGCATCTCGACGCCCTCGGTGGCAGTGCCGTAGTGCAGGATGTTGGGCGCGTCGTGGAAGAGCTGGCCGACGCCGTGGCCGCAGAAATCGCGCACCACCGAGCAGCGCTCTGCCTCGGCATAGGTCTGGATGGCGGCGCCGATGGCGCCGGTGCGGGCGCCGGGCCTGATCGCGGCGATGCCGCGCATCAGGCACTCGTGGGTGACCTCGAGCAGGCGCTCGGCGGCGCGCTTGATGGTGCCCACCGGGTACATGCGCGAGGAATCGCCGTGCCAGCCGTCGAGGATGTAGGTGACGTCGATGTTGACGATGTCGCCATCCTTCAGCGGCTTGTTGTCGGGAATGCCGTGGCAGACGACGTGGTTGATCGAGGTGCAGGACGATTTTGTGTAGCCGCGATAGTTGAGCGTCGCCGGCAGCGCGCCATGGTCCATGCCGAACTCGTAGACGAAGCGGTCGATCGTCTCGGTGGTGACGCCGGGCGCGACCATCGGCACCAGCTCGTCGAGGCAACGTGCCGTCAGTTCGCAGGCCTTGCGCATGCCGGCAAAGCCTTCCTCGCCATAGAGGCGGATCTGGCCGGTGTTTCTGAGCGGTGCCGTGGCGGCGTCGAGATAGGTGACCATTTACGTCCGTTTACCGGGTGGGTTGGCTCCTGATGCGAGCCGTCGCGAAAATCTTCCCAGATTTGGCACCGGAAGCCGCAAGGTTCAAGGACGAACTGCCGCTGACGGACTTAAGCCCGCTCTATTTGGCCTCTACGGAGGATGTCCAAGCCGCCGCCTGGTCCGGCGCCCGGGTCGGCGCAGCGCTTTCCTTTTGCAGCTCGACGGGGTAGGCGAAGGGAAGAGTTGGAGACTTGATGGCGTACGCGCGCGCAAACTCATCGCTGTCGGCGATCAGGGCGGCCTGCTCGGGGCTGATGGCCCTGCTGCTGGTGTCGCTGCTCGGTCTCGCCCAGCAACAGGCGATCAGCGCTGCCGCTTCGGGCGGCGCCGGCATCAGCGTGGCGCGGCAGGGCGACCAGGTCGCGCTGCTGCGCATCACCGGCAAGACGCAGGCGCTCGAAATCCGCGCCGGCCGGGCGCTGCCGGTCAAGTTCCTGGGCAGCGCCAATGGCGCGCTTGCGCCGGCGACCCTTGCACTCCTCGTCGACCAGGTTTCGCCGATCCAGGCGGCGGCCGCTCCAGCCGCCACCTCCGCCCGGCAGGCGAGCACCAACCAGCCGCGCGCGCCGCCTTTCGCTTGAATTGAGCGGTCCCAGACCGCACCTTCAACCATTCCCCACTTTTCGCGTCGCGAACCGCGCGGCGGCCGTTGGCCGTCCGTCGCCGCGTGGCGCGCCATTTTCGGAAACATATTCAATGCAACGCATCAAGACATTCAAGACACTGACGCGCGGTGTCTCGGCCGCGCTGTTTCTCTCGGTCCAGGTGATCATCTGCATCGGAACCGTTTTTTGGGCGGTCGCCGAGACGCTCGGCATGGCGGGAACAGCGGCGATGGTGCTCGGCGCCATTTTCGCCGTGCCCTCGGCCTACGCCCTGTTCTTCGTCAGCCGCATGGCTTTCGAGGCAGAGACCGATCCGGCCAACCAATGAGCGCAGGCCGGGCTTACCGCACTCAGGACACATTCCTGAGTCAAAAGCCCGGCCAAAGCGATTTTTCAGGACGAACGCCGGTGCCGTGACAGCACCGGTCGGGGAGACTTGGAATGGACAGATTGCAATTCGAGGTGCCGGTGCGCATTACCCCGGCGCCCGGCCTGCCGGTCGAGGAGATCTACGGCGTCGAGCAGGCGCTGGATTTCCTGCAGGCCTGGCCGGCCCGCCGCCAGGGCAAGGTCCATGAGGCCGCCTTCAATGCCTGCTTCGGCGCCACGGTGGACGTGGTCAAGACCGAGGATGCCTGCCGCGCGTTCATGGCGTTCTGCCGCGTCAGCGGCCTGCTCGCCAGGGACATGATGGTTCCCGGTAAGCGCGGCGGCGAGGCGAGGGGACTGCGGGCCTAAGCTCGCATCGTCCGCCTTTGCCGGCATCTAGCGGCTGAATTTCAGGTCCGGCTTGTCGCCGTCCCAACCCTGAAGCCCTCCAGGCGCCTCGCGAAAGCGCAGGCACCTTGTGCCCATTCGGTCGACGTCGCTCGACTGCCTGTTCCAGGTTCCGGCTGATGCTTGCTCACTTGACCTGTTCAATCTCCGGAGCTGGCGTCTGGTCCGTCGCTGGAGCCGGCGCGCAGTCTTGCCCCTTGCACTCCAGGACAGGGTCCTCGGCCGGGGGCAGGCAATTTTGCCCCTCGCAATGAACTGACGGCTGCTCTGGCACCGCTTGCCCGTTCGGCGGAGCAGGCTGCTCCTCAGCGCTAACGGCCAGCGGCCCTGCCAAGCCGACAATGGCCGCGCACAGGAGTGCCATCCGAAGCAAATGCATTCCCGCCTCCACGGCTGAGAGCAGGCCGAACTTTACACTTTCGAGCGGAGGCCGACTCCTGTCACCCGCGAACGGCCTTAACAGCGCGTTTCTGTCCGAGGCGCGATCTCGCGTTTTCGGCGGTTGGGTTCGTCGTGGCTACGCAAGTCGCCAGCGCCAGAACTGCACTACTCCTTAGGGCGGTAGGGTTAGCGATTGCGCTTTCGCCGGGAACAATGCAGCCTAGCCTGGGGTTCGAGAAGCTACTTCCCGGCGGGACCATGCAGGACGCGGCTCAGCAACTGGTGCAGAGGTCATGACACGCGCTCAGTTGGCCGGCGTCGTCCTGGGCCTGTCGCTGGTAGCGGCGCTGACCATTGTCCGGGCGAGCGACCCGCAGCCGTTGAGACTCGCCCGCGAAGCGACTTTCGACCAATATCAGCGGCTGGCACCTCGCAGCTTCGAGGCGATGCCCGTCCGCGTGGTCGACATAGACGAGGCTTCGTTGCGGCAGTTCGGGCAGTGGCCGTGGCCCAGGGATCGCATGGCCGCCCTGGTCGATAAACTGGCGGAGCTTGGCGCGGCAGTCGTCGCATTCGACATCCTTTTCGCCGAGCCCGATCGTCTGTCGCCTCGCACTGTTGTCCGCGACGTGCCAGGCATCGATCCTGCCCTGCTCGATCGCCTGCCCGACAACGACGAGATCTTCGCCCGGTCGATCGCCGGCAAGCCGGTTGTCCTGGGTTACGGCATCTCCAACGAAGGGACCTATCACCCGCAGGTGAAGGCTGGCATTGCCTTTACCGGCGAGAGCCCGGTCGATGCTCCTCCCCATATCAAGGCAGCCACACCGCTGCGGCCGCAGCTTGAGGCCAATGCCGCCGGCATCGGACATATCAGCCTCAATCCAGGCAAATCGACCGCTGTGGTGAGGACAGCTCCACTCTTTCTGAGTGATGGCGAGCAGCTTTGTCCGGGTCTTGCTCTCGAAGCCATGAGGGTAGCGCAGGGCGCCTCCACCTATCTGATTGCCGGCGCGCCCGAGGGGCAGGGCATAATGACCTCCGTCAAGATCGGCGACTTCGTTATCCCGGTGACCTCGGCAGGCGAACTCTGGCTCTATGTCAGCCCCGACAGGGCGGAACGGTATGTTTCGGCGAAGGACGTGCTTGCACCCAATGGCGTCTCGCCCCAAACAAGGGCCGCGATCGAAGGCAACATCGTGTTTGTCGGCACTTCCTCCGCCGGGCTGCAGGATATTCGTGTCACGGCGCTCGGTGAGAACGTGCCGGGCGTCTCGCTCCACGCGCAGATGGTTGAACAGGTGCTGTCCGGCCACTATCTGTCGCGGCCCGACTGGGCAAACGGGCTGGAAATCGCGTCGATCGCGATGCTGGGCAGCCTTCTGGTGCTTCTCACGATTTTCGTGAGCCCTGCGATTGCTCTCGCCTGCGGCCTGGCGATCACCGGCATGGCGCTCGTTGCATCATGGCTTGCCTTTTCGCTTGCGGGACTGCTGTTCGACCCGTTTGCGCCAATCGTCATGGGCTCGATCACGCATTTCGCGACCACCTCTTTCCGCTTCCTGGTGACTGACCGGGAGCGGCGCGCTATCCGGCGGGCGTTCGGTCAATATTTGTCGCCATCGCTGCTCTACCGTATCGAGCACACCCGCGACGCGCTTCGTCTTGGCGGCGACGACCGCGAGTTGACCGTGATGTTTGTCGATGTACGCAACTTCACCGAGATCAGCGAAAGACTGCCGCCCACCGCCGTCGTGGGGTTTCTGAACACGCTTCTCGACGCGCTCAGCCGTCATGTCACCGCCAACGAAGGCACACTCGACAAGTTCATCGGCGATTCGATCATGGCCTTTTGGAATGCCCCAATCGATGTCGCCGATCATCCCGCCAAAGCCGTTCGCGCGGCATTGGCCATGCGCGAGACGATTGCCCGCCTCAACGAAAGCGACGCATTCGGATTCGGGGCCGAGCAGGCGGTTCGCATCGGCATCGGAATCCATACCGGCGTCGCCTGCGTGGGAAACATGGGTGCTGAGTCGCGATTCAACTATTCGGCGGTGGGCGACGCAGTGAACACCGCAGCGCGTATCGAGACGGTGTGCAAGACGGTGAGCTTCGACATCCTCGCGTCCGACGACACCGTAAGATCGCTGCCAGGCTGGGCTTTCCTCGACGCGGGATCGCTGGAGCTCAAGGGAAAAAGGGCGAGGACGAGAATCAATGCCGTCGTCGGCGATGAAAGTGTTGCCTCGTCGCCGGATTTTGCGGAATTGCGGCTTCTGCACGGCAAGCTCATCGAGGCGTTGCGTTCGCGCTCGCCAGGCAGCCGAAAGATCATCGCGGCGGCCAAAGCCAAGGCCGCGGGCTTGCCGGCGGGCTTGCAGGACTTCTATGGCAGGATATCGCGCAGAGCGGATGATTTTCTTGCCAAACGGGCGGGAGCGGGGGTGGAAGCGACTGCCGGCTATGCGGAGCAACAATTCGGCTCCAACTCCTGACCTGCATTTGGACACGGCAGTTGGCCGCCGCGCTCGCTGCTCTTTTTCGGCCACACCGATCTAGAAGGACTCAGCCCCGACCGGCCAGCGAAGCCGAGCGCAGGACGCGCCAGGAAAAAGAGCGGCTGTCTGTTGCGCTTGCCCTATCAGTATTTTCGGCCAGGACCGTAGGATTTTCCGGGATTGCTGGGGTCGTGCTTGCCCGGGTCATTTCCATGACCGTTGTTGCCGTCATCCGTTGGCGGGGCCGGCGGGTCCGGCGGATCCGGCGGATTGGGTGTGCCCGGACTGGGTGGACTGGGCGCCCGTTGCTGCTGCGGCCGCGGCGTATGCTCCTGCTGAATGGCGACCTTAAGCCCGCAATTTCCGCCGGTACCGAAGCCTCCCGAAAGCTGCTGAGTGCCGGTCAGAAACGGCAACGCCCGCTGGGTGCCGAGTGCGGTGAGCACAGATCGATTGACCTTGGTAACGTCGCTCATTGCGCCTGATGGCGACGCGACCACACAATCGCAGCGCTGCTTCAGTTCCCTGCATCCGCCACCGCTGCAGAACCGAGCCGACCCCTTCAGGAGCACGACGGCGGTTTTGCCGTTGGGCGCGATGTGAACGTCGAATGCTGTTCCCCGCACCCCTATCGTGCCCGCGGGCGTGACGATCTGGTAGGCGGACGAGGACGAGCTTCCGCTTATCCAGCGAAACGTTCCCTTGGCGGCGCGGATAGTAAGGTTCTTCACCGAATTATCATCGTTGAAGACGTACTTGTCGATGACGACGGAAGAGCCCCACCCTACAGCCAGTTTGGTGCCATCCAGGAACACGAATTGGCCAAGCCCGGTATTGGATGTCCTGATACGTTCGTCCCGATGAACGGGCGCGCTGACCACCAGCGGTCCGGTTGCGCCGGTGACGGCAGTCTTGATCACGACGGCCTTGCCGACTGTTTCGGCGGCGGCTATCGGTGTCGTATTGCTGAGCGTCGCGGCAAGCGCGACAACAGCAGCCCACCTCAAGGACGGCATGGCATCCCTCCTGCCATGGCTTATTAGCACATGCGCAAAAGGCTGTCCTTACGTCAGGGCATACCTCAAATGGAGTAGGGCAGAGCCACAATCCCTCCTGGTGCCCAAGGGCTGCGGCAGCGGAATTTCCATGTAGCACGTACCATCGAACCTGATACTTTGGACTTCTCTGAACAACTCGGACTTCACTAATGGAGCGCCGGCTTACCGCGATCCTCGCTGCCGATGTGGTCGGCTACTCCAGGCTCATGGGGCTGGACGAGGCGGGCACGCTGTCGGCGCTGAAGACCCACCGACGCGAGATGGCGGACGCCAAGATTGCCGAACACCGGGGGCGGATCGTCAAGCTCACCGGCGACGGCATGCTGGTCGAATTCCCAAGCGTGGTGAACGCCGTGGCGTGTGCCGCCGAGATCCAGCGCAAAATGCGCGAGCGCAATGTCGACGTTTCGGAAGACAGGCGGATCGAGTTCCGCATCGGCGTCCATCTCGGCGATGTCATTGTCGAGGACAACGACATTTACGGCGACGGCGTCAACATCGCGGCGCGTATCGAGAGCATGGCCAGGCCGGGGGGCGTAGCAGTATCCGGCTCGGTCCGCGACAATGTTGGCAACCGGCTCGACTTGGCCTTCGACGATACGGGCGAGCAGATATTGAAGAACATCGAGCGGCCGGTCAGGGTCTATAACGTCGACCTCTTCGCAGACGCGCCGCCCCGATCCATTGCCTCGATCGCTCGAGAGAAAACCGAGCCGGCCGCCCAGGCCGAGCCGTCGATCGCCGTCCTTCCCTTCAACAACATGAGCGGCGACCCCGAGCAGGAATATTTCTCTGACGGAATCACCGAGGACATCATAACGGACCTCAGCAAGGTCGGCGCATTGGCGGTCACTGCGCGCAACACGACCTTCGCCCTCAAAGGCAAGGCAATGGACGTGAGCGAAGCGGCGCGGCAATTGCGCGTTTCGCATGTGCTGGAAGGCAGCGTGCGCAAGGCGGGTAGTCGCGTTCGCATCACCGCGCAGTTGATCGACGGGATGAGTGGGCATCATCTGTGGGCCGAGCGCTACGACCGCGATCTCAACGACATATTTGCGCTCCAGGACGAGATCGCGCGGGCCATCGTCGATGCCCTGAAAATCCGGCTGATGCCGGCCGAGCATGCTGCCATCGGCAAGCGCACGACCGAGAACGTCGAAGCCTATCAATATTACCTGATGGGACGGCAGCATTTCCTGCGTCTGGGCCGTCGCAATCACCTTTCCGCCCGACGCCTCTACCAGCGAGCGCTCGAGATCGATCCCGAATACGCGCTGGCGCGGGCCGGGCTGGCGCTGGCTGAAGGCATGTTGCTGAGATCCGGAGATCGCAGCGCAAATCTCGTCACCTTAAGCGCCGAGGCGCAGCGCGCGCTGGCATTGGACTCGACGCTGGCGGAAGCACACGTGGCCGACGCGATGGCACATTTCCAGAAGGAGCAGATCGAGTTGGCAGGCGTTGCCTGCCGGCGAGCAATCGCGCTCGATCCCAATCTCTACGAGGCGCACAGGACCCTGGGCGACGTGCTGCGCATGGAGCGCAAGTTTGCAGAGGCCGCAGCCGCCTATGAGAAGGCGGCGGAGGTCGATCGCAACAGCTATGGTGCGATGTGCATGCTGTGGGATTGCCGCAAGACCCTGGGCGACGACGAGGAGGCCCACAGGCTTTCACGGGGGGTGCTGACCCGCATCGAGAAAGCCATGCAACTGTATCCGGACGATGGGGCAGCCTATGCCTATGGCTGTTACATCCTCCACAATCTCGGCCTGGAGGAACGCGCCCTTGAGTGGGCCGAGCGCGCGATCACCATCGATCCGGAGGACTACAACAGCCACTACAATGTCGCGTGTTTCCTGGCGGCGATCGGCGCCGTCGAAAAGGCGATCGACACGTTGGAGCACAGCGTGCCGCAGCTTGGATTGCAGCAAGTGCACTGGATGGCGCAGGACGTGGATATGAATCCGCTGCGCGATCATCCGCGCTATCGGGCGCTGATCGAGCGCCTGGAGATCAGCTTGGCCGAGGCGGAAGGCCGATCAACCAGCGGGCCCGAAGCGCGGTCTGGTGGAGCTTAGCGCCACTTCCCGTACAGGATTGCGATGACGGCTGTGGGGGGCACAGGGGACTGCGAGGACAACACAGCGCTGCGCTCGGTGGAACAGCTCTCTCGTTTGTTCGGAAGCGTCTTCGAACACTCAATGAAATCAAGGCACTTGGGAATTTGGTACGCCCAAGGGGAATCGAACCCCTGTTACCGCCGTGAAAGGGCGGTGTCCTGACCGCTAGACGATGGGCGCGCTCAGATGAAGCGGCTTATAATTGCGTTGTTCGCAACCGGCAACCCGTCTGCCGCCGCCTGCGACAACTTTTTTCAACAGTGGCAAAAATCGCGATTTGGGCACGCCGAGGGATGGGTTTCGAGCCCAAGCGGTTTCGGAAACAGTGCCGGCAATCGGCAAGGCTGGTGAAGGATCAGCCGTCGCCGCCGCCGCTGCGCCGGCGGCAGCGCCAGTTCCAGTCGCGCTCGGGACCGACGTCAACATGGATGGATTCGGTGTGGCAGTAGGTGCCGACGCCGCCGCGGCCGGGCATGGAGCGGACGTAGCTTGCCAGCTCCCATTTGGAGACGCCGGGAACCTGGATGTCGGCGGCGGCGCAATACATGTGCAGCGAATTCTTGGCGCCGTTGGCGCGGCGGTTGCGGGACGGGTCGCGATAGCCTGAGGTGACGACCATCTTGCGGCCATAGTGGCCCTCGATCGTCTTCAGCACCCGCACCAGCGACGGCTTCAGGCAGGCGACGTCGACGCTTTCGTTCTGCTTCAAGAGGCCGTTGGGCGCGAGCCGCGCCATGCCGGCGGCCGACGCCACCTGGTAGGAGCCGCCCTCATCCTCGTTGAGGTCGACGTCGCTCTCGTCGTCGATGCCGGACTTGCGCTTGATCTCGAACAGCGCCGTCTGGCGCACGCCGGGCAAGGCATCGGCGCCGGTGATGTGGTTGCTCGGGTCGTCGAGCGAGGCCAGTTGCACCGGCTTTTCGGCCGGGGTGGCGGAAGCGAGCGTGATGATTGGCTTGGCGGGCGCAGTCGCCTTGGCGGCCGCCGGCTGTTCGCCCGAGCGCGTGTTGACCAGCGGCGTGGGCGCCGCCGACGCCGGCGCGGTGCTGAACAGCGAGGCAAACAGGCCCTTCTTCGGCGCGGCGATCGGCTGCTGGGGTGCTTCGCCGGCGGTCACGTAGACGCCGTTGTTCATCGGCCGCGCGGCGGCCTCGGCCTGCGGCTTGGCTGCGGTCGCGGCGGCATCGCCAGCGGCGACCTGCTGCGCGACGGCCTGCGTCTGCTCGGCTGCCTGGGCCTGCTGCACCAGTGGCTGCGGCGTGTTGCCGGCGATGGTGTCGGCGCCGGCGGGCACGTTGATCGGGAAGGCCGATCCGGGCTTCGTCACCGGTACGTAGGCAACCTTCTCAGGCAGAGGCTTGTCGTCCTCGCTCATCACGGTCGACACCGCCTCCGATGAGGCCGACGTCACCTGCAGAGACGAATCGGTCGAGGTCGCTGGCTTGGCGCCGGTTGCAGCGCTCATCTCGGTGGTGGTGGTATTGTAGCCGGGCATGCCGACCGACATCGTGGGGTCGCCGGCGGAGGTGCAGGAGGCCAGAAGCACTGAGAAAAGCGCTGCCGCAATGCTGCGACCTTCCCTCCGCGCGAGACGCCAACCACCTGATCTCAAAACTAAATTCCCCCTCGGTATCCGGCCGTCTGGTCATCGCCGCAGCGTTCTACGCCCCTCGCAACGGCTGTTCTGTTCCCAAACCGGAAACGGGACCTGTGTCAAATCTGCAAGCCTCGGAAGTAATCGTTTTTTCCAGGCGAAATGAAGCCGCCAGATAGTTGACGCCACCATTTCGACCTGTTTTAGCGGGCCGTCAACTCACCAGACATTACAGACTGTTACACGCGCACCTTGACATAGGTGCCCGGCGCATCGCCCAAGGTTTTCATATGCTTGCCGGGTTTGCGCGCCGGCACGCGGGCTTTGTCCTGGGTCTCGACCCAGTGCTGCCAGTGCGTCCACCAGGAGCCGGGATGCTCCACGGCGGCGGCGAACCACTGGCCGAAATCACCCACCGGTTTGCCGCCGGTCCAGTACTGATACTTCTTCGCGGCCGGCGGATTGACGACACCGGCGATGTGGCCGGAGCCCGCCACTACATATTCGACGTTGCCGCCGAAATAGCGCGAGCCGAGGAACACCGACAGCGCAGGCGCGATGTGATCCTCCTTGGTGGCCAGGTTGTAGACGGGGATCCTGATGTCGCCCAGCGAGACGGTGCGGCCGGCAAGCTCCATAGTGCCGCGCGAGAGGTTGTTCTCGAGATAGCAGTTGCGCAGGTAGAAGGAATGGTTGGCCGCCGCCATGCGGGTCGAATCGGCATTCCAGTACAAGAGGTCGAAGGGCAGGGGATCCTTGCCGCGCATGTAGTTGTTGATGACATAGGGCCAGATCAGGTCGCCCGAGCGCAGCATGTTGAAGGCGGTCGCCATCTTGGTGCCGTCGAGATAGCCCTTCTCGTTCATCGACCGCTCGACCGCCGCGACCTGGTCCTCGTCGACGAATACTTTCAGGTCGCCGGCATAGGTGAAGTCGACCTGCGTGGTGAAGAAGGTCGCCGATTTGATGCGGTTGTCGCCCTCTTGCGCCAACAGCGCCAGCGCCGCGGCGAGCAGCGTGCCGCCGACGCAGTAGCCGATGGCGTTGACTTCCTTCTCGCCGGTGGCCTTCTCGACCATGTCGAGGCCGAATTGCAGGCCTTCGCGGATATAGGCTTCCCAACCCTTGGAGCCGTGGCGCTCGTCCGGATTGATCCAGGAGATGACGAAGACGGTGTGGCCCTGCTCGATCGCCCAGCGGATGAAGGATTTCTGCGGGTTGAGATCGAGGATGTAGAACTTGTTGATCCACGGCGGGCAGATCAGCAAGGGACGCTTGAGCACGGTCTCGGTCACCGGATCGTACTGGATGATCTCGGCGACGTCGCTGCGACCGACCACCTTGCCGGGCGTCGTCGCCACGTTCTTGCCGATCTCGAAGGGCGAATAGTCGGCCTGGCGGAGCTTCAGGTCGCCCTTGCCGGCGGCGATATCCTCAGCCAGCATCTTCATGCCGCGAACCAGGTTCTCGCCGTTGGAGGCGACGGTCTCTCGGAACAGTTCCGGGTTGGTCAGGATGAAGTTCGACGGCGCGATCGCGTTGGACACCTGCTTGACGTAGAAGCTGGCCTTGTGGCGCGTGTGCTCGTCGAGACCCTCGGCATGCTCGACCAGATCGGCCGCCCAGCGCGAGGTGACGAGATAGGCCTGCTTCAGGAAATCGAAGAAGGCGTTGCGGCCCCATTCCGGGTCCTGGAAGCGCTTGTCGCCGCGTTCGGGCTTGACGGCGTCGTCAGGCGGCGCCTCGCCATTCGGGCTGACACGCTGGATGGCGTTTGCCCATACCGTCATGTAGCCGGCGAACAGCCGCGTCTGCGCCTCCAGCGCGCGCTGCGGGTCGGCCAGCCAGTACTCGCTGAGCTTGGAGAAGGTCTTGACCATGTCGACGACAGGCTCGGCGACGTGGTCGCGCACCTCGCCCTTCTCGCGCGGCTCGGCCCAGGCGGAAGCCGCCTTGCCGGCCTGCTCGACCATGCGCGCCATGTTCAACGCGAAGCGTTCCGGGTCCTTGACCAGATATTGCTCGACCGACGAAGGTCCGCCATCTTCCGCTTTGTCCGAATCGGCAGCTTTGGACATGGTTCGCGGGGTTCCTCCCGGGGCGTTTTCTTGACATATTATCATGGGACATCTGACCGGGTCCAACACGCTCTAACCCGGCTGCCAGGAAAACAATATGACGATTAATATTGGCAAGACGGTTTTTTCGGACGCCGGTCGCATTTGCCGCAACGCCGCGGCGATGGCGTTGCTGTCGGCCGGCATGCTGGCGGCGGGCGGCTGCTCGACCAGCAACACTTCGAATACGGCGCCGGTCGCCGGCGTCGAAGGGCCGAAGGACACCGGTTCCTATCCGAACCTCAACATTCCGCCGCAAGTGGCCGCCAAGCAGCTCACCAAGGAGGAGACGGACGCCAAGCTTGCCCAGTTGAAGGGCGAGCAGCAGGCGCAACTCGCCAAGAGCGGTGGCGGCGGCCAGACCGCAAGCCCGGCGGCGCTCAACTCGCTGGCCAAGAACCATGGCGACCAGGCGCTGAAGCAGATCGAGACGAAATGCGATCCCGCCCTCGACCCTAGCTGCAATTAGGGATATATCGCGCGCCGAAAACCACCTTTGAATGTCTGGAACTGACATGGAAGAATTTCACAAGGTCCGCCGGCTTCCGCCTTACGTGTTCGAGCAGGTCAACCGGCTGAAGGCCAGCGCCCGCTCGCGCGGCGCCGACATCATCGACCTTGGGATGGGCAATCCGGACCTGCCGACGCCGAAGGCCATCGTCGACAAATTGTGCGAAGTGGTGCGCGATCCGCGCACGCATCGCTATTCCTCCTCGCGCGGCATTCCGGGCCTGCGCCGCGCCCAGGCGGCGTACTATCAGCGCCGCTTCGGCGTGAAGCTCAATCCCGACACGCAGGTGGTGGCGACGCTTGGCTCGAAGGAAGGCTTCGCCAACATGGCGCAGGCGATCACCGCGCCCGGCGACGTGATCCTCTGCCCGAATCCGACCTATCCGATCCACGCTTTCGGCTTCATCATGTCGGGCGGCGTCATCCGCTCGCTGCAGGTGGAACCCGACGACGGCTTCATCCCGGCGGTCGAGCGCGGCATCCGGCACTCGATCCCGAAGCCGCTGGCGCTGATCCTCAACTATCCGTCGAACCCGACGGCGCTGGTCGCATCGCTCGATTTCTACAAGGACGTCGTCGCCTTCGCCAAGAAGAACGACATCATCATCCTGTCGGATCTCGCCTATTCCGAGATCTATTTCGACGGCAATCCGCCGCCCTCGGTGCTGCAGGTGCCGGGAGCGATCGACGTCTGCGTCGAGTTCACCTCAATGTCGAAGACCTTTTCCATGCCCGGCTGGCGCATGGGCTTCGCCGTCGGCAACGAGCGGCTGATCTCGGCGCTGACGCGGGTGAAGTCCTACCTCGACTACGGCGCCTTCACGCCGATCCAGGTGGCGGCGGCGCATGCGCTCAACGGCGACGGCGCCGACATCGCCGAGGTGCGCGAGGTCTATCACAAGCGCCGCGACGTGATGGTCGATTCCTTCAGCCGTGCCGGCTGGAGCATTCCGGCGCCGGCAGCCTCGATGTTCGCCTGGGCGCCGATCCCGGAGCAGTTCCGTCACCTCGGCTCGCTCGAATTCTCCAAGCTCTTGATCGAGCACGCCGACGTGGCGGTGGCGCCCGGCGTCGGCTTCGGCGAGCATGGCGACGATTTCGTGCGCGTGGCGCTGGTCGAGAACGAGCACCGCATCCGCCAGGCGGCCCGCAACATCAAGCGCTTCCTGGCGTCCACCGCCAAGCAGCCCAACAATGTGGTGCCGCTCTCCGCGCACCGCTGAGTTCGCCTGACATCACCGATCGAATTTTTGAGGGGCATCGCCGGACATGGCTGAAGCGTTGCGTGTTGGAATTGCCGGCCTCGGCACGGTCGGCGCCTCGGTGGCGCGCGTGTTGCGCGACAAGGCGGCCGAGCTCACCCGCCAGTGCGGCCGCGACATCGTCGTGGCAGCCGTCTCGGCCCGCGATCCCAAGCGCGACCGCGGCGTCGACCTTGGTGGCGCTCAATGGTTCGACGATGCGGTCAGGATGGCGGAGACGGCCGATATCGACGTCTTCGTCGAACTGATCGGCGGCGACGAGGGGCCCGCGCGGGCCTCGGTGAAAGCAGCACTCGAGGCCGGTCGCCATGTGGTCACCGCCAACAAGGCGCTGCTGGCCAAGCATGGCGTGCAGCTGGCCGAGATCGCCGAGAAGAAGGGCGTGCTGCTGAACTACGAAGCGGCGGTCGCCGGCGGCATCCCGGTGATCAAGACGATGCGCGAGGCGATGGCCGGCAATTCGGTCACCCGCGTCTTCGGCATCCTCAACGGCACCTGCAACTATATCCTGACCCGCATGGAAGCCGAGGGCATCACCTTCGACGCCTGCCTGAAGGACGCGCAACGGCTCGGCTATGCCGAAGCCGATCCGACCTTCGACATCGAGGGCCACGACACCGCGCACAAGCTGTCGATCCTGACCAGCCTTGCCTTCGGCACGAAGATCGCCGCCAACGACATCTACATGGAAGGCATCTCCAACATCACCCAGGCCGACATCCGCGCGGCCGGCGACCTCGGCTACCGCATCAAGCTGCTTGGCGTCGCGCAGCGCACCGAGAGCGGCATCGAGCAGCGCGTGCACCCGACCATGGTGCCGACGGCTTCCGTCATCGCGCAGGTGCACGGCGTCACCAACGCGGTGGCGATCGAGACCGACATCCTGGGCGAGCTCCTGCTTTCCGGCCCCGGCGCCGGCGGCAACGCTACCGCCTCGGCGGTGATCGGCGATATTGCCGACATCGCCAAGAGCCGGCCGGGCTTCCAGCACGGTCCGGTCTTCGGCCGCCCGGCGAAGGAGCTGAAGCCCTACAAAAGGGCGCAGATGCGCAGCCATGCCGGCGGCTATTTCATCCGGCTCACCGTGCACGATCGCATCGGCGTCTTCGCAGCGATCGCCAAGCGCATGGCCGACAACGACATCTCGCTGGAATCGATCGTCCAGCAGGCGGCCGGGCCTGAAACCGACGCCCAGAAGACCGTCATCCTCGTCACCCACGAGACGACGGAGGCCGCGGTGCGCAAGGCTGTCGAAGGCATCACCAAGGACGGCCATTTGACCGACAAGCCGCAGGTGATCCGCATCGAGCGGGCGGAATAGCCAAACTCTCCTTTAATCGATTGATATTGCTGGGATTTCAAAAAATCCGCGGCCAAGTCTTGCCGTTGTCACGGAGCTTTGACACAAGAAACGCGCCTCTGGCGGGAGGCAGCGTTTCAACGAGGAACTGCCGCTTATGAACATCGCGCAGAACATTGTCGCCGGCCTCGACCGGATACTCACCATGGAGTTGGTGCGCGTCACCGAGCGGGCAGCGGTGGCGGCCGCCAGACTGCGCGGGCGGGGTGACGAGAAGGCGGCCGACCAGGTCGCGGTCGATGCCATGCGCCAGGAGCTCAACCGCCTCGCCATCAAGGGCACGGTGGTGATCGGCGAGGGCGAGCGCGACGAAGCGCCGATGCTCTACATCGGCGAGGAGGTCGGCACCGGCAAAGGCCCGGCGGTCGATATCGCGCTCGATCCGCTCGAAGGCACGACGATCTGCGCCAAGAACCTGCCCAACGCGCTGGCGGTCATCGCCATCGCGGAAAAGGGCAGTCTGCTGTTCGCGCCCGACGTCTATATGGACAAGATCGCCATCGGTCCCGGCTATGCCGACGGCGTCATCGACATCGATGCCGCGCCGGCCGACAACATCGCCAGTCTGGCCAAGGCCAAAGGTGTCGCGGTGTCCGACATCACCGCCTGCATCCTCGACCGCCCGCGCCACGCCAAGCTGATCGATGCGGTGCGCGCGACGGGCGCGGCGATCCGGCTGATCGGCGACGGCGATGTCGCCGGCGTCATCCACACCACCGATCCGGAAGAAACCGGCATCGACATCTATCTCGGCACCGGCGGCGCGCCGGAAGGCGTGCTGGCGGCGGCGGCGCTGCGCTGCACCGGCGGCCAGATGCAGGGCCGGCTGATCCTCGAGACGCCGGAGAAGGTGGCGCGCGCCGCCAAGATGGGCATTTCCGATCCGAAACGGGTCTATCAGGCGAAGGACATGGCGCGCGGCGACGTGCTGTTCGCGGCAACCGGCGTCACCGACGGCAACATGCTCGACGGCGTCAAGTTCGGCCGCACCTTCATCACCACCCACACCATCGTGCTGCGGTCCTCGTCGCGGACGGTGCGCGAGATCAAGGCGCGCCACCAGGATCTGGAAAAGTTTTGATTCCGTCCCGATTAGCCGTCGCATATTAGTATCGGCACTATGAAAATATGCGGGCGGCGCGTCGCATGACGGGCGAAAGACGGCTTTTCCTGGATGTCAGGCAGTCGGCCACCGGTGTCTCCTGGGAGCACCGGCTGACCGAACGGCAGGATATGAACGCGCTCGCCATCGCCCAGGGCCACGGCGTGCCCGACATCGTCGCACGCGTGCTGGCCGGACGCGGCGTCACTGCCGAGCAGACCGAGCGCTTCCTCGACCCGACGATCCGCGACCTGTTGCCGAACCCGGCCTCGCTCACCGACATGGACAGGGCGGCGGCGCGCATCGCGGAAGCGATCGTCGCCAAGGAGAAGGTGGCGATCTTCGGCGACTACGATGTCGACGGCGCCGCGTCGTCGGCGCTGCTCAAACGGTTCCTGGCGCATTTCTCGGTGCCGTCGGAAATCTATATTCCCGACCGCATCTTCGAGGGGTACGGCCCCAATCCGGAAGCCATGCGCGACCTCGTCTCGCGCGGCGCCAAGCTGATCGTCACCGTCGACTGCGGCACCAACAGCGCCGTCTCGATCGAGGCGGCGAAGGAAGCGGGCGCCGATGTCGTGGTGCTCGACCACCACCAGGTCGGCGGACCGCTGCCAGCGGCGAATGCGGTGGTCAATCCCAACCGCGAAGACGATCTTTCCGGGCAGGGCCATCTTTGCGCCGCCGGCGTCGTCTTCCTCTGCCTGGTGCAGACGGCGAAGGTGCTGCGCGGCCGGCTGCCCGAGGCGGCACAGCCGGACCTTCTGTCATTGCTCGACCTGGTGGCGCTGGCCACCGTCTGTGACGTCGTCCCGCTCACCGGCGTCAACCGCGCCTTCGTCGTCAAGGGGCTGCAGGTGGCGCGCCAGCAGAAGAACGAGGGTCTGGCAGCCCTTGCCCGGGTGTCGCGCATCGGCGAGCCGATCAGCACCTTCCACCTCGCCTATCTGATCGGGCCGCGCATCAATGCCGGCGGGCGCATCGGCGACGCCGCGCTCGGCAGCCGCCTGCTTGCCACCGACGATCCGGTCGAGGCCGGCACGATCGCCGAGACGCTCGACCGGCTGAATCAGGAGCGCCAGCAGATGGAGCTGGAGATGCTGGCCGAGGCCCGCGCCGAAGCCGATGCCGAGCTTGCCGGCGGCAATGGCCCGGCCATCGTCGTCACCGCCAGCCAGACCTGGCATCCGGGCATTGTCGGGCTGCTCGCCTCGCGGCTCAAGGACCATGCACGGCGGCCGGCCTTCGCCATCGCCTTCAACGCCAATGGCGTCGGCACCGGCTCCGGGCGATCGGTGTCTGGCTTCGATCTCGGGCGGCTGGTGCGCGAGGCGGCCGATGCCGGGCTGATCGTCAAGGGCGGCGGCCACGGCATGGCGGCCGGCATCACGGTCGAGCGGGCCGGGCTCGGCGCGCTACGCGCCTTTTTCGAAGAGCGCGCGGCGGCCGATGTGTTCAGGCTGCAGGACGAGGAGAGCCTGGCGATCGACGGCGCGCTCGCCGCCGAGGGGGCGACGCTCGCCTTGCTCGACGCGCTGGAAAAGGCCGGTCCGTTCGGCGCCGGCCATGTCGCGCCGGTGTTCGCGCTGCCGCGCCACCGGCTGACCGACGCGCGGCCGGTCGGCACCAATCACATCCGCGCCGAGCTGCAGTCGCAAAGCGGCGGCCGCATCCAGGCGATCGCCTTTCGCGCCGTCGATACGGCGCTCGGCGAATTCCTGTTCAGGAACCGGGGCAGGACGGTGCATATCGCCGGGTCGCTGTCCGGCAACTACTGGAACGGCAACCGCACGGTGCAGTTCCGCATCACCGACGCGGCGCTGGCCTGAGGCTTTCGGGTGATCGTGAATTAGGCGAGAACGGTCTGCAGCCGGGTCAGTTCGCCGATCTGCGCCTTCGTCGCCTGGTAGCCGAGGCTGATCGCCTCGTCGGCGCGATGGAATTCGGTCAGGCCGATATGGCTGAGCTTGGGCTGCAGCGACATGTCGGGCGGGTCGCCGGCGAGCCTGGCGCGCGAGATCCGGTCCTGGATGATGTTGAAGGCTTCGACCATGACGCCGGTGATGCCAAGCCGCGTCTGGTGCGACTGGTGCGCAGCATCGATGTGGCCGGGTTGAGGCGCGTCCTTCTCGATGACCAGCTCGCCGGCGCTGTGCTTGATGACGGCGGCGCGGCCGAACAGGTCATAGTGGAGGTTGACCGCCACGACGAGCGGCTGCTCGTAGGCGCGGCAGACCGAAACCGGCACCGGGTTGACCAGCGCGCCGTCGACCAGAACGCGGCCGTTACAGTTCACCGGCTCGAACACGCCCGGCAGCGCATAAGAAGCGCGCATGGCCGTGATCAGCGAACCGTTGGACAGCCAGATCTCATGGCCGGTGCGGATTTCCGAGGTGACGGCGACGAAGGGCTTCGACAGGTCCTCGAAGCGGATGCCGGCCATATGCTCGCGCAGCCTTGCGTCGAGCTTCAGGCCGCCGAACAGGCCGCTGCCGCGCAGATTGAGATCGAGGAGGCCGAAGATGCGCCGCTTGGTCAGGCTGCGGGCGAATTCCTCCAACTGGTCCAGCTTGCCGGCCAGGTAGCAGCCGCCGACCAGGGCGCCGATCGAGGTGCCGGCGATCATCGACACTTCAATGCCGGCCTCGTCGAGCGCGCGCAGCACGCCGATATGGGCCCAGCCGCGCGCGCAGCCACCGCCGAGCGCCAGCGAAATACCCGTCTTCTTGCCAGGCTTCTGGTCGGATGCGCCGCCGGACGAGGAGGGGCCGTTGGCCTCTCGAACATCTGGTCTGCCACGTAATGACGCCCATTCGAGCATCATAATCTCCCCTTATCCCACATTCCTTCTACAGCAAGGATGTTTGAGAATAGTGAACATGAGTGGTTTGTGAATATTGAATGGTTCACACCGGCTTCCGATACGTTTCACCCGCATCGAACAGCGGCCTGCTGCCGTCGTCGGCAAGCACCGCCTTGCCGTCGTTCAGCCCCACCGTCCGATAAAAGCAGGAACGTCGACCGGTGTGACAGGTTGCGTCGTGGCCCAACACTTTCACGCGAAGCCATATCGAATCCTGGTCACAATCTGTGAGCATCTCGACGACGGTCTGGACATTGCCCGAGGTCTCGCCCTTCTTCCACAGCGCGTTGCGGGAGCGCGACCAGTAGTGGGCGATGCCGGTTTCCAGCGTCAGCGCCAGTGCCTCGGCATTCATGTGCGCGACCATCAGCAGCTTGCCGTCCTCGGCGTCGGTGACGACCGCGGTGACAAGGCCGGCTGCATCGAAGCGCGGCGAAAAGGCGGTGCCTTCCTCCAGCGCTTTCTTGTCTGATGGAGCCTCTGGGAATTGCAGTGCCGACATCGCCGGTCCTTAGCTATTAAAGATATTCAGGGGAGGCTGGGCCATGCAAAATGGCGGCTTCCGCCGCTTCCAGTGCTCACGTACTTTTCATACGCTCAGCTCCGGACCTCGGAAACCACCATTTTCGACTAAGCCTACGCCTTTGGCAGGTGACGGCCGACGATCAGCCGCGCACCATGGTGACGAAGCGGACCTGCTCCTCGGGCGTGTCCTTGAAGACGCCGGTGAAGGTCGAGGTCAGCGTGGTGGAGTCCTGCTTGCGGATGCCGCGCATGGCCATGCACATATGCTCGGCCTCGATCATGACGGCGACCCCGCGCGGATTGAGCACGTCCTGGATGACGCCGGCGATCTGCGCCGTCATCGCTTCCTGCGTCTGCAGGCGATGGGCGAAGATATCGACGACGCGGGCGATCTTGGAAAGGCCGACGACCTTGCCGTCGGGCAGGTAGCCGACATGCGCCTTGCCGATGATCGGCACCATGTGGTGCTCGCAATGCGAATGGAATTTTATGTCCCTGACGATGACGAGGTCGTCATAGCCGGCGACTTCCTCGAAGGTGCGGCCGAGTTCGTCGGCCGGGCACATGTCGTAGCCGTTGAACATTTCGCGGAACGCCTTGGTCACACGCTTCGGCGTGTCGATCAGGCCCTCGCGATCCGGATTGTCGCCGGTCCAGCGCAGCAGCGTGCGCACGGCGGCCTCGACCTCGGCTTCGCTCGGCCGATCGGTGATCGGCTTCTCCATGTATTCGGAGGGTGGCATGAGTTTCTTGATGACGGCATCCATAAAAGGCGTCTCCCGTAGTCCCTCTCTCAGGAGGAACGAGTTGAACGGACCACGACCTTTCGGGTGTTAGAAACTCGCCCGGTTTCCAGCCCGCAAGCGGCGTGAACAAATTTGGGCAGCGATGGCGGCTTTTGGCTGCCTTGTCGATGCCCGACTGCCAGCATTATATATGGTCGTGCCGAGCGAATGAAAGACGCATCAGCGGCAATCCTTGTTCGCTGGGCGGCGACAGATTGGAAAAATATGATCGACGACGTCTACAATGCGAAAATCCTCGGCTTCGCCGGAAACATCGCCCGGATCGGCCGGCTCGAGCAGCCCGATGCGACGGCGCGCGCGCATTCCAAGCTGTGCGGCTCGACCGTCACCGTCGACCTCAAGATGGACGGCGACGTCGTCACCGATTTCGCGCATGACGTGAAGGCCTGTGCGCTCGGCCAGGCCTCGTCCTCGATCATGGCCCAGAATGTCGTCGGCGCCCACGCCGATGAGTTGCGCGCAGTGCGCGAAACCATGCTGAAGATGTTGAAGGAAAACGGCGCGCCGCCCGAGGGCCGCTTCGCCGACCTCAAATTCCTGGAGCCGGTGCGCGACTACAAGGCGCGCCATGCCTCGACCATGCTGACCTTCGATGCCGTGGTCGACGCCATCGGCCAGATCGAGAGGAAGCGGGCCGGGCAGGCGGCCTGAGGATCGGGCTAGGCAGCTCTTCTGGTCACGGCGAACTCGCTTCTGATCCACTCGGCGAACGCCTTGGCGGGTTCCGGCAGATCCCGCAAGCTCCTGGCCACCAGCCAATAGGCGCCGGAAGCAACATCGATGTCGAACGGCTTTATCAAAGTGCCTGACGCGAGTTCCTCGCCGACCTGTAGGAGATCGCCGAGGGCCACGCCATGGCCGAGCAGGGCCGCCTGCTTCGAAAGCGAGATGTCGGCCAGCATCGGGCCTCGCGCGGCTACCGCGTCGGCGGGCACGCCGGCAGCCTGGAACCAGCGCGCCCAACCCTGGCGGTTTTCTTCGTGCAGCAGGGTGTAATGGCGAAGGTCGATCGGCTTTTCCAGGGGAGGGCCCGATGCCAGCAAGCCCGGTGACAAGACAGGTGAATCGACAGTCGAGACCAGGCGCTCGGCTTCAGCGCGCGGCCATGACGTGGCGTGCGCGCTGAAACGCAAGGCGAGTTCGGGCTGATCGCTGCGGAACTCGATCGGTCGCACATCGACTTCCAGCGACACGTCGATGTCGGGCCGCAATTGGCGAAAGCGATTGAGCCGCGGGACCAGCCACACGGCGGCGAGCGATGGTTCGACGCTGACGCGGACCACGGATTGCGCGGGCGAGGCCGCCAGGTCAGAAAGCACCCGGTCGATGTCGTCGAAGCTTCTGACCAATCGGTCGAGCAGCCGTTGCCCCGCATCCGTCAGCTCGACCCGCCGATGCAGGCGATGGAACAGCGGTTGGCGCAGGAAGGCTTCGAGTTCCCTGATCTGACGGCTGATGGCGGCCTGCGAAACGAAAAGCTCTTCGGCGGCGCGGCTGAAGCTCAGATGCCGGCCGGCGGCTTCGAAACTTCTGAGAGCCGTGAGGGGCAGGCGGCCGCGTTTCATTCGCATAACCTCAAGTTATCCGACCTGGACGTTATACTCGTTTGAGGGAGAAGACCAGCGGCGGTCTAATCGGCACTCAAAGGAGAGCTGACATGATCCAGTTCCTGAACATTCTTCACGATGTCATGCGGATCGCGACGTTCCAGTGGCGGGGCGACACGCAGCAGAGCGGATGCGGCGAACGATGGCCCGGCCACGGCCGCGGCGAAAGCGCGTCGATCGATCGCCATCGCATCCGTCGTGCGCGGCCGTGAGGACGATCGCCGACATGGGATTGCGTTCGGCGCGCAACCTCCACATCTATGGCGGGGAGAACGCGGCGATGCGGAGATTGCGGTGCACGATCACCAAGGGCATGCGCACGGCGCCGGGCCGGTCCGGCGCGGGCGCAACTGGCCGGGACCCTGGCGCAGGACGCCGGGCCGTGTCTTCGGCACGTCGCTTGTCCGTCTCTATCAACTGACGCTGTCCGGCTTCGTCGGCAATTCCTGCCGGCATCTGCCGACCTGCTCCGAATACGCGCATGAGGCGATCGCCCGCCACGGCCTGTGGGCCGGCGGCTGGATGGGGCTTTTCCGGGTGCTGCGCTGCGGTCCGTTCGGAACGCATGGCATCGACCTTGTGCCCGAGACGCTCGCCAAACGCTATCTCTGGTTCACGCCCTGGCGCTACCGCCAGATCGGCAAGAAGCGCGGCGATCTCGAGGCCTGAGGGTCTGCCACGGAGCGGTGGCCGGACCATCAAGTCTTAACGATCTGGTTAGGTTAACCGCATGTTGCTGTGAACTCGCGCATTTGAGACAAAATCGAGACAAGAGGCCCCGCTAAGTCGCTCCTGTACCCTTCAGGAGAGAGACTGCCATGCGCCAGATAGATCGCCTTCCGTTCGTTTTTGCCGCCGTTCTCTTCCTGCTGGCCTGGCTGCTCGGGTTCCCGATGCGCGCGCAGTCGGCGCCGCTCGGAGATATCGAATGCACGCTGATCCAGGATGCGGCGAGCGGTGACACACTCTATCGCGACGGTGTCTGCGACCAGCGCTTCAGCCCGGCCTCGACCTTCAAGGTGCCGCTGGCGCTCATCGGCTATGATGCCGGTGTTCTCACCGACGAACATACGCCGAGCTGGGACTACAAGCCTGAGTTCAACGCGGTGAAGCGCGATCGGAAGACGGTCGATCCGACAGTCTGGGAGCGCGATTCCGTGCTCTGGTACTCCCGCGAAATCACGCGCAAGGTCGGCAGCGAGCGCTTCGCCGGCTACGTTTCGAAATTCGGCTATGGCAACATGGATGTCTCCGGCAATGCCGGCAAGAATGACGGCCTCACACATTCCTGGGTGAATTCCTCGCTGGAGATATCGCCTGCGGAGCAGACTGCCTTCTTGCGGCTGCTGCTTGCCGGCAAGATGCCGGTTTCGGCCAAGGCGCATCAGATGGCGGAGGCGATCGTCCCGAGCTTCGAGGCCGGGGGCTGGGCGGTGCAGGGCAAGACCGGCAGCACGAGACTGGGCAAGGGCGGCGAGGACGAGCGCTCGCTCGGCTGGTTCGTCGGCTGGGCCGCAAAGGGCGAGCGCCGGATCGTCTTTGCCCGGCTGGTCGTCGACACGAACCGCAGCGATATGCCAAAGGGTCCGAAGACGCGGGCAGGGTTCCTGAAGGATTTGCCCGGCCTGGTCAAATAGAGGGGTGCTGCAGCTTTACGGCGGCGGCATCTGCCCATAAAAGACTGCCGCCGCCGGACGCATCCGGCATTTCACCACCCGCGCTCGTTTGCGGGACTGGATAGGAGAACTCCATGCTGAATTCCGTTTCCCTGACATTTCCCGATGGCTCCGTCCGCGACTACGACGCGGCGATGACCGGCGCCGGCCTTGCCGAATCGATCTCGAAGTCGCTGGCCAAGAAGGCCGTGGCCTATGCCATCGACGGCACCGTGCGCGACCTTTCCGATCCGCTCGGCAAGTCCGGCAAGGTCGAGATCATCACCCGCGAGGATCCGCGCGCGCTGGAACTGATCCGGCACGATGCGGCGCACGTGCTGGCGGAAGCCGTGCAGGAACTGTGGCCGGGAACGCAGGTGACCATCGGGCCGGTGATCGAGAACGGATTCTATTACGACTTCGCCCGCAACGAACCGTTCACGCCCGACGATTTCCCGGTGATCGAGAAGAAGATGCGCGAGATCATCCAGCGCAACAAGCCGTTCAGCAAGGAAGTCTGGTCGCGCGAGAAGGCGAAGAAAGTGTTTGCCGACAAGGGCGAGCGCTACAAGCTGGAGCTGATCGACGCCATCCCGGACGACCGGGACCTCAAGATCTACGCGCAGGGCGACTGGTTCGACCTCTGCCGTGGACCGCACATGGCCTCGACCGGGCAGATCGGCAACGCCTTCAAGCTGATGAAGGTGGCCGGCGCCTATTGGCGCGGCGACTCCAACAACCCGATGCTGACGCGCATCTACGGCACGGCCTGGGCCGACCAGGCGCAGCTCGACGCTTACCAGACGATGCTGGAAGAGGCCGAGAAGCGCGATCACCGCAAGCTCGGCCGCGAGATGGATCTGTTCCATTTCCAGGAAGAGGGCCCTGGCGTCGTCTTCTGGCATGCCAAGGGCTGGAAGATGTTCCAGAACCTGGTCAACTACATGCGCCGGCGCCTCGACGAGCAGGGCTATCAGGAGGTCAACGCACCCCAGGTTCTGGACAAGAGCCTGTGGGAGACATCGGGCCACTGGGGTTGGTATCGCGACGCCATGTTCAAGGTGACGGTGGCCGGCGACGACACCGACGACGACCGGGTGTTCGCATTGAAGCCGATGAACTGTCCGGGCCATGTGCAGATCTTCAAGCATGGGTTGAAGTCTTATCGCGACCTGCCCGTCAAGCTTGCGGAATTCGGCAATGTCCATCGCTACGAACCTTCGGGCGCGCTGCATGGGCTGATGCGCGTGCGCGGCTTCACGCAGGACGATGCGCATATCTTCTGCACCGAGGAGCAGCTTGCGTCCGAGTGCCTGCGCATCAACGACCTGATCCTGTCCACCTATGCCGACTTCGGCTTCGACGAGATCAGCGTGAAGCTGTCGACGCGGCCCGACAAGCGCGTCGGTACCGACGAGGCCTGGGACCATGCCGAGGAGATCATGAGCGGCGTGCTGGACACGATCCGCACTCGGTCGGGCAATCGCATCAAGACCTCGATCAACCCGGGCGAGGGCGCCTTCTACGGCCCGAAATTCGAATATGTGCTGAAGGACGCCATCGGCCGCGAATGGCAGTGCGGAACCACGCAGGTCGACTTCAACCTGCCGGAACGCTTCGGCGCCTTCTACATCGGCTCGGATTCGGAAAAGAAGCAGCCGGTGATGGTGCACCGTGCCATCTGCGGCTCGATGGAGCGTTTCCTCGGCATCCTGATCGAGAACTATTCCGGCCATTTCCCGCTGTGGTTCGCGCCGCTGCAGGTGGTGGTGGCGACGATCACCTCGGATGCCGACGACTACGCGAACGAGGTGGTGGCCAAGCTCAAAGCCGCCGGACTTTTGGCGGAGGCGGACCTGCGCAACGAGAAGATCAACTACAAGGTCCGCGAGCATTCGCTGGCCAAGGTCCCGGTCATCCTCGTTTGCGGCAAGCGCGAAGCCGAGGAGCAGACGGTCAACATCCGCCGGCTGGGGTCGCGCGACCAGGAATCGCTCGGCCTGGCCGAGGCGATCGCACGGTTGAGCGAGGAAGCGGTAACGCCGGATCGCAAGCGCAAACGCGCTGCCTGACCCGCACATTCCCGATGGCATGGCGGTGGAGCGTTCCACCGCCATTTTCATATGCCTGTCACGCCAAGCCTGTAACGAGCCGCCATGCTCAAGCTGAAACTGCGGGAAAGGCCGTTTCCCGAGCTTTCCTATGCCAGTTCGCATCAGCCGGCGCTGACGCGCTGGCTCATCCATTCGGTCGAGGGCCTGTCCGGCCGCGACCGTTTTGCAGCACTTTATGATTTCTGGCGGCGCCAGGTGGCGCCGAGCGGCGAGCGCGTGTTCAGCCGCATGCTGGAACTCATCGACGTCAGGGTCCGGAACGCCGCTCCATGGCCGCCGGCGAAGCTGCCCGACACGCCATTGGTGATCGTCGCCAACCATCCGTTCGGCATCGGCGACGGCATTGCCGTGCTGTCGCTGGCCGAGCAGCTCGGACGGCCGTTCCGCGTCATGATCCACAAGGATCTGCTCAAGATCCGCGAGATGGAACCCTATTCGCTGCCGATCGACTTTTCCGAGACTAAGGAGGCGCTGAAGAACAATTTGGCGGTGCGCCATGAGGCGGTGCGGCTCTTGAAGGAAGGCATCACCATCGTTGTCTTCCCGGCCGGCGGCGTCGCCACCGCGCCGAAGGGATTCGGCCGAGCAATCGACCTGCCATGGAAGATGTTCCCGGCCAGGCTCATCCAGGACGCCAAGGCCTCGGTCGTCCCCATGCATTTTTCCGGCCAGAACGGCCGGCTGTTCCATCTGGTCAGCGGTCCGATGAACATGGCCGAGCGCGAAGGGCGGGTGGCGAAGTTCGTCGGCAAGGCGTCGCTGACGCTGCGCTTGTCGCTGCTCATCCGTGAATTCGCGCGGCTGTCGGGCAAGGCCATCGACGTGCGCGTCGGCGATATCCTGACCTGGAACGAACTGGAGCCGCTGCGCGACCGCAAGGCGCTGCTCAACCGGCTCCATCGCGGCGTCTTCGACCTGGCGCCGATCGCGCCGCGCGGTCGCGTGCAATTTCTGCCGCGCCGCATGCGCAAGGCGGCCTGACGGGCAGATCGATCAGTCCGCGCCTTCCTCGGGATCGATCGCCGAAGCCTCTGTGGCCAGCACCTCTATCTCCTGGTTCTGGCCGGCGACGACGGTGAAATCCTTCTGGTAGATGCGGTCGCGGTTCTTGGCGATAATGGTGTAGTCGCCTTCGGCCAGCACCATCGAGGCGAAGGCGCCGACGGTTTCCTTGATCGGGTCGCCGGATTCGTTGAGCAGCGACCAGGAGGTGTCGGCGATCGCTTCGCCGCCGGCCTCGCGCACCAGCTTCATCGTCATCTCGGCGGCGCGATGCTCGACGGTCGCTTCGGTCAGCTTGCCGGCCTCGACGCGGATGTCGGAGCGGATGACGGCATTCACCGAGCCGTAGGTGGAGACGACATGGTAGGTGCCGGCATTCAGCCGCACCACTGCGTTCGGCTCGACGTCAGGGACGATCAGCGCGCGGTCGCCATTGGCCTCGACCTTGTCCTCGTAGATCGAGAAACGCAGCTTTTTCGGCGGTATGTGCACGCCGCCCGACAGCACGGCGTCGAGCTTGAGGCCGCCGGCGTCGAGGACCAGGCTTTCGCGCTTGGCCTCTTTGCCGACGGTGATGCGCTTGGTGGCGCCGGCACGTCCGTAGGAAGCATGGACAAGATAGCTGCCGGGCTCGAGCTGGAACACGGCGGTGCCGCCATGCGCCGAAGCCACCATCGGCAGCTGGCCGTCGCTGGCCGGCTCGGGCTTGAAGACCCGCCAGACGATGCCACGGGTGATGTCGGCGCCCTTGTCGGTCAGTTGCGCCGATAGCGTAATGGCGCCGCCGCCGCTCAAGGCCAGCGACGTGTCGCCTTTCGGCGTCGCATAGCTCGAAATTCCCGGCAGCTTCAGATTGCTGATGCCGTCCGCGTTCTGCGCAAAAACCGGCGAAACCGGCACTGCGAGCAGTGCGGCCGCGAGCCAGACCAGGAAAAGGCGCAGTGTCCCCTCAAACATGCCTTGCGTTGAAGCCCAAGGCGGTGGCAATTTCAAGGCTTAAGAGTCTACAAGGCTCTTGCCGTCCGGCGCGAAGCGCCATTGCCCGAGCCGCCCGAATTCCCGCCGGCGCGCTTCAGCCCAAAACTTATCTTCTAGGAGACTTGCGCCCATGGCGTCGCCGATCATCGACTTCCTGCTGACCCGGAACTCCGCGCCGATCCCGGACCTGAAGGAACCGGCGCCCAGCGACGCCGAGATCGCCACCCTGATCACCGCCGCCACGCGCGTGCCGGATCACGGCCGTCTCGAGCCTTGGCGCTTCATCCTCTACCGCGGCGAGGCGCGCATCGAGATCGGCAAGAAGCTGGCGGCCTTGGCCGAGCAGCGCGAGGGACCGCTGCCCGAGGGCCGGCGCAACCAGGAGCTGGCGCGCTTCTCGCGTGCGCCGCTGGTGATCGGCGTGGTGTCGGTGCCGAAGGAGAATCCGAAGATCCCGCAATGGGAGATGTTCCTCTCGGGCGGCATGGCGGCTATGAATCTGATGATCGCGGCCAACGCGCTGGGCTACGGCACCAACATGATCAGCAACTGGTATTCCGACGTGCCGGAGGGCCGGGCGATCCTTGGCTTGGCGCCGCAAGAGCGCGTCATCGGCTTCGTCCATATCGGCTCCTACGAGGGACCGGCGCCGGAGCGGCCGCGGCCAGATCCGGCAAAACTCTATGCCGACTATTCCGGACCTTGGGCAGGCTAGAGGCCAGATGTTCTACGAACCGTCGAAGGGCCACGGCCTGCCACACGATCCGTCCAAGGCGATCGTGGCGCCGCGCCCGATCGGCTGGATCTCGACCATCGACCGGCAAGGCAAGATCAACCTCGCCCCCTATTCGTTCTTCAACGCCTTTTCGACAAAGCCCTTCATCGTCTGGTTCTCGTCCGAGGGCGAGAAGGACAGCGCCACCTTCGCCGAGGAGACCGGCGAGTTCGTCGCCAATCTGGTCAGCCGCGAGCTGGCGCAGAAGATGAATCGCACTGCGGTCGACGCGCCGCGCGGCGTCAGCGAATTCGGTTACGCCGATCTCACCATGGCGCCGTCGCGCCTCGTCGCGCCGCCCCGGGTGGCCGAGGCGCCCGCCGCGCTCGAATGCCGGGTGACCGAGATCATCCGGCCGCGCGCGCTCGATGGCACGCAGACCAGTGCCGTCGTCGTCGCCGGCGAGGTGGTCGGAATCCACATCGACGACGCTTACCTGAAGGACGGCATGTTCGACATCGTCAGAGCCGGCAATGTCGGCCGGCTCGGCTACATGGACTATGCCAGCGTCGACCAGACCTTCTCGATGCGCCGGCCGCGCTGGGAAAAGGGCTGAACAGAGCTCGGGCAGACGCCGGCGGGGCAAGTCACGAAAGGCTGGTCATGATCGCGAGACTGATCCTGCAGACATTCGTGTGGTTCGGCGTCATGGGCGCCGTGCTGTTCCTCTCGGCCGGCACGCTGAACTGGCCGGGAGCCTGGGTGTATCTGGTGGTGATGATCGGGCTCAGCCTGACGCTCGGCATGTCGCTGGCCCGTCGCGATCCCGGCCTGATGAACGAGCGGCTCAGCCCTCCCATCCAGAAGAACCAGCCCCTGGTCGACAAGGTGCTGCTTTCGACACTGCTCGTCGCCATTTTCGCGTGGCTGGCTCTGATTGGGCTCGACCTCCGTTTCGGCTGGTCGGCGGTTCCGTTGTGGGTATTGGTGATCGGCGGGGTGATCCTGCTGGTTGGACTCTGGATCTGCTACCTGACGATGCTGGAGAACAGCTTCGCGGCGCCCGTCGTGAAGATCCAGGACGAGCGCGGACAGCATGTGATCACCACAGGTCCCTACAGCTATGTCCGCCATCCGATGTACGCCGGCGCCATCCTCTATTTTGCCGGCACGGCGCTTCTGCTTGGTTCCTGGTGGGGGCTGGCATCGGTGCTCTTCTTCGTCGGGCTGTTGGCGATCCGCACCTTCATCGAGGAGCAGGCGCTGCGGACCGGCCTGCGGGGCTATGACGACTACGCGGCCAATGTCCGCTACCGCCTGATTCCGCTGGTCTGGTAACGGTCAGGCGGAAATCCCCGCGGCGCGGGCGCGCGCCAGGAGACGCTCGGCCAGGCGCAGGTGTGGCCGGTCGTACATCTTGCCGTCGATGCCGACCACGCCCGGATTTCCGGCCGCCGCGAAGGCATCGACGATTGCCTGTGAGTGTTTTACGGCTTCTGCCGACGGCGTGAAGGCGGCGTTGATGACCGGCACCTGGGCCGGATGGATCGCCATCTTGCCGGTGAAGCCGTCGCGCTCGGCCTCGAGGCATTCGGCTTCGAAGGCGGCCATGTCGCGGAAATCCGGAAAGACGGTGTCGATCGCCGCGACTTCGGCCGCACCGGCCGCAAGGATGGTCATGGCGCGGGCGAGACGGAAGACATCGGTGTAACGGCCGTTCTCGCCGCGCGCGGCGCGGGCGCCGATCGCGGCCGACAGGTCCTCGGCGCCCCAGGTGAGGCCGGCGAGCCGCGCGCTGGTTCCGGCGTAACTCCCCGCCGCCAGTACGCCCACCGGCGTCTCGGTGATGATCGGCAGGATCCTGATCGCGCCGTCGGGCAGGCCGTTCTCGGCCTCGTGCATCCTAAGCTTGGCCGAGAGCTGCTGGACATCCTGGCCGCTGTTCGACTTCGGCAGCATGATGCCGTCGGGTCGAACGGGAACAAGGGCTGCGAGATCGTCGTCGGTGAGGCCGGTCGACAGATCGTTGACACGTACATAGATCGCGGAGGCCGTCTGGTGCCTGTGCCCGGCGATGAAACGCGCCGCGATGTCGCGCGCGGCGGGCTTGTTGCCGGCTGCGACGGAATCCTCGAGGTCGACGATGACGACGTCGGCGCCTGCGCCGAAACCCTTTTCGAGCTTCTTTTCGGAGTCGCCGGGAACGAACAGCAGCGAGCGCATCAGGCCGCCTTCTTCATCATCATCGCCTGCCTGGTGCATTTGGCGACGAGAACGTCATCCTGGTTGTAGGCGCGATGCTCGAACTCGACGATGCCGCGATCGGGTTTTGAGCGGGACTCGCGCACCGAGATCACCGTGGTTTCGACACGGATGGTGTCGCCATGGAAGACCGGATGCGGAAACACGGTTTCCTTCATGCCGAGATTGGCGACGGTGGTGCCGACGGTGATGTCGTTGACCGAAATGCCGATCATCAACCCCAGCGTGAACAGCGAGTTGACCAGCGGCTTGCCCCATTCGCTCTTGGCGGCGAAGTCGAAATCGATGTGCAGCGGCTGCGGGTTCAGCGTCATCACCGAAAACAGCATGTTGTCGCTCTCGGTGACGGTCTTGCGCAGCGTGTGGCGGAAGACGTGGCCGACGACGAACTCTTCGAGATAAAGCCCGGCCATGCACGATCTCCTCAACGGCTCATGGGTTGATAGGCGCTGCCTGCGGTGCCCGCAAGCCAGTTAATAAACATGGTGAACCGTTCGTAAACCATTTCAGGCCTACGGTTTCCAACGGGGCCGGGACGTTCCGGCAAGGGCGCAAGCTGGTCGGCATGATTGTTTCGCATTTTCTAAAATGGATCGATACGGCAAGGGTTGCCGAACGCGCCGCCGCGGCCAGCGCGCTGGCTCGCGCCTATATCAAGTCCGACCTGCCTTTCGAGGACCGCTGCGCCGCGGAAGCGGCGTTGACGCTGCTGCTCGACGACGCCTCGTCGAAAGTGCGGCTCGCGCTCGCCGAGGCGCTGTCGATGAGCCATCACGCGCCGATCCAGATCATCAGCGCGCTGGCCTCCGACCAGCCGGAAGTGGCCGCCATGGTGCTGGCGCGTTCGCCACTGCTTACCGATGCCGATTTGATCGACCGGGTCGCCGGCGGCCAGAAGGCGACGCAGAAACTGATTGCCGACCGGCCGGTCGTCTCGATGGCGCTGGCGGCGGCGATCGCCGAAATCGGCGAGCCGGAGGCCTGCGCCGTGCTGCTCGCCAACAGCGGCGCCGATATCGCATCGCTGAGCTTCCGCCGCATGGCTGAGCGCCACGGCCATCTGCCGCTGGTGCGCGAGGCGCTGATCGCCGACGAGCGCTTGCCCGCCGATTGCCGGCACATGTTGCTGGTCAAGCTCGGCGAGACGCTGAAAGGCTCGCCGCTGGTGCTGGCGCTGATGGGCGCGGCAAGAGCCGATCGCGTCATGCGCGATGCCTGCGTGAAGGCCTCGGTGACACTGATCGAAGGCACGCGGGCGGAGGAACACGCCGCGCTGATCGAACATCTGCGCCTGCGCGGCGACCTCACAGCGAGTTTCATCATCCGCACCATCGCGCATGGCAAGGTCGACTTCTTCGGTTCTGCGCTGGTGGCGCTTGCCCAGCAGTCCGAGCAACGGGTGAGGGCGCTGCTCGCCGGTGGGCACGACGTAGCGCTGCAGGCGCTGTTCCGCAGCGCCGGCCTTGCCGCGGCCACCCACGGCATCATCCTGCGCGCGCTCAAAGTGTGGCGCGAGGTGGCCAATGGCAAACGCGTCGCCGGCGTGCAGGAAGTGAGCTGGCTGATGCTGAAGGAGCTCGGCGGGCAATCGGCCGAGGGCGACCTTGCCGGGCTGGTGAAGTCGATCCATCTCGACGCGCTGCGCGAAAACGCGCGAGGGCATGCGCTGGCGATCGCAGCGGCCTAGCCGGCGTCAGCCCGGCCCTTCGCGAAGAAATCCGGATAGTCCTCCATCGCGGCGGCGATGATGCGCAGCGAGGCGGCGACCTGCAGCATTTCGGCCTTGTCGCTGCGCTCGGCGATGCTCGCCGCATATTGCCTGGCGACGGCGATGGTCGTCGTCTGCGGTTCGCCAGGCCTGCGAAACAGCAGCTCGCGCGCTAGCCCGCGCAGGAAATTGGTGATCGAGAGAACCGTTTCCGGCGGGATCTCCGCATCCTGCTGGGCGCTGCGCAGCCGCAGGATCTCGAGCCCGACGGTCACCGCCGCGATGCTACCGCCGAGCACGGCGTCGCCCTTCCTGCCGACGCGCTGCAACAGCGGCATCAACTGGTTGACCCGGTCATAGGCCAGACTCTCGAAGGCCGACCTTCGGGGCACGCGTTCATGCAGGCAAAGCCGGGCCAGGTCTTCGCGCATGGCCTGGAGGATGCGGTTGACGGTGACCCATGGATCGGCGGGCAGCACGACGATGAAGACGCCGATGGCGATGAGAATGCCGACCAGGATCGACGCCGACCCGGCGAGGAACGGGCCAGGATCGTAGGTCATGGCCTGATGCGGACTGAGGAAGGCGAGGAAATTGATGGCGAAGGCGGTGGCGACGCCGACATGGCGCGGATTGGCCATGCCGAGAGCCGCCGGCACCATGATCGGCACGACGAAGAGCGTGAACCAGCCGAAGCCGGGGAGCGCCGGCAGTGCGACCTGGCCGACGAGGAACGCAAAGGGCAGCGCAAGCAAGGTCCCCTTGAAGAAACCCCACGCCGAGTCGACAGGGTCGGGGCGGGCGGCGAACAGGCTGGAGACGACGGCGACGAGGATGACCGTGCCGGCGGCTTCCGACCATTTCGTCGTCAGCCAGAACGCCGTGACCAACAGCGTCGCAAGGCCCGCCCGAACGGCGTTGCGCCAGGCGGCATGATAGTCGCGATGGACGACGAGCGCCGGCTGGCGGCGGTCGCGCGAGGGCCGCGAAGCCGGCGAACGGAGCGCGTCCAGCCCGCGCAGCACCTGCTTCAGCGCTTCGGCAAAATCGGCGGCGATGGTGAGGCGGGTGATGGCGCCGAGGCGGTCGCTTTCGGGATCCGGTGACGCCTCGGGCGTCTGCCGCGCCTCATGGGCGATCGCGTCGAGCCGCGCCACCCACGGGCCGGTGTCATCCAGCGCGCCCGGGCTGGTCGCCATTTCGCCGACCAGGGCCTGCAATTCGCTGCGGACCGGGATAAGGGCGGCATTCTTCGGCGCGGCATGCGAATGCAATGCGCGTGCCGCCGAGAGCGCCCACAGGAGCTGGCCGATCGTGCGCCGGACCGGATGGGCGCGGGGAGCAAAGCTCGGCGCTTCGAGCCTTGCGTAGGTGCGCATCTCGGCCAGCGTCTGGGCGTCGGCGATCAGCTTCCTCTGCAGACCGGCCAGGGTGGCGGCGTCACCGCCCGAAAAGGCGCCGCCGGCATAGGTGGCAAGGTCGAGGATGCTGCGCTTCAGCCTGGAGATGATGGCGTCGGCGGCCAGCTTCGGCAGGATCAGCCGACTGGTGAGGCCGGCGCAGACGATGCCAAGCACGATCTCGGCGCAGCGCGCGACGGCAAGGTCAACGACGAGGTGCGGCTGGCCGAAGGCAGGCAGGCCGATGATCATCGCGGTGTAGCCGGCAAGCGCGGCGCCATAGGCTTCGGGGTTGCGCAGCAGCGACGAGACCAGCGTGCAGATCCCGATCCACATCGCGAGCACGACGACCAGCAGCCAGGGATTGGCGCCGAACAGGGAGGTGATGCCGATCGCCGCTAACCCGCCTGCCAGCGTGCCAAGCAGGCGGTAGAAACCCTTGGCCAGCACCATGCCGGCGACGGGCTGAGCAACGATGAACACCGTCATCATCGCCCATTGCGGGTGGTCGAGCTTGAGGGCGTAGGCGGCGAGCAGCGCGATCAGCCCGGCCGAAACGGTGCGCAGGGCGAAGATCCAGTCCGAACGCGTCGGCCGGGTCAGCCCACCGAACCTCGCCTCGATAAGACCCTTCAGCCGCGCCAAGGTCACATGCTCGTCTCCGCAACGGAGCCTTTATGGACCGGTCAGCACTCAGATATCCAGCACGTCCGCCTCGGCGAATTCGGCGCGTTCCTGGATGAAGCGGAAGCGGGCTTCCGGCTTGGTGCCCATCAGTTCGTCGACCCTGTCCTTGGTCGCCGCCGCGGCTTCGATCACGTCGACCCTGAGCAGCGTGCGCTTCCTCGGGTCCATGGTCGTCTCCTTGAGCTGCGAGGCCATCATCTCGCCCAGGCCCTTGAAGCGGCCGATCTCGACCTTGGCGCGGCCGGTGAATTCGGTGCGCAGCAGCTCGTCCTTGTGCGCGTCGTCGCGGGCATAGGCGACCTTGCCGCCCTGCCGGATCGAATAGAGCGGCGGCACCGCCAGATAGAGATGGCCGCCGTTCACCAGATTCGGCATTTCCTGGTAGAAGAAGGTGATCAGCAGCGACGCGATGTGGGCGCCGTCGACATCGGCGTCGGTCATGATGATGACGCGGTCGTAGCGCAAATCCTCGTCGCGGTATTTGGAGCGCGTGCCGCAGCCGAGCGCCTGAACCAGGTCCGAGATCTGCTGGTTGGCCGCCAGCTTGTCGCTGCCGGCGCTGGCGACGTTGAGGATCTTGCCGCGCAGCGGCAGCACCGCCTGGCTGGCGCGGTCGCGCGCCTGCTTGGCCGAACCGCCGGCGGAATCGCCTTCGACGATGAACAGCTCGGCGCCGGCCGCAGCGTTCTGCGTGCAGTCGGCGAGCTTGCCCGGCAGACGCAGCTTGCGCACCGCGCTCTTGCGCGACACTTCCTTCTCCTGGCGCCGCTTGACGCGCTCGTCGGCGCGCGCGATCACCCAGTCGAGAAGCTTGGAGCCTTCCTGCGGATTGTCGGCCAGCCAGTGGTCGAACGGATCGCGGAGCGCCGTCTCGACGATGCGCATGGCTTCGATCGTCGCCAGCCTGTCCTTGGTCTGGCCGACGAATTCCGGCTCGCGGATGAACACCGACAGCATGCCGGCGGCCGAGATCATGACGTCTTCCGAGGTGATGATCGAGGCGCGCTTGTTGCCGATCAGGTCGGCATAGGCGCGCAAGCCCCTGGTCAGCACGTTGCGGAAGCCGGCCTCGTGCGTGCCACCCTCGGCGGTCGGGATGGTGTTGCAGTAGGAGTTGAGGAAGCCGTCGCCGCCGAACCAGGTCACGGCCCATTCGAGCGAGCCGTGGCCGCCCTGCTTGTCGCTCTTGCCGGCAAAGACTTCGCGCGTGACCTGGAACTCGTCGCCGAGCGTAGCCTTCAGATAATCCTTGAGACCGCCCGGGAAATGGAACTCGGCCTTGGCTGGGGTGGTGTCCTTGCCCTTGATCAGCGAGGGATCGCAGGTCCAGCGGATCTCGACGCCGCCGAACAGATAGGCTTTCGAGCGCGTCATGCGGTAGAGCCGCGCCGGCTCGAAGGCGGCGCCCTTGCCGAAGATCTGCTCGTCGGGATGGAAGCGGGTCCTGGTGCCGCGGCGGTTGTGCACCTCGCCGAGGTGCTCCAGACCGCTCACCGGAATGCCGCGCGAGAAGCGCTGGCGATAGAGCTGGCGCCCGCGCGCGACCTCGACCTCGAGGTGGTCGGACAGCGCGTTGACCACGGAGACGCCGACGCCGTGCAGGCCGCCCGAGGTCTCGTATACCTTGCTGTCGAACTTGCCGCCGGAATGCAGCGTCGTCATGATGACTTCGAGCGCCGGCTTCTTGAATTTGGGGTGCGGATCGACCGGAATGCCGCGTCCGTTGTCGGTGACGGTCAGATAGCCGTCGGCCGAAAGCTCGACATCGATGAAGGTGGCGTGGCCGGCGACCGCCTCGTCCATCGAATTGTCGATGACCTCGGCGAACAGGTGGTGCATCGCCTTGTCGTCGGTGCCGCCAATATACATGCCGGGCCGCCGGCGCACCGGTTCCAGACCCTCCAGCACTTCGATGTCGGCGGCGCTGTAGCCCTCGCTGCCGTCGCGCGAGGCGGCCGGGCGCCTGGCCGCCGCCTGCACCAGGGGGTCTGCAGGGCGCGTGCTGGCGCGAACCGGCTGCGGTTGCTTTTCCAGGTTGCCGAAAAGGTCGTTGTTGTCGTCCATGCTCGCCTAGAGTCCGGTACTGCGAATCACTCCTCGATACTGCCACGCTTTTGACGGGCGAACGAGGTTCCTGTTCCGTTCGGGGTTTGGAGCCCTCTTATCCTAAAACCTTTCGATAACCAAGCCGGCTGAAATAGGTCGAATCCAACGGGTTCGGATACGTGTTTCTTTAACAATAACCCCTAGCGTAAGCCCTAACGAACAAAAGACCACGGGCGTCAGGGGTTTCGCGTGAGGGGCAAGGCCATAACCATGATCGGCATCGCCGCCGTTTTCGGCGCGATCTCGATCTTTGCCGCCGATTTCTGGGTCAAGAGCCAGGCGAGAGCCGATTCCGAAGAGAAAACGGCCTCGATCGTGGTGCCCCAGGCGCCCAAGGTCGAGTTCAAGACCATCGTGGTGGCGAACGCGCCGCTGCGCTACGGCATGCAGCTCGACAAGGCTCAGCTCAACGAAATCCCGTGGCCGCAGGATTCCCTGCCGCAAGGCGCGTTCACCTCCGTCGACGAGTTGCTCAAGGAAGGCAGCCGCGTGGTGCTGTCGCCGATCGAGGTCAACGAGCCGGTGCTGCTCACCAAACTGTCGGGGCCGAACGGCCGCGCGACGCTCTCCAACATGCTGTCGCCGGGGATGCGGGCGGTGACCATCCGCACCGATGAGATCGCCGGCGTCGGCGGCTTCGTGACGCCGGGCGACCGCGTCGATGTCGTGCTGACCCGCGACGCCGGCGATATCCAGGAAGTGGCCAAGAACGCGCAGGGCGCATCCGGCTCGACGATCACGTCCGAGATCGTGGTCGCCGATGCCAAGGTTCTGTCGGTCGGCCAGGGCGCTGACGAACGCCAGACCGAGCCGCAGGTTGCCAATTCCGTGACCCTCGAGGTGACGACCGACGGCGCGAAGCAGGTGGCGCTGGCCCGCACCGTCGGCACGCTGTCGCTGTCGCTCCGCTCGGCCAGCGACAGCAGCGCCGGCACGGACGGTCTCACCACGATCTCGTCCTTCGGCGGTTCGGTGGCGGCAACCGCGGGGGCGGCGGCCGGCTCGCTGTTCAACGCGGTGGCCACGGAGCCTGAGAAGCCGAAGTTCAAGACGATCATCGTGACGCGCGGCACGCAGGCGGAAGAGTACAAGGTGCCTTCGCCGGACCAGCAGCAGCAATAGCCGGTGGGGACCGGCGGGGACAGGGATAATGTTTGGGCTGAACACACATAGCTTGACGCAGGGGCTGCGCCTCGCAGGCGCGCTCGTCGTGGCGGTTGCGCTGGCCGGGGCTGGAGTGCTTGCGTTCGGCGGGCCGGCGCGAGCCGGCAATGACGTCGTCTATGTCTCGGCGACCAAGAACGCCTCGATCAAGGTTGCCAAGGGCAAGCCGCGGACGATCATGACGAGCGCGGCCTTCTACCAGATCGTCATCGGCGATCCGGAGATCGCCAACGTCAACCCGTTGACCGACAAGTCCTTCTATGTGCTCGGCAACAACCTCGGCACCACCGGCATCGCGCTGTTCAACGAGAGCAAGCAGCTGGTCGGCACGATCGACATCGAGGTGACGCTCGACACCGAGCAGCTGGCGAACACCATCCGCGCCAGCGTGCCGGACGCCAAGATCAACGTCGGCTCGGCCAACGGCCGCGTGGTGCTGTCGGGCGAGGCGGACGATGCGGTCGCCGCCGAGAAGGCGAACAAGATCGCCAGCCGTTTTTCCGGCAACGAGGAGGTGATCAACTCGGTCAACATCTCGTCCTCGCAGCAGGTCCAGCTCAACGTCCGCTTCGTCGAGATCAACCGCCAGGCCGGAATTGATCTCGGCGCCAAATACAGCGCCAATTTCGCGTACGGCCTCGGCGGCCGCGACGTGACGATCGATCCGGGAACGATCCCGGCGGCGGGAACCGGCGAGATCATCGGCCGGCTGCTATCCAACGGCGTCTCGATCGACATCGCCATCAAGGCGCTGGAGGAGCGCGGCCTCGCCCGGCGGCTGGCCGAGCCGAACCTGATCGCCCGCTCGGGCCAGACGGCAAGCTTCCTCGCCGGCGGCGAATTTCCGATCCCGGTCTCGGAAGAAAATGGCAAGATCAGCGTCAGCTACAAGAAATACGGCGTCAGCCTCGATTTCACCCCGACCGTGCTGAAGGACGGGCTGGTCAGCCTCGACATCGCGCCGGAAGTGTCGTCGATCGATGCGTCGGCCTCCTACAATATCGGCGAGATCTCGGTGCCGGGCTTCATCGTGCGCCGGGCCAAGACCTCGATCGACCTGAAGAACGGCCAGAGCTTCATGATCGCCGGCCTGCTGCAGTCGCAGAACGACATCACCACGTCGCGCCTTCCAGGTCTCGGCAAGCTGCCGGTGCTGGGTTCGCTGTTCTCGTCCAAGGCCTATCAGCGGCGCGAGACCGATCTGGTGATCATCGTCACGCCCTATCTGGTCAAGCCGGTCGATCCGTCGAAGAAGATGGTCGAGCCGACCGACGGCACGCAGCCGGCCAGCAATTCGGATTATTTCCTCAACAACACCGAGGAAGTGAAGGTTTCCGATTCAAACCGCGCCGTGGCGATGGCCGATGGCCGCGTCACCCAGCCTGCCGCGCCGACGGCCGGGCATTTCCTCGATCTGCCGAAGGATTGAAGCCATGCGTCCGGTTCCGCGACTGATGCTAGCCCTGTTGCTCGCCGGCCTCTGCGGCTGCACCAGCGACGACTATGTGCGCACCGAGGGCGTGTCGCCCGCCGCCGGCAACGCGCAGGCGGCCAATACGGTCATGCAGATGGTCGATCCATGGAAATACGGCGTCCAGAACACCAGGCTGCTGGTGCCGGCGCAGCGCAGCAGCGCGACCGCCAGCGGCGGCGCCGACCAGGCGGCAGGCGAGAAGACGGCGCAGACGAGCACGACAACCAACTGATTTCTTTGACCTGACGGGTTGACGACATGGCAAGCGGCATCAAGAGCAAGAAGATCCTGCTCGTATCCACCGACAGGACGTTCCTGCAGGACACCCGCACGGCGTTCGCCGCCTCGGACGTCATCGAGCTTCTGACGGTCGAGAAGAACGTCACCGAGCTGCGCGGCGAGGTCCAGGAGGCGGATTTCGGCGCGCTGATCGTGGACATGGACGCGGCCAAGCTGGAGGAGATCGAGTCGCTGCAGCGCGTCATGCGCCGGCTGGAGGGCCGCGTGCCGGTCGTCGTGGTCACGCAGGAATTCAACGCCGCGGCGGTGCGCATCCTGGTCCAGCTCCAGGTCGCCGACTTCCTGGTCAAGCCGATCACCACCGCCGACCTGGTGCGTTCCGTGGTGCGGGCGCTGCAAGGGCCGGGGCGCGAGGAAAACACCGAGTCGCAGATCTACACCTTCATGCCCGCCGCCGGCGGCGTCGGCACCACGACGCTGGCGCTGCAGACCGCCTTCCAGCTGCATCATTCGGTGACGCGCGGCGCCTCGACCTGCGTCGTCGACCTCAATTTCCAGCAGGGCGCCTGCGCCGAATATCTCGACCTCGAGCCGCGCTTCGACATCACCGAAATCGAGAACCAGCCTGAGCGGCTCGACCGGCAGCTGCTGGATGTGATGCTGTCCAAGCATGCGAGCGGGCTGTGCGTACTGGCCGCACCGACGCGCCCATCGGAAATGCGCTCCTTCAAGACCGACGTCGTGGTGCGCATGCTCGATCTCGTCTCGGCCTATTTCGACAATGTCGTCATCGACATGCCGCGCACCTGGTTCCCGTGGACCGAGACGGTGCTGCTCGGTTCCAACAAGCTCTACATCGTGGCCGAGATGACGGTGCCGTGCCTGCGCCACACGCAGCGCCTGATCCAGGCGATCTACGAGACCGCCGGCAGGGAAGTGAAGCCGAACGTCATCGTCAACCGCTTCGAGCAGAAGATGTTCGACAACGGCATCAAGCAGGCCGACGTCCAGGACATCCTCGGCGAGCATTTCGTCGGCGGCATCGCGAACAACTACCGGCTGGTGCGCGAAGCCGTGGACCGTGGCGTGCCGCTGCACGACATCGATCCGAACGCCAATGTCGTCAACGATCTCAAGAAGATCATCTTGCCCGAGGAAGCGGTGACGACGACGGTCAAGTCGAAGTCGCTGTTCGGCATCGGCAAGGGTCTCTTGAAGAGGAAGGCCGGATGACCAGCCGCTTTTCAACCCTGCAGAACCGCGACCTGCGTCCCCAGCGCCCGGCCGAGGCCGCTCCGGTCGCGCACCATGCCGTCGTCATCCCGACGACCCGCAAGCCCGTGGCGCCCAAGGCCGAAGCAGCGCCCGGCAAGAACACCAACAAGGTGCTCGACGCGCGTGTGCGCATCCACCGCATGCTGCTGGAGGAGATCAACCTCGTCGCGCTGGAGCGCCTGCCGAAGGACGAGATGCGCCGGCAGGTGCATGAATTCGTCTCGGAAAAGACCCGCCAGGAGCGGATGGCGATCAACACCGCCGAACTCGACGCGCTGGTCGACGACATCGTCGACGAGATGGTCGGCCTCGGCCCGCTGGAGCCGCTGCTCAAGGACCCGGAGATCAACGACATCCTGATCAACGGCCACCAGAACTGCTTCGTCGAAAGGCGCGGCAAGCTGCAGCAGGTGCACATCCCGTTCAAGGATGAGGCGCATCTGCTTCGAATCATAAACAAAATCGTCGCCGCTGTCGGCCGCCGCGTCGATGAATCGGCGCCGATGGTGGACGCGCGCATGCTCGACGGCTCGCGCTTCAACGCAGCCATCCGGCCGGTCGGCGTCGACGGGCCGCTGGTGTCGATCCGGAAATTCTCCAAGAACAAGCTCGGCCTGCACAAGCTGGTCGAGTTCGGCGCCATCACCCAGAACATGGCCGAGGTGCTGGCGGCGGCCGTGCACGCGCGCAAGACCACGATCATCTCGGGCGGCACAGGCACCGGCAAGACGACGATGCTGAACGCGCTGTCGGCCTTCATCCCCGAGGACGAGCGGCTGATCACCATCGAGGACGCGGCCGAACTGCAGCTGCAGCAGCCGCATGTCGCGCGCATGGAGACGCGCCCGGCCAATATCGAAGGCCACGGTGAATTGAAACAGCGCGACCTGGTCAAGAACGCGCTGCGCATGCGTCCCGACCGTGTCATCCTCGGCGAGTGCCGCGGCGAGGAAGCCTTCGACATGCTGCAAGCGATGAACACCGGCCATGAAGGCTCAATGGCGACCATCCACGCCAACACGCCGCGCGACGCCATTTCGCGCCTTGAGCAGATGCTCGGCATGACCGGCATGCCGATGACCGTGCAGTCGATCCGCAGCCAGATCGCCAGCGCCATCGACATCATCGTGCAGTTGACCCGCCTGTCGGACGGCAAGCGCAAGGTGACCAGCGTCGCCGAGGTGACCGGAATGGAAGGCGACGTCATCCAGATGCAGGAGATCTTCCGCTTCGTGCGCACCGGCATGGAGGCCGACGGCAAGATCCTCGGCCATTACGAGGCGACCGGCATCCGCCCGCGTTTCCTCGAGGACCTGCGCGCCATGGGCATCGAATTCCCGGGCAAGTATTTCGAACCCGGCCGTCCGCAGGAGTGAACGGTGTTCGAGGGTTTTAGCGCGATCTACGTCGTCTACGCCGCCGCCGCGCTCACCGGCATCATGATCGCCGAGGTGTGCTACCTGCTTTATGCCGGCCGCAGCGACAAGCGCACGGCCATCAACCGGCGCATGAAGCTGCAGGAGAACAAGATCAGCCAGGAGCAGGTGCTGATCCAGCTGCGCAAGGAACGCGGCCTGGAGGCCGGCGCCTCGGCGTTCTCGCTCGACCGGTTCCGCGCGTTGCGCACCCAGTCCGGCATGACGATGCCCTTGTCCAAGTTCCTGACCATCACCTCCGGCGTGGCGCTGGTGCTGGGCTGCGTGGCCGTCTGGTACGGACTGCCGCTGCTGATGGGCCTTCTCCTGTTTGTCGTGCTGCTGCCGGTGCTGCCGGTCATGGCGATGCGTTTCCAGCGCGGCCGCCGGCTGAAGCGGTTCGGCATGCAGTTGCCGGAGGCGCTGGAACTGATCACGCGCGGCCTCAAGGCCGGCCATCCGGTGCCGGTGGCCATCGCCATGGTGGCGCGCGAGATGCCGGACCCGATCGGTACCGAGTTCGGCGTCATCGCCGACGAGGTGACCTACGGCTCGGACCTGGTGTCGGCGCTGAACTCGCTGTTCGACCGCGTCGGCCACGAAGACCTGCCGCTGTTCGTCACCGCGGTCTCGATCCAGACCAGCTCGGGCGGCAATCTGCGCGAAATCCTGGACGGGCTGTCGTCGACGATCCGCGAGCGCGGCAAGCTGCGCCGAAAGGTGCGCGCGATTTCGACCGAGGGCCGCATGTCCGCCTACATCCTGACGGCGGTGCCGGCGCTGCTGTTCGCCGCCATCATGGTGCTGATGCCGCGGTTCTATCGCGAGGTGTGGGGCGAAGCGAAGACCTGGTACCTGCTGGGCGGCTCGATAACCTGGCTGATGCTGGGCAACGCCATCATGTTCAAGATGTCGAACTTCCGGTTCTGACATGCAGCGCGTGATCGAATTCCTCGCCTCGCTCGCGCCGACCTCGCTGATGCCGGTGGCAGTGCTGCTGCTCCTGCTCGGCGGCAGCGCGGTGGCCTGGCCGCTGGTCGTTGCCAAGGGCGACCGCAACGAGGTCAAGCGCCGGCTGAAGGTCGAGGAGGCGAGCAAACCCGTCGAACAGGCCGAACCGGCGCCGCGCAAGAATTCCAACGCGGTGCGCGAGAAGGCGGTAAAGCGGGCGCAGGAATTCTACGCCAAGAGCGACCCGGAAAATGTCGCGCGGCTGCGCATGAAGCTCATCCAGGCCGGCTACATGGAACCGCGCGCGATCGGCACCTTCTTCCTGATCCGCTTCGCGGCCTTCATCGGTCTGGCTCTCGGCGCCTTCCTGGTCAACCACTGGATGGCCAGCGCCGATTCGACCATGACCAGCCGCTGGAGCTTCGTCATCCTTTCGGGCGCCGCCGGCTACTTCCTGCCCGGCCTGGTGCTGAGCCAGAAGGTGCGCGAGAAGATGCGCGAATACCGCAATGGCTTTCCCGACTTCATGGACCTGATGATCGTCTGCTCCGATGCCGGCATGAGCATGGAGGCCGGCATCGAGCGCGTCTCTAAGGAGCTCGCCAAGACCTATCCGGCACTCAGCCAGAACCTGCAGCTGGTTTCGCTGGAGCTGAGGGCTGGCCGCAGCCTCGACGACGCGTTGAAGGCGCTCGCCGATCGCTTGAGCCTCGACGAGGTGCGCTCCTTCGCAACGCTGCTGCAGCAGTCGAAGGAGTTGGGCACCAGCCTGTCGGGCGCGCTGCGCGTCTTCTCCGACGAAATGCGCCACAAGCGCATGTCGCTCGCCGAGGAAAAGGCGCATGCCTTGCCGGCCAAGATGTCGGTGCCGGTGACGGTGTGCATCCTGCCCGTGGTGCTGATGATCGCCATCATTCCCATCATCGTCAAAATGACGGCGCACTAAGGTTTACGCTCCGCGCCGGTTCTCGGAATCCGCCTAGTTTGGTCGCTTCGCGCCCGTCTCCGACTCCGGCTCGGCCTGACCTGAGTCTCAACAGACCTTGGGTCGAATTGGACCTTTGTTCGAAACCAATTCTTAGGCGCGTTTCGGCACCGAAGGTTAATCGCCCTCTTGTAGAGTGCTTCCTGAAGAACGACCCGGCAAATCGGGCGATGGGGCAGGGGCATGCGTCACAGACTTCCCACGGCAGCGGCCGCACTGGCAGCCGTCTTGATGATCACCGGTTGCACGACCAACAACGCCGTCGACACGACCAAGACGACCGCGATCCAGCCGACGTCCAAGGACGTCAGCGCGTCGGACCTGGCGGAAGGCAAGGCGCAGTTCCGCGAAGCGAATTACGGCCTTGCCGAAAAGCATTTCCGCAAGGCGGTCGAGCTCAAGGCCGACAATGCCGAGGCGTGGATGGGGCTCGCCGCTTCCTATGACGAGCTCGGCCGTTTCGACTTCGCCGACCGCGCCTACGACCAGCTCCTGAAGGTCGCCGGGCGCAAGCCGCAGATCGTCAACAATATGGGCTATTCGCAGCTGCTGCGCGGCAACAAGAAGAAGGCCAGGGTCCTGCTGCTCGAGGCCAAGGCCCACATGGCCGACCAGACCGTCGTCGACGCCAATCTGGCACTGCTGAACAAGAGCTAGAGGCCTTACCAGGCTGGACTGGGTCGTTCCGCTCGAATTCACCGGCTATTCGCCGGTTGGTTTCGCGCTGGCGGACGGCCCGCCTCGTCCGCTGGCTTGTCCGATTCACAACATCGGCGTGCGTCCTCCTTGGGAGGGATCGACACGGGGTCGCAACAGAACTGTTCCAATATAAACCATAACGTTCCTAGTCTTCATATCTGCCATGCCAAGTAGTGGACGCTTTGTAAACCTTGTCTGAAAGTAGGGTCGAAAGGTTAGCGGAAAACGGTGTCGGCGGGCCGCCGTTAACCTAGAATGGGGGTGCAACCGACGACTCCCAAGAGGCTGCGCTCAAGAATGTTGGATTTTAGTTCGCTCCTGCTCGCCGCGGCGCTGTCGGGCACGTGCCTAAGCATAACCATGCTGGCGATCTGGTTCACCGCTCCGCGGGCGCGCTTCGTGCTGACGGTGGCGTGCGGCATCCTCGTGCTCGTTGCGCATGTCGTGCTGTTCTGGCAGTACACCAAAGAGCCCAACCCCTGGCTCTGCCAGGCGGTGCTGGCGCTGCTCAGCCTCGGCTTCCTCATCATCTGCCTGTCGGCCATGCAATATCTGGGTGTCGGCAACCAGGGCAGCGTCGTTGTGCCGACGGTGACGGCCATGGCCGTCTGCGCGCTCGTGACCTATCTCGGCTTTGACGGTGTCGGCTTCATCATCACCTATACGACCGTCACGGCGCTGCTCGCCGTGATCGGGGTGATGTTCTGGACCAAGGGCGGTCACGATCGTCGGATCCTGCTGGTCGTCTCGTTTCTCAGCGGTACCTGTGCGGTGTCCTTCGCGCTATGCGGCGCGATGCTGGCGATCCATGGACAATGGGTGCTCGGCGTGGCGCCCGATAACTGGGCGGAGCGGCTGAATACCGTCGTGGCGGTCGCCTGCATGACCGGTCTCGGCGCGCTGACGCTTTCGCTGCATCATCTGCAGGCGCAGATCGAATTGAAGGCCGAGACGCTGACCGATCCGCTGACAGGGCTGATGAACCGGCGGGCGCTGAACTCGCTCTACGGCGAGCGTGCCTTCGGTCCGTTCATGGCGGTCGTCATGTTCGACCTCGACCATTTCAAGAGGACGAACGACCTGTTCGGCCATCCGGTTGGCGACAAGGTCTTGTGCCGCTTCGCCGCGATCATCAGGAAGTACGGCAGGAACGGCGTCGATGCCTTCCGCCTGGGCGGCGAGGAGTTCGCGCTGGTCATCTCGCGCATGACGGAAGAGAAAGCTTACGATCTTGCCAGCAAGATCGGCGTCGCCTTCGGCGCCGAGGTCGTGCCGACGCCGCGCGGTCCGTTGCGAAGCACCGTCAGTGGCGGCATCGGCTTTGGCGCGGCCGGCGGCAGCAGCCTGGACGAAGTGCTGGCCGAGGCGGACAAGGCGCTCTATGCCGCCAAGCACGCCGGACGGAACCGCGTGCTCGTCCTCGACAAGGAGAGCAAGGCCGGCGGGCCGGCCCTGCGTTCCGCCTGATTGCCGGCCAGGCTACTCGGCGGCGCCCAGATATTCCGACAGCGGCGGGCAGGAGCAGACGAGGTTGCGGTCGCCGGCGACATTGTCGATGCGCGATACCGGCGGCCAGTATTTGGCCGACGTGTCGGCATCGCCGGCGGGATAGGCCGCCTCCAGCCGCGAATAGGGATGCGACCACTCGCCGGCCAGCGCCTCCGCCGCGGTGTGCGGCGCGTTGACCAGCGGGTTGTCGTTGAGCGGCCACTCGCCCTTCGCCACCTTGGCCGCCTCGCCGGCGATGGCAATCATCGCCTCGCAGAAGCGGTCGAGCTCGCGCTTGGGCTCGGACTCGGTCGGCTCCACCATCAGCGTGCCGGCGACCGGGAACGACATGGTCGGCGCGTGGAAGCCGTAGTCGATCAGGCGCTTGGCGATGTCATCGACGCTGATGCCGGCGCTCTCCTTGAGCACGCGGGTGTCGAGGATGCACTCGTGGGCGATGCGATCGTGCCTGCCCTTGTAGAGGAGCGGGAAGTGCGGCGCGAGCCGTGTCGCCACATAGTTGGCCGAGATGATGGCGGTCTCGGTAGCCTGCTTCAGTCCGGAAGCGCCCATCATGCGGATGTACATCCAGGTGATCGGCAGGATGGACGCGCTGCCGAAGGGTGCTGCCGCCACCGCATGCGCAGAGCCTTCAGTGACATGACCCGGCAGATAGGGTTTCAGGTGGGCCTTGACGCCGATCGGGCCGACGCCGGGGCCGCCTCCGCCATGCGGGATGCAGAAGGTCTTGTGCAGGTTCATATGGCAGACGTCGGCGCCGATGTCGGCGGGACGGGCAAGGGCGACCAGGGCGTTGAGGTTGGCGCCATCGAAATAGACCTGGCCGCCATGTTCGTGGATGAGGGCGCAGAGGTGGCGCGCGCCTTCCTCGTAAACGCCATGCGTCGAGGGATAGGTGAACATCAGCGCCGCGAGATTTTTGGAATGCTCGTTGGCCTTGGCCCTCATATCGTCCATGTCGATATTGCCGTCCTCCAGGCAGCGCACGACGACGACGCTCATTCCCGCCATAGCCGCGCTTGCCGGATTGGTGCCATGCGCGGAGGAGGGGATCAGGCATACGGTGCGATGGCTTTCGCCGCGCGAGCGGTGATAGGCGCGGATGGCGAGCAGCCCGGCATATTCGCCCTGGCTGCCGGCATTGGGCTGCAGGCTGACCGCGTCGAAGCCGGTGATCTCCGACAGCCAGCCCTCCAGTTCGCCGACCATGGCGCGATACCCCGCCGAATGGCTGGCAGGCGCGAAGGGATGCAGGTTGGCGACGCTAGGCCAGCTGACCGGCATCATTTCGGCCGCAGCGTTGAGCTTCATGGTGCAGGATCCCAGCGGGATCATGGCGCGGTCGAGCGCAAGGTCTTTGTCGGCCAGCCGGCGCAGGAAGCGCATCATGTCGGTCTCGGAGTGGTTCTCGTGGAAGACCGGCTGGGTCAAAAACTCCTTGCCGCGCGGTTTTCCCGGTACGGTGCGATCGGCCGCTGCGGCGGCCTTGGCGGCGAACAGCGCGGCGATCGCCTCGAGGTCGGCCTCGGTCGAGGTTTCGTCGAAGGCGACGCCGACATGGTCGGCGTCGATGACGCGCAGCAGCCGGCCGATCTTCTCGGCGGCGGCGGCGATCGATTTCGCCTTGCCCTTCACTTCGACCGTCACCGTGTCGAAGTGGCTGGCGCCGAGCACGGAAACGCCCGATGCGGTTAGGCCGGCGGCCAGGCGGCTGGCGAGCCCATGGATGCGCTCGGCGATCGCCTGCAGGCCGGCGGGACCATGCCAGATCGCATAGGCGGTCGCCATGTTGGCGAGCAGCGCCTGGGCGGTGCAGATGTTGGAGGTCGCCTTGTCGCGGCGGATGTGCTGCTCGCGCGTCTGCAGCGCCAGCCGGTAACCGGGACGCCCCTTGCTGTCGGTCGACTGGCCGACGAGGCGGCCAGGCATCAGCCGGGTCAACTTGTCGGAAACGGCGCAATAGGCGGCATGCGGGCCGCCAAAACCCATCGGCACGCCGAAGCGCTGCATCGGGCCAACGGCGATGTCGGCGCCGAGCTTGGCTGGCGTGTCGGTCAGCGTCAGGCCGAGCGGATCGGCGATGAAGATGACCAGCGCGCCGGTGGCGCGGGCTTTCTCGATCGCCGCCTTGTGGTCGCCGTAGACGCCGAACGTGTCGGGCCAGGAAACGAGAAGAGCGGCGGTGTTGTCGTCGATCGTCTCGCCGTCGACCTCGGTGCCGAGCGGCTCGGCGCGGGTGCGCACGACGTCCAGCGTCTGCGGGTGCGGCGTGCCGGCAAGCGCCACCTTGGTGCGCTTGTCGCGATGATGGCGCAGCGCAATGCCGACGGCTTCGGCGACGGCTGTCGCCTCATCGAGCAGCGAGGCCGACGCCACCGGCAGGCCGGTCAATTCGGTGACCAGGGTCTGGAAGTTGAACAGCATTTCCAGCCGGCCCTGGCTGATCTCGGCCTGGTAGGGCGTGTAGGCGGTGTACCAGGCCGGGTTCTCGAACAGGTTGCGCTGGATGACCGGCGGCACGTGGACGCCGTGATAGCCGGTGCCGATGAAGCTCTTCAGCACCTTGTTCTTCGCCATCGTCGCAGACAATTCGGCCAGCGCCTCGGCTTCGCTGGCCGGCGCGGGCAGGGTCAGCGGCAGGTCGAGGCGGATCGATCTCGGCACGGCCTGGCTGATCAGCGTCTCGACCGACGGAACGCCGATCACGGCCAGCATCGCTCGGACATCGTTGAGGCCGGGGCCGATATGGCGGGCCGAGAAGGGGTATGGTGCTGCGGTCATCGTAACTGTCCTGCTTTTCAGCCGATATGGGCTTTGTAGGCGGCCTCATCCAGCAGGCCTTCGAGCTGGCTTTCGTTGGAAAGCCTCATCTTCCACAGCCAGCCGTCGCCGGTGGCGGCCGAATTGACCAGCGAGGGGTCCGACGAGAGCGAGCTGTTGGCCTCGGTGATCTCGCCGTCGACCGGCGCATAGACGTCGGATGCCGCCTTGACAGACTCGACCACGACGGCGGTGTCGCCCTTGGTCAGCTTGCGGCCGGTTTCCGGCAATTCGACGAAGACGAGATCGCCGAGCTGCTCTTGTGCATAGTCGGTTATGCCGACCGTGGCGACGCCGCCCTCGACACGGAGCCATTCATGGTCTTCGGTGAAATAGGTTTTTGCCATCGGGACTTATCCTTTGCGGTAGCGATGAGGTGTGAAGGGCAAGGGGTTGATATCGATCGGGATTTTCGCCCCGCGCACATCGGCGAACAGTTTTGTTCCGGGCTTGGCCAGTGCTGTGTTGACATAGCCCATGGCAACCGGATGGCCAGCCGAGGGGCCGAAACCGCCCGATGTGACATGGCCGGCCCGATTGCCGTCGGCGTCGAACAGGGCAGCGCCCGCACGCACCGGCTGGCGGCCCTCCGGCTTCAGCCCGACACGTTTCTGCGCCGGGCCGCGCTCCAGGATGGCGCGCAGCGCGTCGGCGCCGATGAAGGAGCCGGTCGCCCGGATGTCCTTGGGGATGGCCCACATCAGGCCGGCGCTGGTCGGGTCGAATTCCTCGGTGATGTCCTGGCCGTGGAGGCAGAGCCCCGCTTCCAGCCGCAGACTGTCGCGAGCTGCAAGGCCGATCCAAGCGACGCGCTCGTCCTTGAGCAATGTCGCGACCAGATCCCGCGCATCCGCTTCCGGCAGACCGATCTCGAAGCCGTCCTCGCCGGTGTAGCCGGAACGGCTCATGAACCAGTTTTGGCGCGGCTCGATGCCGTGCATGAACAGCAGCGAGCCGGTCTCGATGCCGGCGCGGGCGAGGGCGGCCCAGGCCTCGGGACCCTGGATGGCGAGGAAGACGCGGTCGAGCGCATCCACCTTTGCCTCGAAATCCCCGGCCAGTGCCCGCAGATGCTTCTCGTCGACGGCTGCGTTGCCGGCATTGGCGACGACCATGAAGCGGTCGTCGCCAAGCCTGGTGATGATGAGGTCGTCGATGATGCCGGCGGCCTCGTTGAGGAAGAAGGTGTATTTCGACTGGGAAATCTCAAGCGCGCCGGCATCGAGCGGGCAGGCGCGGTTGAGCAGGGCAATCGCGCCCGGGCCGCTAACCAGGAACAGCTTCATGTGCGAAATGTCGAACAGGCCGGCATGCTCGCGGGTGTGAAGGTGCTCCTTCATCACCCCGGCAGGATAGGTGAGCGGCATCGACCAGCCGGCGAACGCACCAAAGCGCGCGCCAGCAGCCGTATGCAGATCTTCGAGGGGTAGGTGTTTGGTTTCGTCGCCCGTCATGTCATCTCCAGAGTCGCACGCAATCGGCCGCTGATGGCGACCAGTCCGTGCCCCTCTGTCTGAAGCCTGAGAGACTCGCGCCCCGTAACTCTGTCGGCAGCGCTTACACCTTCGGCGCGGGGCACGAGCCCCGACTTTCCAGAGTGTCTTTCCCGTCTACGGTTCTTTTGCCTGAGAGATTTCGGGCGATTTCCCCTTCGGCGGCAGCTCTCGCTGCTCTCTCCCGCAAACAGGTAGGACTCAGGGTTGAGCCCTCGACTCCTCATCCATAGCCCGTCAACGACACCTTGTCACCTGCCTGCGACATCTTGCTGACAAGTCTTCGCTAACCACGCGGTTTGCCGGTTTTTCAAGACACTGCTGGTATGTTGGGTCGAAACGACCTTTGGGTCCGGCTAAGGCCGGCGGCGACGGGGACAAAAATGGGCGAACTGATCATGAGCGCTCCGGTGGCGGGGCTGACCTCCAAGAACCGAATCACGGCCGAAGACGTGGTGATGCTGCGCCGCGAAGTATTTGGTGACGGCGTGGTAAGCCGTGGCGAGGCCGAGGCGCTGTTCGCGCTCGACCAGACGGCGCGCGACAAATGCCAGGAATGGCCGGCGTTCTTCGTCGAGGCGGTCACCGATTACATCGTCCACCAGGAAAAGCCGACGGGCTATATCTCCGAGGACAATGCCGACTGGCTGATCCGGACGATCTCGCGCGACGGCATGGTCGACAGCCTGACCGAGCTCGAGCTCCTGGTGCATGTGCTGGAGAAAGCCAAATCGTCGCCCAGCCGGCTTTCCGCCTATGCGCTGGAGCAGGTCTCGCATGCGGTGGTCGACGGCAAGGGGCCGCTGATGCTGGGCGGCCAACTGGTTCCGGGATTGGTGGCCAAGGCCGAAGTCGACCTGTTGCGCCGCATCCTCTACGCCTACGGCGGCGACGGCAATATCGCGATAACCCGCGCCGAGGCAGACGTGCTGTTCAGGATCAACGAGAGCACGGCGGTGGCCAGCAACGATCCGTCCTGGAACGAACTGTTCGTGAAGGCGATCGCCAACTTCGTCATGTGCTCGGCCGGCTACGAAGCGCCGACGCGGGATGTGGCGCTGCGCCAGGAGAACTTCCTCGATGCGGGCGAGCCGAACATCGGCGGCTTCTTCGGCCGCATGGTTTCCGGCGGGCTTGCCGGCATCATGGAGGCCTACCGCTCGCCCGACGATATCGAGGCCGATTGGGAAGCCAGGAACCGGGCCGTCGAGGCAATGGCCCGCCGCGCCGAGACGGTCGACGCCGGCGAAGCGAAGTGGCTGGCGGAGCGGATCGGCCCGAACCGGCCGCTCAGCGAGAACGAGCGCGCGCTGCTGACGCTGATCAAGCACGCCTCGCCGGAAATCCATCCGGCACTGAAGCCGCTGCTGGATAAGGTCGCCTAGGCGGCGACCGTCCTGCAGAGAATGATGTTGGAATGGCCTTCGGGCCACCCGGCGAATTCGCCCATACGCTCGAAGCCCGCCCTCTCGTAGAGACCCGGTGCCTGGAAGTCGTGCGTTGCGACCCAGATGCGTCGAACTCCTCTCGCGGAAGCCTCGGCTACGAAGGCATCGAGCAGCTTACTGCCATGGCCAAGACCTCGACAGGCCTCGTCGACCCACATCAGCTTTAGTTCGGCGATCCCCGCCCAGGAATGGCCCGCAGCGATGCCAATCGGGCGTCCGGCTGTGTCCCGCAGCAGAAAGACTAGGCCGCGATCATCGTCGCGGCCTGTCAGACGCCGGTTGTCGCCGTCGAGACGTTCCTCAATGGCGTTGAGCTCGGTCGGCGCAAGATCGTGCTCAGCCCGCAGGCGAGGAAAATCAAATGCCGCCGTACCAGTCGTAGCCATTGTCTTCCCAGTAGCCGCCGCGGCCGCCGCCGATCGCGGCGAAGCTGTCGACCAGTTCGATCTTGTAGAGATACTTCGGCATCTTGTAGCCAAGCTGGCGCTCGACGCGTACGCGCAGCGGCGCGCCGTTCTCGACCGGCAGCGGCTTGCCGTTGACGCCGTAGGCGAGGATCGTCTGCGGGTGGCGGGCATCGATCAGGTCGATGGTGCCGTAATATTTGACGTCGCCCGAGAGGCTGCGGTCGATCGTGTCGAGGCAGTGGAACATCACATACCGGGCCTGGGGTTTCACCACCGCCTGGTCGAGAACTAGGGACAGCGGCGTGCCGGTCCATTTGGCGATGCAGCTCCAGCCCTCGACGCAGTCGTGGCGAGTGATCTGGGTGCGGCTCGGCATATTCTGCAGCTGCTCGCGGGTCAGCGACAGCGGTTTCTCGACAAGGCCGGAGACCTCGAGGCGCCAGTCGGCGAAGTTGTTGGCAAGCAGGCCCTTATAGGTGTCGTCGTCGGGGGCGGTGACGCCGTTCGGCCGCTGCGGCTGGCGGATATCGGCCTCGGTGAACTCCTGCGCCAGCGCGTCGCGGCCGGCGAGCAGGCGCTGGGCCCGGTATGTCAGGCCATTGGCATTCTCGAGGAAGCTGCGCAGACCGCCGCCGATGCCGAGCCCGCCGTCGAAGGCATCGCAGCCCGACAGCGCGATGCCGGACAGGCCGAGACTGGCGGAGGTGAGGAATTTCCTGCGGTTGATTTGAAACTTGGCCATATCAGGCGCTCCTCTCGGACGAGCTGTCGTCATGCGCCGGCGGGTCGGTGCGGTACCAGCCGGTGATGATCGAGCGCAATTCGTTGATCGGGCCGGCGGCGAGGATCATCAGCATGTGGATGATGAAGAAGCCGACGAGCAGCACCATGACAGTGAAGTGGATGGTGCGCGCCGTCTGCCGGCCGCCGAGCACATCATTTAGCCAGGGCAGCACCGAATTCATGCTCGGCGACATGGCGAGGCCGGTGATGATCATTAGCGGCAACAGCACGAACAGCACGCCGCCATAAGCCATTTTCTGCAGCGTGTTGTATTCGCGCGTGTGATGGAACTTCAGCTTCGCGTGGTCGACGATGTCCCGCGGCAATCGCCGGAGATCGTCGAGGCGCGGGGCGAGATCGCGCCTGACATGGCCGTTGATCAGGCCGGCGACCAGCCAGACGAGCAAGGTGGCGGAGAGCACCCAGGCGAAGAAGAAATGAACGACGCGGGCGGTGCCGAGATCATAGTAGGAGGGGATCGTCGCCCAGGACGGGAAAGCGCGGGGCGACTCCTGTCCGGGCGGTCCGGACCAGCCGAGCACGCCGGTCGTGTCGAAGTGTTTGCCGAAGATTTCGGTGTAGCCGCGCGGACCCTGGTCGGTGTTTTCGGCGCCGATGGCGAAGATGGTGTTGTTGTAGCCGAAGCCGGATTCCTTGCCGATATAAAGCTGGGGGCGGGCGTTGAATATCTGCAGGCCGGAAAGCAGCATGAAGAACAGCGCGATCGCCCAGAGCCAGTGGGTCAGTCGCGTCCAGCGGGACTGGCGGTAGATCAGCGTCGCGTCCTTCGATGCGGCTTGCGCATCGGCGGCGGGCTCGCTCCTGGCAACGGTTTCCATCGTCCTTCGTTCTCCCGGCCTTGTAGCTCTTCGTTCTCCTCCCAATACGTCGCCAGCCAAAGCGATGTTTCATCCGATCACGGATTTATTACGGGCAAGCGGTCAAGGACTGCTCAGGCTGACGGCGAGATTCACCGCCGCCGCGACGATCACCGTGTTGAAGAAGAACGACAGGATCGAATGGATGAGCACCACCTGGCGCATGTGCGAGGTGGTGATGGCGGTGTCGGCGGTCTGCGCGGTCATGCCGATGACGGTCGCAAAATAGAGGAAATCCCAGCCCTCGGGACGCTTGTCGCCGGGGAAATCCAGACCACCGACCGGAACCTTCTTCTTGGTGGCGACGTCGATCTCTTCGCCGTTCATCCAGTAGACATGCGCGTAGTGGAGCGAGGCCATGGCGTGGATCGTGAACCAGCCGAGCGGAATCGACAGGATGGCGAAGCTGAGCTCGAATGGATGCGCGGCCTCCTTCTGGTTGATCAGATGGAACAGCGAAACGGTGGCGACGCCGACGATGAAAAGGGTAACCGCAAAGATACCAAGTACCGGGAGATCGGTAGCGCGCGCGTTCTTGCTGAGATAGCGGCCGGTAAGCCTCGGCATCAAGGCGAGGACGAGAATGATGTAGGTGGCAAAAAAGACATTCGCGCCGATCGAATAGGCGAGCGGCACGCGCAGCAGCGAGGCCAGCAACAAAGCGACAATGCCAATGGCCGCCGACAAAGCGAACTGGATATGCGGATGCATCGGCGTTTTGACGGATGTGTCGTCGTCACCCATGGCCCGGCCTCCAGATCAGTCCGGTGTGGCGGATTTCAGCGCCCGCCGCAAGATGCGGTCGAGTTCGCCAAGAAAGCGCGAGCGGTCCTGCGGCGTGAACCCGGCATTGTAGCCTTTGCTTTCACCAGTCTCGCGCAGATGCTGCTTGAGGTCGCGCATCGCCACCGCCATGCCGATGGTTTCAGGCGTGAAGGGACGGCCGGTCGGGCCCAACACATGCGCGCCGAGCGCCACGGTGCGCGCGGCAAGCGGGATGTCGGCCGTCACCACGATGTCGTTGGACAGTGCATTCTCCACGATCCAATCGTCGGCGGCATCGGCGCTCTTGGATACAACGACGTTGCGGATCATCGGATCGCGCGATGGGCGCAGGCCGCCATTGGAGACATAGGTGACCATGACGCCGTGGCGCTCCGCCACCTTCTCGACCTCCGCCTTGACCGGGCAGGCGTCGGCATCGACGTAGATGATGGGTGCGGGCATCGTCCCTCCAAAACGAACATGGGGCCGGTTTTGACCGGCCCCATGGCAGAAATTCTCGAACTTGTCAGGCCGGCAAGGCGCCGGACTTCTTGGCCGTCCAGGTGGCGATGTAGTCCATCAGGCCGGGGTTGAGGCAGTCATAGGGTTCGAGCCCGATCGACTTCAGCTGGGCGCGGATACCGTCCATGCGTTTCGGATCGACACCGGATTCGATGATCGAGGAGACGAAGGCGGTGAAGCCCGGAGGCGACCAGCCGTCCTCCTCGAAACGCTCGGGATGGATGAAGCTCAGGCCCTTGAACGGATGGTCGCGCTCGACCGGTCCGTGCATGTGGACGCCGCAGCCGGTGCAGGCATGGCGCTGGATCAGCGCGCTCGGATCGACCACTTTCAGCTTGTCGCCATTCTCCACGACGGTGACGTCGCCGGTGCCGGCAACGGCCACGACGGAGAAGATCGCGCCCTCGGGCTTCCAGCATTTGGTGCAGCCGCAGGCGTGGTTGTGGGCGATCTGGCCCTTGACCTTCACCTTCACCGGCTTGCTGGTGCAGGCGCAGACCAGCGTGCCGCCGGAGAAGCTCGCGCTTTCCTTGGGCAGGCCATTGTCGATTCTAGGATGCAGTTTTTCCGGCATTCCATTCCTCCCATGTTTCACCACAGAGGTCGCTGGCCGGTAGGCCGGCGGCGTGCGGCTTCCTCAGTAAACCACGACACTGCGGATCGACTTGCCCTCATGCATGAGGTCGAAGCCCTTGTTGATGTCCTCCAGCTTCAGCGTATGGGTGATCATCGGATCGATCTGGATCTTGCCCTCCATGTACCAGTCGACGATCCGCGGCACGTCGGTGCGGCCGCGCGCGCCGCCGAAGGCGGTGCCCATCCAGGTGCGGCCGGTGACCAGCTGGAACGGACGTGTCGAAATCTCCTGGCCGGCGCCGGCGACGCCGATGATGACCGATTTGCCCCAGCCACGATGCGAGGCCTCGAGCGCCTGGCGCATCACCTTGGTGCTGCCGGTGCAGTCGAAGGTGTAGTCGGCGCCGCCGATCTGGTCGGCGCCGCGCTTGGTCATGTTGACCAGATAAGGCACGATGTCGCCGTCGATCTCCTTCGGATTGACGAAATGCGTCATGCCGAACCGCTCGCCCCACGGCTTCTTGTCGTTGTTCAGATCGACGCCGATGATCATGTCGGCGCCGGCAAGCTTCAGGCCCTGGATGACGTTGAGGCCGATGCCGCCGAGGCCGAAGACCACGGCGGTGGCGCCTTGCTCGACCTTGGCGGTGTTGATCACCGCGCCGATGCCGGTGGTGACGCCGCAGCCGATGTAGCAGATCTTGTCGAACGGAGCGTCGGGATTGACCTTGGCCAGCGCGATCTCGGGCAGCACGGTGAAGTTGGAGAAAGTCGAGCAGCCCATATAGTGGAACAGCTTGTCCTTGCCGATCGAGAAGCGTGACGAGCCGTCCGGCATCAGGCCTTGCCCCTGCGTGGCGCGGATCGCGGTGCAGAGGTTGGTCTTGCGCGAGAGGCAGGACGGGCATTGGCGGCATTCGGGCGTGTAGAGCGGGATGACGTGGTCGCCCTTCTTGACCGAGGTCACGCCCCTGCCGACGTCGACGACGATGCCGGCGCCTTCATGGCCGAGGATCGCCGGAAACAGGCCTTCCGGATCGGCGCCCGACAGCGTGAACTCGTCGGTGTGGCAGATGCCGGTCGCCTTGATCTCGACCAGCACCTCGCCGTCGCGCGGCCCTTCGAGGTCGACCTCCATGATCTCCAGCGGCTTTCCGGCGGCGACAGCAACAGCGGCGCGCGTTTTCATGAGGCAGTTCCTCCCAAGGCAATAGACAAACTCTGATGTGGCCGGCTTGTTGAGCCTGCCCGGCGAAGCGAAATGCCCGCCAGCCCTCCGCAATGAGCCACGCGCCACTCTACAGAGTTCGGCGACGGCGGCCAACTTCCTTGCGACGTTTTTCGGCGCGGTATTCGCAATCCGGGCAGGGCGGATGCTCGTCGCCCGGCCACTTGAGCCATGGCGGGATTGTCCATAGAACTGGTTTCTCGCCGGAGGAACGACGCCCGAATGTTCAAGAAGATCCTGATCGCCAATCGCGGCGAGATCGCCTGCCGTGTGATCAAGACGGCGCGCAAGATGGGGATTGCCACCGTCGCGGTCTATTCGGACGCCGATCGCGACGCCGTGCATGTCGAGATGGCTGACGAAGCCGTGCATATCGGGCCTTCGCCCGCGGCGCAAAGCTATCTGCTCGCCGACAAGATCCTTGCCGCCTGCAAGCAGACCGGAGCGGAGGCCGTGCATCCCGGCTATGGCTTTCTTTCCGAACGCGCCGCCTTCTGCGAGGCGCTGGAGAAGGAAGGCATCGTCTTCATCGGCCCGAAGCCCAAGGCGATCAGGGCGATGGGCGACAAGATCGAATCGAAGAAATTCGCCAACGAGGCGAAAGTGTCGACAGTGCCCGGCTGGCTGGGCGTCATCGAGAACGCCGACCATGCCGAAAGAATAGCCGGCGAGATCGGCTATCCGGTGATGATCAAGGCCTCGGCCGGCGGCGGCGGCAAGGGCATGCGCATCGCCTGGGGCGAGGCGGAAGTGCGCGACGGCTTCGATCGGGCGCGCTCGGAAGCGAAAAGCTCGTTCGGCGACGACCGAGTCTTCATCGAGAAGTTCGTGGTCGATCCGCGCCATATCGAGATCCAGGTATTGGCCGACGCGCATGGCACTGCGCTCTATCTCGGCGAGCGCGAATGCTCGATCCAGCGGCGCAACCAGAAGGTGGTCGAGGAGGCGCCGTCGCCATTCCTCGACGCCACGACCCGAAAGGCGATGGGCGAGCAGGCGGTGGCGCTGGCCAGGGCCGTCGGCTACCAGAGCGCCGGCACGGTGGAATTCATCGTCGACAGCGAAAAGAACTTCTATTTCCTTGAAATGAATACGCGATTGCAGGTCGAGCACCCGGTGACCGAGCTCGTCACCGGCATCGATCTGGTCGAGCAGATGATCCGTGTCGCCGCTGGCGAGAAGCTCGCCATCAAGCAGAGCGACGTGAAACTGAACGGCTGGGCGGTGGAAAGCCGCCTCTATGCCGAGGATCCGTACCGCAATTTCCTGCCCTCGATCGGCCGGCTGACGCGCTATCGGCCGCCGGAGGAGGGGACGTTCGGCGATGTGGTCATCCGCAACGATACCGGGGTCACCGAAGGCTCCGAGATTTCGATGTTCTACGATCCGATGGTGGCCAAGCTTTGCACCTGGGCGCCGACCAGGCTCGAGGCGATCGACGCCATGTCGGAGGCGCTCGACAGTTTCGTCGTCGATGGCATCGAGCACAACATTCCGTTCCTGGCGGCGCTGATGCAGCATCCGCGCTGGCGGGAGGGGCGACTGTCGACCGGCTTCATCGCCGAGGAATATCCGCACGGATTCGCGCCGATCGCGCCGGACGCCGAAGAAAAGGCGGTGCTGGCGGCGGTCGCAACGGCGATGGAACTGCTGCGCCGCGACCGGCTCGACCGGCTGAGCGGACGGCTGGCGCCGCATTCGGGCATCCTCAAGCGGGACTGGGTGGTCAAGATCGGCGCCGACTACCTTTCGGCCGCTGTTCTCGAAGGCATGGTCTCGATCCCCATGGAAGTCGATCTGTCGATCGATGGCGGCAAGCCGCTGACGGTGGCGTCCGACTGGCGGCCGGGCGATCTCATCTGGCGCGGCACGGTCGGGAGCAACACGGTCGCGGCACAGGTGCGCCCGGCGCTGAACGGCTTGCGCATCGCCTGGAAAGGCATGTCGGTGACGGCCCAGGCCATGCTGCCGCGCACCGCCGAGCTCGAAAGGTTGATGCCGGAAAAGCTGCCGCCGGATACGTCGAAGATGCTGCTTTGCCCGATGCCGGGCCTCGTCGTATCGATCGCCGTCGCCGAGGGACAGGAAGTCAAGGCCGGCGAGACGCTGGCCGTGGTCGAGGCGATGAAGATGGAGAACGTGCTGCGCGCCGAACGCGACCTCACCGTGTCCAGGCTCAACGCAAAACCGGGCGACAGTCTCACCGTCGATGCGGTGATCATGGAATTCGCCTGACCTGTGCACAGGAGATCGCTGGACTCGCATCCCGCGCTCCCGGACAATACATCTGCACTGATTGTTGAGTCCTTTCGAGCGACGCGAGCCCCATGGCGGATGAACGACTTCCACGCGACCCGTTGCTGCGCGAAGCAGCGGTAAAGGAAGCGCGTCCGGAAACGCCGGCGCGGCCGTTCATCCATCTGCGCGTGCACTCTGCCTATTCGCTGCTCGAAGGCGCCTTGCAGCTCGGCGCCATCGTCGGCCATGCGGTCAAGGACGAGTGCCCGGCGATCGCCGTCACCGACACCAACAATCTGTTCGGGGCGCTGGAATTCGCGCAGAAGGCGGTGAAGGACGGCATCCAGCCGATCCTCGGCTGCCAGATCGATCTCGCCTTTTCCGGCGAGGCGGGCGATGGCCAGCGCGACCGCCGCCGCCAGGGGCCGGAGATGCACGCCGTCGTGCTGATCGCCGCCACCGAGGCCGGCTACGCCAATCTGGTCAGGCTGATCAGCCGGGTCTATCTGGAAACGCCGCCCGGCGAGCCGGTGCACCTGACCAGCGCGATGCTCGAGGGACAATCCGACGGCTTGATCTGCCTGACCGGCGGTCCGCGCGGTCCGATCGGCCGCGCCTTGAAGGAGGACCGCCGCGACCTCGCCGAGCAGCGGCTGCTGACGCTGAAGGCGATGTTCGGCGATCGGCTCTACGTCGAGCTGGAGCGGGTCCAGGGCTACGACCGCATGATCGAGAAATCGACGGTCGACCTTGCCTACAGCCACGATCTGCCACTAGTCGCCACCAACGAGGCGTTCTTTTCCAGGCGCGACGACTATGAGGCGCATGACGCGCTGGTCGCCATCGCCGAGGGTTCGGTGGTCGCCGCCGACAATCGCCGGCGGCTCTCGCCGGACAATTTCCTGCGCAGCCAGGCGGAGATGGCGAAGCTGTTCTGCGACCTGCCGGAAGCAATCGACAACACGGTCGAGATCGCGCTGCGCTGTTCCTACTATCCGAAGAACCGCAGCCCGATCCTGCCGCGCTTCACCGGCGGCGATATCGCCGACAAGGATGCGGCGGAGAAGGCGGAGGCGGCCGAGCTCGCCCGCCAGGCGCGCGAGGGGCTGGAGGCGCGGCTGGCCGCGCACGGTCCGACGCCGGGCTATACGGTCGAGCAATATCGCGAGCGGCTCGATTTCGAGCTCGGCATCATCGAGAAGATGAAATTCCCGGGCTACTTCCTGATCGTTGCCGACTTCATCAAATGGGCGAAGTCGCAAGGCATTCCGGTCGGGCCGGGACGCGGTTCGGGCGCCGGTTCGCTGGTCGCCTATTCGACGACCATCACCGATATCGACCCGCTGCGCTTCTCGCTGCTGTTCGAGCGCTTCCTCAATCCCGATCGCGTCTCGATGCCTGACTTCGACATCGACTTCTGCCAGGACCGGCGCGAGGAGGTGATCCGCTACGTCCAGCAGAAATACGGCCGCGACCAGGTCGGGCAGATCATCACCTTCGGTACGCTGCAGGCGCGCGCGGTGCTGCGCGACGTCGGCCGCGTGCTGCAGATGCCTTATGGCCAGGTCGACAAGCTCTCCAAGATGGTGCCGCAGAATCCGGCTAATCCGGTCAAGCTGGCGGACGCCATCGCCAACGAGCCGCGCTTCGCCGAGGAGGCGGAGAAGGAGCCGATCGTCCAGACGCTTCTCGATACGGCGCAGAAGCTCGAAGGCCTTTATCGCCATGCCTCGACGCATGCCGCCGGCATCGTCATCGGCGACCGGCCTTTGTCGGAACTGGTGCCGATGTACCGCGATCCGCGCTCGGACATGCCGGTCACCCAGTTCAACATGAAATATGTCGAGCAGGCCGGGCTGGTGAAGTTCGACTTCCTCGGCCTGAAGACGCTGACCGTGCTGGAAACGGCGGTGAAGCTGATCCGCCGTCGCGGCATCGACATCGATCTCGCAACGATCCCGCTCGACGATCCCGATACCTACGCCATGCTGTCGCGCGGCGAGGTGGTCGGCGTGTTCCAGGTGGAAAGCGCCGGCATGCGCAAGGCGCTGATCGGCATGCGGCCGGACTGCATCGAGGACATCATCGCGCTGGTGGCGCTCTACCGCCCCGGCCCGATGGAGAACATCCCGACCTACAACGCCCGCAAGCATGGCGAGGAGGAGATGGCCTCGATCCATCCCAAGATCGACCATCTGGTGAAGGAGACGCAGGGCGTCATCGTCTACCAGGAACAGGTGATGCAGATCGCGCAGGAGCTTTCCGGCTATTCGCTCGGCGAAGCCGACCTTCTGCGCCGCGCCATGGGCAAGAAGATCCGCGCCGAGATGGACAAGCAGCGCGAGCGCTTCGTCACGGGCGCGGTCGAGCGCGGCGTCGGCAAGCCGCAGGCCGATTTCATTTTCGACCTTCTGGCGAAGTTCGCCGACTACGGCTTCAACAAGTCGCACGCCGCGGCTTACGCGGTCGTGTCCTATCAGACCGCCTACCTCAAGGCGCACTATCCGGTCGAATTCCTCGCGGCATCGATGACGCTCGACATGGGCAACACCGACAAGCTCGCCGATTTCCGCCAGGATGCGCTGCGGCTCGGCATCGAGGTGGTGGCGCCGTCGGTGATGTCGAGCTTCCGCCCCTTCGAGGTCGGCCAGAACAAGATTTTCTATTCGCTGGCCGCGCTCAAAGGCGTCGGCGACGCGGCGGTCGAGCACATCGTCGCCATGCGCGGCGAAAAACCATTCAAGAGCCTGGCCGACTTCTGCGAAAGGGTCGATCCGAAGATCGTCGGCAAGCGCGTCTTCGAAAGCCTGATCATGGCCGGCGCGCTGGACTGCTTCGGCCATGACCGCGCCGCCATGATGGCCGGCGTCGAGCGGATGATGGGGCTGGCCTCTCTGGCGCAGCAGAATGCCGTCTCCGGCCAGGCCGACATATTCGGCGCCTCGCTCGGCGCCCAGTCGCAGGCGCTCAATTTGCCGGCGACCGAACCGTGGCTGGCGGCCGACCGGCTGCACCGCGAATTCCAGGTGGTCGGCTTCTATCTCTCGGCGCACCCGCTGGACGAGTACAAAGCGGCGCTGCAGAAGATGCGGGTGCAGAACTGGGCGGAGTTCTCGGCCGCCGTCAAGCGAGGTGCCGCCGCCGGGCGACTCGCCGGCACGGTCACCACCAAGCAGGAGCGAAAGACGCGCACCGGCAACAAGATGGGCGTGGTGCAATTTTCCGACACGACGGGGCAATACGAGGCGGTGCTGTTCTCCGAAGGCCTGGCGCAATTTCGCGACATGCTGGAGCCTGGCCGCTCGGTGGTGATCACGGTTTCGGCCGAAGACAGGCCGGAGGGCATCAATCTGCGCATCCAGACGGTGCAGTCGCTGGAGGATGAGGCCAGCCGCATCCAGAAGGCCCTACGCATCTTTGTCAGGGACGATAGGCCATCGTCGATCATTCAGGCCCAGCTCAAGCAGCGCGGCGACAGCCAGGTCAGCATCATCCTTCTCAAGGGAGAAGCGCAGGGCGAGATCGAGATCGATTTGGGTCGTTACCGCGTCTCGCCGCAAATCGCGTCCGCCATGCGCGCGGTGCAGGGCGTGGTGGAAGTGGAACTTATCTAGGAGAAGCGGTACCATCTCCAAGCCTGCGGATGGGGGGAGGCATGGACCCGCGAACAGCCGCTTTCGAAGTGATACGCATGGTCAATGAGTACCGGGTGTCGCAAGCGATCTCGGTCGCGGCGATGCTCGGCATCGCCGACCACATCAAGGATGGCAAGCGCTCGGCCGTCGATCTCGCGAGCCTGACCGGCACCCATCCGCGCGCGCTCTACCGCTTGCTGCGCGCGCTCGCGGCGGCCGGCATATTTCACGAGGCGGAAGACGGGCAGTTCTCGCTGACGCCGCTCGGCGGCGCCTTGCGCTCCGACGCCGAGCATTCAGCAGCGCCCTGGGCGGCGTTTGTCGGTCGGCCTTACTATCGGCAGGCGTGGAGCGATTTGCTCTACAGCATCCAGTGCGGCAGGAATGCGTTCCGCCACGCGCATGGCAAGGGCGTCTGGGAATACCGGGCCGAACACCCCGAGGAATCCGGCATTTTCGATCTTGCGATGGCGGCGAACTCGCGCGGCGTCGCGGCGGCGATCCTTGCGGCCTATGATTTCTCGCGCTTCCCGGTCATCATGGATGTCGGCGGCGGGCAAGGTGCGCTGCTCGCCGAAATCCTCGCCGCCAATCCCCGCAGCCGCGGCATTCTGTTCGACCAGCCGCATGTGGTGGCTGCGGCCGGCCGGGTGATGGCCGAGAAAGGCGTGGCCGAACGTTGCGACATCGTAGGTGGTGATTTCCTCGCGGCGCTGCCCTCAGCGGCGGACGCGCTGCTGCTCAAATGGATCCTGCATGACTGGGACGACGAGACCAACATCTCGATCCTGAAAAATTGCCGCAAGGCCATGCGCGCGGACGGGAAGCTGCTGGTGTTCGAGGCCGTGCTCGCGCCGCCCAATGAAGGGGCGACGGCCAAATTCGCCGACCTCAACATGCTGGTCGCGCCCGGCGGCGAGGAGCGCACGGCCGAAGAGTTTCGGTCGCTGCTGGCAAAGGGCGGCTTCGAGGTCGCCGATATCATCGAAGCGGGGCCACGCATCAGCGTTATCGAGGCGAGGCCGGTCTGATGTCGCGGAGGTGGCGCGCAGCGCCGCTATGAAGCGGCGATCTCGGCCGGCTGCGGTGCCTTTTCAGGTTGAGCAGGTTGCCCGTCAGGATCAGCAGTGCGCCGCCGGCGGTGAAGACATCGATCTGCTCGTGGTAGAGCAGCCATCCGATCAACGCCGACAGCGGCACGCGCAGGAAATCCATAGGCGAGATGAGTGTGGCGTCGGCATGGGTAAGGGCGCGGGCCATGCAGAAATGCGACGACATGCCGGTGAAGGCGATCACCACGATCCACGGCCAGAGCTCGAGCGGCGGGTTGCGCCATTCGTAGAGCGCCGGAGCCAGGCCGAGCACGGACTGGATGATGAGCATCCAGAAGATGATGCTGACGACGCTGTCGGTGCGGGTCAGCGACTTGACCAACACCACCGAGGTACCGAAGCAAACCGCTGCGCCCAGTACGATAAGCTCCCCCAGATTCATGGTGCCTAGCCCGGGCCGTACGATGATGACCACGCCGATCAGCCCGAGCACGATCGCCGCCAGCCTTGGCCGCGAAAGCTTTTCGCCAAGGAAGCTGACGGCGAGGATGGCGGTCCAGATCGGTGTCGTGAACTCGATCGAGATCAGCACCGCCAGCGGGATCAGGGTGAGCGCGTAGAGCCAGGCGGCCTGACCGGAATAGTGGACGATGTTGCGGGCAAGATGGGCGAGCGGACGCTCGGTGCGCATCGCCGCGAAGCCGCCGCTCATCATCACCAGCGGCAGCAGGATGAGGAAGCCGATGACCGAGCGCAGCTCCAGCACCTGGAAGACGTTGAGCTCCGCCGTCGTGGCGCGGCCGGCGACCGACATCGCCAGGAACGAGGCGATCGACAGCGCCATCCAGAACGCGGCCTTGGGGATCGAGGGAGCGGGTGCCATGCGCGCTATGTCGCAAGCCGGACCTTCGAGGGCAACCGCTAGTCGGCGCATTCGACTGGGCCAGCCTCGTTAAAAAACAGTCACGTTGAAGGCGGAACCTGGGGTCGCCGCAGGCGTTCGAGTCCCTATATCCGCGCTTAGGCATTTCCGATTCTACCGGGGGAGACCTTTGATGAAATCAATGCTGCTGCTTCTGCTCGCCGGCGGCCTGACCGCCGTGAGCCCCGCGCATGCCGACGATGCCGATTTCCTGCGCTCGTTCCAGGGCAGTTTCGCCGGCAACGGCACCGTCAAGGTGACCACCAATGCGCCGACGGTGAACGTCTCCTGCACCTTCAATTCCGGCGCGACGTCGACTTCGCTGTCGCTCGACGGCAATTGCCGAGGTCTCGTGCTGGTGACGCGGGCGATCAGCGCGGATTTGAAATCCAACGGCAAAGGCTATACCGGCGTTTATGTCGGCTCCCGTACCGGGCCGGCGCAGTTGAATGGCAAGCGGTCGGGCAATGCGCTCAGCCTCGCAATCCGATGGGCCAAAGAGGTGAATGGCGACCGGACAGCGCGGCTAACCGTCGAGAAGACCAGCGGGGACGGCATGCGGCTCACCGTGACAGACGCCGATCCGAAAACCGGCAAGACGGTGGTGACAAGCCGGATCGATCTCAAACGCACGTGAGTGGCGGAAGCCGGATTCGATCACTCCTCGATCGGCTCCGGCGGATTGGCGCCGCGGCCCCTGCCGAACGTATAGCCGGTTTCCACGGCCTTCTTGCCGAACTTGTCGCGCAATGAATCGATGGCGCCCTCGGCCAGCGCGCGCTTGCGCGACTGGATGTCGACCAGGTCGGGCGGGTCGGCCTTCCCGTCATCGGACAGATCGCTGACGCCGATGCCGAGCAGCCGGTATTTTGTCCCGTCGGCTTCCCGGCGCAAGAGGTCGAGGCCGGTCTGGAAAATCCGGTCGGCCAGACGCGTGGGATCGGCAAGCTGGCGGTTGCGCGTGCGGAGCTTGAAGTCCTGTGTCTTCAGCTTCAGCACCACGGTGCGCCCGGCAATGCCCGATTTCTTCAGCCGCGCCGAGACCTTTTCCGACAGCGCCCGCAGCACCGGCACCAGTTCGGCCATGGCGCCGATGTCGGTGTCGAAGGTGGTCTCGGCCGACACGCTCTTGGCGTCGCCATCCGGGTCGACCCGGCGGTCGTCCTCGCCGCGCGAGAGCCGGTAAAGCCGGTCGCCCATCACGCCATAGCGGCGCATCAGCTCGGCCCGCTCCATGCGTTGAAGCTGGCCGATGCTGCGGATGCCGTCGCGTCCCAGCGTGGCGGCGAAGGCCTTGCCGACGCCCCAGATCATCGTCACCGGCTGTTCGGCCAGGAAGTCCATCGCCTCGGCCTCGCCGATCACCGAAAGGCCGCGCGGCTTGCGGAAGTCGGACGCCACCTTGGCGAGGAACTTGCAGTAGGAAAGACCGGCCGAGACGGTGATGCCGAGCTCCTTTTCCACGGACAGCGCGAAACGCGCCAGGACGAGGGCAGGGGGCATGCCGTGCAGGCGCTCGGTGCCGGCAAGATCGAGGAAGGCCTCGTCGATGGAGAGCGGCTCGACCAGCGGCGTCAATGCCTGCATCAACGCGCGGACTTCACGCCCGACCCGGACATATTTCTCCATGTCGGGAGGAATGACCACCGCCTCAGGACAGGCTTCCAGCGCCTTGAACATCGGCATCGCCGAGCGCACGCCGTGGATGCGGGCGATGTAGCAAGCGGTGGAGACGACGCCGCGCCGGCCGCCGCCGACGATCACTGGGCGGTCCTTCAGCGCGGGATTGTCGCGCTTTTCGATGGCGGCGTAGAAGGCGTCGCAGTCGATATGGGCAAGATGCAGCCGGTAGAGTTCGGCATGGCGAGCAAGCCTGGGGCTGCCGCAGCGCTCGCAGCGACGTGCATCGCCGCGCTGCAAGGCCAGGCAGTCACGGCAAAAACCGTGTTCGGGATTGTTGACAGGAGCCGCCATTGCTGCGAACATAAAGAGAACAAACGCAATGGTACGACAGCGCAGGGCAAGCAACAAGGTTGGCCTGGGGAGAACGCATGAGCACGACCATCGCGCCGCTGGCGCCCGAGCTCTGGGCGGATTTCGAGGATCTTTTCGGCAAGCAGGGCGCCTGTTACGGCTGCTGGTGCACGCATTTCCGTTTGGCGCCGGCGGTACGACGGGCCAACGACAAGCAGCGCAACAAGGACCATATCAAGGCGCGCATCGAAGCCGGGCCGCCGCCGGGGTTACTGGCTTTCGAGGATGGCAAGGCGGTCGGCTGGATGCAGATCGGGCCGCGCGCCGACGTGCCCGAATGGAACAACCAGGGCAGGGGGTCGGCGCCGGTCGATCTGGCCGATGCCGCCGACGCGGGAGTCTGGGCGATCTCGTGCTTCTTCATCCGCGTCAAGGCGCGGGGCAGGGGCATCAGCCATCGCCTCGTCGAAGGCGGCATCGACTTTGCCCGCCGGAACGGCGCGCGGCTGGTCGAGGCCTGCCCGATCGACCTGTCGCGCGATTCGCGTTCGATCGGCCTGTTCGTCGGCTCGTCACGGGTGTTCGAGAAGGCGGGCTTCGAGCGGCTTGTCGAGCGCAAGCCCGGCCGGCCGCTGATGCGGCTGGTGCTTTAGGAAGGCGACTAGCCTTTGTCTTGCGGCTGTGATGGTATTTGCCTACCAGCAGCGCGAAGCGATTTTGTCTTCCGAGCCCAAACGGAGAATCGACGTGAAGCGTGTCCTGCCCCTAGTTTTCCTTCTCGCGCTCGGCGCGCCGGCTTTCGCCCAGACGGTCGATAGCCAAGGCGCCAAGCAGCTTTCCGAGGACCTGTCCCGCTACGTCGGCAAGAAGGCGCTCGACACCGGCGTGCTGAAGGTCTCCGTCGAAGGCGACGCCTACCGGATCGCCATTGATTTCAAGGCGCTGGTCGAGGCCCTGCCGGACCAGAAGCTGCTGAAGTTCGACGTCGCGCCTTATGCCTTGAAGGTGAAGCCGCGCAGCGATGGATCCTGGGACGTCTCGATGGATTTCTCGCAGAGCGCGTCCTTCGAGTTCAACGGGCCGGAAGGGCTGCAAAGCACCCAGTTCACCGTGAAGGACGGCAAGGGCAGCGGCGTCTATGACCCCGCGCTCGCAGCCTTCACCAGCGGCGTCAGCACCATAGCCAGCATGACGATGACGTCCAAGGACGCCAAACAGCATGTTGACGCCAGCTTCGGCGCCGGCACGGCGAACTTCGCCGCGACCAAGGCCGCCAATGGCGGCGTTGACGTCACGATGACGCAGAAGATGTCGAGCTTTACAGAGGCGGTCAATTTCGACGATCCCGAGAGCGGAATGAAATTTCCGGTGACGATAAAGTCGCCGGAGCTGTCGGTGACCGCGAACGGCAAGGGCGTGCGAAGCAAGCCGCTGCTCGACCTGCTGGCCTTTGCCGTGGCCAATGAGGACGAAGCGGCGCTGAAGGCGAACCAGGCGCAGCTCAAGTCGCTGCTGCTTGCCGCGCTGCCGGTATGGGAAAGGCTCGATGGAACCTATGGGTTCAAGGATTTCGCGGTCGAAAGCCCGATCGGTACGTTCGGGGCGACGCAATTGAGCACGGCCTTCGGAATGGACGGCGTCTCCCAGAGCGGCAAGATCAACTACGCGATCAAGGCCTCTGGCCTGAAGATTCCGCAGCAGATGCTGCCCGGCTGGAGCGTGGCGTTGCTGCCCACCGACATCGACCTGAACTTCGGCGGCGCCAACATCGATCTCGACAGCATGGCGAAGAAGGCGATCGAAACGCTTGATCTCAATAAGAATCCGCCGCTGCCGGAAGATTTTGGCGACCAGATCTCCGCCGATTTCCTGGCCAAGACGCCCAAGGCCGTCATCGGCCACAGCACGCTGAAGAACAAGGACATCGAGATCGCGCTGGAAGGCGAGATGACCTTCCCCGGCGAGAAGCCCGATGCGAGCGTGACGGTCGATATCGCAGGCTACGACAAGATCGTCGAAGCCTTGCAGACCGCGGCCAAGACCGACCCGGAAGCCGCGCAGTATTTTCCGATGGTGCTTGCGGTCAAAGGGTTCGGCAAGATGCTGCCTGACGGACGCATCGAATGGGCGATCAACGCCAAGCCCGATGGTTCGGTGACGGTCAATGGTGCCATGCTGAAGCCGGCGGATGCCGTTGAGGACGATAGCACCGATCAGGATGACGGCACCGATCAGGATGTCGTTCCCGGCGAGGGCAATAGCGGGGCGGGCGCGAAGCTGCAGCCCTGACGCATTTTCGGGAAAGGGCGGAGCGGTTTTCCGCCCCCGGGTTCTAGAGCGGTTCAGCGTTTCATGGAATCGCTGAACCGCTCTAACTATTTGTTTCTACGCAATTCCGGACGGAAAACCGTTACACACTTTTCCACGAACTTGCTCTAGAGCCCGAGCGCGCTGACGATCTTCGGCGCCGCCTCGTGCCAATCCTCGACCGAGACGATGCCTTCGGGCGTTGGCGGCAGGAAGGCGCGCAGCGAGTTGTCTGCCATCAGGTGGAAGAGATGCGCGTCTGCCACCGAGTGGCGCACCGACAGAAGGTTGTACGGCTGGTCGTCGACGAAGGCGACCGGCCGACCGTTGGCGCCGCGCAGTTTGGCGACGGCCGGTCCTTTCGCCATCTCCGTCGTCAGCAGCGGATAGTTCAGCCCAAGCGCGTCGAGGTGGGCGCGGCGCGCCGCGCGGTGCTTGTGCGGCATGGCCGTCAAAAGCACGATCTCGGCACGGCCGCCGAATGTCGACAGCGCTTGCGCCGCACCATCGGTGACGCTTTGCCATTCGGCCTGGGCGTCGAAGAACTCGCCGAGAAGCGCCGTCACCTCAGCCTGCTCGATCAACCGGCCGCTTGCCGTCTCGGCAATGTTGCCGGTGAGGCGGAAGGAGGCCAGCGTCAGGGCGAAGCCGCGCGATTGCAGAAAATGCGGGAACGGCCGGATGAACTCCAGCACGACGTCGTCGACGTCGAGCACCAGAAGCGGCCGGTCGTCCGCGGCAAGCTCTTCGATCTGCCGCGCCGTCTCGGGATCGTCGCTCATACCGAGCGCTCGTGATCGTCGTTGCCGAGCGGCAGCGCCCGCAAGGCCTTGCCGACGGCGTCCGGCGGCGTGCCGGTCTCCTCGGCGAAGCGCAGCAGCGTCGGCTCATGGGCGAGGATGAACTGCAGCACGCCGGCCAAAAAGCCTGGCTCGCCCGCCGCCCGCCGGATCGAGTGCGCCTCGATGCCGGTGATCGCCAGGAAGCGCGGCAGGAGCTCAGGATCGGCGGCGACGAAGCCGAGAGCCCTGATGGCAAGGGCTTCCGCTTCCTCGCGCATTGACGCCGCGTTTGTCATGACTACCTTTTGTGCGTGGAATTTGAGTCTCTCCGCAGTAACGGCAAGCGCGACTTGCGGCAAGCCATTGCCCTCCCCGAGACGGGATCCGGCCAGTTTTTTGGGGCCACCGGTTTGCGTTTCGTCAATCATATTGGCGTAGCGTGGATGAGGGTTGGGTGCGATCCGGCAAGGACGCATGACGGTGGTCTTCGGCGTCGAGGACCGTCGGGACGGGAAATCGATGCCTAAGAAGGTCATGATCGTCGAGGACAACGAGCTCAACATGAAGCTCTTTCGCGACCTCATCGAAGCCAGCGGCTACGACACGGTTCGCACGCGCAACGGCCTCGAGGCGCTGGACCTGGCGCGCAAGCACCGGCCGGACCTGATCCTGATGGACATCCAACTGCCCGAAGTGTCCGGGCTGGAGGTGACCAAGTGGCTGAAGGAGGATGACGACCTCCATTCGATTCCGGTCATCGCGGTGACCGCATTCGCCATGAAGGGCGACGAGGAGCGCATTCGCCAGGGTGGCTGCGAGGCCTATATCTCGAAGCCGATCTCGGTGCCGCGTTTCATCGAAACCATCAAATCCTATCTGGGCGATGCCTGATGCCCAGCCAGACCGGAGCCTTGTGAGATGACCGCGCGGATCCTCGTCGTCGACGACATCCCTGCCAATGTCAGGCTGCTCGAGGTCAGGCTGCTGGCCGAGTATTTCGAGGTGCTGACCGCCTCCAACGGACCGGACGCCATCGAGACCTGCGAGAACGGCAAGGTCGATGTCGTGCTGCTCGACGTGATGATGCCCGACATGGACGGCTTCGAGGTCTGCCGGCGGCTGAAGAGCGACCCGGCGACATCGCATATCCCGGTCGTCATGATCACCGCGCTCGATCAGGTCTCCGACCGGGTGCGCGGCCTGGAGGCCGGCGCCGACGATTTCCTGACCAAGCCGGTCAACGACCTGCAGCTGATGACGCGCGTCAAGAGCCTTGTCCGGCTGAAGTCGCTGACCGACGAATTGCGGCTGCGCGCCTCGACCACGCGCAACATCGGCATCGAGGAGCTGTTGAGCCGCAACTTCGCCGCCGAGGATGCGAAGCCGAAGGTGCTGCTGATCGACGAGCGCAAATCGTCCTTCGAGCGCATCAAGAAGATGCTGCGAAGCAGCGCCGAGCTCGACGTCGCCACCGATCCCAATGCCAGTTTCTTCCAGGCTGCCGAGACCGCCTACGAGTGCGTGCTGATCTCGACCGCTTTCGCCGACTTCGATCCGCTGCGACTGTGTTCGCAACTGCGGTCGCTCGACCGCACCCGCTTCCTGCCGATCATCCTTTTGGCGGACGCAGGCGAGGAGGGGCGCATCATCCGCGGTCTCGAACTCGGCATCAACGACTATCTGACGCGGCCGGTCGACCAGCAGGAACTGACCGCGAGGCTGCGCACCCAGGTGCGCCGCAAGCGCTACAACGACCAGCTGCGCGCCAGCGTCACCCAGACCATCGAGATGGCGGTGACCGACGGGCTGACCGGGCTGCACAACCGCCGCTACCTCGACAGCCATCTGCAGACGCTGTTCGACCGCGCGGTGGCGCGGCGGCGTCCGCTGTCGGTGATGATCACCGACCTCGACCGCTTCAAATCCATCAACGATGCGCATGGCCATGACGGCGGCGACGACGTGCTGCGCGAGTTCGCGCGGCGGTTGCGCAAGAACGTGCGCGGCATCGATCTCGCCTGCCGTTTCGGCGGCGAGGAGTTCGTGGTGGTGATGCCCGACACGGAGGGCGCGGTGGCGGAAAAGGTCGCGGAACGCATCCGCGCCGAAATCGCCCAGTTGCCGTTTGCGATGGGCCATGAGGGCAAGGCGATCGAGGTCACCGTCAGCGTCGGCGTGTCGTCGCTGCTCAAGGGGGCCGATACGGTGGCCGCCCTGATGAAGCGCGCCGATCTCGCTCTCTACGAGGCCAAGAGCGGCGGGCGCAACCGCGTGGTCGCCAAGGCGGCGTAGGCTTGGGCGCCAATTAACCGGTCAATCCGACAGGGTTAGCAATTTACCTTAATCCAAGCGATTCGGGTGGCTTGGTTAAGAAACTGTTGATTTTCATAAGCTCTTGCGCAAATGTACAGCATAGACAAAACGAGGCCGGCACGAGGGTAGACCGCCGGATCGTTCCGTTAAATACCCCATGATGCTCAGGTCCGCCGCATCTCCTGGGTCCGTGGGGTCGGCCGGCCGGCGCTGGCACATAGTGGCCTCCTCGTACCGCTGCCAAACGCCGACCGGCCCCCTTTTTCCAAAAAAATGAACGTCAGGACTTCGCGCCAATCGGCGGAAGCTTCTGCTATCGGGTCAGGCCGAATCGCCGGCCAAAAACAAAAACGCCGCCCAAAGGGCGGCGTTTCGGCATTCTCGGAGGAAACCGGATTACTTGATCTTGGTTTCCTTGAACTCGACGTGCTTCTTGGCGACCGGATCGTACTTGCGGAACGACAGCTTGTCCGTCTTGGTGCGGCTGTTCTTGCTGGTCACGTAGAAGAAACCGGTGTCGGCGGTCGACAGAAGCTTGATCTTGATGTTTGCGGCTTTGGCCATGATGTTCGTCCGTTAATGTTCGTGGAGTTTTGGCCGCTGGAGCACGGGGAAAACACCCGGACGCGGGAAACTTGGCGCGACACATAAAGAACGCGTCCGGAAAGTCAACCCCAAGCGGGTTTCGGCGACGCCCGATGCGGCTGCTGCCGGCAATGGCGGAGCCGGCCAGCGGCGGCAAGGTAGGCGGTCAGGCGTCCTCCCTGACTGGGGAGGCGGCCTTCTTCCAGTCTCCGGCCGTGTTCCACCAGCGGTTGGGGTTGGCGCGGTCGTCAAGGCCCTTGGTGCGGCTGGCAAGCAGCGGCTGGATGCGGATCACCGGCTCCTCATAGCTGTGCGCCTGGTAGATCGCCTCGACGACCTGAGCGGCGAGGCCCTGGTCGTCGGGCAATTCGAACGACACCTCGACCGTACCCGGCCGCTGCCGCAGCAGCGTCTCGGCGCCGGCGGCGGCACCCTCGAGCGGCCGGTAGCGCTCGACGCCATCGGCCGACTGGAAGGCGTTGCTGTCGTAATTGCCCATGCCGAGCGGCGTGATGGCGACCACGGCGTCCATGATGCGATCGACGTCGGCTGCCGGCGCCTGGAAGCTGACAAGCAGCAGCAACTGCATCCGCACGGATTTGGTTTCGAAGCCACTGTCGATCATCTGATATCTCCCTGCATGTGGAGCGTGGGTATAGCAGGGGTGCTCCTGACACGGTGATGTCAGCAGCGTGGGCTGACGAGCGATCAGCCTGTCGGCCTACAGGACCTTGCGGATCAGCCTGACGCCGACCAGCGCTATATAGGCGGCGAAGAACAGAGCGAGCGACCAGCCGAAGCCGGAGGGGCCGAAGACGTCCATGCCGATGCCGATCGCCTGTGGGCCGAGCACCATGCCGACGCCGTAGCAGAGCACGAAGGCGGCGTTGGCGGAGGCGAGCTCATGGCCGGACAATTGCGAGCCGAGGTGGGCAAGGCCGATCGTGTAGAGCGCCGCGACGACGCCGCCCCAGACGAACAGCAGCGCCGCCATCAGGTGCCAGTCCCCGGCGAAGTGCGGCATGAAGATCGTGCCGGCAAGCCCGACGGTGGCGCAGGCCAGCAGCAGATGGCGGCGATCCGAGACGCGGTCGCTGATCATGCCGATCGGAATCTGCAGCAGCACGTTGCCAAGGCCGATCATGGTGAGCAGCAGGGCAGCGTCCGCCTCGGAATAGCCGATGCGGCTGCCGTAGACCGGGAACAGCGCAAAGCCGCCGGTCTCGACCGCGCCGAACACCAGCACCGCGAAGGTGGCGGTCGGCACCAGCCAGATGTAGCGCAGGAAATGACTGGTCTCGCTGTCGGCGACGATGGTCGGGCTTTCGTTGCGCGCCGCCAGCACCGGGATGGCGGCCAGCGTCACCAGGCCGATTGTCACGCCGAAGGGCAGGAAGCCGGTGCTGCCGAGATGGGCGAACAGCCATGGTCCGGCGGCGAAGCCGAGCGACAACACCGTGGCATAGATGCCGAGCACCAGGCCCCGCCGGTGCGGCGGCGCCGAGGTGCTTATCCAGAATTCCGACAGGATGAACAGCACCGTCAGCGCGATGTGCAGCACGACGCGGAGCGGAAACCACATCCAGAAATCCGGCGCGAAGTGGAAGCCGACGAAGGCAAGAGCGCCAGCCGCGATCATCATCAGCATCGTCCAGGCGACGCCGAACCGCATGGCCAGCGGCGTTGCAAGCGGCGCGCCGGCGATCGAGGCAAGGCCGGCGATGGCGGTGTTGAGGCCGATCATCGAAGCCGAATGGCCGCGCGTCTCCAGGATGACGCTGAGCAGCGGCATGCCGAGGCCGATGGCGATGCCGACGACGCTGATCGAGGAGATCGCAGCGATCATCGGCAGCCAGTGTACGCGCTCGTCGCCCTGTTGCTGGGTATCGACCGTCATGGGATGCCTGAATAGCCTAGAGGATTTCGCGGGTGAAGTGGTTGCGGACACGCCGGTAGAGCGGCACCGCGCCGCCGGGGCGCAGCAGCGGATCGTCGGCGAGCCGCTTTTCCAGCTCGTCGAGGATCATCCGGGTGATGTCTGGTATATCGGCCTCGCGGGCCTTGGCGAGCGGCAGCCAGACCAGTTCCTCCAACTCGTTGGTCGGGCCGCCATCCGGCAATTCGATGGCGACGTCGCTGCGCCAGGCGCTGAAGAAGCGGGTATCGAAGCGGCGCACCCGGTTCGGCGGCGTGATCGCGCGGGCGATGAAGCGCAGCACTTCCAGCGAGGGCACGACGCCATGCTCGGCAAAGCCCTGCCAGTCGCGCCTGGCAGTGGTGAAGGCGCCCTTGCGGCCGATAAGCAGGCCGGCTTCCTCATAGGTCTCGCGGATGGCCGACAGCGCGATGGCGCGTGCGCGCGCCTGGCTGGTGCGGCCGAGGCCCGCGGTCAGGTTGGCTTCTTCCTCGGGGTGGAGGTCCGTGGCAACGGCGATGCGGCCGTCGGCCGGATCGGTGCGGCCGCCCGGAAAGACGAATTTGCCGGGCATGAAGGCGTGCCCGGCATGGCGCCGGCCCATCAGCACCAGCACCTCGCTGCCCTTGCGGTCGAGCAGAATCAGCGTCGCGGCATCGCGCGGGCGCAACCGCTTGCCGGCGGGCGCGGCAGCGCTTGGCTCAAGCTTGTCGACGTTCGCCTTGTTCATTCGGTCCCCAAGCTGATGCATGTCGCCCAGACGCCGTGGCGGTCTGGGGGACGATGACATGCATGAAAGCAAAGATCTGAAGCGCGTCGCGTGAACCCGTTCATTTGCGAGGCGCTTTAGCGGAAACTTGCCGCATGCGAAAGTGGCGTTCGGACATCGCCGATTGCGCCAGCCGCGACGTCAGGCCTCGGGGTGATGCTCGATGACGTCCTCTTCGCCGCCGAAGCCGTGCATATAGAGCGCCCATTGCAGGCCGATGACGGCGCCCTTGACCGGCTGCAGCAGCACCACCGCCAGAAGGATGGTCAGCGGCACCCAGATGAGGATGTGCTGCCAGGTGGAGAGCGTGGAGGTCGCCTCGACCCCCATGAACGCGCCAAGCACGATATGGCCGACGATGACCACCACCAGATAGGCGGGCAGGTCGTCGGCGCGGTGATGGTAGAGTTCCTCGCCGCAATGCTCGCATTTGTCGACGGTCTTGACATAGGCGCGGAACAGCTTGCCTTCGCCGCAATGCGGGCAGCGGCCGAGCAGGCCGCGCTTCATCGCCGTCCACAGCGGGCGGGCGACGCGGCCCGAATGATGCTCGCCGCCGAAAACCTGGTCTTCCATCTGCAATTGCCTTGCCATCACCGTCTCCTGCCGCGTGGGCGCGATTGCGACGCGCGGGCGCGGCCCTTGGCCTTGTGAAACGACCGTTTGGAGCCGGGCAGCGGCTTCGGATCGGTCAGCATTTCGAAACGCATCGCGCCGGCCATGGGCGCGACCTCGACCAATCGGACCTCGACGCGGTCGGCAAGCTGGTAGCCCTTGCCGGTGCGTTCTCCGAAAAGCGATCGGGCGGTTTCGTCGTATATATAGTAATCGCCTTCAAGGCTTGACACGGGGATGAAACCATCCGCGCCGTACTGCGGCAATTGGACAAATAGTCCCGCCTTGGTGACGCCGGAGATGCGCGCGTCGAAACGGTCGTCGATATGCTCGGCGAGATGGGCGGCGACCAGCCGGTCGACCGTGTCGCGCTCGGCCGCCATGGCGCGGCGCTCGGTGGCGGAGATCAGCGCCGACACCTCTTCCAGCCGATCGGCTTCCTGCTGCGTCAGGCCGCCCGGGCCAAGACCGAGCGCGGCGATCAGCCCGCGATGCACGATGAGGTCGGCATAGCGGCGGATCGGCGAGGTGAAATGCGCGTAGCGTTTCAGGTTGAGGCCGAAATGGCCGATATTCTTCGGCGAGTATTCGGCCTGGCTCTGCGAACGCAGCACCACCTCATTGACCAGCGCCTCATTGTCGGCGCCGCGCACGCGCTCGAGGATGCCGTTGAACTGTGCGGGCCGCATCTGCGCGCCGCGCGCCAGCGACAGGCTGAGCGTTGCCAGGAATTCGCGCAGCGATTCCTGCTTGGCGAGCGAGGGCGCGTCATGGATGCGGTAGACCAGTGCCTGGCGCTTCGCCTCCAGCGTTTCGGCGGCCGCGACGTTGGCCTGGATCATGAACTCCTCGATCAGCTTGTGGGCATCGAGGCGTTCCGGCACGACGACGCGGTCGACGGTGCCGTCCTCCTTGAGCAGGATCTTGCGCTCGGGCAGGTCGAGTTCCAGCGGCTGGCGGCCGTCACGGCCGCGCTTCAGCACCGCATACGCATCCCATAGCGGCTTCAGCACCGTATCGAGGATCGGCCCGGTCTTGTCGTCGGGCATACCATCAATCGCCGCCTGCGCCTGCGGGTAGGCGAGCTTGGCCGCCGACTTCATCATGACGCGATGGAAGGAATGGCGCAGCTGGCGGCCATCGGCCGCGAACGTCATGCGCACGGCAAGCGCCGGCCGGTCCTGGCCCTCGCGCAGCGAGCAGAGATCGTTGGAGATGCGCTCCGGCAGCATCGGCACCACGCGATCCGGGAAATAGACCGAATTGCCACGCTTCAGGGCCTCGCGGTCGAGCGCGGTGCCGTAGCGGACGTAAGCCGCGACGTCGGCGATCGCAACGGTGACCAGCACGCCGCCGGGGTTCTTCTCGTCGGTATCGGGCGTCGCGAAGACCGCGTCGTCATGGTCCTTGGCGTCGGCCGGGTCGATGGTGATCAGCGGCAGCTCGCGCCAGTCCTCGCGGCCGGCAAGCGCCGCAGGCTTCACCGCATCGGCCTCGGCGATGACGTCGGCCGGGAAGATGTGCGGGATGTCATGCGCGTGGATGGCGATCATCGAGACCGCCTTCTCGCTGGTCAGCGAGCCCAGCACCGCCAGGACCTTGGCGCGCGGCAACCCGTAGCGGGACGCCCGCGCGGGCTCGACCTCGACCAGGTCGCCGTTCCTGGCGCCGTTCTGGAACTCCTTGTCGACGATCAGTTCGGGCTGGCGCCGCTCCACCGGTTCGATGCGCAAGGTGCCGTCCTTGAGGACGCGAAAGACGCCGAGCACGGCATCGCTGCGTTTCTCGAAGATCTTCATCACCCGGCCGGTATAGGCGGGGCCGGCCGGATCGTCGGTCGGGAAGGTCTTGGCGAGCACGCGGTCGCCGATGCCGGGCGCCGGGCCGTTGCTTCCACGCGAAATGCGGATGGAGACGACCGGCGGCGAGCCGGCGCCGCTGTATTCGCTCGGATGCGCCAGGAGCACGCCGTCGCCGTCGCGGCCGAAAATGTCGAGCACGGCGACATGGGGCAGGGCGCCGGCGCGGGTCAGCCGCTTGCGTTCCCTGGTCAGCAGGCCCTCGTCCTGCAGGTCGCGCAACAGATCCTTCAGCCAGATACGGTCGTCGCCGCGCAGCGCGAACGCCTTGGCGATCTCGCGCTTGCCGGAACGGTCCGGATTTTCGGCGATGTAGCGCAGGATCTCTTCGCGCGACGGGCGGTAGTCGTCCCGGACCTTGGCCCTCGTGTCGGCGGTGCGCGGATCGCCGTGGCTTCGTCCGGAGATCCTGCGCGCCACGCCCTATCCCTTTTTCTTGGCCGGGGATTTCTTGGCGGCCGGCTTGCCGGCCGCTGCCGCCTTGCGGAACGGCTTCTTGCCGCCACCGCCCTTGGCTTCCTTCTCGGCGATCAGCGCCAGGGCGTCCTCGACCGTCACCGATTGCGGATCCTTGCCCTTGGGCAGCGTCGCATTGACCTTGCCATAGTTGACGTAGGGCCCGTATTTGCCGTCGCGCACGACGATCTTGCCGCCGCCGTCGGGGTGGTCGCCAAGATCCTTGAGCGCCGCGGGCGTTGCGCCGTTGCGGCCGCCCTTGCCCTTCAACTGCTTCTCCGCAATCACCGAGACGGCGCGATTGAGGCCGATCGAGAACACGTCCTCGATGCTGTCGAGATTGGCGTAGGTGCCGTCATGCAGCACGAAGGGGCCATAGCGGCCCAGCCCGGCCGAGATCATCTTGCCGGATTCAGGGTGCTTGCCGACGTCGCGCGGCAGCGCCAGCAGCGCCAGCGCCTTTTCATGGTCGATCTGTTCGGCGGCCCAGCCCTTGGGCAGGCTGGAGCGCTTGGCCTCCTTGCCTTCGCCGCGCTGGATATAGGGGCCGAAACGGCCGCTGCGCAGCGTGATCTCTTCCGCCGTGTACGGATCCTTGCCGATCAGCCTGGTGCCGTCCTCGCCATTGCCGTTCTCGCCATTGGGATTGGCGGCATCGCCGAGCTGGCGGGTGAAGGAGCATTCGGGATAGTTCGAGCAGCCGACGAAGGCGCCGAATTTGCCGAGCTTCAGCGACAGGTTGCCGGTGCCGCATTTCGGGCAGATGCGCGGGTTCGAACCGTCCTCACGCGCCGGGAACACCAGCGGCGCCAGCTCGTCGTTGAGCGCATCGAGCACGTCGGTGACGCGCAGTTCCTTGATGTCGTCGACCGCGCCGGAAAAATCCCTCCAGAAGTCGCGCAGCACGTCCTTCCAGGCGAGCTTGCCGTCGGAAATCTCGTCGAGCTTTTCTTCCAGCGAGGCAGTGAAATCATATTCGACATAGCGCTCGAAGAAGCTCTCGAGGAAGGCTGACAGCAAGCGGCCCTTGGCCTGCGGCACCAGCTTGCGGCGGTCGATGGTGACGTAGTCGCGGTCCTCCAGCGTCTTCAGGATCGCCGTGTAGGTCGACGGGCGGCCGATGCCCAGCTCTTCCAGCTTCTTGATCAGCGACGCCTCGGAATAGCGCGGCGGCGGCTCGGTGGTGTGCTGGGTGGCGTTGATCGCCTGGCGGGCAAGCTGCTCGCCGGCGCGGATCTCGGGCAGGCGGCGGCTTTCCTCGTCCTCCGCGTCCTCGTCCTTCTGGTCGGTATAGGCGGCGATGAAGCCGTCGAAGCGCACGACCGAGCCGACGGCGCGAAGCTCGGCGGTGCGGGCGCCGTTGACCGCCTCGATCTCGACCGTGGTGCGCTCGATCTCGGCCGGCTGCATCTGGCTGGCGATGGCGCGCTTCCAGATCAGCTCGTAGAGGCGGGCCTGGTCGGCATCGAGATATTGGCGGACCGAAGCCGGCGTGCGCTTGAAATCGGTCGGGCGGATCGCCTCATGCGCTTCCTGGGCGTTCTTGGCCTTGGTCGTATAGAAGCGCGGCTTCTCCGGCAGGTATTTTGCGCCGAATTCGCTGACGATGGCATCGCGGGCGGCGTCGATCGCCTCGGGCGCCATTTGCACGCCGTCGGTTCGCATATAGGTGATCAGGCCGGCGGTCTCGCCGCCAATGTCCATGCCTTCGTAGAGCCGCTGCGCCACCTGCATCGTGCGGGTGGCCGAAAAGCCGAGGCCCGACGAGGCGGCCTGCTGCAGCGTCGAGGTGGTGAAGGGCGGGCCCGGGTTGCGCTTGGTTGGCTTGGCCTCGACCGACAGCGCCTTGAAGGTGGCTCCTTCGAGCATCGCCTTGATGTCGTCGGCCTGCGCCTTGTTGGCGATGTCGAGTTTTTGCAGTTTCTTGCGCTCGAACGCGGTCAGCCGCGCCTCGAAATTCTCGTTGCGCGGCGTGCCGAGGATGGCGGCGATCTGCCAGTATTCCTCGCGGATGAAGCGCTCGATCTCGGATTCACGGTCGCAGACCAGGCGCAGCGCCACCGACTGGACGCGGCCGGCGGAACGGGCGCCGGGCAGCTTGCGCCACAGCACCGGCGACAGCGTGAAGCCGACCAGATAGTCGAGGGCACGGCGGGCGAGATAGGCATCGACCAGCGGCGCGTCGATCTGGCGCGGATTGGCCATCGCATCCAGCACCGAAGACTTGGTGATGGCGTTGAAGACGACGCGGCTGACCGGCTTGTCCTTCAGCGCGCGCTTCTGCTTCAGCACTTCCAGCACATGCCAGGAAATCGCCTCGCCCTCGCGGTCCGGGTCGGTGGCGAGGATGAGGCCGTCGGCGTCCTTGACCGCCTTGGCGATGTCGGCAAGCCGCTTGCCTGAGGCGGTGTCGACCGACCAGGACATGGCGAAGTCCTCGTCGGGGCGCACCGAGCCGTCCTTGGCCGGCAGATCCCGGACGTGGCCGAACGAGGCCAGGACCTTATAGTTCTTGCCGAGATATTTGTTGATTGTCTTTGCCTTGGCCGGCGATTCGACGACGACGACGTCCATGAGGTCTCATATCAGCTATGGGCCAGCGGAAGAATTCCCGCCGCGCGCGACGCGTTCTTTTTCGTCGCTCACATGGCCGTGCTTTTGCAATCGGTCAAGGGCAGGCGGCCAAAATGCGGAGACGTCCGCGGCAATACACTCTTAGAGTGTATGGAGAGGACCACATAATTTCGAGGAGGGCCGTTCGAGCATCGAGCCAGTGGAACGACCCGGTCGATTCGAGCGAGTCGCAAGGCGCGGCAATGGCGGAAACCGGCCGCCGGGTGATCCAGACCTTGTCCGGCGGCCGGCCGATGTCTCGGGGCGGAAATTCAGTCGGCCTTGACGATGTGCCAGACGCCGGAGGCGCCGTCGCCCGTCGCGTCGCCGGCCTTCTTGTCCTTGATGAAGGTGTAGACCGGCTTGCCGTCATAGGCCCACATCTTGGTGCCGTCGGTGCGGTCGACAATCGTCCATTCATCGTCCGCCTTGGCACCGGCCTCGGCCTTCAGGGGCGGCCAGTTGGTGGCGCATTTGTCGTAGCAGTTCGATTTGCCCTTCTCGTCCTTGTCGTAGGTGTAGAGCGTCATGCCCATGGCGTCGGTGTAGATTTTCGTGCCGCCGACCTCGGCTTCCTTCCATGCCTCGGCGGCCTGGGATGCCGTGGCACCGAGTAAAAGCGCGGCCAATCCAGCAATGATCGACTTCATGACAACCTCCCTGTCGTGATCCAAATGAAGCGTGCGGAAATCGCGGCCTCGTTCTGGTCAACGCATTCGTGGCGCCGTTTCTTCCAATTCTTCGAAAGCGGAGCGGCGACTTGCCACGTGATGGTGATTGGCAGACGCGCCTTTGTCTCGCTATATCAGCGCCATAACGTTCTGGAGCACCAGGAATGGCATTGGATATCGGCTATGTCAGCGCGGTCGGAGCGGGGGCGATCTCGTTCCTGTCGCCTTGCGTGCTGCCGCTGGTGCCGCCCTATCTCTGCTACATGGCCGGCGTTTCGGTCGACGATTTCCGCGGCGATGCCGGCGCCACCGCCAGGGCCGGCGCGCGTGGCGCGCTGATTGCATCCTCCATCGCCTTCGTGCTCGGTTTCTCCACCGTGTTTGTGGCGCTCGGCGCCGGCGCTTCGACGATCGGCCGGCTGCTGCGGCTGTGGCAGGAACCGCTGGCGATGGTGGCCGGCGCGCTGATCATCCTGATGGGGCTCAACTTCCTTGGCATCCTTCGCATTCCGCTTCTGTCGCGCGAGGCGCGCTTCCAGTCGCAGGGCAAGCCGGCCAGCCTGGTCGCCGCCTACATTATGGGACTGGCCTTCGCTTTCGGCTGGACGCCTTGCATCGGACCGGTTCTGGGTCCGATCCTGACATTGGCGGGCGGCCGCGAGACGGTGGGCGAGGGCGCGTTGCTGCTCGCCGCCTATTCGCTCGGGCTCGGCATCCCGTTCCTGATCGCCGCCCTGTTTTCCGGCGCCTTCATGCGCTTCCTCGCCAGATTCCGTGTCCATCTCGGTCGCGTCGAACAGGCGATCGGCGCACTGCTGGTCGTCGCCGGCGTGTTTTTCCTGACCGGCGGCGTGCAGAGCGCGTCCTACTGGCTGCTGGAAAATTTCCCGGGCCTGGGACAGTTGGGGTAGCTCTATCGTCCGCAACGCGGAACGATGCCGGAAAGCCCGCGTTGCAGGCTCGTGCGCAAGCGCGACGGTGAGGCGAGAATGGTATCCAGGGCGGATCTGCAAGAGTTCTTCAAGACGTATGAGAAGGTCTACAACGACGCGATCGCGGGCACCGTCGATCTGGACGACGTCGCCGACATCTACTCGACCGGCTTTGTCTCCGTGACGCCGGCAGGGGTCATCGTTGGCGAAAATGGCGCGGAGTTGAAGGACGTCATGAAAAAGGGCTTCGAGGCCTATCGGGCGATCGGCAGCAAGAAGATGATTTGTGCCGATGTCTCGGTGACGCCCATCGACCAGGACCATTGCGTTGCCAAGGTGCAATGGTCGGGCGAGTACGAACGCAAGAACAAGGATCGTCTGACCATCGATTTCGAGGTCAACTATCTTGTAGAAAGACGCGACGGCCGCCTGAAAGTGTTTGGTTGGATCGCCGGCGATGAGCAGGCGGAATTCAGCAAATACGGTCTGTTGTAGCGGTATGTTGTCTGCTGGATCACGCCTTGAGATGCGCTGATCACGAGTGGGCAGATCCGCCGTCTCACCGGAATTTAACCGCATTGGTGCAGCATGGGCGCTGATGCTAGATATGCCTTGATTCCCGACCCTGTTCATATGGTTGCCCTTTCATGAGCCAGAGATCCTGCCTGTCCGTCATCCTTGCCGCCGGCGAGGGCACACGCATGAAGAGCGCGCTGCCCAAGGTGCTGCATCCGATCGCCGGGCTGCCGATGGTCGCCCATGTGGTGAAGGCGGCGGAAGCCGCCGGCAGCGGCGACCTGGCGCTGGTGATCGGCCATGGCGCGGACGAAATGCGCAAGGCGGCGCAGAAATTCGCGCCGAACGCCGAGACTTTCGTGCAGGAGAAGCGTCTCGGCACCGCGCATGCCGTGCTTGCAGCGCGCGCTGCTATATCAAAGGGTTACGACGATATTCTCGTCATGTTCGGCGACACGCCGCTGATCGATCCGGAAGCGCTTGCCGTCGCGCGGCAGAAGCTGGCGGAAGGTGCCGCGGTCGTCGTCGTCGGCTTCCGTCCGCCCAATCCGACCGGCTATGGCCGGCTGATCGAGAAGGGCGGCCGGCTGGTCGCCATCCGCGAGGAGAAGGACTGTTCCGACGAGGAGAAGAAGATCGGTTTCTGCAATGCCGGAATGATGGCCGTCGCCGGCAGGAGCGCGCTGGAGCTGCTCGACAAGGTCGGCAATGCCAATGCCAAGGGCGAGTTCTACCTGACCGACATCGTCGAGATCGCCGGTGCCAAAGGCCTCGATGTGGTGGCGACGGAAGCCAGTTTCGAGAGCGCGCTCGGCATCAACAACCGGGCCGAGCTTGCCGAGGCGGAAGGCATCTGGCAGGCGCGCCGGCGGCGCGAGGCTATGCTCTCAGGGGTCACCCTGATCGCGCCCGAAACGGTTTATTTCTCGCACGACACCGAAATCGGCGCCGATACGGTGGTCGAGCCCAATGTCTGGTTCGGCCTGGGCGTCAAGATTTCCACCGGCGCCACGATCCATGCCTTCAGCCATATGACGGGCGCCACAATCGCGGAGAACTGCGAGGTGGGACCGTTCGCGCGGCTGCGGCCGGGGACAGATCTCAGGAAAAAGGCCAAGGTCGGCAATTTCTGCGAGGTCAAGCAGGCGACCGTCGAGGAGGGCGCCAAGGTCAACCACCTGACCTATATCGGCGATGCGCGCGTGGGTGCTGCCGCCAATATCGGCGCCGGCACCATCACCTGCAATTATGACGGCTACTCGAAATTCTTCACCGACATCGGCGAGGGCGCCTTTGTCGGCTCGAATTCCTCGCTGGTGGCGCCAATCACGATAGGCAAGGGCAGCTACATCGCCTCCGGCAGCGTCCTCACCGAAAACGTGCCCGACGATGCGCTGGCCTTCGGCCGCGCCCGCCAGAAGACAATTCCGGGCAAGGGCAAGGAAATACGCGAGCGTTTTGCTTCGGCCGCGGCGGCGAGGAAAAAGTGAATTCCGTCAGACCGGTGGCCTGAAAAGGCGAACGATTGCAGTAATCGGATTGCAAGAGCGGTCTGTCATGGTGCATGCGTAAAAATGACCGTTCCGGTGACACGGAACGAAACGCAAAGTGACTTTCACGGCAGGCCGGCAATCCCTAGATAACGCTGGTTTTCCATGGGGAATCGGGGGTAACGGCCATGTGCGGCATCGTCGGAATTGTCGGCCAACAGCAGGTGGCGCCGCTCATCGTCGACGCGCTGAAGCGGCTCGAATATCGCGGCTATGACTCGGCCGGCGTCGCTACGATCGAGAATGGCGAGCTCGGCCGCCGCCGCGCAGAGGGCAAGCTGGTCAACCTCGAGCGCCGGCTGAAGGAAGAGCCGCTCGACGGCACGATCGGCATCGGCCACACGCGCTGGGCCACCCATGGCGTGCCGAACGAGACCAACGCGCACCCGCATTTTTCCGACGGCGTCGCCATCGTTCACAACGGCATCATCGAGAATTTCGCCGAATTGCGCGACGAGCTCACCCGCGACGGCTACAACTTTTCCTCGCAGACCGATACCGAGGTCGTCGCGCATCTGGTGGCGCGCGAGCTTGCCAAGGGGCTGAAGCCAGTCGAGGCCGCGCACCAGGCGCTGAAGCGGCTCTCAGGTGCGTTCGCGCTGGCGATCATGTTCAAGGGCGACGAGGACCTCATCGTCGGCGCTCGCAACGGCCCGCCGCTCGCCGTCGGCCATGGCGATGGCGAGATGTTCCTCGGCTCCGACGCCATCGCGCTGGCGCCCTTCACCAACTCGATCACCTATCTGGAGGACGGCGACTGGGCGGTGGTGCGCCGCAACGAGGTCGCCATCTTCGACATGGACGGCAACAAGGTCGACCGCAAGCGCCAGCAGTCGCTGTCGACCGGCTTCATGGTCGACAAGGGCAACCGGCGCCATTTCATGGAAAAGGAAATCCATGAGCAGCCGGAGGTGATCTCGCACACGCTGGCGCATTATGTGGATTTCGTCTCCGGCGTCTCGAAGCCGCTGGAACTGCCGTTCGATTTCGCCAAGATCGGCCGGCTGGCGATCTCGGCCTGCGGCACCGCCTATCTCGCCGGGCTGATCAGCAAATACTGGTTCGAACGCTATGCGCGGCTGCCGGTCGACATCGATGTCGCCTCGGAATTCCGCTATCGCGAGATGCCGCTGTCGTCGAACGACGCGGCCTTCTTCATCTCGCAATCGGGCGAGACCGCCGACACCCTGGCCTCGCTGCGTTATTGCCGCAAGGCCGGCATGAAGATCGGCGCGGTCGTTAACGTGCGCGAATCGACCATGGCGCGCGAGTCCGATGTGGTGCTGCCGACGCTGGCCGGGCCCGAGATCGGCGTCGCCTCGACCAAGGCCTTCACCTGCCAGCTGTCGGTGCTGGCGTCGCTTGCGGTGCGGGCGGGCGTGGCGCGCGGCACGATCTCGCGCGACGAGGAGAAGGCGCTTGTGCGCGAGCTCTCCGAGGCGCCCCGCTTCGCCAACCAGGTGCTCAAGCTGGACGGCCAGATCGAACGCATCTCGCGCGAGCTCTCCCGCTATTCGGATGTGCTTTATCTTGGCCGCGACACCAATTTCCCGCTCGCCATGGAAGGCGCGCTCAAGCTCAAGGAAATCTCCTATATCCATGCCGAGGGCTATGCCGCCGGCGAACTGAAGCACGGGCCGATCGCGCTGATCGACGAGAACATGCCGGTGATCGTCATCGCGCCGCACGACCGCATCTTCGAAAAAACGGTCTCCAACATGCAGGAGGTGGCGGCGCGCGGCGGCAAGATCATCCTGATCACCGACAGCAAGGGCGCGGCGCAGGCGAGCATCAAGACGATGGAGACGATCGTGCTGCCCGACGTGCCGGAAATCATCTCGCCGATCATCTACGCGCTGCCGATCCAGATGCTCGCCTATTTCACCGCTGTGTTCATGGGCACCGACGTCGACCAGCCGCGCAATCTGGCGAAATCGGTGACGGTGGAATAGGCGCTCGCCAACGCACGCTCTTTAAAAACTTCGCAGTTCCAAACCGCGTTGTGGTTCACTAATGTTGCGGCGCAACCTGCGCTGCGGTGATCCATGTCCGACGCCCCGAAGACCTCAGGCATGACCCGGCTCAGGAACTATTTCCTGACGGGCTTCATCGTTTGCGCGCCGCTGGCGATCACCGCCTATATCGCCTGGTCCTTCATCGGCTGGGTCGATTCCTGGGTGAAGCCCTATATCCCGCTGCGCTACAGCCCGGACACCTATCTGCCGTTTCCGGTGCCCGGCTTCGGTCTCATCGTCGCGCTGGTGCTGATCACGCTGATCGGCTTCATGACCGCCAACATCGTCGGCCGCGCCATCGTCAATTTCGGCGAGCGGCTGCTTGGCCGCATGCCGCTGGTGCGCGGCATCTATCGCTCGCTGAAGCAGATCTTCGAGACGGTGCTGTCGAACAAGGGCGACATGTTCCGCCAGGTCGGGCTGGTCGAATATCCGCGCAAGGGCGTCTGGTCGCTGGTCTTCATCGCCAGCGAGAAGGAAACCGAGATCAACCAGAAGCTCAATCATGAAGGCGACCCGCTGATCGCCGTGTTCATGCCGTGCACGCCGAACCCGACCACCGGTTTCCTGATGTATGTGCGGAAATCCGAGATCGTGCTGCTCGACATGACGATCGAAGACGGCGCCAAGCTGATCGTTTCGGCCGGTCTGGTGGCGCCGGAGGTCAAGACCAAGCTCGTGACGTTGAACGGCGAGCAAATCGAAGGCTCGCTTGCCAATCCGGCGCTTGGGGCCGCTCAACCAGCGCGCAACAAACGCACCGCCTCGTCGCGGCCGAACAGGTAAAGCAGCAGGCGCAGCGCCTCGCCGCGCTCGGACTGCAGTTCCGGATCGCGCGACAGGATCAGACGGGCATCGTCGCGTGCGGCTTCCAGCAGGTCGGCATGGGCCTCGATGCGCGCCACCTGGAAACCGGGGGTGCCGGACTGGCGGGTGCCCAGCAATTCGCCTTCGCCGCGCAGCTTGAGATCCTCCTCGGCGATGCGGAAGCCATCCTCGGTCTCGCGCATCACCGACAGGCGGCGTTTCGCCGTCTCGCCGAGCGGATCCTTGTAGAGCAGCACGCAGGAAGAGGGCTTGTCGCCACGCCCGACCCGGCCGCGCAACTGGTGGAGCTGGGCAAGGCCGAAGCGCTCGGCATGCTCGATGACCATGATCGTGGCGTCCGGCACGTCGACGCCGACCTCGATGACGGTGGTTGCGATCAGGATGCGCGTCTCGCCCTGCTTGAAGGCGCGCATCGCCTCGTCCTTCTCGGCGCCCTTCATGCGGCCGTGAACCAGCCCGATGCGGTCGCCGAACAGCGGCTTCAGCGAGGCAAAGCGATCCTCCGCCGACATCAGCTTGATCTCCTCGGATTCCTCGACCAGCGGGCAGATCCAGTAGATCTTCTGGCCATCGGCGACGGCGTCGCGCATGCGGCCGACCAGCTCGTCCAGCCGCTCCAGCGGCAAGGTGACCGTGCGGATCGGCTGGCGGCCGGCCGGCTTTTCGGTGAGCTTGGAGACGTCCATGTCGCCGAAGGCGGTCAGCACCAGCGTGCGCGGGATCGGCGTTGCCGTCATCACCAGCATGTCGGGCGCGTCGCCCTTGGCGGTGATCGCCAGCCGCTGGTGGACGCCGAAACGGTGCTGCTCGTCGACGACGGCCAGGACGAGATCGTGGAACGCCACCGATTCCTGGAACAGGGCATGCGTGCCGACGACGATGTCGATCTCGCCGCTGGCCAGCCCAGCCAATGTCTCGGTGCGTTCGCGGCCCTTCTCGCGGCCGGTGAGGATGGCGGTGCGCAGGCCTGCCTTTTCCGCCAGCGGCGCGATGGTCGCCAGATGCTGACGCGCCAGGATTTCGGTCGGCGCCATCAGCGCCGCCTGGCCGCCTGCCTCGACGGCGCGCGCCATGGCAAGCAGTGCTACGACCGTCTTGCCCGAGCCGACATCGCCTTGCAGCAGCCGCAGCATGCGCTCGGGGTCGGCGAGGTCGGCAAGGATTTCGGCGAGCGCAAATTCCTGCGACGGGGTGAGCGAGTAGGGGAGCGCTTCGCGCAGCTTTTCGACGATGCTGCCGTCGCCGGTCAGCGGCCGGCCGGACAGGCGGCGGATCCTGGCTCGCACCAAAGCGAGCGAGACCTGGCCGGCGAGCAGCTCGTCATAGGCGAGGCGTCGCCACGCCGCCCCCTCTATGGCGACGTCGATCGGGTCCGCCGGATAATGGATGCGGGTGAGCGCGTCGGCGAAGGCGGGAAAGGTCTGGCGGCGCATGAAGGCGTCGTCCTGCCATTCCGGCAGTTCCGGCAAGCGGCCGAGCGCCTGGCCGATGGCGCGGCGCAGCACTTTGCCTGAGAGACCGGCGGTGAGCGGATAGACCGGTTCGACCAGCGGCAGGTTTTCGGCCTCGCCGGCGAGCGCGATATGGTCGGGGTGGACCATGGTCGGGCGGCCGTTGAACCACTCCATGCGGCCCGAGATGACGACGTGCTCGCCCACCGGCATCGATTTTTCGAGATAGGAAGCATGGGCATGGAAGAAGGTCAGTGCGATCTCGCCGGTGTCGTCGTGGGCGTAGACACGGTACGGCACCGACCGGTTGCCGCGCGGCGGCGGCTGGTGGCGGTCGATGCGCACGTCGAGCGTGACGATCGCACCTTCGGCGGCGAGCGCGATGCCCGGTCGGTTGCGGCGGTCGATCACGGTGTGGGGCAGCACGAACAGAAGATCGCCGGCGCGCGCGGCGCGGTCGCCGAGATCGGCGGCCACGACCTTCTCGATCAGCAGGCCAACCTTCGGCCCGACGCCGGCAAGCGAGGTGATCGGGACGAACAGCGGATCGAGGAGGGAGGGACGCATGATGTCAGCTTATGTCGCGACGGCCATTGCGCAAGGCTGACACCGCGCTCTATCCACGCTATATGCGCCGCTTCAGACAGGGACGCGGCGCCATGACCGGAACGAAACGATCAAGCGAGGGGCTGGATGCCCGCCGCCGCAAGCTCCTGTTCCGCTCCTGGCATCGCGGCATGCGCGAGATGGACCTTATCCTCGGCTCCTTCGCCGATGCCGAGATCGGCGCCTTGACCGGCGAGGAAATCGACCAATATGAGAGGCTCCTCGACATTCCCGACACCGAATTCCTGCCTTTGATCACCGGTGAGCGCCCGGTTCCGCCCGATATCGATTGCGCGGTGCTGCGAAAGATCCTGGCGTCGCGCCACACCATGACATTTTGAACGACGTGATTTCATGAGCCTGATCCCCACAATCGGCCTGCCGAAGGGCCGCGCCGGCCAGTTCATCGTCGACGGCGTCGCCGACGGCTACGAAGCCTTCGCGCTGGTGCAGACTGCGCACGAGATCGCGCCCGACAAGCCAGTGCTGTTCGTGGCGCGCGACGGCCAGCGCTTGCCGGCGATCACCGAGGCGCTGGCTTTTGCCGCGCCGGGCCTACCGGTGCTGGAACTGCCGGCCTGGGATTGCCTTCCCTACGACCGCGTTTCGCCCGGCTCGGACGCGGCCGCGCGCCGGCTCGACGCGCTCGCCGCCATGATCGCACTGGCCAGGAAGCCGCACCGCGCCGTCATCCTCACCACCGCCAATGCGCTGCTGCAGCGCATTCCGCCCGCCGATCTGATCGAAGCGCAGACGTTCCACGCCAGGCCCGGCAACCAGATCGACATGAATGCGCTGGTGTCGCGGCTGGAAACCTCCGGCTTCGAGCGGGTGCCGACGGTGCGTGGCGTCGGCGAGTTCGCGGTGCGCGGCGGCATCCTCGATCTTTACGCACCCGGCTGGAGTGAGGCGCTCAGGCTCGATTTCTTCGGCGACACGCTGGAATCGATCCGCGTCTTCGACGCCGCCACGCAGCGCACCACCGGCCAGCGCACGTCGATGGCGCTGCAGGCGATGAGCGAAGTGGCGCTAACCCCGGAGACGATCAGCCGCTTCCGCCGCGCCTATATCGAGGCGTTCGGCGCGCCGTCGCGCGACGACGGGCTCTATGCCGCGGTCAGCGAAGGGCGGCGCTTTGCCGGCATGGAGCACTGGCTGCCGTTCTTCTACGAGCGGCTGGAGACGGTGTTCGACTATCTGCCCGACGTGCCCGTGGTCTTCGACCATCTGGCGCATGAGGCGCTGGCCGAACGCCACACGCTGATCCTCGACCACTACGAAGCGCGCCGCAAGCAGGCCGACGGCGCGCTGAAGGACGCGGTGCCCTACAAGCCGGTGGCGCCGGACCTGCTTTATCTCTCGCCGGAGAATCTCAAGGCGTCTCTCGGCCCGCGCGAAGACATCGACTTCACCGTCTTCGATGCGCCCGATGTGGGGGGCAAAAAGGTCTTCCATGCCGGCGCGCGGCATGGCCGCAGCTTCGCCGAGGAACGCGCCGATCCCAACATCAACGTCTTCGATGTCGTGGTGAAGCACATCGCCGACGAGCGCGCCGCGCGCCGCCGCGTCGTCGTCGCCGGCTGGACCGAAGGCTCGCTCGACCGGCTCGGCCAGATCCTGGCCGAGCATCATCTTGGCAATTTGAAGCCGGTGGCGACGCTTGCCGAGGCGGAAAAGCTCGAGCCGGGGCAGGCGGGCCTTGCCGTGCTGCCGCTCGAATCCGGCTTCGAGACCGAGAGACTGGTTGTCGTTGCCGAGCAGGACATCCTCGGCGACCGGCTGATCCGGCGCTCCAAGCGCAAGAAGCGCGCATCAGACTTTATTGCCGAAGCCTCGTCGCTGTCGTCTGGCGATATCGTCGTCCATACCGACCACGGCATCGGCCGCTTCATCGGCCTGCGCACCATCGAGGCGGTCGGCGCACCGCACGACTGCCTGGAAATCCACTATGCCGGCGACGACCGGCTGTTCCTGCCGGTCGAGAACATCGAGCTTCTGTCGCGCTACGGCTCGGATTCGGCCGAGGCGACGCTGGACAAGCTTGGCGGCGGCGCCTGGCAGTCGCGCAAGGCGCGGCTGAAGCGGCGCCTGCTCGACATGGCCGGGCAGTTGATCCGCATTGCCGCAGAGCGGCAGATGCGCTCGGCGCCCGCCATGATCCCCGCCGAAGGCCTCTATGGCGAGTTCTCGGCGCGCTTCCCCTATGAGGAGACCGACGACCAGCAGGGCGCGATCGATTCCGTCATGGACGATCTCGGCGCCGGCAAGCCGATGGACCGGCTGGTCTGCGGCGATGTCGGCTTCGGCAAGACCGAAGTGGCGCTGCGCGCCGCCTTCATTGCCGCCATGGAAGGTTTTCAGGTCGCCGTGGTGGTGCCGACTACCTTGCTGTCGCGCCAGCACTTCAAGACCTTCTCGCAGCGCTTCTCCGGCCTGCCGATCCGCGTCGCGCAGGCTTCCCGGCTGGTCGGCTCCAAGGAACTGGCCGAAACCAAGAAGGGCATCGCCGAGGGCACGGTCGACATCGTCGTCGGCACGCATGCGCTGCTGGGGTCGGCGATCTCGTTCAAGAATCTCGGCCTGCTGATCATCGACGAGGAGCAGCATTTCGGCGTCAAGCACAAGGAGCGGCTGAAAGACCTGAAGAGCGACGTGCATGTGCTGACGCTGTCGGCGACGCCGATCCCGCGCACGCTGCAACTGGCGCTGACCGGCGTGCGCGAGCTGTCGCTGATCGCGACGCCGCCGGTCGACCGCATGGCGGTGCGCACCTTCATCTCGCCCTTCGATCCGCTGGTCATCCGCGAGACGCTGCTGCGCGAGCGCTATCGCGGCGGCCACTCCTTCTATGTCGTGCCGCGCATCAGCGACTTGGCCGAAATCCATGATTTCCTGAAGCAATCGGTGCCGGAGCTGAAAGTCGCGGTGGCGCACGGCCAGATGCCGCCGGGCGAGCTCGACGACATCATGAACGCCTTCTACGACGGCCAGTACGACGTGCTTCTGTCGACGACCATCGTGGAGTCCGGTCTCGACATCCCGACCGCCAACACGCTGATCATCCATCGCGCCGACATGTTCGGCCTGTCGCAGCTCTACCAGCTGCGCGGCCGCGTCGGTCGCTCCAAGGTGCGCGCCTATGCGCTGTTCACGCTGCCGGCCAACCGCAAGCTGACCGATACCGCCGAGCGCCGGCTGAAGGTGCTGCAGTCGCTCGACACGCTCGGCGCCGGCTTCCAGCTCGCCAGCCACGACCTCGATATCCGCGGCGCCGGCAATCTGCTGGGCGAAGAGCAGTCCGGCCACATCAAGGAGGTCGGCTTCGAGCTCTACCAGCAGATGCTGGAGGAGGCGGTTGCCGAAGTGAAGGATTCCGGCGAGGTACAGGACGGCGGCTGGTCGCCGCAGATCGCCGTCGGCACGGCGGTGATGATCCCTGAAAGCTATGTGCCGGACCTGCAACTCAGGCTCGCGCTCTACCGCCGCCTCGGCGACCTCGAGAGCACCGAGGAGATCGACGCCTTCGGCGCCGAGCTGATCGACCGTTTCGGACCGCTGCCGGAAGAGGTGACGCATCTGTTGAAGATCGTGTTCATCAAGGCGCTCTGCCGCAGGGCCAATGTCGAAAAGCTCGATGCCGGTCCCAAGGGCGTCGTCATCCATTTCCGCAAGCGCGAGTTCCCCAATCCGGTCGGGCTGGTCAAGTTCATCGGCGAGCAGGGCTCGCTGGCCAAGATCCGGCCAGACCACAGCGTCGTCTTCATCCGCGACTGGCCGAACGCCGAAAAGCGGCTGGCCGGCTCGGCCGTGGTGATGACGCAGCTGGCGCGGCTGGTCGACAAGGCAGCATAACCGTCCAGCGCATTCGCCAGTACCGAAATTCCGGTCTAGAATAGGAATTCGGCTTCGTGTATGGAGCCGCCACCCCATATAGGGGCGGGAATGGCGGGCGAGGGTGCCCGTTCATCTGTTTGTTTGACGCAATTCCGCACGGAGATCACAGTTTTCCCGGAATTGCCGCTGAAGGGCGTTTGGGTGCAACGATGACGAAATGGTCGCCGAATTCGTGGAGAGAAAAGCCGATCAAGCAGGTTCCCGCCTATCCGGACCTTGCCGCGCTGAAGAACACGGAAGCCCAGCTCGCCACCTTTCCGCCGCTGGTTTTTGCCGGTGAGGCGCGCAAGCTGAAGAAGCAGTTGGCTGCCGTCGCCGCCGGCGACGCCTTCCTGCTCCAGGGTGGCGATTGCGCCGAAAGCTTCGCCGAGCACGGCGCGGACAACATCCGCGACTTCTTCCGCGTCTTCCTGCAGATGTCCGTCGTTCTGACCTTCGCCGGCGCGCAGCCGGTGGTGAAAGTTGGCCGCGTCGCCGGCCAGTTTGCCAAGCCGCGCTCGTCCGACAACGAGACCAAGGCCGGCGTGACGCTGCCAAGCTATCGCGGCGACATCATCAACGGGATCGAATTCGACGCCAAGTCGCGCATCCCCGATCCCGCCCGGCAGGAGATGGCCTACCGCCAGTCGGCGGCGACGCTCAACCTGCTGCGCGCCTTTGCCCAGGGCGGCTATGCCAGCCTGGAGAATGTGCATCGCTGGATGCTCGGCTTCGTCTCCGACAGCCCGCAGGGCGAAAAATACGAGTCGCTCGCCAACCGCATCACCGAGACGATGGACTTCATGAAGGCGGTCGGCATCACCTCGGAGACCAACTTCGCGTTGCGCGAGACCGATTTCTACACCAGCCACGAGGCGCTGCTGCTGGGCTACGAGGAAGCGCTGACGCGCGTCGATTCGACCTCGGGCGACTGGTATGCGACGTCGGGCCACATGATCTGGATCGGCGACCGCACGCGCCAGCCCGACCATGCCCATGTCGAATATTGCCGCGGCATCAAGAACCCGCTCGGCCTGAAATGCGGCCCGTCGCTGACGCCGGACGGTTTGCTGGAACTGATCGACCTGCTCAATCCGGAAAACGAGCCGGGACGGCTAACGCTGATCGCGCGCTTCGGTTCCGACAAGGTGGCCGAGCATCTGCCGAAGCTGGTGCGGGCAGTGCAGAAGGAAGGCCGCAGCGTGGTGTGGTCGTCGGACCCGATGCATGGCAACACGATCGAGGCCGCCGGCTACAAGACGCGGCCGTTCGATCGCATCCTGAAGGAGGTGCAGACCTTCTTCGAAGTGCACCGGGCCGAAGGCACGCATCCCGGCGGCATCCATGTCGAGATGACCGGCAAGAACGTCACCGAATGCACCGGCGGTGCCCGCGCCATCACCGCGGAAGACCTGCAGGACCGCTACCACACGCATTGCGACCCGCGCCTCAACGCCGACCAGGCGATCGAGCTCGCCTTCCTGGTCTCGGACCTGCTCAAGAAGAGCCATACAGTCCAGCACAAGCAGGCCGCCAACGGCTGAACCGCTTGCTGCTTTGGATCCAGTCAAGGGCGCCGGAGAAATCCGGCGCCTTTTTCGTTCGGGGCCGAGCCCGGTAACGTCAGACTTACGAAAATGTGTTCTGGCGCGACCACTGCAAGACCAAGATTGGGTGGAACTGCATCGTCCACCGCAACTGGTTCCTGCATTCATCATGCGTCACGAGCATGCCGTCATCCACCACCGCGCGCTTGATTTCTGGTCGGCACGCGCGGCGGTCCTCGTCATCATCTGCCTGCAGCTTCTGGTCATAAACGACCTGTCGTTCGGCCCGCGCTGGCTGGCGCCTGCGATCGAGGCGGTGCTGCTGGTGCCCCTGTCGGTCGCGACGGCGTGGACGCAAATGGCGACACGGAAGGCCGTCGACCACGAGCATTGGTACGCGATCGGCCGGTTTCGCCTTTACATCCGCCGCATCGCGCTGGTCCTCACCGGCGTCATCAGCGTCATGAACTGCGGGGCGCTGGTCTTCCTGGTCAGGGCGCTGCTCGAAGGCCATGCCGGCGCCGGCAGCACGCTGCTTGTCGATGCGCTCAACATCTGGGTCACCAACGTCATCGTCTTCGCGCTCTGGTTCTGGAGCACGGACCGCGGCGGGCCGCCGACCTGTGGGCTGGTCAAGCGCGCGCAGGCCGATTTCCTGTTTCCGCAGATGACGCTGCCCGACCGCGAGATCCGCGGCTGGCTGCCCGGCTTCGTCGACTATGCCTTCCTGGCGTTCACCAACGCGACGGCATTCTCGCCGACCGACACCTTGCCGCTTAGCCAGCGCGCCAAGCTCTTGATGATGGCGGAGGCGTTGATCTCGCTGCTGACAATCGCCCTGGTGGCGGCGCGGGCCGTGAACATATTGGCTTAGATCAGGAGGGCGTTTCGTTGGATCGTCATCCCGATCCAACTCTTTGCTGGAGCATTATCTTTTCCGAAAACCGGTTCCCAGTTTTCGGGATCATGCTCTAGCGCCCACGTTCCCAGCGCAGCCCGGCAAGCCGCGGATCGGTGAAGGCCGCCCTGGAGAATTCGATCCGCTTCTCCGGAAACTCGCAGATCGCCTGCACGCCGAAGGCGCCGAGGCGGATGCGCCAGGTCTGCGGCTCCAGCGGCTTTGCTTTTGCAAAACCCTTGCACGTCAACAGCGCGATGTTGGCGCCTTTCGGGTCGCGCGCCGAGCGGTAGCGGATCGCCTCCAGCCCGGCCTCGCGCGCGACATCGGCGATGGCCTGGCAAGCGGCGTAGTCGGTCGGATGCGTCCATACGGCCGCGTCACGATCGAGCGGCGGCCTCGTCAGGTCGATGGCGGCGGCGCATTTGATGGCGGCGGCGAATGCGGTGTAGTCGGCGGCGTCGCGCGGCCAGGGCGTGTCAGGGGATTCGGCGAAGAACAGCAAGCGGTAGAACGCCATCTCGGCGACAGCCGTGAACATGGTCTCCGCCGCATAGTAGACGCCCCTGGTCCGGCCGGCGCGGCGAAAGCGCGAGCCATGCGGATAGACCGAGCCGTAGCGAAAGGGCGTCGCCAGCAGATAATGGAGATGCCGGCATTCGAGCGGGATCTGCGGCTTGGTCTCCTCGATCAGCTCTTCCAGCAGGGCCTGCTCGTCGAGCGTGTCGACGACCTTCAGTGTCGAGACGCGGTGCTGCGCCTCGACCATGCGCCAGTATTTGCCTTCGAGCCGGATGGATTCAGACGAGAGCGCGTCGGGAGTCCAGATAGGCGATGACATCGACAAGTCCTGAGATCGTCTGGATTTTCTCGATCGGGGCGCCGTCGAAAGCCGTGTTGGCGTTCTTCAGCCAGGCCCGGGCGATGCCCTCGTCGCCGCCGACGATGGCGTCGAGAGAACGAAACAGCCGGACAAACAGGACGGCCAGCTCGAACGGCTTGGTGCCGCGCTCGAGCAGGAAATCCTGCTTGCGCATGCGCGAAACCGTGGCTTCGGAGACACCGATGACCGACGCCAGCACCCTTGCTGTAACGTCGAGCAGTTCGGCGGCGCGCAACGTGGACTTGGTGACGACGGCGTTTTCGGCCGTGCCGCTGGCGATATGAGGTTGCACGGATGGCATGGCGTGCTCCTTTCCATGGAAAATATAGGCTACAAAAATTCACATGGAAAGGGATTGCCGCGAAACATTTTTCGCGGGCAGGCCGATGATCGGCACGAAAACTCAGTCCTTCTTGTAGAGCAGCCAGCTCTTGCCGGCGCGGGCGGCCATCGCCGAATGCCTGGTCACGCGGTTGCGGCCGCCGACCTTCGAACGATAGAGCGCCCGGTCGGCCTTGGTGTAGAGGTCCTCGGGGCTTTCGGCCTCGGACGCCATGCAAATGCCCATCGACACGGTCACCGTGCCGTAATTGGTGCCGGTCTGGCTGCTGGTGAACGGCGTCTGCTCGATAAGCGTCCTGATGCGCTCGGCGATCTCGAAGGTAGTATCCTCGCTGGCGCCCTCGACGATCAGCGCAAATTCCTCGCCGCCGGTGCGAGCAACGAACATGTCGCCGCGAATGCTGGTCTGGAAGATCTCGGCGATGATCTGGATGATCCTGTCGCCGACCGGATGGCCGAAGCGGTCGTTGATGTCCTTGAAGCGGTCGATGTCGGCGAGGATCAGAGCATTGAACAGGATGCCCTTGTTGGAATTGTAGATCCTGGTGATTTCCTTGTCGAAGGCGCGGCGGTTCCAGACCTGCGTCAAGGGATCGGTGTCGGCGAGCCGCTTGTACTCCTCGAGCTTCGACTTGACGCTCTCGAGCTCGGCGGTCTTTTCGCTGAGCGTGCTCGCCACTTGCCTGCCATGGTCGATCGTCGAGTTTGTGGCCGCCGACATGGCGGTGACGATCTTCTGCAGCAGGTCCTGCGACAGCATGCTGCGGTTGCCGAGCCCGCTCGACGTCTCGTCGAGGATGCGGCCGTATTTTTCGATGTGGGATCGCTCGCTGCGCAAGAGCGAGGCAATGTCCTCGAGCTCCTTGGCGATGACGTCGCGCGCGTGCTCGACGATGCCGGGGCCATGATGCTGGGCAAAGAAGGTACGGCCGATGCGGTCGAGATCCTCCTGGGTCGGCCGGTTGCTGAGCGAGACGACGGCCAGGCTGAGTTCGTGATTGCTGCCGCTCAGCGCCTCGTAGAAGATCTCGTAGTTGCGCGGCAGGCCGAGCACGCCGAGCTGGCGCATCGTCGCCACGACGGTGCTCGCAATGTCGGTGTTCCTGTCATTTGGAACGAAAGCCGGCTGCATGTTCTGTTCACTCCTCAAGAACCACCGCAGACCTGCGCGTGCCGGTGTCGCCATGAGGGGAGTGCGACCGGAAATGCCAGACACGAGAAGTATCGCGTCCCCGCTCACGACCTTCACTCATAACGACCATAGATGCGAGCGCGCTAAAGTTTCCTTAATAGGACGGATTTCAGCACGGTTTTCTCTACCTCAGGATGTAATAGCCCCTTATGCAGGTGCAGGGCGAAACACGTCCCGCCGATGTCGCATTTGCCGGTGCCCGGCGGGCGCAAAACTGGAATCCTGCCACCAGCGCGAGAGGAATTCGAAGGAGACCGGGATGGAGGAAAAACACAGCGGAGCATGCCTGTGCGGAGCGGTGCGCTTCAGGACGAGGGGAGCCCTGCGCGGTGTCGTCTACTGCCACTGCTCGCAATGCCGCAGGCAGAACGGCAATTTCGTCGCGGCGACATCGGCCAAGGATGCCGATGTCGACATAGAGGGAGCCGAGGTGCTCAGCTGGTATGGCGCGTCCGATGTCGCCAGACGCGGATTTTGCCGCATCTGCGGCTCGCTGCTGTTCTGGAAGCACAACGAGCTGGACCAGATTTCGATCATGGCCGGCGCCTTCGACAGGCCGTCCGGACTTGCCGGGGAAAGCCATATCTTCGTTGGCGACAAGGGCGACTATTATTCGATCGACGACGGGCTGCCGCAGTTCGAGAAATCGTCGCCCTCGGTCAAGGTCGCCGGTGAGGCCGCCGAATGACCGGCAAGCGAGCAAAGCGGCAGAGCGCGTGATTTTGGCGGCACTGCCTTATTCCATTGATCCAGCCGTTGCTATATCCCCTGCCGGTCACTCGGAAAGGGGATTTGGGCATGCAGCGGCTGATCGATGCTTTCTTCAACTCGGTGCGGGCGTTCCGCAAGCTGGCTGCCCACGAAGAGGCCTTCCAGCAGGAGCTGATGCTGCTCACCCTTGCCCTACCGGCGGGCTGGTTCATCTCGGTGTCGTGGCGCGGCTACGCGCTGCTGATCGGCGCGGTGCTGCTGCTGATCATGGTCGAAGTGCTCAACACCGGCATCGAGGCTGCCTGCGACGCCTTCAGCCGCGAGTTCAATGTCGACATCCAGCTCGCCAAGGATTGCGGTTCGCTGGCAGTGCTGATCTCGGTAGTGATCGTAGCCGGCGTCTGGGGCATCGCCATTATCGAGCGCATCACGGGACTACCGATCTAGTATAGCGCTTCCTACATGACGGTTACCAAAGGAGACTGTCATGTCGGACGCCGCTGATTTTTCGTTGCTCGAGCGAGCCGGCCTGCCGGACGATCTGCGCTGGCTGACGCAAAAATATCCGCGCGAGACCTGGCAGGGCCACGGCAATATTCATGGCCTCGCCAATATGTGGCTTGGGCGGCACGACATGTTCCGCGAGCTCGGCGGCATGCTCACCGACGGCATTGGCAATTATCGCGAGGGCAGGCTGGCAGCACCGGACTTCGCGCGCTGGTTCGCGCCGCGGCTGAACCATTTCCTCGGCAATCTCGACGGTCACCACAACGTCGAGGACTATCAGTACTTTCCGGGCTTTCGCCAAGGCCGAGCCCCGGTTGAAGCGCGGCTTCGAGATCCTCGATGCCGATCATCACACCATCCACGAGGGGCTGGAGCGCAATGCCGAGGCGGCGAATGCCTTCATCCGAACGCTGCAGGAGAGCGAGGACAGACAGCGCGTTGCCGCCGATGCCTATGCCGATGAGAACAGCCGGCTGATCGCCATGCTCACAAGGCATCTGGCCGACGAAGAGGATTTGATCATCCCGCTGATCCTCGACCGTGGCGACGGCGCGCTCGACGCCGAGACCGACATCGACTGAGCCTATTTGGCCTCGCTCTGACCATCCCTTGCGTCGTTGGCGCGCTCCTTCCTGGCGACGCTATGGGCGAGGAACCAGGCGAGGAAGGCGACGGCAAGGCCGATCGCCAGCGCGGTCAGCAGCCGTTCGTGACGCGCCAGCGCCTGGCCGACGATGCGTTCGGCGCCCAGTCCGAAGACGTAGCCGACCGTGCAAAACAGCGCCGCCCAGACCAGCGACGAGATGGCATTGAGGACGACGAAGCGCGTCACTGTGATGCTGGCGAAGCCGGCGGCGACGCCGCCGACCAGGCGCATGCCGTAGATGTAGCGGTTCGAAAGCACGAAGATGTTGGGATGGGAGGAGACGAGACGGAAGGCATGGCTGAAGCCTGGCCGTGCCTTCAGCCTGAGCACATAGGGATGATCGGCGAAGCTGCGGCCGAGGATGAAGAAGAAGGTGTCACCGGCGAAGGCGCCGATGGCCGCAGCCAGAAAAGCCTGCCAGGCCACGAAGACATGCTGATGGGCAAAGAAGCCGGCGAGGATGGCAGCGCTTTCGCCTTCGGCGACGCAGCCCAGGAAGACCGCGACCAGCCCGTACTGCTCGATGAGATGATGGATCGCCTCGGTCATCAGGGGCTTTGTCGCGCCGACAGCTTTTCGTCGATGCGTCTAACCTGCTCGGCCAGCCGCACGATCTCGTCGCGCATGCCTATCAGCTCGCTGTGGCGCAGTTCGTCCAGCTTCTCGTGCAGCGCCATGATCTCGATCTCGGCCTTGAGGTTGACCTCATAGTCGTGGGCGGCGTCGATGCGGTCGCGCTCGGTCTGGCGGTTCTGCGACATCATGATCACCGGCGCCTGCAGTGCTGCGATCATCGACAGCACGAGGTTGAGGAAGATGAAGGGGTAGGGGTCGAAGGCGGCGCGCGACAGCAGCCAGACATTGCCGCAGGTCCACAGGATCAGGAAGGCGACGAAGGTCAGGATGAACGACCATGAACCGCCGATGCGGGCGATGGTGTCGGCGACGCGGTCGCCGAACGTCTGGTGAAAGGCGACGGCCTTGTTTGTGTCCTTCGAGATGGTGGTGCGATCGAGCGCGCTTTGCAGCACCCGGCTCTCGATCTGGCCGAGGCCATCCAGCCGGCGTTTGAGCCAGCGGTTCGCCAGGTCATCGATTGTCTTGTTCATGTCGCCCTCCGTCATGAAAGCTTGCATAGAGGTAGAGGCTGCCGGCCCGAACGGGAAGTGTTACATTGACGCGAACCCGCGAGGATACCCATGGCCGATTTCCAGAAAATCCGCGCCCGCGCGGCGAAGCGCAAGGGCGGGGAAGCAGCGCTTCAATCGTTGCTCGGGCCGATGCCCGACAACCAGGCCGTGGCGAAGATCGGGGATGACCGCATCCTGTCGACCATGGCCGAGCGCATTTTCGCAGCCGGTTTCGTCTGGCGCGTCATCGAGCAGAAGTGGCCGGGTTTCGAGGAGGCGTTCCTCGGCTTCGAGCCGAAGCGGCTGTTGTTCCAGCCCGACGATTTCTGGCACGAACTGGCCTCCGACAAGCGAATCGTGCGCAATCCGCAGAAGATCAGGTCCGTCCGCGACAATGCCGCCTTCGTCGAGCGCGTGTCGAAGGAGCATGGCGGCTTCGGCAAATTCCTCGCCGCCTGGCCGGCCGACGACCAGGTCGGGCTGACCGCCTGGCTTGGCAAGCATGGCAGCCGGCTTGGCGGCAACACCGGCCAGTACTTCCTGCGCTGGCTGGAGTGGGACACCTTCATCGTCTCGACCGACATGGCGGCGGCACTGCGCGATGCCGGTATCGACATCGCCGAGAACCCGACCTCGAAGCGGGACCTCGACAAGATCCAGGCGCAGATCAATCAATGGTCGGCTGAAACCGGCCTGCCGCGCCGGCACATTTCCCGAATACTTTCGATGTCGATCGGCGAGAACCACTCGCCGGAAGCCTTGCGAGAATATATGAGCGAATAGGATTTCGGGACATTGGCCCGCTGGGCATAGTGGCCCAAGCGAACGCCATTGCCCGGCGAAATTTGCCGCGCTAAACCCGCAGGCATGACCAAGAAGCCCGACATCCTGCGCATCGCCATCGCCCAGCTCAATCCGACTGTCGGCGACGTCGCCGGCAATCTCGCCAAGGCGCGCGAGGCGCGCGCGGACGCCGCCCGACAGGGCGCCGACATCGTGCTCTACACCGAGCTCTTCCTCGCCGGCTATCCGCCGGAGGATCTGGTGCTGAAGCCGGCTTTCCTGAAGGCTTGTGAGCAGGCCGCGGAAGATTTCGCCAAGGACACTGCCGATGGTGGTCCCGGCGTCATCATCGGCACGCCCCTGAAGCGCAAGAGCGGCACGCACAATTCGATCATCGTCGCCGATGGCGGCAAGACCCTCGCCGAGCGCTACAAGCTCGATCTGCCGAACTACGGCGAATTCGACGAGAAGCGCGTCTTCCAGGCCGGGCCGGAATTGCAGGGACCGGTCAATTTCCGCGGCGTGCGCATCGGCATTCCGATCTGCGAGGACATCTGGGGCGAGGTCGCCGTCTGCGAGACGCTGGCCGAAAGCGGCGCGGAGATCCTGCTGGTGCCGAACGGCTCGCCCTATTACCGCGCCAAGATCGACGTCCGCCACCAGGTCGTCATCCGCCAGGTGATCGAATGCGGCCTGCCGATGATCTACGCCAACCAGCTCGGCGGCCAGGACGAACTGATCTTCGACGGCGCTTCCTTTGCCATAGGCGCTGACAAGACGCTTGCCTTCCAGATGAGCCAGTTCGAGGAGGCGGTCGACGTCACCACCTGGAAGCGCACGCAGGATGGCTGGGCCTGCTCCGAAGGGCCGATGTCGAAGATCCCGGAGCGGGAGGAGGCCGACTACCGGGCCTGCATGCTGGGCTTGCGCGACTACGTCAACAAGAACGGCTTCAAGAACGTCGTGCTCGGCCTTTCCGGCGGCATCGATTCGGCGATCTGCGCCGCGCTAGCCGTCGATGCGTTGGGCGAGGAGCGGCTGCGCGCCGTGATGATGCCGTATCGCTATACCTCGAAGGATTCGCTTAAGGATGCCGAGGACTGCGCCCGCGCGCTCGGCTGCCGCTATGACATCGTGCCGATCTTCGAGCCGGTCGAAGGTTTTCTGCACACGCTGACGCAGATGTTCGAAGGCACCAAGGAAGGCATCACAGAGGAGAACCTGCAGAGCCGCGCGCGTGGCACCATCCTGATGGCGATCTCCAACAAGTTCGGTTCGATGGTCGTCACCACCGGCAACAAGAGCGAGATGTCGGTCGGCTACGCAACGCTTTACGGCGACATGAATGGCGGCTTCAACCCGATCAAGGACCTCTACAAGATGCAGGTCTACGCGCTGTCGCGCTGGCGCAACAGCCATGTGCCGCCGGGCGCGCTCGGTCCTTCCGGCGAGGTGATCCCGAAGAACATCATCGACAAGGCGCCGTCGGCGGAGCTGCGCGAAAACCAGACCGACCAGGACTCGCTGCCGCCCTATCCGGTGCTCGACGACATTCTGGAGTGCCTGGTCGAGAACGAGATGGGCGTCGACGACATCGTCGCGCGCGGCCATGACCGGGCGACGGTGGCGCGGGTCGAGCACCTGCTCTACATCGCCGAATACAAGCGCCGGCAGGCCGCGCCGGGCGTGAAGATCACCCGAAAGAATTTCGGCCGCGATCGCCGCTACCCGATCACCAACCGGTTCAGGGACGGGCGGTAAGCGCTTTTTTCCTGCCCAGCCTGAGCAGCCACGGTACAACCGGCCGTTGTTGCAAAATCGTCTCACTGCTTGGACCAGATGCGCATTCGCCCGCGGTCTGTCTTGGCGATGCGCAAGAGCGTCTCTATAAGAACGTCTCCGCGATTCTCCACCAGGAGGAACCGAATGCCACGATTTGAAATCGTTATGCGAGGCCGCGAAGCCTAGGTCCTGATCGTCGCCTCGCGAAGGCTTGCCTTCGCGACAAAGCTTCGATCGAGGACAGGCATTTGCCGCTGCCGGTCGCCGCCCGCATATGGGCGAGCCGCCACTATGCTGAACCTCCGTATTCCGGGCGCCAGATTGGCGCCGACGCGGTTTTTCTCAATTCCATCTTATCGGGACCGGGCACATTTGCGCCCGGATGACATCATGGCTCGTTTTCGAATCGACCTGCGCGCCGACGCCTTCCGCAGCGTGCTCGGCTTCACGCTCGGCCATTGGCGGCGCCAGCCGTGGCGGCTTTCGCTGATCATGGGCGCCTTCCTGCTGTCGACGCTGGCCGACGTGCTGACGCCGCTCTATTCCGGCCGGCTGGTCGACGCCGTCGCCAATGGCAGTGCAGCCGATGCCGTCGCCTGGAACGCGGCGATTTCGGCCTTCTGGATGCTGGTTGCCCTGGCGCTGACCGGCGTCGTGCTGCGCAACGCCGCCTTCATGGCCATCGTCGAGCTGACGCTGAAGATGATGGCCGATATCGCGGCCGACGCCTTCCATCGCGTCCAGCGCTTTTCCACCGACTGGCATGCCAACAGCTTCGCCGGTTCGACCGTGCGCAAGATCACGCGCGGCATGTGGGCGCTCGACCTGCTCAACGACACGATCCTGATCGCGCTCTTGCCGTCGGTCGTCATGCTCGTCGGTTCGACGCTGCTGCTCGGCTGGTTCTGGCCGCTTATGGGCGCGGTGGTCGCCGCGGGCTCGGTGCTGTTCATCACGGTGACGGCGACGCTGTCGCTTGGCTATGTCGCGCCGGCCGCCCGACTCGCCAACACCTGGGACACGCGGCTTGGCGGGTCGCTGGCCGATGCGGTGAGCTGCAATGCCGTGGTCAAGGGCTTCGGCGCCGAGACGCGCGAGGAGGCGCGGCTTGCGAGGGTCGTCGCCAAATGGCGCGCCCGCACCGGCCGCACCTGGGTGCGCGGCACCGTCAACGGCACCACGCAGGGCACGATGCTTCTGCTGCTGAGAACCGCCGTCATCGGTCTGGCGCTGATGCTGTGGGCGTGGGGGCAGGCCAGCGCCGGCGACGTCGCCTTCGTGCTGACTTCGTTCTTCGTGCTGCAAGGCTATCTGCGCGACATCGGCACGCATATCCGCAATCTGCAGCGCTCGATTAACGACATGGAGGAACTGGTCGACTTCCAGGCCGAACCGCTCGGCATCGAGGACCGGCCGGCGGCCGGGCCGATCCGCATCAACGATGGGCGCATCAGGTTCGACAGGGTCACCTTCCACTATGGTAACCACCGGCTGCCGCTCTATCGCGATCTCTCGGTCGAGATCGCCTCCGGCGAGCGCGTCGGACTGGTCGGCCATTCCGGTTCGGGCAAGACGACCTTCGTCAAGCTGATCCAGCGCCTCTACGACGTGAACGCCGGCAGGATCCTGATCGACGGCCAGGATATTTCCGAGGTGGCCCAGGCATCGCTGCGCGCGCAGATCGCCATCGTCCAGCAGGAGCCGATCCTGTTCCATCGGTCGCTGGCCGAGAACATCGCCTATGCCCGGCCCAGCGCCACGCAGGCCGAGATCGAGCATGCGGCGCGGCTGGCGAGCGCGCATGACTTCATCTGCGACCTGCCGAAAGGCTATGGCACGCTGGTGGGCGAGCGTGGCGTGAAGCTGTCGGGCGGCGAGCGGCAGCGGGTGGCGATAGCGCGCGCCTTCCTCGCCGACGCACGCATCCTGATTCTCGACGAGGCGACGTCCAGCCTCGATTCGGAATCGGAAGTGCTGATCCAGCAGGCAATGGAGCGGCTGATGGTCGGCCGCACGACGCTGGTCATCGCGCACCGGCTGTCGACGGTCAGGGCGCTCGACAGGCTGCTGGTGTTCGATCGCGGCCGCATCATCGAGGAGGGCTCGCACGACCAGCTGATCCGGTTGAACGGCGGCATCTACCGCCGCCTGTTCGAGCGCCAGGCGCTCGAACTGACCAAGGGCCTGGTGATCTGAGGCGAAGGGCATTCCGGACCCTCCCGGTCCGGGGTGCCCTTTATTTCGATACGGAGAGGAACGACCCCGGTCCGGCGAGACCTGGCCTGGGCGACGGCGATCAGCCGTAGTGCAGCTTCGGCTTCGGCTCGGTGCCGCAGAATTGGACGCCGACGCGGTCGTTGCGGCGCCAGCGGACCTCAGACCGATAGGCGACGCCGTCGACCGGCACGTAGAGCAGGAAGCGATCGGGAACGTGGGCGTCCGGCGCGACCTTCAGCTCGGCGCCGCCGTCATTCTGGTTGCGCAAGGTGCAGCTGATCTCGGAATTCTGGATGCCGGTGATGATCGAGCCGCCCTTGAGCACACGCTGTCGGTGCTTACGCCGAAGATCGTCGGAATTGTCCTCGAGGGGTCGTGCGGTATTCGTCATCACCAAAACGCCAAGGCAGCCGAATCGAATCTAGGGGCCATCCTTGCGTACGGCAATGCCCACGCCAAAGCCTTGCCCGCCGGCAATGGCTTTTGGTGGACAACTCACGCGAATTTGTGCGGGTCGGCGCAGAAATAGGCGATGATCTGGCAGAGGTCCGGTTCGTTGACCATGCGCACGGCTTCGGCGGAGCTCACCCATTTGCGGGTGCGCGCGCGCTTTTCCTTCCAGCGGTCGGCGATGTGGTCGACCCGCAACGGGTAGACCAGCACCTCGCAAGGCACTTCCTCACCGGAAGCCAGCACCTTGGCGTAGAAATACCGGCCGGCTTCGAGATGGGAGACGGTGCCGCGCAATCCGGCTTCCTCGCCGGCCTCGCGCGCGGCCGCCTCGCTAAGCGGCTCCTTGGCCTCCGGCCAGCCCTTGGGCAGCACCCAGCGGCCGGTGTCGCGGCTGGTGATCAGCATGATCTCGACACCATTTTCGGCCTCGCGCCAGGGCAGGGCGGCAACCTGCAGGCGGCAAGGCGCGCTGCCGAAGAGTCGCCGGACTCTTTCGGCCAGATGGTTGTGCGTCGTTGGCCTTGTCAGCATCGGAGAAGCTAGCCCCAGCCCTCGAACTCGTTCGTTGCCTCACGAATCTTACCTCTGATCATACGCGACAAAAGTAAAAAACTTCACAGGAACTTGTTGAATTCCACCAAGAAAAGTCGATTGCGTGAAATGGCCTTGCGGCGCGCATTTCATGCGCAGCAAAAAAATGCGTCGTGAACCGTTTCAGTGGAAAAAATGACCGATCAACCGGCGTGATCGTCCGCGATCGGCTTCTGGTAGGTGAAGCCCATATCCCAGGGGAAATAGATCCAGGTGTCCTGGCTGACCTCGGTGACGAAGGTGTCGACCAGCGGCCGCCCCTTCGGCTTGGCGTAGACGGTGGCGAAATGCGCCTTGGGCATCATGGCGCGCACGATGCCCGCAGTCTTGCCGGTGTCCGTCAGGTCGTCGATGATCAGCACGCCGGCACCATCATCGGCGAGCAGCGCCGGCGTGATCTCCTTCAGCACCTGCAACTGCCCCTGGCTGGTGTAGTCGTGATAGGAGGCGACGCAGACCGTCTCGATCACCCGGATGCCGAGCTCGCGCGAGATGATGGCGGCGGGCACAAGGCCGCCGCGGGTGATGCAGACGATCGCCTTCCACTGCCCCTTGCTGGCGCCGGCAAGCCGCCAGGCAAGCGCGCGGGCGTCGCGGTGGAACTGGTCCCAGGAGACCGGGAAAGCTTTTTCGGGAAGGGACATTTTTCACGCACTCCGCAGCACGCGACCAGGCGCGTGACGATATCCAAGGGAATGCAGGCGGAATTAGCGGGAAAATGCCGGCTTTGGCAAGCTCGCAACAAGCCATGCCTGTGGACTTAAGCCCGCGTCGCTTTGCTTGTCGGGATTATCGCGACAGGAAAGCTGCCACCGGCGCGGTGCGCAGCACCGTGCGCGTCACGCCGCCGAACAAGAGCTGGCGCAGCCAGGAATGGCTGTAGGCGCCGAGCACGAGCAGATCGGCGCCGGTCTCGGCGATGCGGGTCTGGATGAGGTCGTCGACGGAAGCGCCGTTCGACTTCTGCACCGACACGCTGACGGTGGCACCGTGCCTGGAAAGCGCCGCGGCGATTTCGGCGCCGGCGGCTTCCGGGGTCTCGTCCAGCGACTCAGGCGGATCGATGATCAATATGTCCGTCTTCTCGGCCTCGCTGATGAAGGGCAGGGCGTCGAAGGCGGCGCGTGCCGCTTCCTTGCTGCCGTTCCAGGCCAGGAGCACGCGCTTGAAAGTTGTAAGGAGTGGCCCTTCATGCGGCACCACGAGCACCGGCCGGCCGGCATCATAGACGAGCGTGTCGACGTCGGCGCCCGGGTCGCCGCCGGTGTCGCGCTGCGCGGCGATGATCAGGTCGGCGGCGCGGACGGTGGAAATGCCGGTCAGCGCGCTGTCGCCGGAAAAGCTCTCGAGGCTGCGCCACTCGAAGGACAGGCCGGACTCCTCGATACGCCTCAGGAACAGGGCCTCCAGCTTGTCGGCGCGCTCGCGGTTCATCTCGGCCGACACCTGCAGGAATTCGGTGTCCGGAAAGCCGGTGGCCGAGGTGTAGGGAACGGGCAGCGCTTCGGCATGGATGCCGACGAGATGGCTCTGGAAGCGGTCGGCAAGCGGGATGGCGCAAGCGAGCACGCGCTCGGCGTCCTGCTCGTTCTGCAAAATGGCGACGATGGTCTTGAAGCGCATGCTGGGTCCCTCAACGTGTCGGCGCAATGCGGCGCGCGCCCAAGGAAACGTCACAGTGCCATGCTTGGTTCCGGGTCGACCGGGGAACCGAAATCGCCAGATCAGCCGGCAGCAGCGGCGAAGCCGGCAACCATGGCTTCAACATCCTTGCGCGCGGCCTCCAGCGCCTCCTCGTCGCGGGCGCGCACGACGAGCTCGGTCCAGAACTTGCCGTCGCCATATTTCGGATAGGAGCCGATGATGGTGTCGGGATGCGCCTTCTGGATGTCGGCCAGCGGGCCGCCGATGAGGCCTTCGCCGAACGGGCAATGGACGGTCGCCGACAGCATTTTGGTGCCCGCCTTCAGCGTCGGCACGACATTGTCGAGCATAGCCTGGAAGATCGCCGGCACGCCGGCCATGACATGGACGTTGCCGATGCGAAAGCCGGGCGCGATCGACACCGGATTGTCGATGTGGTCGGCGCCGCGCGGCATGCGCGCCATGCGCTTCCTGGCCTCGGTGTATTCGATGCCGCGCGCGGCGTAGCTCGCCTCCAGCATCGCATAGGCCTTGGTGTCATATTCGCACGGCACGCCGAATGCCTTGGCGATCGAATCTGCGGTGATGTCGTCGTGCGTCGGGCCGATGCCGCCGGTGGTGAAGACATAGGTGTAGCGGGCGCGCACGGCATTGACCGCGGCGACGATCTCGTCCTCCTCGTCGGGAACGACGCGGACTTCCTTGAGGTCGATGCCGATGGCCGTCATGATGTCGGCGAGGTGGCCGATGTTCCTGTCCTTGGTCCGACCCGACAGGATCTCGTCGCCGATGACGAGCATGGCGGCGGTGACGATTTCAGGCATGACAGGCTCCGGCAAACAGGGTCGCCTGAGATAGCGCGGCGACGGAGCGGCGGCAATGCGCCAGCACTATGCCACGGCGGCGCCTTGCGGCGACATCTGCGGCAGGTAAGCTGCCTGCGTTGCCAGTGAGAGGAAAAATGCTGCTGTCGATCTTGTCCTGGCTGCTCGGTGGCCTGCTCCTGCTCGCTGTTGCCGTAGTCGTCGGCCTTGTGCTGGCGACATGGTGGATCAGCGCCAAGGCCGAGAGGCTGGTACCGGCGCGCGGAAAATTCGTCGAGATCGACGGCAACCGTATCCATTATGTCGAGGAAGGCGAGGGCAGGCCGATCGTCTTCCTGCACGGGCTCGGCGCCCAACTTCACCATTTCCGCCACACGCTGTTCGGCCGCTTCGGCCCGGGCTATCGCCTGATCGCGCTCGACCGTCCGGGCTCCGGCTATTCTGTGCGGGCTAGTGACGCCACGGGGCGACTGCCCGAGCAGGCCGAAATCGTGCGGCGCTTCATCGACAGGCTCGGGCTGGAAAAGCCGCTGGTCGTTGGTCATTCGTTGGGCGGCGCGATCGCGCTGACGCTGGCGGTGGAGCACCCCGGGACAATTTCTGGCATCGCCTTGCTGGCACCCCTGACGCATCTGGAAACCATGGCGCGCCAGAAATTCGACCTGCTCTACGTTCCTTCGCGACTGCTGCGCCGGATCATGGCGAATACGGTGGCGATACCCTTGAGTTTGAAATACGCGGAGCCGACAATGAGGTTCATCTTCGCGCCGCAGGCCGTTCCCGGTGACTATATGACCGCAGGAGGCGGCTGGCTTGGGCTGCGGCCCGCCCATTTCCATGCGACCTCGACCGACGTCGTTGCGGTGGAACAGGATCTCGGCCGCATCGAGCTGCGCTATGGCGAGATCGCCATGCCTGCCGGCATTCTGTTCGGCACCGCCGACCGCGTCATTGGCATGCCTATCCATGGCGAACCGATGCGGGACAGGCTCAAAGGGCTCGATTTCGAGGCCGTCGACGGTTTGGGCCACATGCCGCAATTCATCGATCCGGAGCGCGTCACCGCCTTCATCAAGCGCATTGCCGCGCGCGCCTTTGCCACGAAGAGCCTCTCAGCCATCGACTGAACGCCGAAGCGGGCTAGCCGGGACCCGATGCCAATGCCGGGCAGAATGTCAACGATCATTATTGCGGCAAGTAGCAGACCGCGCGCTTTCCAAGTGGCTGGCTAGGATGCCCTCGCGGGCATCCGCGCCCGCTCCGGCAAGAGCCGCCCCAGGAATAGATGCTAATCGGAAACTTCGGTTTGTGGCCGGTCCCTGCCATCGGCCAGTTCATCGTGCCACTTGCCTTCGGCGTCCTCGTACTGGATGCCGTCCGTGGTGCCGGCGATCTGCTGCTCGGCCGAAGCGATCTCGGCGGCGCGCAGCGCGTCCTGGTGGGTGGGGAACGTCTCCGAGAAGGTCGAGCCGACCTTGTAGGCCCAGCCGCCATCGTGCTCGACGATCTTGTAAGTCAGCTTCGCCATGAAGTCCTCCGGTTGAAAAGGCCCCTTTTTGCTCAATGCAGCCGATCGTCGGGCAAGCGGTCGTCGGGCACCAGCACTTCCGATTCCTTGGCCGCTTCGATCAAGGCCCGGCGCGCATCCGCGGTTGAACGATATCCTTCCAGCACTTTCAGGCAAGTGTCGACTGCATCACGATGGCGGGGGCCGCGATTGAGCGGCCAAACCGTCATCAGGCACTCCGCTGCCTCCCTGGTGCTGCGGATCTGGCGATATTTGCCGACATGGCCGAGTTCGACCACCACCGGCTTTTCAAAGGGTTTGCTGTCCATCATGGCCGCAAACGCAAAGCAGCCAAATTGGTTGCAATCGTGTCTTCCGGGCTGCGCCCAAACGTCTCAGCGAGGTGGTCAGCTCGCCGCCTTCATCCAGTGCCGCATCGTCGTCACCGAGCGGGCAAGCTGCGGCGCGGGATGGATCTCCTGGCCGAAGGTCGCCGCGGCGCGCCATCCCCAGCGCGGATCGGCGAGGAAGGCGCGCGCCAGCGCCACCATATCGGCCTGGCCGTCGGCAACGATCGCCTCGGCCTGCTTCGGGTCGTCGATCAGCCCAACGGCTCGCGTCGGGATGCCGGCGCCTTTTCGCACCGCTTCCGCCAGATGCACCTGGTAGCCAGGCCCAGACGGCAGCTGCTGCAAGGGGGAATTGCCGCCGCTCGAGCAGCAGAGATAGGCGATGCCCTCGGCCTTCAGCGCCTTGGTCACCTCGATGGCGTCCTCGACATCGAAGCCGCCATCGACCCATTCCTTGACCGACAGGCGCGCGCCGAGCATCAGCTTGGGGACGGCTTTCCGCACCGCCCTGGCGATCTCGATGACGAAACGCATGCGGTTCTCAAGCGAACCGCCCCAGCGATCGGTGCGCCGGTTGGACAGCGGCGACAGGAACTGGAAGATCAGGTAGCCGTGCGCCGCGTGCAGTTCGATGAAGTCGAAACCGGCGCGTTCGGCGCGCCTCGCCGCATCGGCGAAACGCTCGATGATGCGCAGGATCTCGTCTTCCTCCAGGGCGTGCGGCACCTGCCAGCCTGTGTCGTAGGCGATGGCCGAGGCTGACACGATCGGCCAGGGATCCTGGTCGGGCTTGAGCGGCCCGCCGCCCTCCCACGGCCGCTGGCACGAAGCCTTGCGGCCGGCATGGGCAAGCTGGGTGCCGAATTTCGTGCCAGGCGCGGCGACGCGCCTTGCCGCGTCCAGCGTGCGCCGGGCAGCGGCTTCGTTGTCGTCGGAAAAGAGACCGAGGCAGCCATGCGAGATGCGTCCGCGCCGCTCGACGTCGGTCATCTCGACGGTGACCATGCCGGCGCCGGACATGGCAAGGTTCATCCAATGATAGAGATGCCAGTCGCTGGCGGATCCGTCCTCAGCCGAATACTGGCACATCGGCGCCACGGCGATGCGGTTGGGCAAGGTGAGGCCGCCAAGCGTGATCGGCTGGAAAAGCGATGAGGTCATGAAAAGAACTCCGGCAGGGGATGCTTATTTAGGCGAGGGCACCGGCACGCACCAGACACGAGGCGGTGAAACCTTGGTCTGGCCCAATCGTCGCCCGGATTGCATGAACGCCGGTTCGCGGCTACGCCATGGCGCCGGCACAAGGAGTTCATAATGGAAGATCGCATTCGCATCCGCTCGGAAGAGGTGCTTTCCGACGATTGGGCGGTCCTGAAGAAGACGGTCTTCGACTATCGCCGCCGCGACGGGCAGTGGGAGACGCAGATCCGCCAGACCTACGATCGCGGCGACGGCGCGGTGATCCTGCCTTTCGATCCATCGCGCTCGACCGTTCTGCTCGTGCGGCAGTTCCGCTATCCGGCCTATGCCACCGGCCACCAAGAGCCGCTGATCGAGGCCTGCGCGGGCCTGCTCGACGAAAACGACCCGGAAACCTGCATCCGCAAGGAGGCGGAGGAAGAACTCGGCTACCGGCTGAAGGACGTCCAGAGGCTGTTCGCGCCCTACATGAGCCCAGGCAGCGTGACCGAGCGGCTCTGGTTCTTCGTCGCGCGCTACTCGCCGGCCGACCGTATCTCGGCCGGCGGCGGCGCGCCGGAAGAGGGCGAGGACATCGAGGTCCTGGAGATGACGCTCGACGAGGCGCTCGCCGGTATCGCCGACGGTAGCATCGTCGATGCCAAGACGATCATCCTGATCCAGCACCTGAAACTATATCCGATACCGGCCTGAGGCGCCTGCCAGCGCCAAGTTCCGGTGACTAAGGAAAGCGTACTTCAGAAGAGCGCCATGGAAAAAGCCCGGCCAACATGGCCGGCGCTCTGTGAATTTTGTCACAGACGCATTCACGCATTGGCCTAGCTTGCACGGCGTAGTTTTTCTGCAGCGGTGAAGGGAGCACTCCGATGCTTGTCAACCTTCCTATGCTTGTAACCCTTCCTCTTGTCGTAGTTGGTCCCCTTGTCGATTGGCTCGGTCGCCGAGCCGATCAGAAGGCGCAGTTGAAGGCAACGGACGAACTGAGCGAGTCGCCGGACGACATTCTCAGCGACATCGGGATTTCCCGTGACGACATCGAGACCATGCGCTGGCAGTCCAGCCATTAGGGTGGGGTTACACCCATGCTTCCGCCCTAATCGCGGGTGGCATCGACGTTGTTGCAACTAGCCGCCGGCCAGAGCATGCATCACCCGCGGTCACGCTTTCGGTCTACGCCACCTCTTCAGGAAGCCGGACGAAGGCGCGGCGGCGGCGATCGAAGCTGCGATGAGAGCGGGCGCGGAACAGCAATAGGGATATTTGGTGCCAAACGGTGCCAAATCCACCCACAGGACTAGACCGGTCTCGCCTTAAGTGCTTGTAATCGCGGCGCGCGGACGTGGCGGAACTGGTAGACGCAAGGGACTTAAAATCCCTCGATCTCTGATCGTACGGGTTCGATTCCCGTCGTCCGCACCACGTTGAAATCGTTGTAAAAATTCCATTTCTATAAACCCACTGGCTACCCTGACAAAACTCGACGTGGGTAGCCGTGCGGGTAGCCGGGACAATGAAAAGGCCCGAAAAGCCGAAGCCTCCGGGCCGTTGTCTGTGCCTCCCCCATAGAAGCCGAAACAGGGGAAACAGGCGAAACGCTATGAGGGCAGTTTGCCGTGTTCCTCTTTGTATCGTCCCTCGAACTCGATCATGCTTCCGCCGATCGCGGCCAGCCGGACGGCTTCCGGCGACGTGTGTCGCCCTTGGGGATCGAGGCATCGAGCGCGGTGTAGGTTTTGGCGACAAGGCGGTACTGTTCAAGGGTCTGGATGGTAGGCGTGTGGGCCTGCGTCCACATATTGCTGACAAGCCAATCTATATCGGCCTTCGGCATTCCAGCCCGGATGAAATCCTCGCGTATCGCCTGCATCCGGTCTTCGAGCATTTTCGCGTGTTGAGCGTCTTCTCTATCCATCGTCTGCGTCCTCCTTCTGATTCCTTACAATGGCACAGCCCGGCCACCTGAGCAGCCGGGCCATATCGTTTCGCAGGCGTTATAATATTACGATAGCGGGCCAGTCCAGCCGGGGACAGTGACGACAGGTCCGACGATCGTCAGAGACGGCTCAGGACGCCTGCCACGGCCGGTTCGGAGCATCTGCCGCGCCATGTCCTTGCCTTCGCCTGTGAAGCCGCCACAGCCATAATCCGGGCTGTCTTGGACGTCTTCCAAGCTCTCAACGTCGGTGCCCGGTTGCCCCGTATCGTTGCCCCAGCCGAGCCACGGCTCATTGTCGCAACCGCTGAAGATGCCGTCGTCATGGGGTTCGTCGAGGATATCCCCGCCATGCTCGTTTTCGTCCTCGACGTTCTCGTCCCAATGGCCGCCCTTGGCCCAAGAGGACGTTGCGGAGGCGTCCCGCTCGTCGCCGTTCGCTTCGGTGTCATTGTCGGGCTCTAGATCGTCCTGCGGTCCCTCTAGGTCGACGCATGAGCCCATCACACCGTCGGCAGACCAGCCGAGCGAAGGCTCAAGGTCGGCGCTGTCCTCGAGGTCGCAGTCGGGCGACATGGCGTCGAGCATGTCGATTAGACGCTCTATCGAGTCGGAGATCGATCGCCGGCTGTGGCAGTCGACGGTAAATTCGAGGTCGCTCATGATGACCTCCGCTTGATAAGCAGGATGCGGCCGGAAAAGCGGCCGATTATGATTACCCAAACAGCGGGCATAGCTTCGCCGGCTGCCGGAAACGTGAGTTTCGGCATGATATTGCTCCTAGAGCATGGTTGCTGTAACATCATGCAAAATAAATGACTTGGGCTTTAAGTCAATACAATTTGCATGAAGTTGGAGCGAATAGTGGTTACAGCAGGGCAGTTGAGGGCCGCGCGGGGTCTAATCGGATGGTCGCAACAGGATCTTGCCGAGAAGGCTGAAGTGGGCCGCGCGACGATCGCGGACTTCGAAGCTGGGAAGAGAGCACCCTACTCCACGACACTGGCGCGGCTGCAGGAGACGCTAACTGCGGCCGGCGTCGAGTTCATCCCCGAGAACGGCGGCGGCGCCGGCGTGAGGTTGAGGAAGGGTGGCGGCATAGATAGTGGCGGATGAACGGCTGGGGACGCTGAACTCGTCAAGCCTTGGCGTCGCAAACATTTAAGCCCGTTCGAAAGGATGAACTCGCTCGGACTTATTGTGCTGCTTCTACTTCTTTGAAGTAATCCCAGGCCTGTCCGTAAACCTTGATGGCAATATCCTGATAGAAGAAAAGGATTTCAGAAAGCTCCCAAGCAGCAAACTGAACAACTTCACCTTCGCGGTACACGCGTTGGCGCCTGACTTCGACGACAGACAACTCCGAGCCAATATCCTTTGGTTGAGCGACAAATACCCTATCTCTGGGTATCAGCCGCTGCTCTCCCGATTTTGCAGCTTGAAACATGTCCCGGCCGCGCCACCTTACCGGCATAGACGCATCTTCCGTGAATCTTCTCGATGTCACTCGGCCGCTATCGTGGGCTAAGCAATTTCGTGCGTTCCCTAGACTGCGTAAACAACGTGATTCCTCATCATGACGAGCAGCCTTTTTTCCAACAGCATCATAGAATTGCTCGTGAAGGGTCCAGGTGTTTGCCAGATTTGGCTTTTTCGTGGTGATCGCGCCAGACGCCACGAACTCCCGTAGCGAATTCACCAAGTCGATCGCTGAGCCGACAAACCGGTTATAGGCTTGGTCGATTTCAATAAGGCCTTGGCCAATTGCCCAATGACGAAACTCAAGCTGATAGCTGTTTCGCTCCGCTTCTGGGACGGGGTCCGGAACGCCAACATCAAAAACGATGTTCGACTTCAGCGTGACAGAGGCGAGCGGCGCTGAGTCAGTCGTGTGAAAGGCATAACCGAGAAAGACCGCGGCTCGACGAAGTGATTGCTGCATTGGCGCTTCGAAGGCCGCGAAGTCAACATGCAGGCCGATTTTGCCATCTGGTTTCTTGGTAAGGGTGAGAATGTCGGTCATCGGGGATGCAAACACCATTAACTTTGCGCCAGAAGCCAGCATAGCGTTTCGGCGGGCGCTCTCGAAGGAAGTCTAGCCACCGCCCATAAAACCCAAAGAGGAAGGATCGATCTATGGCCAGGGAAGCCGATTATCAGGATGACGATATAGTGGTCATCTCACACAGCCCGCTGGTAGGCAAGTTGCTGCTGATCACGGAAGACGACGAAGAGATCGAGCTTCACCTCGAGAGGGACAGCGCCGAAGCTCTGATGAGCGCGCTGGGTGCCTTCTTGATGGAAGGCGCGCTCTGACAAACCCGCCGGCAGCGCGATATGGTCGGCACGGCCGCCTGTGGCCGGCATGGGCGCCTACATGCTGTTGCGCTAAAGCGAAACCCGCTGCCGAGGGACAGCAGCGGGCTTGGCTTCAAGGCTAGCCGGAAGAGGGGATTGGGACACAAGGGCATCCGGCCAGCCCTTTCAACGAGGGTGGGGATCGTTTGTTCCTATGCCGGTCGCATATATTAGCACTCTCTTGACTAAACCCGCTTTCGCCCCAGAATCGCCTGCATCAACGCTGGGGCTTTTTACCTCCAGAGGTAACGCTACAGGGCCTGTAGCCATTCCCCTGCGGCTGGGTAGTGCTTCAATGGCTGGCCTTGCCGGGATGTCCTGCCGCTGCCATTTGCTTGTTGAACGCAGTGGCCTCTTGCGCCGTATCGAATAGACGGGCGGTAGCCGTTCCATCGGGAGCGATGACTACGGCCAGGTATGGCAGGCCGCTCGCTGGCGGGTGATAGACGGCATAGATCGTGCTGTGCTTCATTCCCTTCATGCTAACGGGACTCAAAGACTTCGCCTAGCCTTGCGTTGAATTCAAAAGCCGATCCCGGTGAGCGATGTGCAGAAGCTGCATCTGCTCGAACAGGGTCAAAAGGTCCTCGGCCAAGTCTGCCCTGAAGCCCTTATGGTGGAAGTCGGCAACAATCTCCCGCTGGCGTGCAATATGTCGCTCGCCCAAAAGCACATGCTGCTCCAGCATCGCCAGAAGGGTTTCCCTCATCGCTAAGCGATATCAGATTTCTCGCGCTTGTTATAGGGCCCGCGCTTGCCTGGCTTCGGCGGCAACAGGGCCGGCGCGCCGCTTTCACCTTTAGGGACGGCGGACGTTTCAAACATCGTCCGTACTGGTTTCTGCAACAGGGATTCAGACAACTCGAGCAAGCTGTAGCACGACGCCATCCGTGTGGCGGAGCGCCCTATTGAACGCTCTGTCGCGGCAACGATCCGGAGAGCCTTGAGATAGCGCTTCCGGTTCCCGAACAGCGTAGCCATCGCTTGCACCCCTGCATTCATAGGCGCTTCGGTCACCGGCCTAAAATAGGAGC
>NZ_SRUX01000119.1:0-368 GCF_004791545.1 Mesorhizobium sp. M4B.F.Ca.ET.214.01.1.1
CTTGGCAATCAGGCCGCGAAGCCTGGCCTCCTCCTCGCTGTTCTTTCGAAGGCCGGCGACCAGCCAATGGATGTTCGCCAAAGGCTGAAGCGCCTTTGCCGCCCGGTCGAGGCCCTTCACCTTCAATCTGTTGGCGATGCTCAGGGCGATGACCGCGTCGCGGGGGAGCCCAAAACGATCGCGAATTTCAATGCGGTCGCCGCTCAGCAGCTCCGGCCTGTAGCGTTTCGGATCGAGCGTCGGTCCGACGACGTGAATGCGCGATTCCTCCGTCCGCCAGAAATCGCGGTAAAGCGCTGCCTGGTGTTCACTGAGCGCAATGATCTGCACCGCGTTGCCAGGAGCAAAGATCATCGATTCGAGCTTTT
>NZ_SRUX01000120.1:0-368 GCF_004791545.1 Mesorhizobium sp. M4B.F.Ca.ET.214.01.1.1
CATAGCAGTCGGTGCCATAGCGGGCGAGCTGGACCTTCGTCTCGAACTGGTCGTAGCGCTTGCGCGCATCACCCTTGAACAAGGCGGGTGTGGTCGTGAAGAGCGTCGCCCGCGCGAGGTCGGTCGTCTTGCGGGTGGCGAGCCTGCGCGGACCGCCGGGTCCTTCAAAATGCGACCCGGACGCGTTGGCATAAAACAGCTCGCCGGTGAAAGGCTGCGACATCATGCCGGCGACCGCCTCGCCATCGACGGTCAGCCCGACCAGCGTTCCCCAGACCGGGATGCCGGAAATGAAGGCGCGGGTGCCATCGATCGGATCGATCACCCAGACATGCCGGCTGCTGATGTTCTCGCTGCCATGCTCTTCG
>NZ_SRUX01000121.1:0-366 GCF_004791545.1 Mesorhizobium sp. M4B.F.Ca.ET.214.01.1.1
CCGAGAAAAAATGTCCGACGACGAGATCATCCTTTCCGAGCTTTCCGACGACGAGCTCGTGCAGCAGATGCACGACGACCTTTATGACGGGCTGAAGGAAGAGATCGAGGAAGGCACCAACATCCTTCTCGAGCGCGGCTGGGTTCCCTACAAGGTGCTGACCGAGGCGCTGGTCGAAGGCATGCGCATCGTCGGCGAGGATTTTCGCGACGGCATCCTGTTCGTGCCGGAAGTGCTGCTGTCGGCCAACGCCATGAAGGCCGGCATGGCCATCCTTCGCCCGCTGCTCGCCGCCACCGGCGCGCCCAAGCAGGGCAAGATGGTGATCGGCACCGTCAAGGGCGACATCCACGACATCGGCAAGAA
>NZ_SRUX01000122.1:0-366 GCF_004791545.1 Mesorhizobium sp. M4B.F.Ca.ET.214.01.1.1
GTCGTAGATGGTGAGGCAAGCGACCGAGGCGGCGGTCAGCGCCTCCATCTCTACCCCCGTCTTGCCGGTGACGCGGGCGAGCGCCGTGACCTTCAGGCCAGGCAACGCACGATCAGGTTCGATCTCGACGGCCACTTTGGTCAGAAGCAGCGGATGGCAAAGCGGGATCAGCTCATGCGTCTTCTTCGCTGCCATGATCCCGGCGATGCGGGCGGTGCCCAGCACATCGCCCTTCTTGGCGTCGCCGGCCAGAATCATCTCCAACGTTTCGGGCCGCATGGTGACGAAACCTTCGGCGATCGCCGTGCGGGTCGTCTCGGCCTTGTCGCCGACATCGACCATGTTGGCTTCGCCCTTGGCGCCGAG
>NZ_SRUX01000123.1:0-365 GCF_004791545.1 Mesorhizobium sp. M4B.F.Ca.ET.214.01.1.1
CGTCGAGATAGGCGCGGATATCGGCCGCTCCCGCTCCCGCCAGGCCGCCGCCAATGGCTTCGGAGGCGTCTTCGAGGTCGCGGCGGTAGGAGGACAGCGTGTTTTCAGCCGCGCCCCGCTCGGCGCTCATCATCTCCAAAAAGGCTTCGATGCGGGCCGCGCTGTTCATCTGGCCGGGGTCAGTTCTTCTTCGGATTGAGCTTTTCGGCGGGAATGCGCACGCTCATTTCCGCCTTCTTCGGCTCCACGAACATCGCCAGCGCGAACATCGCGCCATAGATGACGCCTGCAAGAACCGCCAGCGTCACGACAAAGCGAAACAATGTCGGCATTCAGTCTTCGCCCGTCTTCCGGTTCTGCGATTC
>NZ_SRUX01000124.1:0-365 GCF_004791545.1 Mesorhizobium sp. M4B.F.Ca.ET.214.01.1.1
CTTAATATCAGTTGTATTAGCTGATGAAGAAGTATTTGGTGTATTTACGCCTGGTTTTCACTGATCAACGTTTGGTGGTAATCCATTAGCGTGTGCTGTATCAATTGCAGTCTTAGATGTATTAGTTGATGAAGATTTAGCAGGACGTTCTTTAGAATTAGGTGAGTACTTTAAATCAGAGCTTGAAAAAATCAATCACCCAGCAATTAAAGAAGTACGTGGTCGTGGATTATTTATTGGTATAGAATTAAATGAAAATGCCAGACCTTACTGTGAAAAATTAAAAGAAGAAGGTTTATTATGTAAAGAAACACATGATACAGTAATTAGATTTGCACCACCTCTTATTATTTCCAAAGAAGAAT
>NZ_SRUX01000125.1:0-364 GCF_004791545.1 Mesorhizobium sp. M4B.F.Ca.ET.214.01.1.1
CCGGGCGACGGTTTCGACGGCGCGCAGGCCGTTGAGATGGACGCGGTTCAGCATAGCCATTCAGTTTTTCTAAAGTGCGCGGGCCAAAATCTCAATTGAAACCCGACGGTAAGAGGCAGAATTTAACAGGAATAGCCTTGAAGCAGGAGCTTGTCCCATGAAGATTTTATCTTTGTTGAAAGGGTTCTCCAGCACCCAGGCCAGGCCGAGCGATGAGGGAGAAATCGCCCGTTGGGTCATCGATCCGCTGTCGCATCCCGTGCTCGACACCATGTCGGAGCGCGAGCTCGGCGACATGCCCTTCCGGCTGACGGCCCGCCAGACTGTGCATGAAACGGCGAGCTGTTGAAGATCCCTCTCCGGC
>NZ_SRUX01000126.1:0-363 GCF_004791545.1 Mesorhizobium sp. M4B.F.Ca.ET.214.01.1.1
CTTGCGTCGCCGGCGTGCGCGCTTTCCTTGGCTGCGACTGTTCATCTTCGACCTGAAGCACCCGGGATATCCCGAACATGGCAAGCCACCCCGTCATGACTTCACGCATGCGCGCTACATCGGTCTTGCGGCGCAATTCAGCCACTTCTTCCTTTGCGGGACGCGCTACAATGTCGAGCTGATGAAATATGTCGAATGCGCCTATGCCGGCTGCGTGCCGGTCGGGGTGCCGGCAGGCTCGCTGGATGCGGTTGCCGGGCGGTATTTTCGCCCATATGGCGGTCATGGGCTCGATCTCCTGAAGGACCTCTGCCAGCCCCTGCGGGAGCTCGAGGAACGGGCGGCCGGATACAGGGCGGCCAT
>NZ_SRUX01000127.1:0-363 GCF_004791545.1 Mesorhizobium sp. M4B.F.Ca.ET.214.01.1.1
CGTGATTGACAACGACCGGAAGGCCGCCGATGGCCTTCCGGCTGGCGTTCTGCTTGAACCTGAATTGGCCGGGCAATTCGAGGAATGACATGGTTCGAAGGACGGATATCAAGCGATACTTCGCCGACCAGTTGCCAAAAATCGTTCTGGCTCCGAGCGGATTGATTATACTCGTAATTACGTACGGATTCATCGCGTGGACTGCAAGTATTTCGCTTAGTTCATCCAGGGTGATGCCGATATACGATTTTGTGGGTCTGGAGCAGTTCATCCGTCTTTGGTCGACCCCGCGGTGGTACATAGCCGTCAAGAACTTGTTTATCTTCTCGGCACTTTACCTGTCGATCGCGACTTTCTTTGGCC
>NZ_SRUX01000128.1:0-361 GCF_004791545.1 Mesorhizobium sp. M4B.F.Ca.ET.214.01.1.1
GGCGCCGCGCACCGGCAAGGGAGTGAAGGAGTGGGGCATTCATTACACCGTCACCAAGGCGACCGAACTCGGACGCGCGGTGATGGAGGCCCGTGCGCGCCATGACGATCCCGTTCAGGCGGTTCTCGACCACGAAGGCGGCAAGCAGCTGTTCCGCGGTAAGGTGGTGGATGTGGCCCGCGAGACCACGGGTGGTTTCCTGCGCGGCAGCACGACCATTGAAGGCATCGATGCCGACCGTGGCTCGCGCATGGAGCTCGCATTCCAGAATGAGTGGGCCGTTGCCTTCCGCGATGGCCAGCCAGTCGCCATGACGCCGGACCTGCTTTGCCTTCTCGATACGATTTCCGGCGGCGCCATC